>NZ_SEBS01000054.1 GCF_004211145.1 Flavobacterium sp. | reverse complement strand
TCCAAATCCTTGTCGAATTCCAACTTTAGAATTCCTGCTTTTGGGCCAACTGAGGCGGCAACAGTCAAATTTGCAGCCATTTCGCGCAACACGCCTTCATCTATCCTGACCGACAATGATTTGTATTCGCCATTTTCACCCGATGGCATTTTCGTGAATTTCGCAAGTGTATTCTTCGCATAGAACGCAAAATCGCCCTTGCGCAACACCACTTCCTTTTGGCCGTCAACGATGAGCAGGCTGCCCGATTCGATGTAGGTAAAAACATGTACGGGCACGAAATTCTCGGCCACGCGGCTCAGTTTCGTATAACACGAATAAGCAATACCGCCAATTCGCGAAAGTTGTGGATCATCCATGGAATAAAAGTAGGAAAAGGCGCGGTTGGTTTCATCGCGCCTTTTTATTATTTCGTCAGATAACTTTTTCCGAGTTCGGACTCGAAGAAGTTCACCGCGTCATCGTGATCAGTGGAAATGCTCACGGGAAGCCATTTTTCGAGTTCCTCGGCCCTGACGGCGTCGACGTGTTTGAGCATCGAGACGGCTTCGCTGCCCAGCACAAGATGGATGGGCGGGTTTTGGTGTTCCGACAATTCCAAAATGACTTTTGCTGCCTTCTCAGGATCGCCCATCGGAACGAAATCGCCGCTCCTAAAGAATTCCTCGCGTTCTTTGACGATATCGTAACCGTCAATTTGTGGCGCGTAGGTCATGCTGTCGCCGGCCCAATCGGTACGGAATCCGCCGGGTTCGACAGCCGTTACCTTAATTCCCAATGAATTGACTTCCTTGGCGAGCGCTTCCGAGAATCCGCTGAGCCCGAATTTTGCTGCCTGATAGATCGTGACGCCAGCATTCCCTACGCGTCCGCCAATCGAGCTGACCTGCAAAATCCGACCCGAACCTTGTTTGCGCATAACCGGCAAAACGGCGCGTGTAATGGCGATCGGTGCATTGAGATTCGTTTCGAGCTGACTTCTAACCTGATCGTCCGAATAGGCTTCGGCAGCGCCCGTAATCCCGAAACCGGCGTTGTTGACCAAAACGTCGATGCGCCCGAATTTTTCGATCACGTGTTGGATGACCGAATCGATGCGCGAATAGTCGGTCACGTCCAATGGAATCGGGAAAAGAGTCTCGGGATACTCGTCGGTCAGGCCGACCAACGCTTTTATGTCGCGGGCTGTGGCGGCTACTTTTGCACCGCTTGCGAGAACCGTCTTTGTTAGGCTGCGACCCAATCCGCGGGAAGCGCCCGTAATGAACCATACTTTTTGCATAATAATTCGTATTAGATTATTCGGCAAAGTTCAGGTAATTGAGAAGGCCTGCATTTTCTCAAACGTCCAAATCCACTTTGGCGTACGGTCCAGACGAAAAAAGCGCCTTCGATTTGAGACGCTTTTCTTTGTTTTTGGATTGTGTTTTCGCAGATCAGTTTGGAATTCGTTTAGTTCGTGTCGTTTTCTTTTGCCACGGATCGCACGGATTTGCACGGATTGTATGTGTCGTTTACGCTTTCCGAATTGATTTCAGATGAGAGCAAAAAAGACGACTACGGTGAAAATCCCAGCACAATCAATTCTCATTTCGACGCCTTGAAAATTCCTTGCCTTTTTTCTTAGAGAATTCCATCAACTTTGCCTCATCGATTCCCGACGGCGTAAGCGCGCCTGTGACGTATAATTTTTCGACGAGCCATTTTTTCAATCCCACGACGGCTTCAGTTTCGAATAGAATCACATCGAGGTTGTCGGCATTGTACGCTTCGAAGTACCCGAATTCGCCGTAATCTATCCACTTGAAGTACAAAAGCTTCTTACCGGATTCGACGTTCGTGAAATAATACGCGCCTCGACTCACGTCGTCGTCCTCGACTTTGCACACTACGACGTCGTCAACGGTCGCGATGTCTTTTTTGATTTTTACTTTTTGGGCTTGGGCCGACATTGCGATGAAAAACGTCATGACGACCAACAATATTGTTTTTTTCATTTTCGATTTGGATTTGGGATTTTGAATTTTTATTGGAACGCGGACAGCTCTGAAAATGCGCAGATAACCCGCGGATTCGAATTATCGGCTGGCGCTTTAACGGAACAATTTTGACCGTGGAATTTACTTAGAAACAGATTCGCTAAAATCCGTGTCACCAATAACATCCGTTAAATCCGTGTTCCAAATTCACGCCTCAATTCAAAATGTCGCCGCTAATTTTACCAAAATAAATCAGGAAAATCTGCGTCGTCAGCGTTCCGAATATCAAGCTTTCGGCAAAAAAATCTCGGCCATCATGCAACGCGCGCTTCCGCCACCGCAGGCTTCAATCGTGTCTAGGCTAGAGCTGATGATCGTCGCGTGTTTTTCGAGTTTCGAAATCTGGTCTTTCGTGAGGCTTTGGTGAGCCGCCGTGCTCATGATAAGCAATCGCCTATCGTCGGAACCGCGCACTTCGAGCATGTTTCCAGCGAAATTATTTACCTGGTCTTCCGTTATCAAAATGATTTCCTTACCGTCTTTCTTGAGGTTTTCCAGAACCATTTTGCGTTCGGTCTTGTCGTCGATACAGTCGGCGCAGATGACCGCGAACGTTTCGCCCAAACACATCATCACGTTCGTGTGGTAAATGAGTTCGCGGTTGCCGTTCACCGTTTGGTACGCTTCAAAAATAACCGGCCCCATGTCGAAATCCTCGCAAAATTCGATCATCAATTCCTCGTCGGCGCGAGGTGAAAGTGCGCAATAGGCTTTTCCATTCGCTCGATCGAGCAACAAGCTTCCGGTTCCTTCGAGGAAAAATCCATCATCCTCAGCCTCAGTATAATCGACGATATTATCGATCGCGAATCCTTTGTCTTCAAGGAGATCGAGGATTTCCTCGCGTCTTTCGGCGCGGCGGTTTTCGGCAAACATCGGATACAGCGCTACATCTCCGTTCTCGTGAAATGAAATCCAGTTGTTCGGGAAGATCGAATCGGGCGTGTCGGGCGAATCGGTATCGTCAACGACAATGACGTTCACACCGACCGTTTTTAGTTTCTGGACGAATGTGTCGAATTCTTCCTGGGCTTTCGCGTTGACGGTTTCGGGCGATAAACCGTCAAGGACTTTTTGATAGTAATTATTGACCGCTGTTTGTTCGTTCATGCGGAACGCGACGGGGCGGATCATTAGGATGGAGTTGGTTGTTTGTTTCATTTTGTTGTTGAATCGTTGAATCGTTGATTTGTTTATTTGAGTCAATGTCTTCCGTTGGATGTAATCGTTGTTTAAGTACGATTAAGGCGACGCGTTCTGAACCTTAAACCCTGCCCTAATCTCTAATCAACGGCAAAGTCGAACAACGCAAAAGCCCTTCCTGTTTCGAAATCTCGGCGTACGGGATTTCTTCGACCGTGAAACCTTGCTCGCGCAACCATGCGTTCAGGCGCGTGAAATTCTTTTCAGACACTACGACATCGGGTGCGATCGAAAATACGTTCGAATTCATGTCGTACATTTCCTGGCGCGTGATGTGAAACAGATTTTGCTCTTTGAAAAGATCGCGCAAGTATTCGTAATCCTCGACGTCGCAGAAACCGTCTTTGTAGATGATGGCTTTGTCAACGCCGACAGGTTGGAAGCAGCAGTCCAAATGCAGAGCGTTGTCTCTCGCCTCGACCGTGGATTTTACGAGATCGAAATCGACGACTTTCTTGTTCGGGAAATAATTTCGGATGAACTCCACTCCTTTTTCGTTCGTTCGCGCCGTTTTGATTTCAGGATAATCAGGCTTGCAATACGTTCCGATGAAAATATAATCGTTCCACAGGATCACGTCTCCGCCTTCAATGTGGATGCTTTGGTCTTCGATCTCGACGAATTTTTCAGGATTAATCTGATCGATTATGTATTGGATTGCGGGAAATTCGCGCTCACGGTCGGGTAAAATATTGGCCTTGAAAAACACATCGTCGATAACGAATCCGATGTCGCGCGTGAAAATCTGGTTCTCGTTCTCGACGATTTGTGGGCGATAGACCTTGACGTCATACTTTTCGAAAACGGCGTTGAACGCTTCCATTTCGGCAATCATATCGCTTTCGATCGGATAGGTTCCGGCCAGGATATGCTCGAGTGATTTCGGGTCGTAAGCGTCTTCGGCTTTTGGCGTCGGACCATTTGAAATTGCGGTTCCGAGTACTACTGCGCGCAGTCGCGAAGATTCATTTTTCACGTGTAAGGGTAACATTGAAAACGTTTTCGTTCGGGGGCAAATATACGCAAAGCGGTCCGAGCCTGATGATTTTGTTGATAACTGTGGGTTAATTTTGAGAAAAAAATCAATAAAAAAGCCCCCATCCGGAGGCTTTGACTATCGTTTTTCAACTGGCGTGAAATCCCTAAGCGGGCTTCCCGTGTACACTTGTCTCGGTCGTCCGATCGGTTCTTTGTTCGTGCGCATTTCCTTCCATTGTGCGATCCAGCCAGGGAGTCGTCCGATTGCGAACAATACGGTGAACATATCGGTTGGGATTCCAAGCGCGCGGTAGATGATTCCTGAGTAGAAATCGACGTTCGGATACAGGCTGCGCGCCTTGAAATATTCGTCGTTCAAAGCTGCTTGTTCGAGTTTCATCGCGATGTCGAGAAGCGGATCGTCGACTCCGAGTGAACTCAACACCTCATCGGCTGCTTTCTTGATGATCTTCGCACGTGGGTCGAAGTTTTTGTAGACGCGGTGCCCGAAGCCCATCAAACGGAACGGATCTTCCTTGTCTTTCGCTTTCGCCAGATATTTTTCAGTATCGCCACCGTTTTTGTGGATTTCCTCGAGCATTTCAAGAACGGCCTGGTTCGCACCACCGTGAAGCGGCCCCCAAAGCGCGGAAACTCCTGCCGAAATCGACGCGAACAATCCCGCGTGCGATGATCCGACCATACGAACCGTCGACGTGGAACAGTTCTGCTCGTGGTCGGCGTGAAGGATGAACAATTTGTCCAATGCGTCCACCACTTTCGGGTTGATATCGTAAGGTCCGGTCGGCAATGAGAACATCAAATTCATGAAGTTTTCGACATAGCCTTTCGTGTTGTCGTAATAATTGAGCGGATAACCCATCGATTTGCGGTACGTCCAGGTTGCGATGACGAGGAATTTACCCATCGTCTTGCACACGCCTTCGTACATGTCTTTCTCGTTCTCGACGTTGACCGATTTCGGGTTGAACGCCGTAAGCGCGCTCGTCAAGGCTGAAAGTACGCCCATCGGGTGAGCCGTTTTTGGGAAACCGTCGATGATGTTCTTCATCTCCTCGTTCACCAACGTGTATTTGCGGATGTCAGTTTCGAATTGCTCCAACTGTTTTGAGGTCGGCAATTCACCGAAAATCAAAAGGTAGGATGTCTCAAGAAAACTCGCTTTCTCGGCAAGATCTTCAATCGCGTAGCCGCGGTAGCGCAAGATTCCTTCTTCTCCATCAAGGAACGTGATCTCGCTTTTGCAGACACCTGAATTCTTATAACCCGGGTCGAGTGTGATCGCTCCGGAAACATCGCGTAGTTTGTTGATATCGATCGCCACTTCGTTTTCGCTCCCGACTATTACCGGAAACTCGTACTTTTTGCCGTCGAGTTCTAATATTGCAGTTTTAGACATGATATGTTTGGAAAGTTAATGAGAGTCACAAAACTATGCAATTCAAAGGGAATTAAAAAATGGATTCGGTAACGATTTCGTTAATAATTGCTAAAATGTTATAGGTGGCGGTGATTCGTTGATTTGTTGATTTGTTGATTTGTTTATTTGAGTCATTGCCTTCCGGAGAAGTATTGGTATTGTGAGTGTGAGCAGATCGAAGGCAAACTAACGCCGTCCGAAATTGGTTTGCGTATTCGGCTAATGGGTTTTTGTGGTTTCGTAAAACGGTTTTAGAATTTGTGTCACGATCATCGGGCTTCTATTCGCGTATGATTTTCTGCACCGACGAACCTTTGCTCGAAACCGCTTTCACGAAATAAATCCCGCCTGTCTGGCCTGCGATGTCGACCGTGACTTGATTCGAATCGGGCAACATGGTTTTGAGCAATCGGCCTTGAATGTCGAACAATTGCACCGACTTGATTTCAGAATCAGCGTTATTAACAAACGTATTTCGCGTTGGATTCGGAAAGATTTTGACCGACGCGTCGAACTCCTGATCGGCAATGCCAAGAGTTTGGAACGTCGTGTTCGCCGGCTCGGTGATGACAGGGAAATTATAATCGAAGAAGATGTCGGCTTTGTTCGTAACAGTCGTTCCTGTGGTCAGTGTCGGCAAGGTCTTAATCTTGAACAGTACGAACCCTTGGGCTTCGGGTGCGAGTTCGATGCCTTCGAAAATGAATTCGGTTTTGTTCGCGTTTATTCGTGTATCAACTTCGTGCGAAGCCGAAATGACCTGCAAACTCGCGATGTCGAATTTTGCGACATCGATCATGTCTTTCACGACGATGTTATGCGCGTTGGCCGTTCCCGTGTTTTCGAATCGGATCAGATAATGCAAATACTCGCCTATCTTGTTTGGTGACACGACGTTGCCTTCGAGACAGGTTTTGTCGTTCGGATCGAGAGAACCCGCCACGGTTTGCGTCAAGCTGAACGTGTTGTCCTCTGGCGTTTCATCACCGACGACCAACGCCGACGCTGTAAACAAAAACGTATCGCCTATATTGACCGCGGGCGTTTCGGTCGGATTATTTACATTGAGCGCAAATTGGAATGTGCGTGTTTCGAATGGCTGCAAATTATTGTAATCCCAAGAGATATTTCCGACGGTTTGAGCAGTCACGTCAGGATACGACGACATGAAATCCAGGCGCGTATCATCGAACGCAACCGTTGCGGTTCCAGAGACAACTTGATTTCCTTTGTTCTTGATAACCAACCAATAGTGGGCATCGAAACCCGGTTCGGCGTTGTCGGTGCTCAACACGACGGTTTCAACATCAGGATGGTTCCCGATTGGCGTCACGCAAAAATCATTGGTGCTTACCGACCCGTTTTCTATCGGGAAATTCACGACCGATGATGCCGGCGAAACCGAGAAAAACGCGGGATTATCCAAAACCGGCTCGAGCGTGAACGTACCCGTATTCGCGAAAAACTGGTACATTCCGCTCGCGTTCGTAAATACGGCCTGATCGCCTGAGCCGTCGTTCACATTTACTTTTACGTTTCTGAAATGTGCGTCGGTCGCCTCACAACCGTCGCCATTCCCGTCGAAAGTGAACTTTCCCGACACGATGTTGTAGTTGCCGCCCGGTGTGAACGAGCAATATTGATTGATGACCGCATTTGGATTTGTCACGTATGTTTGATTCAACTCCTGCTCGTCGTCGACGCATATGAACACCAGATTCGGGCAATTTATAAACGTCGGATGCGAGTTTCTTCCGTTTTTCGCATTCACCCATGCCAAATTTGGATTGTTGTTGGCGAAAACCTCTACGCAATCAGTCATTGAAACGTCGAGTTCTTCGATTAAATTAGCATCGATCTGTATCGTATCCAGGTTCGGATTGGTTGTCAAATCTATTGCAGTCAGTTGATTGTAGTTGCATTCTATCCATTCCAGATTCACACAACCCGACACGTTCAAGTCGCTGAGATTATTGTGCTCGCAATAAATGACGTGCAGCGACATGCAATTTTGAGTATCAATGCTGGTTAGCAACGGATTGTACTCGGCGCTTATAAAAGTAATACCCGAACCGGACAAATCCAATGTTTGCAAATTGGCGTTCGCAGTGATCGTCACGCCCGACAAACTGCTTATTCCCGAAAGATCAATCGCAGTGACAGCCGTATTTTGCAAGGTCAACTGGTTGAGATTCGTAAACTCATATATGCCCGTTAAATCAGTAATTGGTACATTTTGAAAATCAAGGTATTCGGCTCCTTGCGCTTCGGCGAGACTTATTTCACCGTCGTTGTCGAAATCTATTTGTGCGATCAATGCAGCCTTAAAAACGGGATCGGGAAAAGAAATATTTTGGGCTTGTCCCGTCGCGACCCAAATAATCGCGATAACAAATAGGTATTTTTTTTTCATGCTTTATTGTTTTAAATTCGGTTCAAACGTCGATCGGGGAAATACGAAACGTGCGTAATCGACAGCAAGCTAAGTATTTAAATTCTATTTATAAATTATCCGAAACAAAAAAACCCGCGATGGGTTCGCGGGCTTGGCAATTTAACTTAACTAAACTATTGTTGTTGTCTCATTCAATAGTTATAACAAACACGATACATTTTACCCTAAGTCACGGCAAAACAATGCGTCGCTTTTTTTCATAGCAATATTCCCGTTATTTCTTGATGAGCTTTTGAGTCGCCGTGCCTTTTTGCGTGATGACTTTCACGAAGTAGATTCCCGTCGATCTTTCGGCGAGGCTGATTTTGGTCTCGTCGGCCGCGGCCATGTTCACTTCGAGCAATCGGCCTTGCATGTCGTAAAGTTCAACCGATTGGATCGTTGAATTTGCCTTGATCGTCACCATGTCGCTCGCCGGGTTCGGGAACACGCGGATCGTGCCGTCGAATTCAGGATCGGCAACACTTAATGTCTGGAACGTCGTGCTCGCGAGATCAGTCTCGATAGGGAAATTGTAATCGAAGTAGATGTTGGCTTTGTTCGTCACCGTGTCGCCTTCCACAAGCGTCGTAAGCGTTTTGACCTTGAGCAAAATGTTTCCGTGTCCGCCCGAATCGAGGTTGATGTCCTGGAAAATGAAAATCGTTCCGTTTCCGTCGCCTTTTCCAACCACGTGATGTGAGCTGTCGAGGATTTGCACCGAATTCACATCGAATTTGGTTGGGTCGATGATGTCTTTGATCACGATGTTTTCAGCCGGAGCCGTTCCCGTATTCTCGAATCGGATCATGTAGTGCAAAAAGTCGCCGATGAGTTCAGGTGGTGCGATCGTTCCCTGCAAGCATTTCTTGTCGTTCGGATCGAATGAACCTACCACGGTTTCGTTGTAATTGAAGATGTTGTCCGATGGCGAATCGTCAGTTCCGTTCATGCTCGACGCGTCGGCCACGAAGTTCAACACATCGCCGATATTTACCGCAGGCGTTTCCATCGGTCCGTTTACGTTGAGCGTCACCTGGCTGATCACGCGGCTTTCAAACGGCTGCAGATTGCTGTAATTGAACGTCAAACTTCCCGCCGACTGGCTGTCCTGCAACGGAACAGACGAAATCCAATCAAGCACGTTCTCGTTGTACGCAAACGTAACGACGCCGCTGTTCAATTGGTTTCCTTTGTTGTGCAACACGATTTTATAAACCGCATCGAAGCCCGGGCGCGACGGCATGACGGGCACGATCACGACTTCGAGGTCATGGTGGATTCCGTTGGCCGACACGCAGAAATCGCGCGTTTCCGTATTGCTGTTATTGTCCGCGAACGTCACTGAAGCCGTCGTTGGAGAGAAATTGAATATCGACGGATTCTCGACCTGGGGCGTCAATATGAACGTCCCTTCCTGCGTATAGAAACCGTAGTCGCCGTCTTGTGACGAGAACGAATAACCTTCCTCGATTCCGTCGTTGATCTTGATTTTAAGGAACGACGGGTTGATATCCGACGCATCGCAACCGTTGTTGTCGCCGTCAAATGTCAACGTCCCGTCAATCGTGTTGAACGAACCGCCCGGACCGAAGTTGCAATACGTAGAGATGAACACGCCGTCATTTACCGACAAATAGGTGAACACATCGTCTTCGTCCTTGCACACGTATTGCACGTTATTGTTCGAGTTGGCCGACACGAAACTGATGTTCGGATTCGTAAAACCGTTCTTGAGATTGATCGCCGTAAGCGCAAGGTTATTGTTTACCGCGATCTCGTATTCTGAAGCAAACGGAATGTTGTTCAAAAACGGCTCGTAAGCTACCGTCGACAAATCCACTTCCGTAAGCTGGTTGTTGTTTATCCTGACCTTATACAGATGCGGCAGGTTGGTAAGCGTAACCGACGTCATCTGGTTGTTGATCAATTGTAGCGTCGTAAGCAAGTCTTTGTCGGCGATGGAAAATCCGGTAAGGTTGTTCCAGTTGGCCGAAATCGAAGCGATGTTAGTCGCGTTATCGAGACTCAGCGTCGTCAGATCGTTGTAATTCAAATACACCGCTTCCAATTGGTTGTTCGCTGAAAAGTCAATCGATGATATGGCGTTATTGTTGGCGCTGAAAGTCTCCAAAGCCGGAACGCCCGAAAGATCGACCGATGCCAGAACCAAATTGTCCTCGCAATTGACGAATTTCAAAACCGGCAGATCGCCCAAATCAAGCGTCGTCAGGTCGTTGCTGTTGCAATACAGATATTCGAGGTTCGTGAACGCTTCGATTCCCTGAAGGCTCGCGATATCGGCTGAACTTACGTCGAGGAAACGCAAGGCCGCTGCTTCACTGAACTGGATTTCACCGTCTACGTTCGTATCGATTACCGAATAGACATCGGGAGTTGCGCCGCTGTTGGGCAATACCGTAGATCCGACTTGATTCGTGGCCGAAGCCGCTATCAATAAAGCTTTGAAATTCGCATCGGGAATATAAACGATGCCCGAATCGACAACGTGCAGATCAAAACTCGTGACCGCACCGCAAGCGCCCGAAACGTCGTTAGCGCGCACAAAAATGGTTTGCGGGTTAGACGTATTCGTGAATGCGGTAGTCGGCAAGATCGTGTTTACCTGCGCGTCGGCGTCGGCTTGCGTCAGATAATAATAAAATTGTAGATTGCTTTGTGACCCGGCAATGATCGCCTCGTTTGCCGTAAGATCGAAGATTGCGAAACCGTCCGTAGGTGTTTCAGACAAAGTCAAGTCAGGTGGCTGGTTTGCCGTAACCACAGGCAAAACGGTAAGATTGATGTTTTCAGAAAGATATTGGATACAGCCCGTAGCCGACGTGACCTGATGCAACACGATCGAAATCACGCCCGCCGTCGCAGTCGGTAAATTTATTGTAGCGTATGCCGATACGTCGCTCGTTATCGTCTGTGTCACACCGCCGTTCAACGAATAGCTGAACGTGTAAGGCGCCGTCGCACCGTAACCCTGAAACGTGATCGCCGCGAAATCGCCCACACAGACGAAGGCCAAAGATGCGCTCATCGTCGCTGATGGCAAAGGGTCGACGTTGAATGTAAACGATGCGACGGCGTAGTTATCTGGATTAGCAATTTCGTGAACGCGGATGTACCAGGTTTGCCCATCGGTCGCGGATACCGCCGTGAAGTTATTTGAGCTTGCAAACGGATTGATATCTCCGATAGCGTCGGACAACGAAAAATAGTACCCGAAAAAATACTCCGATGTCGACAATCCGTTCATAACTGTCGCCATTTGGTTCGTCAAATCGAAGTTTTCGACGCCGTCATTGCCGTTATCGCACGCGTACAGGTCGGCCGGCTGGTTGATGTTCGGCTGTGCCAGCGCAATTCCGGAACAAAACAACAATAAAAAGTAGAGTTTCTTCATGATCGGTAATTTTAAGTTCTTCCTGCGCGTGACGCGCTAAGTTAAAAGTACTTGTGTTTTAGTTGTGTGGTTATTTAGTATTCGGTGCCTTTGATTTAGAATTTGTCAAATGGTGCGCAACAACTCCTGGAGCCGTTCTTTCTTGCGTTGGGATATCGGCAAATGGCTGCCGTCGCTCATGATCACGTATCCGCCGTCCTTTTTGATATACGATTTGAGGTACGATAAGTTGATCAGGTGCGACTGATGTATGCGTTCGAAACCGTGTTCCGTCAGCATGTCTTCATATTCCTTGAGCGTTTTCGAGATCAGGACCGGCTTGTTGTTTCGGATCATGAACTTCGTGTAATTGTCTTCGCTTTCGCATCGGATGATGTCGCTGATCTCAAACAAATGTATGCCGTCGGACGTCGAAAGCGCGATGCGTTTGAAATTGTCGACCTTCTTCCTGATGTTCTCCAACAGCAGATCGATGTGCGCGAAACCTTCGTTCTTGGCCACGACGCTTTTGATCTTACCGATGACCTTCTGCAGATCTTCGGGATCGACGGGTTTCAATAAAAAATCGAGCGCACTGAAGCGGAACGCCTTTATCGCATACTGTTCGTGAGCCGTGATGAACACGATATGGGCCGTCGATTTGCCGTGCTTCTGCGCGAGT
This sequence comes from Flavobacterium sp., assembly GCF_004211145.1. Classification (GTDB taxonomy): domain Bacteria; phylum Bacteroidota; class Bacteroidia; order Flavobacteriales; family Flavobacteriaceae; genus Flavobacterium. Next base: position 5,498 of record NZ_SEBS01000054.1, on the reverse strand, counting down.
TGCTCGAGGATGTCGAAACCCGTTCCGTCGGCGAGCTGAATGTCGAGGAACACGACCTGCGGCTTGAATTTATCGATCGCCGCGATTCCCGATTCGACGCTGTCGGCCTCGCCCAAAATCTCGATATCGGGCGCATAGCGTTCAAGCAAACCTTTCATGCCGTTGCGCAGGTTGGCGTCGTCGTCGATCAACAGGGCTGTTATCATTTTTATTCTTTGTTATTATTTTATTTTTTATTGGCGGCCATCACAGGCTGCGCGCTTGTACTGTATTGTATCGGCAGGCTTAAAATTACCTGGGTTCCGATGATGTTGCCGTTGTCGTCGGCGCGTTCGGTGATGTCGACATCGGCTTTGCGCGACGTGAACGCCTTGATCATCTCGAGTCGTTTCTTGGTGATGTCGAGCGCCATCGATTTGTGCACTGACACCGAACCTTCTTTCATTTGGCGCGAGCGTTCGATGCCGATTCCGTCGTCGGTGATCGTACAGATGAAATTGTCGCCCGATACTGCAAAGGTAATATCTATTCGGCCCGATTCCTTCTTGGGAACCAAACCGTGTATGATCGCGTTTTCGACGAACGGTTGCAGCAACAACGGCGGCAGCGACATATCGTCTTCGATGTCGGAGCTTTTCGTGATGCTGAAATCAAAAATCTGGTTGAACCGCAATTGCTCGAGCTCGAGGTAATTTTGAAGCCCTTCGATTTCCTTGTCGATCGGGATTAGCGACTCTTTCGAATATTCGAGCGTGAGACGCATGAGTTTCGAGAATTTCGACAGGTATTTTATCGCCGAATCGCTTCCGTTCTGCACGATGAAACTCGAAATCGAACCCAGACAGTTGAACACGAAATGCGGGTTCATCTGCAAATGCAGCGCTTTTTGCTCGTATTCGGCCAAATCGCGTTGCAGCGTGAGTGTTTTCTTGAGCTGCAGCCTGTTGTAGATCAGGAAGACGATCCCGAACAACAACAGGACGAACAGCACAATGAAGAAGGTTTGCATCGCGTGGCGTTTGGTCTGTTCGCTGAAAAGGAGTTCGCGTTTTTCGCTTTCCTTTTTGCGCAATGCTTCGCGCTTGTCGAATTCGTAGTTCATCTCGGCCTGTACGCTTTTGCGGATGTTTTCGTGTATGTTCAGGCTGTCTTTTGCGACGCTATATAGTTGGTAATGTTGCAAAGCGGCGTTCAGGTTTCCGGTTTTGGAGTAGATGTCGCTGAGCATTTTCTCGGCGATCACGACCTGTTCGGGAATCTCGAGCTCTTTCGCCAACGCGAGCGATTTGTTCGCAAAGTCGAGTGCCTGGGCCGAATTACCCGTAGATTGGTGATATTCGGCGAGGAAAGCATACGTATCGGCCGTACCGAATTTATCTTCGATAGATGCGAATGCCTTCAACGCCAAATTCCAGTTCTCGAGCGCTTTGAGCCCGTTTTTGTTCTGCTGATTGTAATCGCCCAAAGCGTTGTACAGTTCGCCTTGCCCACGCGGGTTCGGATATTTTTGGAATAGTTTGCCTGCCTTGTCGTAATATTCGAGCGCTTTTGGGAAATTCTTTTGGGCGAGGTAGATGTTCCCGATGTTCGTCGTCGTGATCCCGACCGTCGCATCGCCCGATTTTTCCTGGAGTTTCTGCGCCTTCGTAAAATAGTCGAGCGCATGGAAATCATTCTTGAGTGCCTTGTAGACGATGCCGATGTTGTTGTAGACACGAGCCAATCGCGCACGTTCGTCAAGCGATTCATACAGCGGAACGGCCTTCAAATGATATTGGAGCGCCCTCGCGTAGTTGCTTTGTTCCGAGAAGACGATGCCGATGCTTCCATAAGCCTTTGCGAGCCCGGCTTTGATTTTTTGGTCTTTATCGGTCGCGATCTCATTTTCGAAAACCGCCTGGGCGAGTGAAAAATATTCGAGTGCTTTGGCGTAATTTCCTGAGATGATGTTGGAGTTCCCGAGGTTGAGAAGCGCATATCCCTCAGCCGACCTGTATTTGATCTTGCGTGAAAGATCGAGTGATTTCGTGGCGAAGTCGCGCATTTTTGCGGGATCCGACGACTTGTAACCATCAGAAATCGCATTGAGCAGATCGGCGCGCTCGATGTCGTTCCTGCTTTTCGACAACACTGTGATAAGACTGTCGGGCGCATTTTCCTGGGAAAAACCCAATGCGCTCGCAAACAGTAAAAATAACAGGAGTACGTTTCGTTTCATGGTATCGATTCAGGAACCGAAACAAAAGTAAGATTTCCTTTAATGTAGCGCACAAGCATTTAGAATTTGTCGCGTCCCGTTGAGAATATGGCGCAAGTCGACGCAACCTCAATGCTTCCGATTGAAAAACTAATGGTTTTGGATGGTTTTGCCAAGATTATCGTTTGACGATTTTTTGAACCGACATTCCTTCACCCGAAACCACTTTCACGAAATAAATCCCGGAATTACTCTGTTTCATTTCAACAACAGTTTCGGTCATCGACGGCAATTGCGTCATCACCAATCGGCCTTGGATATCGTAAACCTGAATTGACTTGATTTCAGAATTGGCTTTCACGTGCAAGACATCTGAAACGGGATTCGGAGAAACGACGATCGAATTGTCCTGTTTGAAATCGTCGGACGAAAGCGCCTGAAAAGTTGTGTTTGCGGAGTTCGTTTCGATCGGGAAATTGTAATCGAAGAAAATGTTGGCAATGTTGGTCACCGTCGTCCCCACTGTGAGCGTGTTCTTCGTCTTGACTTTGAACGCGATGTGACCGTGTTCCTGCGCCTGGAGTTGAATATCCTCAAAAACGAATTCGGCTTTGTCGCCACTTATACGCGCTGTCATCGGGTGAGATGTATGGACGATCTGCAAAGTGTTGATGTCGAATTTTGTCGGATCGATCACATCGGCGACCACAACATTTTGGGCCGGAAAATTTCCTGTGTTTTCAAAATTGATCACGTAATGCAGGTAATCGCCGATCTTGTTGGGTGCCACGGCACTTCCTTCGGAGCACTGTTTATCATTCGGGTCAAATGAACCGACCACGGTTTGCGTGAACTTGAAATGATTATCAAGTGGCGTGAGGTCGTTGGTCTCAGGACTGATGTCGGCACTGTATTCGAGTTGATCGCCGATATATACAGCCGGCGTTTCCATAGGCGAATTCAAGTCGAATACTATAGAAATTATGCGCGTCTCAAACGGCTGCAAATTGTCGTACGCCCAACTGAGCATCCCGTTTTGATTCGTAAGCACAGTCGGATTCGCCGTCGTTAAATTGAGCACCGAATCGTCGTAATCGAAAGACACGAAACCCGACATTACCTGATTGCCTTTGTTTTTGATAATTAAGGCATGGTTAACGTAAAATCCGGCAATCGCATTTCCTGAAATGACCGAGATTTCAACGTCAGGATGGACGCCGTTCGGAAGTAAACAAAAATTTTGTGTTTGGTTGTTTGAATTGGAGTTCGCAAAATTTACCGTTGCGTTTGGCGGAGTTATCACAAAATAATCGGGATTTTCGATCTCGGGCGTAATCGTGAAAGTGCCTGTGCCTGCGTATGCAGTATAATGACCTTGCTCATTCGCGAAGACGATTCCTTGGTTCGCACCGTCGGCAATCTTCACTTTGAAGAACGCATAAGCCGTATCACCTGCGCTGCAGCCGTCGCTGTCGAAATCATATTTCATAGTTCCTGAAATCGTATTGTGCAGACCGCCGGGCGTGAACGAACAGTACGAATTCACTTGCGCATTCGAGTTATTCGATGCACCTACGCCGTTGTTGGGATCAAAATATTGACTGATTTGAAAGATATTCTCCTCGTCGGCGCACACATATTCTATAACAGGGCATTCTTGAAATGCGACCGACGGCGAATGGCCCGTTTTGAGATCGACGTACGTCAAATTCGGATTGGAGATTGACGAAAAGTACATCAAGGCTGGATTGTTCGAAACAGAAATGGTTTCAATCGCGCAATCCTGTATAGTTAGTGACGTCAAATTGGCCAAGCTTGAAAAATCCAAAGTGGTTTGCGGTGATCCGATCACCCAAAGTGAAGACAGATTATTCAATGGCGAAAGGTCGAGGCTTGCGAACGAATCCCCGCCATACGTCAACTGTAACAAAGCCGCCTGCTGAGACAGATCGAGTGTCGTAAAATTGCTGTCGTTTGCCGTGAGATATTTAAGTGCCGTATTGCTGTTCAGGTTTATTGACGTCATCGGCGTCCCGGCAATTCCCAGCGTTTCGAGTTGCGATTGGCTTGATAAATTGATCGAAGTGATACCGGAATATGATATTTCGAGATTGATCAAATTCGTAAGTGCCGAAACATTCAAAGCGGTCAGGCCAGTTGAGGCCACATTCAAATAATACAGGTTCGTGTGCTGTGCCAAATCGAGTGCCGTGATCGGGTTGTCCATGCATTGCAGGGAAAATAGATTTGCCTGCGGATGGAAGTTGAGCTGCGTAATATTGTTACTGTCGAGTTGAAGCGTCCCAAGATTCGGCAAAGTCGATAAATCAAGCGCATTCAAGTTACCGCCCATGCTCCGGACCGTTTCCAGGTTTGTCAATGGCGAGATATCAAGTGACATCAGGTTGTCATTATGATTGATAGTCAACGATTCGAGATTCGTAAGTGCGGTGATCGTCAGCGACGAAATCTCAGTAGAACTTACGCTCAATTGCGTGAGGTTTGTAAGCGCGTTCAGGTTTAGCGCGTTTATTTGAAGCGATTCGATGTTTAACGACGTCAGGTTCGTAAAGGCCTGAATGCCGGTCAAGTCTACGATATCCATGTTGCCTATCCATAATGTTTGTGGCGAAAGTGCCTCGGAAACTTGGATTTGCCCATCTTGGTTTGTGTCGAATTGCGTTAATAAGTCGGCCTTGAAAAAGGGATCGGGAATCGTTACGATTTGCGATTGCGCCAATGTCGCCGCGAACAAAAGCGCCAGAAAGTAAAGTTTCTTCATGTGTTTGGTTTTAAGACAGACGCGCTTCCGGGAAAAGGGTTGCGCCTAAATAAATTATTGCTTCATTACTTTCTGAACCGACATTCCTTCGCCCGAAACCACTCTCACGAAATAAATCCCTGAATTGTTCTGTTTCATTTCAATAACCGTTTCCATCATCGACGGCAATTGCGTCATCACCAATCGGCCATGGATATCATAGACTTGGATCGATTTGATCTCGGAATTGGCTTTTACGTGCAAGACGTCCGAAACCGGATTCGGCGAAACGACGATCGAATTGTCGCGATCGAACTCAGAAACCGACAATTGTTGGAATGTGGTATTTGCGGGATTCGTCTCGATCGGAAAATTATAATCGAAGAAGATGTTCGCGATGTTCGTTACCGTCGCGCCGACCGTGAGCGTATTTTTCGTTTTGATCTTGAACGTCACGTTACCGCGTTCGTTCACGCCAAGGTTAATGTTCGGTAAGATGAATTCGACCTTGTTGCCCGTAATCCTTACATCGGCGATAGT
>NZ_SEBS01000053.1 GCF_004211145.1 Flavobacterium sp. | reverse complement strand
TATCCATATTTTTTAGCCACGAATGCACGAATTTTGGATGTGGTGCGCTGTGTGAATTTTGCTTTGTTGGTTCGATATAGATAAATGGATTTAGAAATAATTGGTGTTTTTTTTTGGCCACGGATTACACGGATTTTCGCAAATTTTTGGATAACGTTGAGGATTTGCGCTTCGTGTGGAATTTGCTTAGTTGGTTCGCTTCGCTCATGTTACGGATTTTGGTTTTGGCAGTTGAGATTTTGAAATAGCTATCCGTACTTTTTAGCCACGAATGCACGAATTTTGGATGTGGTGCTCTGCGTGAATTTTGCTTCGCCGGTTTGCTTCGCTCGTGTCGCGGATTTTGAATTTAGAAAATTTGGATCAGGAAATAGTTCGCGATATTTTTTTTGGCCACGGATTGCACGGATTTTCACGGATTTTGGGTGACCTTGAGAATTTGCGCTTCGCGAAATCGCACGGATTTTGGTTTTGGCAATTTAGATTTGGAAATAGCTATCCATATTTTTTGGCCACGAATGCAAGAATTTTGGAGTTTTTCTGGCCACAGATTTCATGAATTTTGGTTTTGGCAAATTCGGATTTTAAATGACTCTATTTTTTTTGAAGTGACCATAGCGTCAGATTAACCGGCGGACCAATTCGCGGATTAGCGGCTAAAAAAAGAGAACGACTTGGATAGATAATGGCCGATTCTACCGGGACAATCCCCAAAAAAAAACTGAGGCGTTATCGAATATTTTCAAGTTCTTATTTAACTTCAGCACTTCAGCACTCTTCCCCAAAAAAAAAAGCACCCGCGTTAACGGATGCTTCTCACTATTCAATTTTGGTGTTTTGTTATTCGGCGTCAAGCGCAGTGATGATAAACTGGCTACGACGGTTTTTCTGGTGTTCTTCCTCGCTACATTTCACACCGTCTTTACACTGGTTGATCAATTGCGATTCACCGTAACCTTTCGATGTCAAGCGTTCTGCGGCAACTCCGTGGGCAATGAGCCAGTCACGTGTCGATTTGGCACGACGCTCAGACAACTTGAGGTTGTACTTGTCAGATGCACGACAGTCAGTGTGTGAACGGACATCGATTTTCATCGTCGGATATTGGTTCATTACGTCGAGTACTTTCGCGATGTCAACTTCAGCATCGGGACGGATATCCCATTTGTCAAGGTCGAACAGGATGTAGTTGATTCCGAATACGTCGGCAAGGTCATCCCCGACGCCAACTTGTTTGAGTTTCTTCTCGAGTTGGATAGGAAGATCGGTTTTGCCTTCTTCTTTGGAGATCGTGACTTTTTGTTCCTTCGTCTCGTAATCTTCTTTCTCAGCACGGACATAATACGCTTTTCCACATTCCACTTTCTTGAAGATGTAGAAACCTTTGTCGTCCGACATCACTTCTTCAAGCTTGTTGAACTTGTCGTCGAATAAGGTCACTTTCGTGTTCGGAAGGATTTCGCCCGTCTTGAGATCGGTTACGATGCCCGACAATTCCTGCTCACAAACCAGTTTGCGTGTCTCAAGGAATTTGTAGATATCGTCAAGACCTTTTCCGCCTTCTCGGTTCGACGTCAAATAACCTTTGCGGGTTTTCGTATCGATGATGTAAGCGAAGTCGTCCATTTTCGAGTTGGCAGGCGCTCCGACGTTGATCGGTTCGTTATAAGTCGCGTCATCGTTGATCTTGGCCATATAAATGTCCATACCGCCCAATCCGGGATAACCGTCTGAAGCGAAATACAATTCGTTTTCGTTGGTTGCGAACGGGAACGTTTCTTTACCTTCCGTGTTGATCATGTCGCCCAAGTTGACGGGAACTCCGTACGAACCTTCACCCGTGATCTCGACTTTCCACAAATCCGATTGGCCTTTTCCGCCCGGCATGTCCGAAGCGAAATACAACCATTTTCCGTCAGCGCTGAGCGCAGGGTGAGCCACGCTGTATTCGTTGCTGTTGAACGGAAGTTCAGTCACGTTTTCCCAAGTGTCGACGCTGTCTTTTACGACCAAGGTAGCACGGTAGATCTTGAGCAACGTGATTTTCGAGCTGTTCTTGCCTTTTTTGCCGTCGTTGAAATTGTTGCGTGTAAAGTACATCGTCTTTCCGTCGGCTGAGAAAACCGGAGTCGCCTCGTGGAAACGCGTATTGATGTTCTTGGCGAACTTGTCGACCTTCCCGAGTGAATCACCTGAAATAGCAGCGACGTACATGTTCGTGAAATACTGGTCCGACCATTTGTGCTTGCGTTGGAATAAAGATCCCGTGTCGCGAGCCGAAGCGAATACCAATTGATTTTTGAAAACCGCGCTTCCGTAATCGGAGTATTGGGTGTTCACGCCAGCATCGCCGATATTGTAGCGACCTGAGTTGGCTTCGATGACTTTCATGTAGTCTTTGTTGCCTGCGAACTTTTTACCGCGAAGATCTTCTTCAGTCTTTTCGATGAATTTGTTCATCATCTCGTCAGCCTTCGCATAATTTCCGGCGGCTTTCAACGATTGTGAATAACGGTAATAGACTTCGGTCTCCACGTCGCTCGTCGCTGCGAAAAGCTGGTCGTACCATTTTACGGCTTTGTCGAACTGTGAATTGAAGTAGTAGGCGTTACCGAGTTTTTTGAACAAGTCGGCATTTTTATATCCTTTCTCCGCTATGCGCTCATAGGTTTTGATCGCATCTATATACGCGTAACCGTCATAGTTCTTGTCGGCCTTTCTGAGACCGCCCGTCTGGCCGTAGGTTGTGATGGCCAGGGCACTGAATAATAGGCTTAGTATTACTTTTTTCATGACTGTTTGATATTAGAAGAAGCGTGGAGATATGATTTTGCTCTTGTTGCTAAAGAATTCATAGCGCAAGAAAATCTCGTGTGAACCTGAGTTATAGTTGCGAAGTTCGGTTGTTTCCATGTCGTAACCGTAACCTAGGAACAAGCCCTGGCTGATCTGGAATCCTGCCATCGCACTCCAGGCTGCGTCCCAACGGTAAGCGCCTCCGAGCGTGAATTTCTCGCTGATGAGGAAGTTGGCCGAAACGTCGACTTGAAGCGGAGCACCTGTTACGGCTTTCGTCAACACGGCCGGCTTGAATTTCAAGTTCGGGCTCAGGTCGAAAACGTAACCTCCGATAAGGTAAAAGTTCATACGCTCTTTGTTGATCGAGACATCGTTGTCGCTGTAGCGCGTTGTCTGGATGAAGTTCGGTACTGACAAACCTACGTAATATTTATCGGTATGCCAGTAAATACCCGCACCAACGTTAGGCGAGATCTTATTGTCAAAGCCCATGAGGCTTGGATCACTTTGGTTTTCAGGATTCAATTTATTGCGGTCGAGGTTGAACATGTTTACGGTTCCTTTGATACCGAATGACAATTTCGCTTCCTCTGAAGTGCGGATCGTGTAGGAGAAATCCGCTGAGAACGAGGTCTCGTTCGTTGGTCCGATCTTATCATTGATCAGGGAAAGTCCCAAACCGACATTGCTTTCGCCGATTGGCGTATTCAATGATGCGGCCGCTGTTTCAGGAGCTCCGTCAAGCCCAATCCATTGTGCGCGGTACATCCCGAAGACGCTCAGCACGCCTCTCGAACCCGCGTAGGCCGGGTTGATGTTGATCGTGTTGTACATGTACTGGGTGAACTGCGCATCCTGCTGTGCAACCGCGCCCCAACCTGTCAACATCAAAACGAAAATTAATACTCTTGTTTTCATTAGTCTATTGTTTTTTACCCGGGACTGTTACGCCCCGGGCGTTAGATTTGAGTTCTTATCTTGAAAGGTATAAATATCCGTCCTTATCGTAATTCTTGCCATCACTATCCGTGTAGTGGATAATATAGAAGTAGGTTCCTGTTGGCAATTCATCGGCTTTGTTTACGGTAACCCTTCCTTCAGACACACCGCGGAATGCTCTTGTGGTGTTGTCGTATTGTTTGGTTTCGTAGACTAATATACCCCAACGGTTGTAAATTTCAACACTGTTTGATGGAATACATGGCTCTCCGAAGTTTTCGATAAAGAATACCTCATTGATTCCGTCGTTGTTCGGTGAGAACGCATTGTGAATCGTTACGATACACGCTGGATCAACCTCACAATAGATCTCGTTGATGTCTACGGCGATACGCACTGTACGAGGACAAGTCGCATCGTCGATTACATAGTCAACGTTATAGATTCCATTTGCAGTTCCGAAAGGTGTCAACACAGTTCCGTTAAGTCCAGGTACGTTATCGACATTCACCCATGTTCCGCCGGCAGGAGTTCCTGCAGGAAGTAGCGTGGCCAAATCGATAGTCGCACTCGTATCTTCGTTACACTGTTGGTTGGTCACGACGATCAACGCATCGTTCACGGTTACGTTCACTACTTGAGTGAAAGTCGACGTGTTGTTACAAGCGTCGGCTACCGTCCAAGTCCAAGTGATGCTGTAGTTACCGTTGATAGGCTCAGTGATCACTTCGGTAAATACCGGAGTACCGACCGCTGAACAAGCATCGCTGAAGTTCAATGTAGGAACTGGAGGAACATCGGCACAGCTTACGTTTACAACCGGATCAAGTGTTACGTCGGCAACCGGGCCAGTCGTATCTTGAACAGTTACTGTTTGTGTATGCGTAACGATGTTTCCACAACCGTCATTCGCAGTCCATGTACGTGTGATGATCTCAGTTACAGGACAAGTTCCAGGAACCGAAGTCTCAGCGTAAACAACCGCTACACCGGCAGCGTTACAGTTGTCAGTCGCAGTAAGTACGGCAGGAGCAGGAACCGATCCACACTCGGCAGTGATCGCCAGGTCAGGAAGCGTTTCCACGAATACCGGAGCAGTCGTATCTTGAACCGTGATTGTTTGTGAAGCTGTAGCTACGTTTCCACAAGCATCGGTTGCAGTCCAAGTGCGAACCAAAGTGTACGAACCGGCGCATGCACCTGGAGTCGTAGTCTCGGTCATCGTTACAGGAACTGTTGCGTTTTGACAGTTGTCAACGGCAGTCAATGTAGCCGGAGCGGCAATGGCGTCGCATGAAGCGGTAACGTCAGCCGGAACAGCTTCCAGGAATGTCGGAGCGATGTTGTCGATCACGTTAACCGTTTGCGTTACAGAAGAACTGTTTCCACAAGCGTCAGTGAACGTCCATGTACGAACGATAACGAACGTGTTGGCACAAGCACCAGGCGTCAATACTTCAATAGCAGTTGCAGTGATCGGCGTAGCGTCGCAGTTGTCGGTCGCAGTCAAAACAGGAGCGGCAGGAACTTCAGAACCACAGGCTACGGTCACATCGGCAGGAGCTGCAGGAGCAACCGGAGCAGTAGTGTCGTTTACCGAGATGGTTTGAGAAACCGATGATGTGTTTCCACAAGCGTCAGTAAATGTCCAAGTCCTAACTGTCGTGAACGATCCGGCGCAAGCACCTGGAGTCGTTACGTCGACACCTTGGGCAGAGATTGTTTCTCCACAGTTGTCAGTCGCAGTAAGTGTTACGTTAGCCGGAATCTCAGCTGAACACTGAGCCGTGATATCGGCAGGAGCAGCAGGAGCAACCGGAGCAGTCGTATCGTTTATGACGATGTTTTGAGATACAGATGAACTGTTTCCACAAGCATCGGTGAATGTCCAAGTACGAACGATAGTGAACGAGTTCGGGCAAGAACCTGCAGTCGTTACATCGACACCTTGAGCAGTGATCACGTCACCACAGTTGTCGGTAGCGCTCAATGTTACGTTGGCAGGAACTTCGGCAGCACACTGGCCAGCGAAATCAGCCGGAGCAGCAGGAGCGACCGGAGCGATAGTGTCGTTCACGTTGATGGTTTGAGATACAGACGAGCTGTTTCCGCAAGCATCAGTGAATGTCCATGTACGAACGATTACGAAGCTGTTGGCACACGTACCCGGGGTCGTTACGTCAACACCTTGGGCGGTGATCGCACCTTGGCAGTTGTCGGTCGCGGTCAATGTTACATTCGCAGGAACTTCAGAAGCACAAGCCAATGTCAACGTTGCAGGCGCTTCAGGAGCAACCGGAGCAGTCGTATCGTTTACGGTAATTGTTTGCGAAATTGAAACCGAGTTAGCGCAAGCATCAGTGAATGTCCAGGTACGGACGATCACGTACGATCCGGCGCAAGCACCAGGCGTAGTCACGTCAACACCTTGAGCAGTGATGGTTCCGGCACAGTTGTCGGTCGCAGTCAATGTTACGTTTGCAGGAACATCGGTAGCACATTGTACGGTTACGGCTGCAGGCGCTTCAGGAGCAACCGGTGCAGTAGAATCCGATACGGTGAATGTAGCCGATGTAGTCGAAGCGTTTCCGCAAGCGTCAGTCGCTGTAAAGATTACAGTTACCGCAGCCGTACAGTCGTTTCCGATTCCAGCGTAGTTATTTGTCCAGGTTACGGCTGAACATGTGTCAGTCGCGGCAGCACCACCATTTGAAGCCAACCAGTCGTTCAAAGCGTTCTCGTTTCCTGCACCACATTGGATCGCAAGGTTAGCCGCCTGAGTCGTGATAGTAGGAGCAGTGATGTCCTGAACGTTGATTGTTTGCGTAGCGGTCGAAGTGTTTCCACAAACGTCGGTCGCAGTCCAAGTTCTTACGATAGTGTAAGCACCTGCACAAGCACCGGCAGTCTGGGCATCTTCAAAAGTAAGCGTCACTTCACCGATACAATTGTCAGTAGCGGTAGGCGTAGCGAACTCAGGAGTTGCAGGACAGTCGATCGTTGAAGCAGCAGGCAATTGTGAAATTACCGGAGCTACGTTATCGTTTACGGATATTGTTTGAGATACAGATGAGGCGTTTCCGCAAGCATCGGTGAATGTCCAAGTACGAACAACCGTGAAGTTGTTGGCACAAGTACCAGCAGTCGTTACATCGACACCTTGAGCAGTGATTACCTCACCACAGTTGTCGGTTGCGCTCAATGTTACGTTAGCTGGAACGTCAGCGGCGCAAGCAACAGTCACATCAGCCGGAGCCGTTGGAGCCGTTGGAGCAGTCGTGTCGTTTACTGATATTGTCTGAGAAACCGATGATGCGTTTCCACAAGCATCAGTGAATGTCCAAGTACGTACGATCGTGAACGTTCCGGCGCAAGCACCAGGAGTCGTTACATCGACACCTTGAGCAGTGATCACGTCGCCACAGTTGTCAGTCGCTGACAATGTAACGTTGGCAGGAACTTCAGATGAACACTGAGCCGTCACGTTCTCAGGAGCCGCTGGAGCCGTCGGAGCGATCGTGTCGTTTACAGTGATTGTCTGAGAAACCGACGATGTGTTTCCACATGAATCAGCGAATGTCCAAGTTCTTACGATTACGAATGAGTTAGGGCAAGAACCAGGAGTCGTTACATCGACACCTTGAGCGGCGATCGCACCTTGACAGTTGTCTTGGGCAGTCAATGTCTCGCTTGCAGGAACATCTCCGGCACAAGCGTAAGTTACGGCAGCAGGAGCTTGTGGAGCAACCGGCGCAGTCGTATCGTTTACGGTGATTGTTTGTGAAACTGAAACCGAGTTGGCACAAGCGTCGGTGAATGTCCATGTACGAACGATTACGTATGATCCGGCGCAAGCACCAGGCGTAGTCACATCGACACCTTGAACGGCGATGTTTCCGGCGCAATTGTCAACAGCAGTAAGCGTTACGTTAGCAGGAACATCAGTCGAACACTGAACAGTCACGGCAGCAGGAGCTTCAGGAGCAACCGGCGCAGTCGAGTCAGATACGGTGAATGTAGCCGATGTGGTCGAAGCGTTTCCGCAAGCGTCGGTAGCTGTAAAGATTACAGTCACGGCAGCAGTACAGTCGTTTCCGATACCGGCGTAGTTATTTGTCCAAGTTACGTCGGAACAAGTATCAGTAGCCGAAGCACCACCGTTAGAAGCCAACCAGTCGTTCAAAGCATTCGCGTTTCCTGTTCCACATTGGATGGCAAGGTCTTGCGCCTGAGTCGAGATAACCGGAGCGGTAACGTCTTGTACATTGATGGTTTGCGTAGCAGTCGAAGTGTTTCCACAAACGTCAGTCGCAGTCCAGGTACGAACGATTGAATATGAACCGGCGCATGTTCCAGGTGTCTGGGCATCGACGAAGGTCAATGTCACGGCACCGGCACAGTTGTCAGTAGCCGTAGCTTGTGCGAATGCAGGAGTTGCAGGACAGTCGATTGTCGACGTGGCAGGCAATGCATCGATCACAGGAGCTACAGTATCGTTTACAGTAATAGTTTGGGATACTGATGATGTGTTTCCACAAGCATCAGCGAAAGTCCACGTACGAACAACTACGAAGCTGTTGGCACAAGATCCCGGAGTCGTTACATCGACACCCTGAGCAGTGATTACCTCACCACAATTGTCGGTTGCACTCAACGTAACGTTAGCAGGAACGTCACCGGCGCAAGCCAAAGTCACATCAGCCGGAGCCGTTGGAGCAGTTGGCGCAGTAGTGTCGTTTACAGATATAGTTTGTGAAACCGATGACGAGTTGTTACACGCATCAGTGAATGTCCAAGTACGTACGATAGTGAACGTTCCGGCGCAAGCACCTGGAGTCGTTACGTCAACACCTTGAGCAGTGATGGCACCTGAACAGTTGTCCTGTGCAGTCAACGTCACATTCGCAGGAACTTCAGATGAACACTGAGCCGTTACATTCGCAGGAGCTGCAGGAGCAACCGGAGCGATCGTATCGTTTACCGTGATTGTCTGAGAAACCGATGATGCATTTCCACATGAATCCGTGAATGTCCAAGTACGAACTATAGTGAACGAATTCGGGCAAGAACCCGGAGTCGTTACGTCAACACCTTGAGCAGTGATCGCACCTTGACAGTTGTCAGTTGCAGTCAATGTCACGTTAGCAGGAACGTCTGAAGCACAAGCTACAGTTACGGCAGCCGGAGCTGTTGGAGCAACCGGAGCAGTCGTGTCGTTCACCGTGATTGTTTGTGTAACTGAAACCGAGTTGGCACAAGCATCGGTGAATGTCCAAGTACGAACGATTACGTATGATCCGGCACAAGTACCAGGAGTCGTTACGTCAACACCTTGAACAGCGATGTTTCCGGCGCAGTTGTCGACAGCAGTCAACGTTACGTTAGCAGGAACGTCGGCAGCACATTGAACTGTTACGGCAGCAGGAGCAGCAGGTGCAACCGGAGCAGTAGAATCAGAGACAGTGAAAGTAGCCGAAGTGGTCGAAGCGTTTCCGCAAGCGTCGGTAGCTGTAAAGATTACAGTCACGGCAGCCGTACAGTCGTTTCCGATACCTGCATAATTGTTTGTCCAGGTTACAGCCGAACACGTGTCGGTAGCTGCAGCGCCTCCGTTAGAAGCCAACCAGTCGTTCAAAGCATTCGCATTTCCAGCACCACATTGGATGGCAAGATCTTGCGCTTGGGTTGAGATGACCGGAGCAGTGATATCCTGAACCGTAATGGTTTGAGTAGCGGTCGCAGTGTTTCCACAAACGTCAGTCGCCGTCCAGGTACGTGTGATCGAGTAAGCACCCGCACAAGCACCAGGAGTCTGGGCATCTGCAAAAGTAAGCGTCACCGTACCAGGACAGTTGTCGGTGGCAGTCGGCGTAGCGAACGATGGAGTCGCAGGACAGTCGATCGTAGAAGCGGCCGGCAATGCAGAGATTGTCGGAGCTACAGTATCATTGACAGTAATAGTTTGTGAAACCGATGATGTGTTTCCACAAGCATCAGCGAACGTCCAGGTACGAACGATCGTGAAGCTGTTCGCACATGAACCCGCAGTCGTCACGTCAACACCTTGAGCCGTGATGGCGCCTTGGCAGTTGTCTTGAGCAGTCAGGGTTATGTTTGCAGGAACATCTCCGGCACAAGCTAGGGTTACGGCAGCCGGAGCAGCAGGTGCAACCGGAGCAGTCGTATCGTTTACAGAAATTGTCTGAGAAACCGATGACGTGTTTCCACAAGCATCAGCAAATGTCCAAGTTCTGACGATCGTGAACGATCCGGCACAAGTACCAGGCGTCGTTACGTCAACACCTTGAGCAGTGATCGCACCCGAACAGTTGTCCTGTGCAGTCAATGTCACATTCGCAGGAACGTCAGCCGAACACTGAGCCGTTACGTTAGCCGGAGCTGCAGGAGCAACCGGAGCTACGTTATCGTTAACTGAAATTGTCTGAGAAACCGATGACGTGTTGCCACAAGCATCAGCAAATGTCCAAGTACGAACGATAGTGAATGAATTCGGGCAAGAACCAGGAGTCGTTACATCAACACCTTGAGCGGTGATCGCACCTTGACAGTTGTCAGTTGCAGTCAATGTCACATTCGCAGGAACGTCAGCCGAACACTGAGCCGTTACGTTTGCAGGAGCTGCAGGAGCGACCGGCGCGACAGTATCGCTGACGGTGATCGTTTGTGAAACCGATGACGTGTTTCCACAGGCATCAGCGAAAGTCCACGTACGAACGATAGTGAACGAGTTCGCACAAGATCCCGGAGTCGTAACATCGACACCCTGAGCAGTGATGGCGCCTTCGCAGTTATCCTGTGCAGTCAACGTGACATTTGCAGGAACCAAAGAAGCACAAGCTACGGCAACTGCGGCAGGAGCGGCAGGAGCAACAGGAGCGATAGTATCGTTAACGGTAATAGTCTGAGAAACCGATGCAGCGTTTCCACAAGCATCAGTGAATGTCCAGGTACGAACGATTACGAACGAGTTAGGACAAGATCCGGGAGTCGTCACGTCTACACCTTGAGCCGTGATCGGGCCTTGGCAAGTGTCGGTAGCAGTCAACGTCACGTTCGCAGGAACCTGGGAAGCGCATTGAACCGTTACGTCTGCAGGAGCCGCAGGAATAACCGGAGCGACGATATCTTTAATTACGATGTTTTGTGAAACCGATGATGAGTTGCCACAAGCATCAGTGAATGTCCATGTACGGACGATTGTGAATGACCCGGCGCAAGTGCCCGGAGTCGTCACGTCAACACCTTGAACAGTGATGGCGCCCGCACAGTTGTCTTGGGCAGTCAATGAAATGTTGGCAGGAACGTCAGCTGAACAAGTAAGCGCGACATCGGCAGGAGCAGCCGGAGCGACCGGAGCCACATTATCCTGAAGCGTGAACGAAGCTGAAGTAGTCGAAGCGTTTCCACAAGCGTCAGTCGCGGTAAAGATTACCGTTACGGCACCTGAACATCCTGTTGGAGCGGCAGTGAAGTTATTTGTCCAAGTTACGGCAGAACAGGCGTCGGCAGCAACAGCGCCTCCATTAGAAGCGAGCCATGCGTTGAGTGAAGCCTGGTTTCCGGCACCACATTGGACAGTGATATTTTGAGCTTGGGTAGAAATTACCGGAGCCGTTACATCCTGGACCGTGATCGATTGTGTAGCAGTCGATGCGTTTCCACAAGCGTCCGATGCAGTCCATGTGCGAACGATAGTGTAGTTCGATGGGCATGATCCCGCAGTTTGAACGTCAACGAAATTCAAAGTCACCGCGCTTCCACAAGAATCGGTAGCAGTAGCCTGAGCGAATGATGGCGTCGCAGGACAAGATATTGTTGATGGGGCAGGCAACGCAGCGATTACCGGAGCGATGATGTCGGTCACGATAAATGTTTGCGTTCCTGTAGCCGTGTTTCCACAAGCATCTGTAGCCGTCCAAGTACGAACGATCGTGTACGAACCGGCGCAAGCACCTGGAGTCGTAGCATCCGCAGACGTAAGCGTTACAGTAGCGCCACAGTTGTCAGAAGCCGTCGGTGTAACCCAGTTTGGCGTGGCAGGACAGCTGATCGTAGTTGGAGTCGTCGGCAAACCGGCGAGTACCGGTGGCACGTTGTCAAGTACGTTGATCGGTTGTGTTACGGTAATGGTTCCACAAATGTTCACTACTTGGAACGTACGTGTAACTACCGCAGGACAAGTTCCTGAAGTCGAATCGAAATACGTAATGGTATAGTTTCCGATTTGGCTTGCATTCGAAATTGAACCGCCGGCAGCTGTAAATTGAGCCAGTGTGATGGCAACCGGAGTCGAGCTGTATGGAAGACCCGTAATGGCACTCGTTCCGCAACCGTTAAGGTTAAGCGCGGCTGGAGCGGTTACGATCGGGCTTGCATAAACTGAAACCAAGATCGGCACTTTCGGCCCGATACAGTTTGGTCCTGCAGCTTCGGCAGCATAATAAGTAGTCGTTCCTACAGTGGCGGTCGATGGTGTGATCGATACTTGCGGAGCGCCCGTTGGAGACGTATAATAATATACGGTGTAGTTCGGGTTCGATGGCGTAGCAACAATCGGAGCAGCCGTCGCACCTTGACAATATGTAAGGTTTGCAGGAACTGTCGGAGTCGAATTGATTGAAGTTACCGTGATCGTAAACTGGAAGTAACAACCTTGCAACGCTCCCGGTGGCACCGCGTAGTACGTAATCGTACCAAGAGTTGCAGGGAACGGGTTGTTGATCGTGTATTGGATTGCACTTGGCGTCACCGGATATTGGTTGTAGAAAGTCGATCCGTTAGGGAAACTTCCTGACACCTGAGTGATCGGAATAGAAGCACCTGTACTACAAAACGTAAAGGCAGTGATCGGAGGAGTCGATTGACAGTTCGCGTTCACATACTCGGTAGCGTTGATGTTGACGAGCAATGGAGCAGCGATCGGGTCGCCCTGACAAGTTCCGTTGCTCGTAAAACCTTGGATAAGGTCTTTTTCGCTCACGACAATTCCCGTGATCGCACCGACACCGCTCAAGACACCATTTACGGCGACTACGTTGTTACAGTTGGCATTCTTAAGCAATTCGCAATCAGTGGTTGCAGTAACCTTGAAAGTCAAATCGCCGAGTATCGTATCAGGACCTGTTGCAGGAACCGGCAAAGTGCCGATGTCCCAAACGACCGATCCGTTCGAACCCAAAGCCGGATTGTACGTAAGCGCATTAGGAGTTGGTGAAGGTGTAAAATAAACGTTTCTGACAGCACTGTTCGGTACATATACTGTGTTGTATGGAATCGGAATAACGATCTTAGAATTGTTGATCGCCTCAGTTCCGCGGTTGCGGACTTTTATCTTGAATTCCATTTCCTGGCCCGGAAGTGCCGTGTAAGGGCCAACGCCCGGTACCGGAGAACCATTGATGCTAATTGCCGCAAGATCGCCTTCGACCTCTGGGATATAGGCGTCAACCGACATTGCGATAGCAAAAATACAATATGTATCCTGTGTGGAACCGTATCTGAACGTAGTGGAAGTCTGGTTGTTCGTTATAATACCGTTATTGGTATTGGGAAGCGTAAACATGCTTATATCGAGACCGGAGTTGTTGACCAAGTTGGGCGTTCGCGCTCCCGGTGTCTGAATGCTTGAGTTGAAGAAGTTAGTCGGGCTGTTCGCCGAATGGCTTAAACTCTGCCAAGTGTTGTTGTCCTGACGTTGGATCTGGAAGTAGTCACCTGTAATACCATTATCACCTTCACCCGCGATCATACCCAATTTGATCCCTACTGGACCCGATTGAACGGTATTGAAACCTGAGATAGGAAGGTTGTTGCTCGCATTGCCACTGATAACGAAAGCGTGTCCGTCAAAAAGAGTCACATCGCGGTAACGCATTTTAGAGTTTTCGTATATGATGACCATTCCCCAACCACCGTAGTAGCCCGTACCGCCGCCGTTTCCTTCGATAAGCGCGATGTCGGCAGCCGTGTAAGCTCCAACTCCATGGGTTTTGACGTAATCCGTAACTTCAGTATACGCCGAGTACATAAGCTCATCCTGGTTGGTAGGATAGTAAATGTCTTGCGGGCTTGCCGTAAATTCGGTGTACGCTGTAGCTCCAGGTCCTTTGAACTGGATTTTTCTTTTGCTAAAATTCTTCGTCACACCGTTTTTGGTAACGTTGAACGTGGTATTGTTCGGCGAGCTGTTTCCGGCGCGTCCCGTCCAGTAAAGACCGGCGTAGATGATGTTTGAACATGAAGGCACCGCACCGTTCTCGGTCGAAAGCGTCAAAGTAGCTGTCGACGAGTTGAACGTCGGCGTTCCACCAAGACCTGTAAGTCCGGCTGCATCAACATCGACATATACCATGTTGTTGTAACCGTTCTCGGTCGTTACGCCGTAATTCTGCAACGTAAGGTTGGTATTTCCCAACATGGAGAAATCACCTTTGATGTTGTAGATCTTCTTCGTAGGAGTGTATTGCGACGTGCGTTGGGTGAACGGCACACGAACCTGGGCGCTGGCGGCAAAAGAGAAGCCAAGCAATACCGTGAACAACAGTATCAGGAATTTTGGGGTCGCAATGTTTGACTTGAAGTATATATTTTTCATAATCACTATCTTTTAAATATGGCCGCTTACTTGGTTCTGGCGAGGTTATAGAATACACTCACCTTAGGATCGTTGTTGCGTACCACGTTCACGATATCGCGTTCAGTCGTAGCGACTTCGGATATCAAATACACGTACTTCAAATTCGGGAAAACCGAAAGAGTCGAAAAGTCAAGACCTGACAGATCGCGTTGGCTTTTTAACTTCACGGTGATAAGCTCGACATCGCGTTTCGGAAAGTTCAGGCTTACCAGGTTGGCAAAAGATGCCGCGTCTGTAAACACGCATACCGGATTGTCGCCGTAAGTTTTTACGGTTTCGTTCTCGACATAAGAGGACGATTGCACGTCATTGATCAGGCTTTCCACGCGCAAAGGCGTATTGGCAGCGCTACGCGTTTGTCCGGAACCGCGCAGGGCGGCAATGAACTGGTCTACGTGCACTATGGGCTGACTCGTTGCCTCGTTCTGGGAATTGGTTCTCGTGCCGCGCGCGGCTTGTGCTGAGATGTCCATCGCAGAAAAGACAAAAACCAAAAGGAGAAGTAGATTTCTCATCATAGATTGGGTTTGTTTTTCAGACAGTAAGAAAATGTCTGTTCGGTTAATTACTCTGATTGGGATCTTTTTATTCATGATTTAAAAAATGCTTTAATTCATTGTTTCGGTCGCAGCCAAGCACAATGCCTGAAATTAACCGGTGGCTAAATTATATACTGCTTCCAATATTGCTTCATTTAGTCTACCAACAACCCGAAAACTCGTTCAGTAACATTTTTTAACTCATTTTGAGTGGTACTTTTGATCCCCAACTCAATCTTTTGTACATATTTCCTTACTAGTTTTTGACGTTTTTTTGCGCCTCATTTTTATCTATTTTACGAATTAGTTATGATTTTATGGGTCGAAAATAGGAAGGTTATTTTTATCGGCAAAGAAAAATATCGACAAAGTGCATTATTTTATAGATAAAGTACGCTATTTAACACATACTGTAGCCTAATTACTACAAATGGATATAAACAGTAATTTGTTGATAACATTGGAACAAATGTTAACAAACCAAAAAAAAAGTTAGTCGGCGAATTTATGTGTTTTTTGTCGATCGCGTACATTTTCATTTACCGACGAAGTGCAGAAAAATGCGTTTTGCGATCATTCCCTGTCCGAGTTCTTAACTGTAATATCGCAACTATCGCGTATTAAATAAATGAAAAAAAATAAAGGGCGAGTTCGAATTTTGCTTAACTTGAAGCAGACTAAAACCTACGCGATCATGAAAAACCTAATCATCGTCCGACACGCCAAATCAAGCTGGGACGCACCTTTGCGCGATTTTGACCGACCATTGCAGAACCGCGGAATCCAAGATGCCCACTTGGTTTCATCGAACATGAACGACTCACTTCCCAAGACATTCATGATCTGGAGCAGTCCCGCCAAACGCGCGTCCGAGACGGCGATGATCTTCGCGCAGAACATTTCCTACCCCGTCGAAAGCATCGTATACAAAGACGATCTCTACACTTTCGACGAACGACAACTCGAAAAAACCGTGCGCTCGTGCAGCGACGATTACGATAATGTTATTCTTTTCGGGCACAATGAGGCGATTACGAATTTTGTCAATAAATTTGGGGATATTTTTATCGACAATGTCACCACTTCAGGCGTCGTCTCGCTTACTTTTGATGCAAACAACTGGAGCGGCATCGGCAAAGGACGCACGCGAAAGGTGATTTTTCCAAGAGATCTAAAGAATGAACGCAGACCAATATAGGTACATAGACAGAGAAAAAAGTTGGCTGGCCTTCAACGCCAGGGTTTTACAGGAAGCCGGTGACGAGACCGTACCATTGCTCGAACGGCTTCGTTTCTTAGGGATTTTTTCAAACAATTTCGATGAATTTTTCCGTGTTCGCTTCGCAGCGATCAGGCGTTTGGCGCTTTCAGGCGAGACGGGCGAGAAATTGCTCGGAGGCGTTTCGGCCCAACAACTCGTGAAGGAAATTACTGAGATCGTGATCCGACAACAATCGGAAAGCCTTCGTATATTAAACGTGATCGAAACGCAATTGGCCAAGGAAAACATCTTCATGGTCAACGAAAAGGAAGTCACGAAAACCCAGGAAAGCTTCATCAAGGATTTCTTTATCCAAAAGGTTAGTCCGGCTTTGGTCACGATCATCCTCAACGACCTCGCCGAATTTCCATTATTGAAAGATACGGCCGGTTATCTCGCCGTGAAACTCGTACTCAATTCGCCTGCCGACAAGAATCCGTTGCTCAACCTCGTCAAACAGGTCAAGCGCGAAGTTCGGTACGCGATCATCGAAATGCCCAAGACAATCAACCGTTTCGTGGTGCTTCCGTCTGAAGATGGCAAGCAATACGTGATGTTGCTTGACGACGTGATCCGTTACAACCTCGACAGCATCTTCAATATATTCGACTACAAAAGCGTCAAGGCGCACATGATAAAGATTACACGCGACGCCGAACTCGACATCGATTCTGACCAAAGCAAATCGATGCTCGAGAAGATCGCGACCTCGGTCAAGGAAAGGCGCATTGGCGAGCCCGTGCGTTTCGTATACGACCAATCGATCGGAAAAGACACGCTCAAATTCTTTTTGACGCATCTCGAAATCGACTCGTCCGACAGTATAATCCCGGGCGGGCGTTACCATAACCGACGCGATTACATGGATTTTCCGAACCTCGGCCGATTCGATTTGCTGTACACCCAAAAGGCGCCTTTGCCCGTAAACAGTTTGAGCCTCGACGGAAGCGTGCTCAATAAGATCGCGCACAAGGATTACATGATTTATGCGCCTTACCAGTCGTTTTCGTACCTGATCAAATTCCTGCGTGAAGCGGCTTTGGACCCGAATGTAACGACGATCAAGATTACCTTATATAGATTGGCGACGAATTCCCAGATCATCAGCTCGCTCGTGAATGCGGCCAAGAACGGCAAGAAAGTCACGGTGCAGATCGAGTTGCAGGCGCGGTTCGACGAAGCCAGCAATATCTCGTACGCCGAGCAGATGCAGACTGAAGGCATCAACCTCATTTTCGGTATCAAAGGATTGAAAGTCCACAGCAAGATCTGTGTCGTCGAACGCATCGAGAAAGGAAAACTGAAACGGTACGGCTTTATCTCGACCGGGAATTTCAATGAACAGACCGCGCGATTTTACACCGACATCACGCTGTTCACGAGCCATCAGCAAATCTTAAAAGAAGTCTCGAAGGTGTTCGACTTTTTCGAGGTCAACTACCGTCTGCACCGATACAAGCACCTGATCGTTTCACCTCATTACACGCGCGCCAAGTTCGTGAAGCTCATCGATCGAGAGATATTGAACGCGAATTTGGGTCGTCCTGCCTATATCAATATGAAGATGAACAGCTTGTCCGATTATCAGATGATCGACAAATTGTACGACGCGAGCCAGAACGGCGTCAAGATCCGACTGCAGATCCGCGGTATTTGCGCGTTGATTCCAGGAGTTCCCGGTATGAGCGAGAATATCGAGGCGATCAGTATCGTCGACAATTACCTGGAACATTCGCGCGTATTCATTTTCTGTAACGACGACCGACCGGAAATCTATATCGGGTCAGCCGATCTCATGCGACGCAACCTCGACGCAAGGGTAGAAGTGACCTGCCCGATTTACGACGAGGAGATCAAAACCGAACTCATCGAGACGTTCGAAGTCGGTTGGAAAGGAAACGTGAAAGCGCGACTTCATTCGGAAAAGCTTGACAATATTTATCGTCCGAGAGGCGAGAATCCTGTGTTCCGCGCGCAACTTGAGACGTATAATTATTATCGGGATAGGATGGAGGAGAGTTAGACAATTGATAATTGACAATTGATAATTGATAATTAACAATTGATAATTAACAATTAATAATTAATAATGAAAAACCGATCGTTCAATCGAAAGCTCGATTTCA
>NZ_SEBS01000018.1 GCF_004211145.1 Flavobacterium sp. | reverse complement strand
GAAGCTTGACAAGCGTAACTACATCGAGGGCACTAAGCTGCTCGGCTCTTACTTGCACTACATCGCAGAGGAGCCCATGGACACAAAGTAAATTACTTGATACAGACGAAAAAAGCTCAATGAACGATTCCATGCCATGCATCGCATTCACGGTTTAGGCGAGTATCCCTTGTGTATATGGCGCTTTTTGTTGTATTCAAGAAACCCATAATTCTCACCCGTTCGAATAGCTCGTTCGACTACCAAGATTACCACTCCCATTGCCCATTAATACCATCTAGTCATAACTTCGTAATCCATTAAAAGGTGCCTGCCCAGGGATCTGTACCTCAGACCCGCTCAATCGCTCAAGCGCCTCGCGAGATCTCGTAACCCGTCACTCATACGCCTGAATCGCTTTTTCAAACTTTTTTTGCTCGAGGTAAACACGCGCCAAAGTTTCAGTCATCAGGTACGAATTGTCGGCCTGGCTTGGCTCGAATATGAACGATTGCGGCTTCACGTCCTGCTTGATCTGCGGGATTTTCGGATTGGTTTCAATGAAACGGTCAATCAGTTGATTTTTTTTTTGCCGCTCTGAATCCATTTCAAAGTCGTCGCCGTCATTCGTGTCGTTTGAAGATCCGGTTTCATCTTCGGCGGTTTGGACGACTTCGGCCGCACGTGTTTCTTCCTCGCGATCGATCGGTTTTATCTTGGAAAGTTGCAGCCATTCCTGGAACGAATGCTTTTCGTTTTGTGAAAAATCGAGAGGCGTCCCGATTTCGAGATTCTGCTTGGCAGTTTCGGCGACTTCTTCGCTTTCGGCAATCGGTTCGGGTATTATCTCGACCGGTTTTTGAGGCGCCTTGATTTCGACAGCATCTTCAACCGTGATCGTTTTGGCGAATTGTTCGGCTTCTTTTATCGAATCCAGAATCGATTGTGTCGCGGGATCGGGTTTGGGCGTTTCGTCGGTCGGCTCGGTTTCGACGATCGGTTCGGTTTCGACTTCAAAGGTGTTTTCGATCGGAACAAAGTCTTCCCCGGTAATGAAATCGTCGACCGGTTCATCGTCCAGGAATTCCTGAGTCGGAGTATCGACAACAGGCAATTCGACGAATTCTTCGGCCGGAATCGGTTCGATGTGTTCGATGCCCGACACCGTGATCGCGTGAAGTTCCTCGCGTTTCTTATCGTAGATGCCTTTGTCGACCGACGTAAATCCGTCCGACGTTATGAAATCGAACAACACGCTTCGGTCTGCCGTAAACGCGGCCGTGACTTTGAGCGCGTAGTTGTATCGGAAACTGTCTTCGTTGTACAAACCTTTCAACCGCAACGCGCGCGCACTTTGGAAGTACGGGAATTCGGCGACGATCTTGTCGAGCTCGTCGGTCGTTTTCGCGTTCACCGTTTCGGGATGATTGAGCAGGTATGTAAAGTCGCTGACGTTCAAAGTCTGGATTTATAAAGGCTGAAATTAAACAAATTCCGCAAAACGGCAAATTACCACTTCGCGAGCGATTCGTTGAAAATATCTTGAGTAATTCGTGTGAAAATTTCGTCGAGTGCCGTGGTCAGTGTCGATCCGATGAGTTGCGACTGGGCCGGAAAGTCATAAAAAAACGAAAAGCTCTTGTCAAAATCGTCCTTCTCGTTTTTCTTGTTCTTGAAATGCACCATGACCGTGATCGTCAAACGGTTTTGGGCCGCGCGTTGGTCAGCGGTCGCGGTCATCGGCGTGATGCGATAATCGGTGATTTCACCTTCGTAAAGCAAATCGCCACCCGAATTAGTAAGGCTCAAGTTCGTTTGGTTCTGGATCAAATCCTGCAATGCGAGCGTGAACGTACGGTCTATTCCGGGTTCGATGAGTTCGGCGTTGTTCTGGAAATAATTCACTTGGAAGGTGTCGGCGTCGATTGCGCCTGTCGTTCCCGTGAAATTGTAAGTGGCCGTGCATCCGCTAAGCAGCGAAAACGAGCAGAATGCAAGAAGCAATTGTAATTTTTTCATCGTATTTGTGCGATTTCGGTCGTCACGTCCATGTAATCAAGGGAGTTGAAAGATAATCAACTTACTCCAAATCAAATTGTTTTATTTTTCGATACAACGTGCGTTCCGAGATGCCGAGCTCGTTCGCCGCGGCCTTTCGTTTGCCTTTGTTGCGCTGCAGCGCCTTTTTGATCATTTCGATCTCCTTTTGTTCCAGGCGAAGCGTTTCTTCCTCCTCGACGGTTTCGGCGAAATCGTAATCTTCATCCTGCGGTTGGGCGGCGATCGGGGCTTTTTGCGTCGGAAATACTGAAACGCGGTGCGGTTGTTCGAAGTCGACTTCGTGATCGTCTCCGTTTCCGTAAATCTTCTGGATCAAACCCGAATTGTCTTCCTGCACTTTCGACGCCCCGTTTTTCATGAGTTCGAGCGTCAATTTCTTGAGGTCGTTCAAGTCGCTTTTCATGTCGAACAGAACCTTGTACAGGATTTCGCGTTCGGTACCGAAATCGCTATCGTTTTTCTTGTCCGAAACGACCGATGGCAAATTGCTGCCTTGGGACGGCAAGTACGATTGCAGCGTGCGTGCCGAGATGTCGCGTGTGGTTTCCAACACCGAAATCTGTTCGGCTATGTTGCGCAACTGACGGATGTTTCCGCCCCAGCGATAGCGTATCAGCGACTCCACGGCCGAATCGTCGAGCTTGATGGGCGGCATTTTGTATTTGTGGCCGAAGTCCGATGCGAATTTCCTGAACAACAAATGAATGTCGTCCTGACGTTCGCGCAATGGCGGCAGATGGATTTCGACGGTGCTCAACCTGTAATATAAATCTTCGCGGAATTTTCCTTTCGCGATCGCGTCGGTCATCGCCACATTTGTCGCGGCCACGATTCTCACGTTTGTTTTTTGCACCTGGCTCGATCCGACTTTGATGAATTCTCCGTTTTCGAGCACGCGCAACAGGCGAACCTGCGTCGTCAATGGTAATTCTCCGACCTCGTCTAAGAATATCGTTCCTCCGTCGGCGACTTCGAAATAACCTTCACGAGTCGACGTCGCGCCCGTGAACGAACCTTTTTCATGTCCGAAAAGTTCCGAATCGATCGTGCCTTCAGGGATCGCGCCGCAGTTTACGGCAATGTATTTCCCGTGTTTCCTGTGCGAGAGCGCGTGTATTATTTTGGGAATGCTTTCTTTTCCGACGCCGCTTTCTCCGGTCACGAGAACTGAAATGTCGGTCGGCGCGACCTGCATCGCTTTCTCAACCGCCCGGTTTAGTTTCGGGTCGTTGCCGATGATTTCGAAGCGTTGTTTTATGGCTTGTATTGATTCCATTTTAGTGCTGAAGTGCTAAAGTGCAAAGTGCCGAAGTTTGACGAACGACAAATGGCGAATGACCAAGGACTTTGCGTGTCATAAAAAACGTTGTTGCAATCTTGTTCCTAATATTTTTCAAGCTAAATCGGCAATATATTCTTCTTCCGAAACCCAAATTTGCCAATCTTGCAAGATCGACTCGTTGGTCTTTCGTCTTTCGTCATTCGTCGTTCTTCAATTCATCTCCGAATACCCGATCGCTTCCCCAATCAACGTCGCGCTCGTACACGAATCGATTCGCACGAGAACGAAATCTCCGGGTTTGTAATGTTCTTTCGGGAAAACGGCGACTGTATTTTGTGAGTTTCGGCCGCTCCATTGTTGGTCGGAACGGTGCGATTCTTTCTCAATGAGTACTTCGACGATCTGGCCTACGAACTGTTGTGTGCATTCCAATGACAATTGGCGTTGGGTTGCGACGATTTCGTTGAGTCGGCGTTTTTTGACATCGTCGGGAATATCGTCGACCATCTTGCGTGCGGCCAATGTTCCCGGACGTTCCGAATAGGCGAACATGAAACCGTAATCGTATTTTACGTATTTCATGAGCGATAATGTATCTTGGTGATCTTGTTCGGTTTCGGTCGGGAAACCGGTGATCATGTCTTGTGAAATGGCGCAGTTCGGGATGATCGAACGGATCTTGTCAATCAACGCCATGTATTCTTCGCGTGTATGCTGTCGGTTCATTTCCTGTAGGATGCGCGTGCTTCCGCTTTGAACGGGCAAGTGGATGTAATTGCAGACGTTATGGTTGTTCGCGATCACGTGCAATACTTCCTCGTGCATGTCCTGGGGATTCGACGTAGAGAATCGGAAGCGCATCTTCGGGTAGGTTTTTGCGGCCATGTCGAGCAATTGCGCGAAATCCACGGCCGTCGCTTTTTGCATTTCGGACGCTTTTTCGAAGTCTTTCTTCAAACCGCCGCCGTACCAAAGGTAACTGTCGACGTTTTGCCCGAGAAGGGTGATTTCCTTGAAACCTTTCGACCACAGGTCGGCGATCTCTTCCATGATGCTTTGCGGTTCGCGGCTTCGTTCGCGGCCTCGCGTAAACGGAACGACGCAAAACGTACACATGTTGTCGCAACCGCGTGTGATCGACACGAAAGCCGTCACGCCGTTGCTGTTGAGGCGAACCGGTGAAATGTCGCCGTAGGTTTCTTCTTTCGAGAGGATGACGTTTATCGCATCGCGGCCTTCTTCGACTTCGGCCAAAAGATTCGGTAAATCCTTGTAAGCATCGGGTCCGACGACGAGATCGACGATTTTTTCTTCTTCGAGGAATTTCGATTTCAAGCGTTCGGCCATGCAACCCAAAACGCCCACTTTCATTCCTGGATTCACGCTTTTGCGCGCATTGTAGAATTCAAGGCGTTTGCGTACGGTTTGTTCGGCCTTGTCGCGGATCGAGCAGGTGTTGACCAAAACCAGATCGGCTTCTTCGAGCACGCTGGTCGTGTTGTAACCTTGTCCGGCAAGGATGGACGCCACAACTTCACTGTCAGAGAAATTCATCTGGCAGCCGTAGCTTTCTATGAACAGCTTTTTGGTGTTTTCAGGTTTTTGTTGGAGTACGAGGCTTTCGCCTTGTTTTTCTTCTTCGATGACTTTTTCCATAAATCTTTACGCACGTAAATCAAGACGGCAAAGATACAGGAAAATTGATAAGAGTGACAAGATGGCAGTTGTGTATTTAACATTGTTTTCTATATTTGAGAAAACGCAGCAAATGAGGAAACTTTACTCTCTACTTTTATTATCGCTGTTATTTCGATCACAAATGCGCAAGCGCCCGGGTTTGATTATGTGAAATTTGTTTCGGGTATCGGCAATGACTATATTGATGAAATCTCGTCGGACGCTTCGGGTAATTTGTATGTGAGTTGTACGGCGACGAGTGCTGAAACGAATTACTTCGGTACGACGGCTGCGAATTCCTTGTCGGCATCCATCCAAAAGTTGAATGCTTCGGGCGAGCTTTTGTGGCGGTCGGCTTCGCATCAAATCATTCCGGGACTTTTGGTCAGTGCGATTTATCCGTCGGCGTCGGGAGATTTTTATATGTTGGCGTCGGTGCAATCTACGATTACGATCGGTACGAGTACTTTCGCGCCAAGCGACGAGCTCAAAACCATCGTACTTAAGACGAACTCCAGTTTTACGCCGATTTGGGCGGTTCCGATAAGCGGT
Source organism: Flavobacterium sp. (assembly GCF_004211145.1). Taxonomy (GTDB): domain Bacteria; phylum Bacteroidota; class Bacteroidia; order Flavobacteriales; family Flavobacteriaceae; genus Flavobacterium. The sequence goes on along the minus strand of NZ_SEBS01000018.1, from coordinate 76,206 downwards.
CCGGGACTTATCGGTTCGGGAATTTCGATTAATGCTTCGGGTGATGTCGCACTTGAAGGATTGTTCACGGGCGCGCAACTTACGGTCGGAAACCAGTCGGTAAATAATTTCGTGGCCGATTACGCCGACGCGTATTTCGCAGGAATAAATTCGCAAGGGAACGTAATTTTCCTTAATAAAATGGGCGGCGGTTCAGCCGATAATTCCCAAGGTTCGGTCATCGATAATCAAGGAAACCGATATTTCGCGGTTTCTTCGATGAGCCCGCAAACGTATTTTGGCGACACGTATTTTGATTCGTTCGGCGACACCGACGCATTCCTGATCAAATTTTCTCCATCGGGAACCATGGAATGGATACGCCATTACGGGAGCGACGACACCGACAGCATCGGAAGTCTTGCCATCGCATCAAATGGCGATGTGCTTTTTGCAGGTTTGTTTGACGGATCGTCGATCACGTTCGCGCCGATCCAGCTATCAGGCGTTTCGACGGGTTGCACATATGTCGCAAGAGTAACTCCAAATGGCGACGCTGTATTCGCGCGTAAAGGCGTGAGCAATTCAGGCGTGCAATCGTTCGTGGGCGACTTGGGCGTGGACGCCGAACAGAATATTTATTTGTCAGGTTCGGTAAAAGGAAACGCGGCCAACTTCGGAAACGGGATCACGCATACGGCGGTCGGCTTTGGGCACGGTACGTTTCTTATGAAGATCAATGCCGACGGCACGACCGATTGGCTCAAAACATCGGGCAAGACCAATTCATTCGCGGCTTCAAAAGTGCATTTGACGCAGGACGGCGATTTATATCATGTGGCGAGATTCATTTCGGCGACAACGACTGTGGATTCGGTCGTATATCCGAACCAAAGTGAAAACTCGCTCCACGATGGTTTTTTGGCGAAAATTGGGAGCGAATCACTCGTCACGGAACGGTTTGACATAGATAGTTTCACGTTTTTCCCGAATCCGGCGCGCGAAATCCTGCATGTAAACGGTGATTTTCCGAACGATTTTATACCTTATTATATATATGGTATTGACGGACGCGTAATTCGCAGCGCGAACATGAGCGTTGTTGGAAACCAATCGGATATTGACGTGTCGGCGCTTGCATCGGGAATCTATATCCTCAAATCGGAACACTTTCAAACGAGGTTCGTCAAGCGGTAATCGCGTCTAAGTTTTTTGCACAAAATCGCGGCGAGAGGCAATATTTAAATTTTTACCCTACTTTTGCGCCAAACAAAATCGGTTATGGCAAAGAATTTAGTAATTGTGGAGTCGCCTGCAAAGGCTAAGACCATCGAGAAATTCCTCGGTAAGGATTTTCAGGTGGAATCCAGCTACGGGCATATCGCCGACCTTCCGTCAAAGGAAATCGGGGTCGATGTGGAGCACGGCTTCAAACCCAAGTACGAAGTGTCGCCTGACAAGAAAGCGCTCGTCAAGAAATTGAAGGATCTTTCCAAGAATGCCGAAATGGTTTGGCTGGCTTCCGATGAGGACCGCGAAGGAGAAGCGATTTCGTGGCATTTGGCCGAAGAACTCAAACTTGACAAATCCAAGACGAAGCGCATCGTTTTTCACGAAATCACAAAGACCGCAATTTTGAAAGCGATCGACAATCCGCGTGGCATCAACTACGACTTGGTCGACGCTCAGCAGGCACGACGCGTTTTGGACCGATTGGTCGGATACGAATTGTCGCCCGTCTTGTGGAGAAAAGTCAAAGGCGGATTGAGCGCAGGACGCGTGCAGTCGGTTGCCGTGAGATTGATCGTCGAAAGAGAGCGCGACATCCAGAATTTTACGCCCGTCGCCTCGTATTCGGTTACAGCCGAGTTCATCAATGAAGCTGGAAAAACCGTAAAAGCGCGTTTGCCAAAGAACTTCAATACGAAAAAAGAAGCCGAGGATTTCCTTTCGAAAAACATCGGATCCATATATAAGGTAGCCGACCTTGAGACAAAACCGGCCAAAAAATCACCCGCCGCACCGTTTACGACCTCGACCTTGCAACAGGAAGCCGCGCGTAAATTGTACTTGCCCGTCGGGATCACGATGCAGGTCGCGCAACGTTTGTACGAAGCCGGACTCATCACTTACATGAGAACCGACAGCGTCAACCTTTCAGGCGAAGCGATGGCGGCCGCGAAAAATGAGATCACGGTTTCTTATGGAGCCGAATTCTCGAAACCAAGGAATTTCGTGACGAAATCCAAAGGCGCTCAGGAAGCTCACGAAGCGATCCGTCCGACCGACATGACGCGTCATACGATCACTGCCGAACGCGACCAGGCCCGTTTGTACGATTTGATCTGGAAAAGGACATTGGCGTCCCAGATGAGCGATGCCGAATTGGAGCGTACGAACGTGACGATCTCAGCGAACAACCACGGCGAGAACTTTATCGCATCGGGTGAAGTGCTCAAATTCGAGGGCTTTTTGAAAGTCTATCTCGAAGGACACGACGACGAGGAAGAAGAAACCGAAGGCATGTTGCCTGCGCTCAAAGTAGGCGAGAACCTGAAGAACGAATTGATAACGGCGACTGAAAAATACACGCGTCCGTCGGCGAGATATACTGAAGCTTCGCTCGTGAAGAAACTCGAGGAACTTGGCATCGGACGACCATCGACATATGCGCCGACGATTTCGACGATCATCAACAGGACATACGTCGAGAAAGGAAATATGGAAGGGCAGGAGCGCAAATACACGCAACTGGTCTTGCAATCGGGAAAATTGACTGAGAAAGTTTTGAGTGAAAATACGGGTTCCGACAAAGGAAAACTTGTTCCGACCGACATCGGTACGATTGTGACCGATTTCCTCGTCAAGAATTTCGAGGCGATCATGGATTACAACTTCACGGCCAAGGTCGAGGAAGACTTTGACGAAATCGCCGAAGGAAACCGCAACTGGTCCAAGATGATGCAGGAGTTTTACGATAAGTTCCATCCCAATGTGAAGCAAGTCGAGGAACATGCCGAACGTGAAAGCGGGGAGCGCATTCTTGGCGTCGATCCGAAATCAGGGAAACAGGTCAGCGTTCGTTTGGGCAAATTCGGTCCGATGGTACAAATCGGGGAAGCCGACGATGAGAACAAACAATTCGCGAGTTTGATGAGCGACCAAAATATTGGGAACATCCGCCTTGAGGACGCGTTGAATTTGTTCCTGTTGCCGAAAAGTCTCGGAACTTACAATGGCGAAGAAGTCGAGGTGAACAACGGTCGATTCGGTCCGTATGTTCGTTTCGGTAAAACATTCATTTCGCTTCCGAAGGGTGAAAATCCCATGGACGTGACATCGGCAAGAGCCATCGAACTCATAGACGAAAAGAACAAAGCCGACGCGCCGATCGCGATGTACGACGGAATGCCCGTGCAAAAAGGTGTGGGTCGTTTCGGTCCGTTCCTCAAATGGAACAATATGTTCATCAACGTGAACAAGAAATATAACTTCGACGCTTTATCGCAAGCCGATGTCGATAGCCTGATCGTCGAAAAACTCCAGAAAGATGTCGATAAGATTATCCACAACTGGGAGGACGAAGGCATCAAGGTCGAGAAGGCGCGTTGGGGAAAAACGGTGATGACCAAAGGCAAGATCAAGATCGAGTTCGGCAAGGATTTCAACGCCGAGGCCATGACGCTCGACCAGGCCAAGGAAATGATAGCGGCCAAGACGCCGGCAAAGAAAACGCCAGCCAAGAAAGCGCCGGCCAAAAAAACGACAACTGCAAAAAAGACAACCGTAAAAAAGAAATAGTGTATGGAATTCGATTTCCTGTCGCCCGTTGAAAGGGAAGTGATTGACTTCAAGGATAATTTGTCGTCACAAAACCTGGGCAGTAAAGTGGTTTTCCACACAAAGGAAGATTTTCCTGACCTCGACAAGATCAGGATCGCAATCATAGGAGTGTATGACAATCGCGGGTCTGGTTCGGTAACAACTGAAGCAGACCTTTGTCATTTCAGGAAGGAGCTGTACGCGCTTTTTCCGGGAAATTGGGATGTGTCGATCGCCGATTTGGGAAATATCATCGCGGGCGAAACATTGTCGGATACTTATTATGCGCTACAAAAGGCGAGCGCCGGATTGTTGCGCCGTAAGATCATACCTATAATAATAGGCGGTTCGCAGGATTTGACGTATGCGCAATATCGCGCGTATGACGAATTGGAACAGATGGTGAACCTGGCGTGCATCGACAACCGCTTCGACTTCGGGAAAGGCGATCAGGATGCCGTGCCTGCGAATTCATATTTGAGCAAGGTCGTGATCGATGAGCCGAATAACCTGTTTAATTATAGCAACCTCGGTTATCAGACGTATTTCAACTCCCAGGAGGAAATCGACTTGATCGACAAGTTGTTCTTCGACGCGTATCGTTTGGGTGAAGTGTCGCACAACATCGCGATCGCCGAACCCGTATTCCGCGATGCTGATTTGGTAAGCGTTGATTTGAGCGCCGTGAAATCGTCGGCGTCAGGGAATTTCGAGACGTTCAGCCCGAATGGTTTCAACGGAAAGGAAATATGTGCTTTGGCGCGTTATGCGGGCATCAGCGACAAGGTGAGTTCGTTTGGTTTGTTCGGGCATAACGCTGCGAAACAGGAAGCTCCGATGATGGCGCAGGTGATCTGGTACTTCATTGAAGGCTTTCATTACAGGTCGAATGAATATCCGTTCGGAAATAAAGACAATTACCTTAAATATATAGTACCTTTCGACGACGAGGAGCTGGTGTTCTATAAAAGCGACAAAACAGACCGTTGGTGGATCGAAATTCCGTTTCTTTCAAATGTTAATAATAAACTAAAAAGAAATACGTTATTACCATGTTCATACGATGAATATCTGGCAGCATGCAACCAGGAAATTCCGGAGCGATGGTGGAAGGCTCAACGTAAGAATATTGTGTAAGTATAACATTGCCAGTAAATGATGTAACTATATCGTTTTCGTGAGAAAAAGATTACATTATTGAATAAAAAGCGCATTTTATCGATAATTTTATGCATTTTATCGATGAAAAGTTTTTTTATTCTGAACAATAATTCTACATTTGGCCAGTAGAAATAATTTTAGAATAAATTATTGTTTTTTTAAAAAATTATGGATAGGTTTACGCCCTTAAAAAAGAAAACACACATAACCCAAATTTATATGAAGAAATTCGTTGCATTCACAGCAATTTTTACTTTGTTAGTCAGTTGCGGTTCCAAAGACGGAAAAGGTGAGCTGGTTGGAGTAAAAGGGAAAAAGTGGCATCCAGAGAAACCGTACGGCATGGTTCTAGTGCCAGGAGGTTCTTTTATCATGGGTAAGTCAGACGATGACTTGGCGAATGTGCAGGATGCGCCTACTAAGACAGTTACGGTGCGCTCGTTCTACATGGATGAGACTGAGATTACGAACAGCGAATACCGCCAGTTCGTGGAATGGGTTAAAGATTCAACTATCCGTGTTCGCCTAGCGATCCTTGCCGACGAAGTTGGTGGTGGAAGCGCCGGAGGTGACAAGGGTGGAAAAGGTAAAGGTATCGGCGACTTCGCCTTTAACGATGCCGATCCTGAGAAAATGACGCCTTATGACAAATACATGTACGAAAATTATTATAGTACAGGTACTGCCGATGATCCGTATGCAGGAAGAAGGCTTAACAAAAAAGTCAAGCTGATCAACGATACAAGCAAGTATCCGGATGAATACTACACTGAGGTTATGGATAGTATGTATTTGCCTGTTGCCGAATCTTACAACGGGTTGCGTACGATCGATGTGAACAAACTCCAGTTCCGTTATTCTTGGATGGACATTCAGGCCGCAGCTAAAGCTAAAGTCGGAAAACGTAGCCAATTCATCAAAACTGAAAAAGTTCCGGTATATCCTGACACTACTGTGTGGATCAAGGATTTCGCATACTCATACAACGAGCCGATGCACAACGATTACTTCTGGCACCAAGCCTACAGCGAGTATCCTGTGGTAGGTGTTACCTGGAAACAAGCTAAAGCATTTTGTGCTTGGAGAACGTTGAACAAAAACGCATACATCAAAAAGAAGAAAGGCAGAGACTTGATCAACTCGTTCCGTTTGCCGACTGAAGCTGAGTGGGAATACTCTGCAAGAGGTGGTCTCGAATCTGGAACATATCCTTGGGGTGGACCTTACACGAAAAACGATCGTGGATGTTTCCTTGCCAACTTCAAGCCTAACCGTGGTGACTACGCAGCTGACCAAGCGCTTTACACTGTCGAAGCTAAGTCATACGATCCAAACGGATTTAACCTTTACAACATGGCCGGTAACGTTTCAGAGTGGACGGATTCATCATACGATCCTGCAGCTTACGAATATGTATCGACTATGAACCCAACGGTTGGTGATCAAACCAACATGCGCAAAGTTGTTCGCGGCGGATCTTGGAAAGATGTTGCTTACTTCTTGCAAAACAGCACTCGTGATTTCGAATATGCGGATACGGCCAGAAGCTATATCGGATTCCGAACAGTGCAGGATTACATGGGCTTGCAGATTACAGGCAAGGCTCCAAAAAGATAAGAACCTTAATTATTTAACCACTTTTATTGTAAATTAACTTAACTAACTAAAAAATTAAATTATGGCATTATTAAGTCCTAAAGTAATGAATTTCTGCTACGGTATGGGAGCGGCAGTTGTAATCGTTGGAGCGCTTTTCAAAATCCAACACTATCCTGGAGCAGGTCCACTTTTGATTATCGGTCTTTGTACTGAGGCTTTGATTTTCGGTCTTTCAGCTTTTGATCCGGTTGATAAAGAACTTGATTGGGCACTTGTTTACCCTGAATTAGCTGGTGGAGAAGCCAAAGCAAAAGATAAAAAAGAAGATCCGAAAGATGCTCAAGGTTTGCTTTCTCAAAAACTTGACAACTTGCTTAAGGAAGCGAAAATCGATGGCGAACTTATGGCTAGCTTGGGAAGCAGCATCCGCAACTTCGAATCTGCAGCAAAAGGAATTTCACCAACTGTTGATGCGATCTCTTCACAAAAGAAATACAGCGAAGAGCTTACTATGGCTGCAGCTCAATTGGAATCTTTGAACAGTTTGTACAAAGTTCAATTGGAAAGCGCTTCAAGAAACGCTCAAATCAACCAGGAAGTAGCTGAGAACAACCTTAAATTGAAAGATCAAATGCAATCACTTACTTCTAACTTGTCTTCATTGAACAATGTTTACGGTGGTATGTTGAGCGCAATGGGAAGAAACTAATCCTACATTTTTTATTAATACTATAACTAACTAGACTAAAAAATGGCAGGAGGAAAATTAACCCCTAGGCAAAAGATGATCAACCTGATGTATCTGGTTTTCATCGCTATGTTGGCATTGAACATGTCAAAAGAAGTTCTATCGGCCTTTGGTTTGATGAACGAGAAATTCGAGGCTTCTAACAAGGCTTCTATCGATAACAACAAAATGTTGTTGGCAACGTTGGAACAAAAAGGATCTGATAATCCTGGTATGTTCGGTGAGGCAAAAAATTCTGCTGACAAAATCGCCAAGATTTCAAAGGATTTCTACGACTTTATCGAGACTTTGAAAAAAGACGCGGTTGTAGGTGTTGAGGTCGACAAAGACGGTAAACTCCCGTACGAAGCTATGGACAAAGGTCCTGGTATCGACGAAGGTTGGTTCCGTAGCGACAATTATTCTCCAAAAGGGAAAGAAATTGTTGAGAAAATGAACAAGTACGTTGCCGACATGAAGGCCGCTGCAGGTTCTAACCCTAAATTGGCTCCGGTCGTTAAAGAATTGGAATTGAAATTCAGCACTGCTGACGTTAAAGACCGCGAAGGTGTTACTAAGAAATATCTTAACTACCACTTCGAGCATTTCCCTGCTATCGCTTCACTTGCGAAGTTGACAGCTTGGCAGAATGACGTTCAAAAGGCAGAAAGCGACAGCTACAACTTCCTTTTGGGTAAAGCGGCGGTTGACGCATCTTCAATGAAGAACTACACGGCGTTGGTCGTACTTGACAAGAATGCTTATTTCCAAGGTGAGAAAGTAACAGGTAAAGTTGTTTTGGGTCGTTATGACGAAAACACGAAGCCGACATCTTTCAAAGGACCTGGTAAAATTGAAAACGGTCAAGCAGTAATCAACATGACAGCTGGATCAATCGGAGAGCAAAAGATTGCGGGTGAATTTTCGTTCCTTGAGGATGGAAAACCGGTTCCTTTGAAATTCGAAGGCAAGTATGTAGTCGTTCCACGTCCATCCGGAGCTAACATCTCAGCCGATAAAATGAACGTTGTTTACCGTGGACTTCCAAACCCACTTACTATTTCAGTTGCGGGTGTTGCTGATAGCGATGTCAAGGCTTCTGCTGCAGGTCTCGTAAGCGCTGGAGGAAAAGGAAAATACAACCTAAGCCCACAAGGCGGAACTGAAGTTACCGTTAACGTGAACGCTAAAATGTCAGATGGTAAGAATATCACTGACAGAAAAGTATTCCGTATCAAGAACATCCCAGGACCGGCAGGTGCTATCGGAGGTGAGACAGGATCTACAAAAGGTGCTAAATCACGTCTTCAGGTATCTCAGGTTTCGGCTAAACTTGCTGACTTCGTATACGACGTTAACTTCCGTGTAACTGGATTTACATTCAAAGTTCCAGGACAGCCGGCAGTTGTTGTTGCAGGAGACCGTGTAAACGCTCAGTGTGCTGCAGCTTTGGCTAGAGCAGGAAGAGGTGATGTTGTGACAATTTCCGATATCAAGACAAAGATCGAAGGGTCTGAAGCGATACCAGGAAAATGTTCGCCAGTTATCTACGAAATACAATAATCCATTAAGTTGATCGTTAAACCTACACGTAACTTAACAGTTAGAAAAACATGAAACTCAGAAACCTTTTAGTAATAGTTTGTGCAGCGGCGGCCACTCAGGTCTCGTTTGCCCAGTCAAATTTGCTCAATGCAAAGACCCCGGATGAGATAGGCAAAAAGACTGCTGCCCAATTGATTTCCGATAATGACAAGCCGTTGCCATACGGGTATGTCCATGATCGTGATGTACTGATGGGTAAAACAGTTTGGGAGTATGTGGATCTCGATCAACGTGTGAATTTTCCAATGTATTATCCTGTTGATACCAACAATGTCGGTAAGGACAGACGTTCATTGTTCAGCGTTTTGTTGGCCAATATCAAGAGCGGTAAAATCACTGAAGTTTATGCCGACGATTATTTCAATACCAAAAGAACATTGAAAGACATGTCGTCAGCGTTCACTTACATTGATACGTTGCCTGCGGGTATCGAAGAAATCCAGAACAACTATGACTTGTATTATCCTAAAGCCCGCGCCGCGGTCGTTAAGAAGGATAAGAAAGGTCGTGTGATTTCATCTACGCCGGCATCGACTCCTGTAGGGAAAGAGCTTGATCCGCAGTTCATCAACAAAAGTGAACTTACGGAGCAGGAAGTGAAAGGCTATAGAATCAAAGGTTACTGGTATTTTGACAAGCGTCAAGGCGAAATGAAATATCGCATGCTTGCCATTTGTCCGGTTGCCCTCGAAGCCCGTGACATCGGAAACGACAAAGCGGAGCCAATCGAATTGTTCTGGGTGTATTTCCCTGCGATCCGAGACATCCTTCACGAGCATTCAGCTTTCAACGATCGTAACTCGGCAATGCCAATCACGTTCGACCATTTGTTAAACTCGCGTCGCTTTAGCGCTGAGATCTACAAGGAAGAAAACGTTTACGGTGACCGTAAGATCGAGGATTACATGAAAGACAATGCTCAAATGCAACTTCTCGAGTCAGAACGTATCAAGGACAAAATCCGCGATTTCGAACAGGACATGTGGAACTATTAAGATCCAAAGATTATAAAAGAAACCCTCGCTATTCAGTGAGGGTTTTTTGTTTTTGATAATTTGGGCGTGCCGGCGGCTTGAATGCCAGGCGTTTTCCACTCGTGTTCCAATTAGCCGCCGTCGGGCTGCCCGTTCCAATCTTTTGCAACCCTTAAAGGGTTTCAAACCCTTTAAGGGTTAACAAAAGGATTTCCACTCGCATCCCTCACGCAAAACAACTATTTTTGCCCAATGAAAGATTATCTCATAATCGGCGCCGGTCTCGCGGGAACGGCATTTGCCGAAACTGCGATCAAACACGGTAAATCCATACTGGTTTTCGACAACGATTCATTACACAGTTCCCAAACCGCTGCGGGAGTCTACAATCCGGTCATCCTGAAACGTTTCAGCAGGTTGAACGGCGCCCAAGCCCAACTCGATGTGATGCACCGATTCTATGATGAAATCGAAAGCCGCGTCGGTATAACATGCAATTTTCCAACACCGATCCTGCGTAAATTCGCGAGTGTCGAAGAACAGAACAATTGGTTCAACGCCGCCGACAAAGAAGGTCTGTCGCCATTTCTTTCCACGCAATTGATACGTGAGAACATAGAAGGCATCGATTCACCATTCGATTTCGGACTTGTGCTGCAAACGGGTTACGTCGACACCGAAGCCTTTCTCGAACGGTATCGAAGATATTTGCAACAGTCGGATTCGTACGCAAAAGAAACCTTCGACTTTTCGAAAATCATCTTCCACGAAGATTTTATCAGCTACAAAGGAATCCAAGCCAGGCACATTGTCTTCGCCGAAGGTTTCGGTATAAAATCGAACCCGTATTTCAACTATTTTCCGCTGGAAGGAACCAAGGGCGAGTTGCTCACCATAAAGGCTCAAATGGGCTTAAAATCGATAATCAAAGGCGGCGTGTTCGTGCTTCCGATCGGCAATGATCTGTACAAAGTGGGCGCGACATACAATTGGGACGACAAAACCGAAATCCCGACCGAATCGGCCAAGCAGGAAATAATCGAAAAGCTACGTGAGATCATAAACGTCGATTTCGAGATCGTCGACCACAAAGCCGCGATTCGTCCAACGGTAAAGGACCGCAAGCCATTAATCGGAACGCATCCCGAGCACAAACAGCTTCACATCCTGAACGGTCTGGGAACGCGAGGCGTAATGCTCGGCCCGACGATGGCGCAACTGCTTTTCGACTCAATCGAGAACGGCAGCGAGATCCCGCGCGAGTTCGACATCAAGCGTTTTGCTTGAATCGCATGCTCGCGTCTTTGTCATAATTTACGAAGATATTGATGTAGATCGTGCGCGAAACCCTTGTAATGACGGGCATCAATGCGAACAGCGAAAAGAATATCCATCCGAAAGCCGCCAACATTCCCGCGCCAAATGAATACGCGACGCCAAAGACAACCATTCCAAGAAACACGCTCAAGCCATAGCTCACGTACATCGCTCCAAAAAAGAACGAAGTTTCCATCTTGTAGACGAAGCCGCATTTCCTGCAACGCGTATGCATTTTAAGGTTTTCGCCGAGCGCGTACGGGTTCGGGTTCGCGAACATTTTGTCTTCTTGGCATTTAGGACAAGTTCCTGTTAAAATGCTATAGAATTTGCTTCCTTTTTTTAACATTTGCAAAAAATTTCCGCGAGCTAGTTCGGCTCATGAGAATCGGCACAAATTTACACATTCACAGCCGTAATAAATCGCACAAAATGCTCAACATCCATAATCTTTCCGTCTCGTTTGGAGGCAGCTACCTTTTTGAAGAAGTAACTTTTCGTCTGGGTTCGGGCGACCGCGTCGGGCTCGTCGGTAAAAACGGCGCCGGCAAGTCGACGATGCTCAAGATTTTAGCGCGGGATTTCGCTCCCGATTCTGGAAGTATCGCGACTGAAAAGGAAGTCAAGATCGGATTTTTGCGCCAGGACATCGACTTCGAACAAGGCCGAACCGTTCTTGAAGAAGCGTATCAGGCGTTCACCGAAATCAAGGAAACCGAGCGCAAACTCGAACACATCAACCATCAACTCGCCACGCGAACCGATTACGAAAGCGAGGAATATTCCAAAATCATCGAAGACCTTTCTGATTATACGCACCGATTCGAACTTCTCGGCGGATACGATTACGTCGGAAATACTGAGAAGATTTTGCTCGGACTCGGTTTCAAACGCGAGGATTTCAACAACCCGACCGAAACATTTTCCGGCGGTTGGAGAATGCGTATCGAACTCGCGAAACTGCTTTTGCAATCCAACGATATTCTGTTGCTCGATGAGCCGACGAACCACTTGGACATCGAATCCATCATCTGGCTCGAGGCATTTTTGCGCAATTTCCCGGGAGTCGTCGTGATCGTTTCCCACGATAAGATGTTCCTCGACAACGTGACGAACCGAACGATAGAGATTTCGCTCGGAAAGGCATACGATTTCGCGAAACCATATTCCCAGTATCTCGAGATCCGATCGGAAATCCGCGAAAAACAACTCGCGACGCAAAAGAACCAGCAGAAGAAAATAGAGGAAACTGAAAAGTTGATCGAGAAGTTCCGAGCCAAGGCGTCGAAAGCCTCGATGGCGCAATCGCTCATCAAAAAGCTTGATAAAGTCGAACGCATAGAGGTCGACGAAGAAGATACATCGGTGATGAACATCTCGTTTCCTGTTTCCAAAACGCCGGGACGCGTCGTGATCGAAGCCGAACACGTCACGAAAAATTACGGCGAGAAAAACATCTTCAAAGACATTTCGCTCTTGGTTGAACGCGGCAGCAAAATGGCGTTCGTCGGCCAAAACGGCCAAGGAAAATCGACGTTCATCAAAGCCATCGTAAAAGACATCGATTACAACGGCGTGATCAAACTCGGACACAACGTGGAACTCGGTTATTTCGCCCAAAACCAAGCCGAATATCTCGACGGCGAGATCACGCTTCTCGAAACCATGCAGAATGCGGCGACCGACACGAACCGTTCCAAGGTGCGCGACATGCTCGGCGCGTTTTTGTTCCGAGGCGATGACGTCGACAAGAAGGTGAAAGTGCTTTCAGGAGGCGAGCGAAACCGTCTGGCGCTTTGTAAATTGTTGCTTCAGCCGATAAACGTTTTGCTCATGGATGAGCCCACGAACCACCTCGACATCAAATCCAAGAACGTATTGAAAGCCGCGTTGCAGAAGTACGAAGGCACGTTGTTGCTCGTTTCCCACGACCGTGATTTCCTCCAGGGATTGTCGAACGTCGTGTACGAATTCCGCAATCACAAAATAAAGGAATATCTGGGCGACATCAATTTCTTCCTCGAGCAGCGCAACATGGAAAACATGCGCGAGGTCGAGAAGAAAGATATCGCGAAGAAGGAAGCTCCGAAAGCGGCGACGAAAGTCTCGTACGAAGACCAAAAAAAGAACAAGACACTTCAAAACCGTCTGTCGAAAGTCGAAAGCCAAATCAAACACTTGGAGGAAGACTTGCGAAAGGACGACAAGGCATTGGAATCGAATTACGACAAACACATTGAGGACGCGAATTTCTTCACGGCCTACAACCGCAAGAAAGCTGATTTGGAGAAATTGATGGCCGAGTGGGAAGGAATTCAGGAGGAAATCGACGCGTGATTGTCGTTTAATCGGTTAATGCTTTAATCGGTTAGATGGCGGCAACCGTTGACGTCGCGATTTATTTTTTAAGTTTGGCGACCTGGATTGAAATGAACTCGGGCAAATAATTCGGCGTACATCCGCGCGCAACGAAATCGTCTTTGTACAGACCGATACGCTCGCCCAATTCAATGCATCTTTCGCGGTATTCGGGTTGGAAAATTCCGATCTGTGCCGCAGTAAAATTCATCGCCCATTGTACTTCGGGTGATTCTTTTTCGATTTTTCGTTCGATCTGCGCGAGCAATTCTTCGGTATTGTGCGGCGGCGTCTGTCCGACCCATCGCAATCGGGCCTGATAATACCAAAACGTCCGTCTCAACAATTTTGACGGACTGTTTTCCCACGATTTCATCAACGCGATAGTCTTTTTATCTTTTGAAAATTGATTTGCTAACAGCCAGTCGATGAGTTGTAGCCTCTCTTCTTCGGGATGCGTCTGGATTTCGCGGTCGAGTTTTTCGATCGTTTCCATGGAAAGTTGTTTCGGATCCAGGATCAAAATCGCAAGTTGTCGCGGCAGGTATTTTCCCGTCGACCACAATTCCATCGCCAATTCGTGATTCTTTTTGATGGCTTTGGCGATATCGCGCAAATCTCCCAGTTTGGTCGAGTTGCTGTTTATTTGGTCGTATACGTTTTTTGCTTCCTGAGAAAGTTCCATTTATTCTTAATCTTGTTTCGGCAATATTTCGCGAATTTGTATCAAATGAACAAATGAACAAATGAACAAATGAACAAATCTCAACCAATCAACCCAATCCGCCTCGAATGTTCGATCGCTTCCTCACTTTCCCTGAAATAGCAACACGCGACGTTCATCGACTCCATGTTCTTGATCGCGTCGATCGCCTTCTGCTTTTTCTCGTGCCCGGTTTGCCTGATGTAGACCGCTTTGACCGTGACCGGAAAAATCTTGCAGATGTCTTCGTACAGGAACGGATCGTGTTGGGAATCGTCGCCGAGTAACGTATACTTGAGATGCGGATAGAATTCAAGGATATGCTTGATCTTTTCGAATTTATGGTTGTGGTCGCCCCGGCCCGTGATGAAGAAATCGGTCAGGCTGGTTTTGATGTCTTTCAGTAAAAGCACGGCTCGCGGAAGTTCGTGCAGTTCCGTGAAATCCACAATGAAACGATACAGGTTCCATTCGCTGCTCGACACGTAAAAAAACGCATTCTGTTCGTTTTTCTTGTTGCGTCCTGCGGTACTCAGCGCTTGGTAATGCGGAACGACACCTTCAAAAACCTTCCTGTCGTTCACGTTTCGGAACAGCAAAATGTACAATTTCTTGAACGGATTGCGCGTGTGCGACACCAAAAACGTATCATCGATATCGCTGATGAAACCCAAATTCCCCTCGTGCGGCCGAACGAAACTACTCTTGGTCGCGATTTCCGCTCCTTCGTGCATCATCGTCACGCGATAGTCGATCCAACCATATTCGGGCTCTTGTTTCAACGGGATCGAAAATTTGAAATAACCGTCGTCGAGCGTTTTCGTGTGGATTTTTTCGCCATTGATCTCAAGGTAGACGTCGGCGTTCCTCTGCGTCTTGATGCGAAACATCCGGATAACCGATTTGGCGTTCTTGAAGCGCTTTTTCTGAAAATCGTAATCCTGTTTCGTGGTCGGACGAAAAACGTGGCCCATCACGATGAGCTCTTCTTCGTTGGCATAACCGCGATACAATTTCAAAATCGGCTTCATCAAATCTATATTTTTGGTTAAACTTTATTTCAAATTACAAAAAATCGCGCAAATTTAGGGTATGAAATCGAACAAGAAATTCCTGTTTGTCGTAAACCCGATCTCGGGCGACCTCGACAAAGCCGAAATGACATCGGCCGTGACCGAATATGCGAACGGCAAAGGAATCGACATCGTCGTTTTCGAAACCACGGGCAAAGACGATCCGCAAGCCATCGTCAAACTATATGACGAGCATGAACCCGAACGCATTTTCGTGGCGGGCGGCGACGGGACGATCAAAATGGTCGCCGAAGCCATGGAAAATCATGACGTGATCATGGGAATTATTCCCGCGGGTTCGGCCAACGGTTTGTCGGTCGATTTGAATTTCCCCGATTCGCTCGAGGAAAATCTCGAAGTCATCTTCAGCGACAATTTCATGGAGCTCGACATGGTCTGCATTAATGGTGAGCGAAGCCTTCATTTGGCCGACATCGGGCTCAACGCGGGTTTGGTCAAGAATTACGAGAATAGTTCCGTTCGCGGAAAAATCGGATACGCGTTGCAAAGTATCGCGACCCTGCAGGAACAGGGCGATCCGTTTTCAGTAACCGTCGAAGCGAACGGGGAAACCATCACGACCGACGCGAAAATGGTCGTCGTTGCGAATTCACAGCGATATGGAACGGGCGTGACGATAAATCCGGTCGGCAAGATGGACGACGGGAAGTTTGAGATCGTAATCCTCAGGACGCTCGACATAATTTTGTTCGGGAAAATCATTACCGGAAATATGCCACTGGATACGGGCGAAGTCGAGATAATTTCGACCGATAGAGCGAAGGTAACGACCACGGTTCCCGTGCATTTCCAAATCGACGGGGAATATTTCGGCGAAGAAACCGACCTCGACATCTACATTCTTCCGAGGCAGATGAAGGTCACGATCCCGAAATCAGCCGACGACTAAATCGGCATTTTCCTTAAACGGATGGCGTTGCTGCCATTCGGTTTTGGGCTCGAGATATCCAAAGACGCGTTCTAGCTTCGTATTGATGAAACTGTTCGAATGTTTCATGAAACCGTACATTTCCACCGGTTTTGCCCCGACCGAACTCTTGATCTCGAGCGCAGTCCGCGCGAAAATAATCTTCTTGAAACCCTTGTTTATCGAATAGGCGATCATGTCGTACAACATATTCAGATACAGCATCTTTTCACGTTGGACGGTTTCGTCATAACCCAAGAAATACGTATCGAGCACGTCGCCGTTCTTTATCAAAGTGTTGAAGCCGATGAGTTTTCCATCGTCGAAATAACCGTAGAACAAGAAATTTTCGTGTAGACATTCCTTCAACGTCCTGAAATGGTTTTCGGGCAGGAAAAAAGTATTGAAAGGCGCGTTCCTCGCCACGTGATCGTACAAATCGTTTATCGTGTTCTCATTTGCGATGATTTCGTCGAGCGACATTTTTCGCTTGTCGATCCCGCCTGACTTCTTGCGCGCGCGCTTGTATTGATCGCGGTATTTCTTTGAGAGCGCGCTTATGTAATCATCGAAAGACGACCAATGCGGTTCGCCTTCGAAGACCATATTCGGTTGCGTGGAGAACTGGAAATAATCGTCGAAGCCTGCTTTTTTGAAACTCGGGATTTCGTCGGCGTCAAAATCCTTGAACGTGACCAAATGGATTTTTTTGCCGCGTTTCCTGAAAATGGATTTGAGTTCGTGCGCAGCGGTTTGGAGCGTTTTTAGAATTTCGGCTTTGTTGACGCCTTTCGCCAATACGAATGCATTTTGACCAGACAACATATTGTTTCCGATGAAAAGCACATGTGAACTGAAGCGTTTGAACATGAAATTGCGCACGCTCGTCTTCACGCATCGGTCGCGCTCGCCAAAAGATTCGAGCAGGTTCAGGTCGAGAAATTGCGAAAGCGCACCTCCGATCAATTTGCCGTCATCGAACAAACCGATAAAGTGACACGTCATGTTCTTGGGCGCCGATCGCTCAAGCACCTTCAAATAATCGGTCGAAAGGAATAGGTTCGTGTCGCAAACTGCATCCCAATCGGGCGGCAATGCGGAAACGGAATCGAAAAGGGCAAACGTATAATTGGTTTCCAACGCTAGAAAATAACGGTCAAATGTAAAAGATTTGCGGGTCGCGAAAATCCGTGCTTAGATAAACTTTAACGTAATCGTAAAAAAAATCCCGCCAACCGACGGGATTCTTTTTCGATACGTTTTTACTGCCAAGCGCAAATAATTCCGCCCATGAGCGCGCACGTCACGACCCAATAGCCGCCGACGATAAGCGTGTACTTGAAACTTCGGTTTTCATAAAGTGCCCCGACGCCGAGTACAGGAAGGCAAAGGAAAAGTCCTGTCATCGTGCCGTGAAGCAAGCCGTGTCTGAACGTGCGGAACTTCATTCCGTAGTCGCCCATGAACGCGGCGTACGATGGCAGCGCCTTTGTTGGGTCGCCTCCGACTAAGCCTAGCGCTCCGAATTGGTGGATGACCAACATCTGTAAGACGAAAGCGATGAAGAATGCATACACGATCGTCATCCCGAAGATCTTGACCATGTTGGGTTTTTTGTTTTCGTCCATGACGATGCCGGTTTCTTTCATCCATGCGGTTCCGAAAACTTTTGGGTTGTACCAGATGAATCCGGTGACCAACGAGGACAACGCCGCTACGAGTAACGCGAGAAAATTAATTTCCATAATGATTGTTTTTTAAATGGTTTGGTAATCAAATGTAACAATTTTTTAATTCCACATATTTCAAACCATCGACGAAATGCGCTTTTGTAGGAGAAATTTTATAATTATGTTGGTGTTTATGTATTTCGTCGATTTTATTTGTCGATTACCGATGTTTAACATAGTTTTACCCAAGTGAATTAAATACCACTAAATCGCGACCCCATGAGAAGAATCTTTACTCTACTGCTTTTAACGACATCTGTAACACTTTTCGCCGGCATACCAGCGGCCGAAAAAATTGCACTTATCCGCCTTTATAAAACTACAGCCGGCGCCAACTGGAAAATCAAATGGGATTTGAAGAAACCCGAAACCACTTGGCATGGAGTAAACATCAAGAACGATCAGGTCGTCGGACTAAATTTGTCGAACAACAATCTTACGGGCGAACTTCCTGCTGAGATCGGCAACCTGACCGGATTGACGCAATTGAATCTTTTTAAGAACAATTTGTCGGGAACCATTCCGGCACGCATCGGAAACCTACAGTCGCTTGTGGCGCTGAACTTGGCTTTCAATAAATTCACGGGAAGCATTCCTGTCGGCATCGGCCAAATGAAACAGCTTAAGACGCTTGAACTATATATGAACCGTTTGACCGGAAGTATCCCAACTCAAGTTGGAAACCTTAGCCAATTGCAGACACTTTCGTTATTCAACAACGACCTTGAAGGCGAAATCCCTTCATCGATCTACGCCATGACTTCGTTAAAAGTGCTTTTGCTCAGCAGCAACAAACTGTCTGGAAAACTTAGTCCTGAGATCGCGAATCTTGCGTCTTTGGAAAACCTTAGCCTTTTCGAAAACAAATTGGAAGGACAAGTGCCTTTCGATTTGGAAAAATTGAAGAAACTTCGTGAGATGAACATCTCGTACAACCAATTCAATGGTTTGGTTTCAAGCCAATTGGCACAACTCGATACGCTTCACATGACGATGGTCAACGAGCAAGGTGTCGCCATGACATTAAAAGTCGACGACCGCGATAAGAACACTGCGATCGCAACTGAAGAATAGATTTCTCATATATATTGTAAGCAAGAAGCCCGTTTTCATCATCGGGCTTTTTTGTTTCAGCCAATCGCCGAAAGTATCTCGTTCGTGAGTAAACCGCTGCCGCCGCCATAATGCAGGACGATCGCGACTTCAGGTTTGACACTTTTGAAAAATCCCGACAGATATTCTTCGCTTTCCTGTGCAAGCCCGCAACCCAGTAATACGATGTCGATGTCGTGTTTGGAAAATAAGGCAATGGCTTCGATATCCGATTCGGCTGCGATGCCAAACCAATCGTCACGCGCATTCAACAATCGTAGAACGGTTTGCGTAATCTCAGGATTTTTCCCGATGTAGAGAATC
Organism: Flavobacterium sp.; assembly: GCF_004211145.1. Classification (GTDB taxonomy): domain Bacteria; phylum Bacteroidota; class Bacteroidia; order Flavobacteriales; family Flavobacteriaceae; genus Flavobacterium. The sequence goes on along the minus strand of NZ_SEBS01000018.1, from coordinate 56,814 downwards.
TTGGTCATGTTGACAAAATAAGTGGAAACGTGTGCTTTTTTGATTTCGGGTTGGCATAAATTAGACCTAACAGGTTTTGAAAAATCTGTTAGGTCCAAAACCAAAAATCCCGGCCAAGACCGGGAAATTATTTATTGCTTCACAAATTGAAGTTCAATCGCGAATTTCACTTCCTCGCTTACCAAAAGTCCTCCGGTTTCAAGCGCGGCGTTCCAATTCAATCCCCAATCCTTCCGGTTGATTTTCGCGTTGATCGAAAATGCGGCCTTCGTGTTTCCCCATGGATCCTGCAATAATCCGCCGTATTCGGCTTCGAGCGTTACGGGTTTAGTTACGCCGTGAAGCGTCAAATCGCCCGTAAGCGTGTAATCGTCGCCTGATTTCTTTACGAAACCGCCGGCTTTGAAAGTTACCTTCGGGAATTGGTCGGCGTCGAAAAAGTCAGCGCTTCTCAAGTGGTTGTCGCGGTCGGCGTTTCCGGTGTTGATCGAAGCCGTGTCGGCTGAAAATTCGATTTTTGAAGTCGTGAAATCGTCGCCTTCGGTTTCAACGGTCGCTTCGAACGTGTCGAATTTTCCTGAAACGTTGGTGAACATCATGTGTTTTACTTTGAAAGCGATTTCTGAGTGAGTTGGGTCGAGGACCCATTTGGTTGTTGACATAATTTGAGAATTAGATAATTTGAAAATTTGAAAATGATTTACTTGTCTTCCGGAGAAGTGTTTTTATTGAATCGACATCGGAACTTCCATTAAAAGGATTTCGGCGTCCGGGGATTTTGCGGTGATGTCGATCGCCGACGTGTCCCAGATTCCCAAGCCGTCGCGTTGATTCAATTCGATGTTACCGATGGAGAATTCGCCTTTGAGCACGAATGCGTAAATCCCGTTTCCTGGTTTTTTCAGTTGGTATTCGGTTTTGAAATCTTCGTCGAAAGAACCCAAATGAAACCACGCGTCCTGATGGATCCAAACGCCGTCGTCGTCCGGGTTCGGCGAAAGGATCTGCTGGAGTTTGTTGTGCCGATCTTGCGTATTGAGCGTGATCTGGTCGTAACGGGGCGTGACGTTGCGCTTGTTCGGATAGATCCAGATCTGAAGGAATTTTGTCAATTGGTCGGAATTCCTGTTGTATTCGGAGTGGAAAATTCCGGTTCCAGCGCTCATCGCCTGGATGTCGCCTTTCTTGATCACGGCCGTATTTCCCATGCTGTCCTTGTGTTCCAGATCGCCTTCAAGCGGAATCGAAATGATTTCCATGTTGTCATGCGGATGTGTTCCGAAACCTTTTCCCGCATCGACGCGGTCGTCGTTCAAAACGCGGAGTACGCCGAAATGCATGCGTTCGGGATTGTGGTAGTTCGCGAAACTGAACGTATGGTGCGAATCGAGCCAGCCATGGTTTGCGTGACCGCGGGTTTCGGCTTTATGGAGAATCGTATTTTCGAGGATTTTGCTGTCAATATTCGGCAAATGGTTGTAACCGACGGGTTCGAGTTCCTTGATCTCGTCGATGTCGTTCTTGAGCACGTCGCCCATTGCGGCCGAGGCAACGAACATTCCCGTTCCCATCAGCCCTTTTTTTAAAAAATCTTTGCGGTCCATTGCGTTGTGTTTTAATTACAAGGCAAAGTTGCGATTGATTTTAACGTTGGGCATTGAACTAGGACAAGAAGTGTTGATTTGTTGATTTGTTGATTTGTTGATGCGTTGATTTGAAATTATTCCCTGGCGAAGACGCCCGAGGATGGTTTCGACGGTGAGGAAAAGAAAGGTGAGGAAAAGAAATAGGTTGAGTTGTTGGATGGAAAGTAGGAAGATGGTAATCGGAGATATTGTCCGTCAAGATAGTCTCGTATTCAAATCAACGCATCAACGCATCAACAAAAAACTACCCCTTCGCCAACCTCGCCCGTACCTTCGACAAAAATTCCGCCGAAATCCCCAAATACGAAGCGATGTAATGTTGGGCGACGCGTTGCGGGATCGTCGGGTAAAGCCTCAGGAACTCGAGATATTTATATGTGGCGTCTTTCGAAATCGTATCGAAAAGCCGGTTTTGGGTCGCGGTTACGTTCCGTTGCACGAGGATGCGGAACGATCGTTCGAATTTGGGCACGCGTTCCAAAAGTTCTTCTTTCGATTCGGGCGTGAACATCAGGAAGTGTGAATCTTCAAGCGTTTCAATGAACACGCGGCTTGGATTGGTCTCATAGCTGTTGAACGAGATGTCGCCGATCCAATTGTCCTCGATTCCGAATTGCAGCACGAGTTCGTTTCCATCAGGATCGATGCAGTATTTTCTGACGCAACCTTGTACGACAAAAGCTTCAAAATTGCATTTCTCGCCGGCTCGCAACATCACCGTTTTCTTGGGTATGAATTGGCTCGTGACAAGCGAATCGAGAATCGCAAGTTCCTCATCGGTGTAGGAAACATAGCGCGAAAGGTTTTTATGGAGTGCTTCGTTCATGTCGTCGTTTGCATAAAAGTACAGTTAAATCTTAATCCAGTACAAGAATTTACGCGTCGAAATGTCGTAATTTTACACATTCTTAAAAAGCATCGGGATGATATTCGAAAGCTTGTACGCCAATCCGTTCCAAATCAGGATTTCTTTTCAGAAAGTGATTGAAAGTCTTGAAAAAATCGCCAATTCAAATGTCGATTACAGGGCGACTTACGCCAAAGGTTTATTGGCCGAAGTCGCGAAAGTGCCCGAACTTTCCACGGGAATCACAGGTTACGACGTGATCAGCAAGCATTCCGAACTCATCCGCCATTTGCTTTCGGACCTTTTCCCGACGGCGCTCACCAAGAACGAGATCAAGGCAGTCACGATTCCATTCCACCAGATCATTTTCAACCAGACCGAGCGTTTCCAGCAGATCTTGCGCAACGCCGGGCCCGATTTCGATCTGGGAATCCGCGATTTTACCGAGCACCAGTTTTACGTGATGTGTTGTTGCATCGTGTTGCGCTTACATTATGGATACAATGTCGACTTCGCGCGTCCCGTTTTCTACGATATTCCCGATTCCGACGGCAGCATGAAGCATTACCGCATCCTGTACAACGCCGATTTCATGGAGATTTTCCCGACCGAGAACGCGATCCCGCTTACGCCTGAAGATGTTGCGGTTCTCATCGACAATTACGACAATCTCGCCATGTGGAAGGAAAAATTTCCGCCGAACTCGTGGATTTTGCACGGTTTCGGAATGATGACGCTGTACGACAGCACGGTCGAGAGTGCGGTTTCGAATTTGAAGGAAACGCTGCTCACGGGCGACAAGACCAAGAAACGACCTGAAGACGAGGAACTTTTCCAAAACGTCTTCCGTTCCATTTTCAGGATGCCCGACCTCAAACTCGGATTCACCGAATTCAATCCCGACGAAGAAAAATTCAGGCAATCGACCGTAGGCAAAGGCGCCAAAAGTTATTTGCTCGGAAACGATTTCGACTGCGACGATGTGATTTGCGGTTGTTCGCGCGACTTACTTGTCGATGAGCAAAAATATCTCGCGATCTCGGACATGGAAAAATTCGCCGCCGAGAATCCCGATGAGAAAAAACTTGTCGAACACCTGATCGAACAAGGCGTCCAAAGCGCGATTTTCGCTCCGATTATCAAGAACGGCCGCATGCTCGGCGTACTTGAATTGGTGTCGTCGGTGCCGAAACAACTGAACAGCATCAACGCGAACAAACTCGATTTCATCTTGCCGTTTATCGTCGAGACGATGGATCGATTCTATTCGGAGAAACAAAACCAGATCGACGCGCTGATACAAAAAGAATACACCGCGATCCATCCCAGCGTGTACTGGAAATTCCGCGAGGAAGCCGATCTGCACACGATTCCCGGGAACAGCGAATTGCCGTTCCGCGAAATTATTTTTAAGGACGTCTATCCGCTTTATGGACAGATCGACATCAAAGGTTCGTCGGTAGCGAGAAACGAGGCGATGCAGAAGGATTTGGAATTCCAGATCGATTCCCTGCTTGAACTGTTGCGCGATTTGTCGGGAAAACATCCGTTGCCGCTCATCGAACAACATATTTTCGAGCTCGATAAGATGAAGACGGCGTTGCTGGATTCGGTCAAAGCCGATTCGGAATCGCGCGCGCAACAATACATCTGGAACGAAGTCCATCCGCTTTTGGAGCATTTCGAATCTGACGGTGCGATGAAAAAGAAAATCGCGAAATACCGCGAATCGATCGATCCCGCGATCAACATGGTGTATAAATCCCGCAAGAATTTTGATGATACGTTGTCGCTCATCAACAAAAAAATGGCCGCGATCCTTGATAAGAAACAGGAAGAAGCCCAGGAATTTTTCCCGCATTATTACGAGCGTTTCAAGACCGATGGCGTCGAACACAACTTATACATCGGAGCTTCGATCGCGCCGAAATTACAATACAACCCGATTTATCTAGGGAATTTAAGACTCTGGCAATTGCAGGTGATGTGCGATCTCGAAGCCGAATATTTCAGGCTGCGTCCGTCGTTGCCGTATGAACTCGACGTGACTTCGTTGGTTTTGGTATACAGCACGCCGATCTCGATCCGATTCCGAATGGACGAAAAACGCTTCGACGTCGACGGAACATACAACGCGCGTTATGAAGTCGTCAAGAAGCGCATCGACAAATCACTCATCAAAGGCACGAACGAACGCATCGTCCAAGCCGGAAAGATCACCATCGTATTTTCTCAAACCCAGGACGAGAAAGAGTACAGGCGTTACATCAGGTTGTTGCAGTTCAAAAACAGGATCGGCGACAACGTCGAAAGTTTCGAGGTCGAGGATTTGCAAGGCGTGACGGGATTGCGCGCATTACGTGTGGAAGTCTTGTACGAAGATGCGTCCGACGGCGAGAATTACACCTTCGACGATTTGGTCAAAGAGCTCAACATCAGGAATTAAAACGACTTGAACGCGACTACGAACGCGATCGTCGAAATAATGATGCCGAACATGAAAATGTTGTACGTGATGTGCAGTAAACGATATTTTCGGTGCAAGACCTTTCCTAAATAGTACAAATCCTTTATCAGCGATTCATATAAATATTCGCGATCTCTCATGAGTTCTTTCATGGCGATCTGGTAATCATCGTGCGGAATTTGGTGGAAATTCCCGAAGAAAAGCAAGTTCACTTTCCGGTCTTCGATATCACTCGGCAAATAGGTCGCGCTGTTTATCTTGGGTCGCGTCGCCAGAATCGCGAATACGATCGAAATCACGCTGAACAACAACAGGATAAACGTAGGCAATACCAAATGCGCGTTCGTCGGGCTGTCGAGTTTCGGGATCAGCGTCGACAATGCGATCGAGATGATGATCGCGTTCACTGAAAGCAGGATGTTTGCCTTGCTGTCGGCGATCTGGCTCAATTGCGTATGATTGCTCAGCGTAACGCGAAACATGGTTTCGATGCCGCGATCGGGTTTGTCCTTCTTGTCTTTTTTCTTCTTTTTCTTTTCAGGGTTTTCCTGGATTTCGGGTTCCATGTGCTGTATCTTTTCTTGAATCGATTTGATGTTCGCGTCCTTTTGCGGTTGCCAGTTTTCGAGCGCATAAGCCGTTCTGAAACTGTGGAGCTTCGTGAGCATTTTTATGTTTCCCGAACACCATTCGTAATCGCTGAACGTCTTGCCTTGCATTGACCATTCCTCTCGTAATTTACCCGCGATTTTCTCGTAATCTTCACTTCCGAAGTGGGAGCTGTCGGCATCGCGCATTATGTTTTCGAGCAAGGTTACGGGTTCGTTGCACATTTCAGTGACCGCGATGAGATTTTTGGCAAGTGACGCAATGTCGTCGGGAATGTTTTCCTGCGAGGCGAATTCGTTGAAAATCGCAATGCTTTTTTGCTCGTGTCGGTCAGCACCGTTCACATATCCTGAATCGTGAAACCACGCGGCAAGCTCGATCGCGGTCGTTTCATCGGGCGTCAAATTTTCAGACGACGCCAATATTTGCGCGGCTTTCACGACGCGTTTGGTATGTTTGAAATTGTGGTACGTAAATGAAGCAGAAAGTTTATCTTTGAACAAGGCACTCACGTAGGCTTCTGCTTTTTCAAGAAGTGTCATGGTCGACATTTTATCTTACCAAATTATGAAATTATTTCGGGTTGCCGACTTTACAAACAAAAATAAGCGATGGTTGTTGGCGTTGTCGGCTGTCGTGTTGCTGCAGTCGTGTGCGACTAAGAAAGCGCAGTTCGGTAAAGAATCGGGGAAAATAGTAGATAACTTTTCAGATACCAAAAATCTCTCCCATACGTATTTCCTGATTGGCGACGCAGGCAATTGGGACACTCCTGAAACGCCGGAAGTCTTTACTTTATTGGCTGACCGACTTAAAAATGCCGACAGTTCGAGCACTTTGTTGTTTTTGGGCGATAACGTGTATCCGCTGGGCGTGCCTAAGTCCGATCATCCGGATTACGCATCGGCCAGGCGCAGGCTCGAAAAACAGCTCGAACTATCGAAAGGATTCAAGGGTAAAACGATTTTCATCGCCGGAAACCACGATTATTACCACGGACTCGACGGCGTCAAGGAACAGGCCAAGATCGTTCGCGATTATCTTAAGGATAAGAAAGGTTTCCTTCCCAAAAAAGGTTGTGGCATAGATGACGTCGATGTGGACGACCATACCGCGATGATCATCGTGGACAGCCAATGGTTCCTCGAGGATTGGGACGACAATGCGAACATGAACGAGGATTGCGACATCAAGACGCGCGACATGTTCTTCGAAGAACTCGAAAACAAGATAAACGATTACCAGAACAAGACGGTTTTGCTCGTGATGCATCATCCGTTGATGAGCAACGGCCCGCATGGTGGCGAATTTTCGTTCATGAAACAGATATTCCCGATCAGGCAAAATATCCCGCTGCCGATTTTGGGAACCGTGATCAACGTGCTCAGGAAAACGTCGGGCGTGAGTCCACAGGATTTGCAGAACAAGAAATACAATCTGTTCCTGAAACGCGTCAAGACATTGATTGCGGGCAAGGAGAATATCATCGTCGTATCAGGTCACGAACACAATCTGCAATATATCGACCGCGAAGGAATTCGACAGATCGTTAGCGGGTCAGGGTCGAAGATGGAAGCCGCGCGCGTTATCGACAAACGCGATTTTTCGTTCGGGGGCAATGGTTTCGCCGAATTGAAAGTGATGAAGAACGGAGCCGCCAAAGTTTCGTATTTCTCGCCACAATCGAATCCGAAGGACAAGCCGTTGTTCGAGACACAACCTGTTTTCCAGCGTCCGAAATTCAACTTGAAAGAATATCCCGCGAAGTTCGGAGCCACGAAAGATACATCGGTCTACACCGTGAAAATGACCACGAAAGGGCGCACATATCGGTTCCTTTGGGGAAAACATTACCGCAAATATTACAGCTCGATAATCCACGCGAACCAGGCGTCGCTCGACACGCTTTACGGCGGTTTGAAACCTATACAGGCCGGAGGCGGCAACCAGTCGCGTTCGTTGCGTCTCGTCGACAAGGACGAAAAGGAATACGTGATGCGCGCGCTTCGGAAGAGTGCGACGCGTTTCCTGCAGACCGCCGCATTCAAGGATCAGGCGATCGAAAAGGAATTCCGAAATACGTACACCGAGAATTTCATCATGGATTTCTACACGACCGCGCACCCGTATTCAGCGTTTGCGGTCGCGAACATGTCGGACAAACTCGGCATCAACCACACAAATCCACAGCTTTTTTACATTCCGAAACAACGGATTCTCGAATTGTACAACGAGGAATTCGGCGATGAATTGTATCTCGTCGAAGAGCGTCCGATGGACAAATTCAAGAATCTCAAGAGCTTCGGAAAGCCCGACGATATCATAAGCACCGACGATGTGCTTGCGAATTTGCACGCCGACGAAAAGTATTCGGTCGATAAGGAATCCTGGATCCGCGCGCGTCTTTTCGATATGCTGATCGGTGATTGGGACAGGCATTCCGACCAATGGCGTTGGGCCGAGCACAAAGAAGGCGACAAGATCATCTACAAACCGATACCGCGCGATCGCGACCAGGCGTTCAGCAAGATCGACGGCGCTTTGTTGTCGATCCTGATCAACATTCCCGCATTGCGCCACATGAAGAAATTCGACGAAGATCTCAAGAATCCGAAGTGGTTCAACCGCGTGGCGTACCCGTTGGATTTAGCGTTTTTGCCCAAAGCGACCGAGCAGGATTGGATCGATCAGGCGAAATACATCGAGAAGAATCTGTCGGATGCTGAAATCGAGAAAGCGTTCCTCACGATGCCGAAAGAAGTACGGGATGAAACGACCGCGAAAATCATCGCACAATTGAAAACCCGTAAAACGCATCTCGAAAAATACGCGCACAAATATTACGACGTGCTGCAGAAAACGATTCTCGTCGTCGGAACCGAAAAGAAAGATCGTTTCGTTATGACGCGTTCGGGCAAGACCACGAAGGTCGAAGTATATCGCGAGAAGAAAGACGGCACGCAGGAGAAAATCCGCGAACGTGATTACGACCGCGCCGAAACCAAGGAGATTTGGGTATACGGACTCGGTGGGAACGATACGTTTGAAGTCAACGGGAAAGGCAGCCGCAAGATCAGGCTCAGGCTTTTGGGCGGTCCCGACGTCGATAAATATTCGGTCGAATCGGGCAAGAAAGTCACGATCTACGATTTCATGAGCCAGAACAACGACCTGCTCGAAGCCGGAAACGCGAAACTCGCGATCAATGACGATTACACGGTCAATACCTACGATTACAAGAAACCGCGATATAACGTATTCGCGGGTTATCCGATGGCAGGTTTCAATCCAGATGATGGCGTGAAAATCGGCGGCGTCGTCAATTATACTGTTTTTGGTTTCGATCGCAATCCGTATACGCAAAAACATTCGGTAGGTGCAAATTATTATTTCGCGACGAGTGGGTACGAATTGTATTATAAAGGGATTTTCCCGAAGACGATCGGGCATTGGAATTTCTTACTTGACGCGCGGTACACGAGCCCGAATTTCAGCCAGAATTTCTTCGGACTGGGTAACGAGACGCCGAATGAGGATGACGAACGCGACTTCGATTACAATCGCGTCAAGATGCGTACGCTAAAACTTACACCGACATTCCAATGGGTCGGCGAACAAGGCGCTTCGGCGAATATTCAAGCCGGTTTTGAACGCATTTCGGTCGATCGCACGATGGGACGTTTCATCGCGATTCCGGGTGTCGTGAATCCCGATGTTTTCGATTACAAGGATTTCATCGATGTGAACGCCGAATATCGCTTTGACAATTACGATAATGTCTCCAAACCGACGCTAGGTTTCACGTTTTCGCTCATGGGCGGTTATAAACTCAACCTGAACGATTCGGAGCGCAATTTCCCGTATGCCGAAAGTGGCATCGGAGTTACATATAAACTCACACCTCGCGGCAAATTTGTGCTTGCGACGTATGCGAAAGCGCGCTTCCTGTTCAACGATGAATACGAATTCTACCAAGCCGCGACCGTTGGTGGCGACGCCGATCTGCGCGGTTTCAGGAACCAGCGTTTCTCAGGTCAGCAATCGTTTTACCAAAGCACCGACATTCGCTGGAACATCGGGAAGTTCAGGACGGGAATCGCCCCATTCAGTTATGGGATCCTGGGCGGTTTCGATTATGGACGCGTTTGGCTTGAGAACGATTATTCGCAAAAGTGGCATCAAACGGCCGGCGGCGGAATCTGGATCAACGGCGTGAATCTGATCACGGCCCGCGTTTCCTATTTCGTTTCAAGCGACGGCGGACGCTTTTTCGTCGGGTTAGGGTTTGGCTTTTAGGTCGAGACTGTAGAGATTTCCTCCGGTTTTCTTATCTTTTTCGTCGGTAATGAGCAATTCGTCGTCCGATGCGAAACCGATTCCTTCCTTTTGTGAAAAATGGTCGAGTGCGATCTCATGGCTTTTTCCCGAGAAGAAATCGTCGGATTTGAAATCTTCAAACAAAAACACTTTGTCTGAGGTCAACAACGCGACTTTTTTACCGTTCGGGCTGATGTCGGCGCCCGTGACCGCGCATCGGTTGTAATTGCCGCAGGTCTTGAATTCACTTATTTTTTCGGCTTCGAAGTTTCCGGGTTTGTTGGGCACGCGATACAGGATCGTCGTTCCGTCGAAACTCGAACTGCGGTTTTTCGAGAACAGGTAGAAGTAATCGCCCGAGACGAAGAAAGATTCGCAGTCAAAGATGCGTTGCGATTTCTTGGGCGGAAAATCTTTTTGGTCGGGATACGAAAATGTGGTTTTGGCAGATATTCTAGTTTCTTCTTTACCCAATTGGCCCGCGTCGATCTTGAAAATCGTGAGGTCGCGGCGTTCGTTGTCGTTGTTTCCGAAATCGCCTATGTAGATATTTCCGGCCTCGTCGCTCGAGAGTTCTTCCCAGTCGTTGTTGTGAACGCCTGAAATTGTCAACGTGTGTTTTAGTTGTCCCGATCTGTCGATCGCATATATTTTGGCCGCGTTGCCGTGATCCTCAGTCGTCCAGATTTTTCCGTTCAAAAAGTCGCAGGCCGACGTTTCCTTTAATTCTTTTGGCAGTTCTCCCAATACATCGAGTTTGGAATTTTGGGCGCAGGCGGCGCAAATGATCAGTAAGGTGCAGCTAATTTTCTTCATGACTTAAAAATAAACAAACCTTAAAAGAGCGCCGCATATTTCACAAACTATTAGTACTTCGCTAACAGACTTCGCGAAAAGCAAGCGGTAACTTTGGGTAGAAACAACTAAAAAACAGGATTATGATACAGCAAATAACCAATGTGCCCGAAAATATGGTCGCGTTTCGATCATCGGGCGAAGTAACGAAAGAAGATTTCGAGAATGTGTTTCCGCAAGTGGAAGCCTTGGTCGAGAAAACGGGCAAACTCAATTACCTGCTTGAACTCGATAATTCCCCATCGGATTTCACGGCAGGCGCTTGGCTTCAGGATGCGTTGCTCGGGATAAAGAATATCACGAAATGGAATCGCGCGGCGATCGTGACCGACTCGGAAATCGTCATCAAGTTCACCGACGCGTTCAGTAAGATCATGCCGGGCGAATTCCGGGGATTTCCGAAAGAAGAACTGGAACACGCGATCGATTGGGTTTCTGAAAAAACGATTTAAACGAAAAGTCATGTCTGAAATAAAAGATCTTACGCAAGCCGAGGCGGCGACTACGCTCAAAAAACTGGCCGAGGACATAAATATTTGTATGTTCTGTACGAACATAGACCAGCAGCCGCTTTCGTCACGTCCTATGGGTTTGGCAAAAGCCGACGACGACGGGAATTTATGGTTCATGAGCGCGAAAGACAGCGCGAAAAACCAACAGATCGAAAACGACAACCGCGTGCAAATTTTCTTCGCGAAACCACAGGACACCGAGTTTTTGTCGGTGTATGGAAAAGCCACGATCACGACCGATCGGCAAATTATAAACGATGTGTGGAATCCCATTGCGAACGCGTGGTTCAAGGAAGGTAAGGAAGATCCGAATGTCACAGTGATCAAAGTCGATGTTTCCGAAGCGTATTATTGGGACACGAAATTCGGCAAATTCGTTTCGCTCGTAAATATCGCGATCGCTGCGGTAACCGGAACACATCGGGACACCGGAATTGAGGGTACGCTCAAGCCGTAATGGCAAATGTGTAATCGGGCGTTGTGATTCTGTAACCTGGACCGCGTGGTAAAATCGTAATTTAATGGTTCAGAAGTTTAAAGAATCGCGCTATGAAAACCCATAAACAACCTAAAGCCGAAAAGCCCGAGAGTGTTTCGGGTTTGTACGACAATTATCTGAAAGTTCACTTGAAAAGACGGCAGTACATCAAGAATCTTCTCATGACGAACCAGGAAATTTTACGATCGAACAATATCAATACCTTACTCTTATTCTAAAATTATGGAACCAAATAAAGATTACAACAACGACTTGAACAACCTGGAAAGCGATAATCAAGAGGCGAAAAACATCGAACTTCATAAAAATGAAGACATTAAATCGAGCGATTTGGACAAAGGCGACGGAGATGATTTCAAATACGCTTCCGAGGATAAATATTTGTCGCTCGAACAGCCAGGCGTTCAATTCACTCCCGATGAAGATCCGATGGGCCACAATCCCGACAATCTCGAGTATCGACAACATGGGCAGGAATCGGGAATTTTCGACAACAACAATCGGAACAGTCGAAATGCCGAAGCGTTCAGCCAGGATGAAGACATTTTGCGCGACAACATCGATTTGGATGAAGATCAATCGCAATCCATTTCATCTGACGTTGACATCGATTCGAATGAACATAATGACGGATTGTAGATTCGTCAAGACAATTGAGTTAGTTAGCAAGAAAGCCGCGAATCATCACTCGCGGCTTTCTTATTTTTTTATCGTGAAGGTTTGATTCGATGTTATCCGGCTTCAGAATAGATGTCCGACAATACGATTTCCGAGAATTGCGCACGTGCAGATCTTTCTTCGCTCACGGCTTTCGCCAAATAATCGGCGACGGTTGAAAGTTCCAATAGATGCGCGTAAAAAATCAAGTTTTCATAAATCGCGATTTCGTGCGACATAATATTTCTGCAAGCTGAAATGATCGCACTGTCGCGTTTGAAACCGGCCTGGCTCGGAATTGCAGCCTGCGCTTGCACGATAAGTTGTTCCATGACTTCATATTTCGATCCCACGACACGTTCCTGGAGCGAATCGAAAATGTAAATCAAACGATCGATTTGGTGCTGCGTGACTTTTTGGTGAAGATTGATGGCTGTTATGAGTTCGTACGAAGTCGCAGTTCTGGAAAGCGTAGGGAGAAGTTCGAGCAACGCTTTTTCAGCCCAATAGCGCTCTGTCAAAGCCGTTAGGAACCTATTTGAAATTTCTTCAGGCGTAAGTTTCTCTGTGTACAAACTGGCATTGGATGTCTTTTTCATAGTCGATACTTTGGGGAATTTTTCAAATATGGCTAAAAATGTGACAACTTGCCTTACAGAATAACACTGAAAATTTGTAATATTCGCATTTTGTCACTTTACATAAACAATCGCATGACCATCATGCAATCGTAAATGCGAACGTATAGTTTACCCACATTTTTGGCGATCGCCTGATTGCAGTATTCGTTCTGTGCGTGCAAAAGTTCTTTTATCTTGGCTTGGCTTTTCATGGCAATTTGTTTTTGGTGTTCTCGGATTACCTTGACTTCATTTTTTTGATTCTCGGCATTTCTTTCGGCATGGCGCGTTTTAATGTGCCGGGATTCCATTGCATCGACGTGAATGATTCGTCGTTGAGATCTTCGAAAGAATTGTTTACTTGTGGTTTTTGACGTTGTGCGAATGTTGATTTCATAATCGGTTTTTAAGGTTGAAACAAAGATTGTCAATTGGCGAATGATTCGTTTTATACCATTACAGACGAAAGTTGTATTTTATTCATCACCAAGCAATTGTACAATTCCCGATTGCAATTATGTAAGGTAAAAGTTTGCGTTTATTTGAATCTTTGCTGCATCACCAATTCTGTAATGTCATGAAAACGAAAATGTCAAAACCAGCGAAAAGAGCAGTTGCAGGAAAATCGTCGGCCCAAAATAACGAGCCTACTTATTTCGTAGTCGGGTCTTCGATGAATTATCACGATGACGAAGAAAATGTAAATGCTATAGGCGAGGAACCGGGATATCCTGATTTCTATGAAGATACCGACAATATGAATCGGTATTTGTGGTAGTGAAACAAACAACGCAAGTCGGTCGCTTCTCGAAATTTATTTTTTTAGTTGAAACCGCTTGTGTTTTATAATAAACGTTGTATATTTGCACTCGAAACAGCGCGGGATAGAGCAGTAGGCAGCTCGTCGGGCTCATAACCCGAAGGTCACAGGTTCGAGTCCTGTTCCCGCTACTAAGAAACCTCAGTATTTACTGGGGTTTTTTGTTTTTCATTGGTTTTCGAAATGCATTAAAGGTCTCAGGTTTTCCCGAAATTTCGCAACAGTTCCCGCTACTCGAAAACTTCAATAATATTTTCATCCAGACCGAAATTTTCTCAATTCGATCAACATTTAAATTGACTTTTTTTGTTTCCCTGATCGCACTTAAAATAGCAACTTAATTCCGGCTTTGCATTCTTTGCATCTAAAAACATAAGAATTTTCCTAAACGAAAACGTTTGAATCACCTTAACATTACTACATCAAACCTCATTTTGACGAATGCGGATAGAGTGAAATCAAGTGAATAACAATCGGTTGCCGCACCTTTTGCTCGCGTGGCTGCGTTGTATGGTTTTTTTAATAATCGAACTTGGATAATGTAAAATCACAAGTGCTATTTTTATAAACTACCAAACCTATACAAATGAACAAACCATTACGTTTCCTTTCCGGTACATTTTCAATGCTATTTTTATTGCTCGCGTTCGCCTTCGATTCGAACGCCCAAATCCTGACCAACGGAGATTTTGAAACCGGGGGCAGCGGCGTCGGATTTTTTGTACACGATTACACATTGATAAATCCATTGAACGGAACGAGCACACCCGGTTTCTACGCGAGAACGACAAATCCCGCGCTGATGAATTCCAACTACATTGCGGGCGGCGACCACACGACTGGAACAGGGAATATGATGGTCTTCGACGGATCTTTACTCGCCAACCGTTTCTTCTGGACGACCGGAAATACGGGCGGAGCGATCGGAGGATTCACTGCGGGAACGACATATACGTTCAGTTTCTGGATCAAGTCGGTATCGAATGAAGTCACGGCCGACGACGCGACGAGAGCCAGCATCGGCATCTTCTTCGTAAACGCGAACAACATCAACCCGGCCAACCAGAATTTCCTGGCGCCGCTTCCGTCTCAAGGCTGGGTAAACGTCCAATATTCGTTCGTCGCAACCGCCAACAATGCGATGGTGCGACTAAAGACGAACAATCCGGGGCCGATCGGAAATGATTTTGCGATCGACGACGTGTCGATTACTGAAGGCGGGCTTCCATTCGCAGGTTCGTACACGTTCGTAAATCCGACTTGTCCAAGCGGATCCGATGGCTCGATCACCGTAAATCTCACGGGCGGAACCTTGCCTTACACGGCTTACACGTTGACCGGATCGGCGTCGCAAACGAATAACAACGGCGTTTTTACAGGTTTGGGTGAAGGAACTTACAATATTTCGGTTGCCGATGCGACTGGGCAACAATTTACGCAAACGGCAATCGTATTGGCCGCTCCGAACGATTTGCAATTGAGCGCTCCAACCACGATTTGCAGCGGAAATTCGACGACATTGACCGCAACCGGAGGAACGGGTTCCTACAACTGGACCGCGAATCCGCCTGACGCATCGCTTACGAATCCGAATAGCGCTTCACAGACTTTAAGCCCGACGATGACGACGACGTATACCGTAACTTCGGGATCGGTTTCGTCGAATGTGGAACTTATTGAAAACGGCGATTTTACGCAAGGCGATACGTTGTTTACGACCGAATATACGATGGTTGCCGACCCGAATCCGTTCGGAGTCCAAGCCGCGTACAGCATCGTCACAAATCCGAACGCGTGGTTCACCGCATTTTCTTCTTGCGGCGATCACACGACGGGCAGCGGAAATTTGATGGTCTTTGACGGCGCGGTCGATCCGACTGGAAACGTTGTCGTCTGGAGCAACCAAAATCCCGTAACGATTCTCCCGAACACCGATTATACGTTTTCGTATTACGTCGCTTCGGTTTCGCCTGAAAATCCCGCGAGACTCGAAGTCACGATCAACGGCGTTTCCCAAGGCGCGCCGGTTACGGCTCCGGGCGCGACATGTTTGTGGACGCAGGTTTCCTACAACTGGAATTCGGGCGCGAACACGTCGGCGAACTTCGTGATCTACGATCGGAATTTCTCGAGCGGCGGAAACGATTTTGCGCTCGACGACATTTCGTTCAAGGAAACCGTGACCTGTCTGTACCAAAAAACGGTTACCGTTACCGTGACTCCGGGAACTTTGCCTGTTTTCAATCCTGTCGCGGCGATCTGTCCGGGCGAGAATTTAAACGCTTTGCCAACGACTTCGAACAACGGGATCACGGGAACGTGGTCGCCTGCTTTGAATAATATGGCGACGACGACGTATACATTTACGCCAACGTCCGGACAATGCGCGTCGCAGGCTTCATTGGTCATAACCGTAAATTCGACTGTGACGCCGACTTTTAACGCGGTGAATCCGATCTGCTCGGGCGATTCGTTGACAGCTTTACCGACGACATCGACCAACGGGATTTCAGGAGTTTGGTCGCCTGCGTTGAATAATATTGCCACTACGACGTATACATTTACACCGGCTGCCGGGCAATGCGCTTCGACCGCGAATTTGACGATTATCGTGAATCCGACGACGACGCCGACATTCAATCCGGTTGCCGATATCTGTTCGGGTACGACGTTAAATGCGTTGCCGACGACATCGAACGAAGGAATTACGGGAACCTGGTCGCCCGCTCTCGACAATACCGCAACGACGACGTACACATTTACACCAGCTTCAGGCCAATGCGCATCGGATACAACGCTTACCATAAACGTAAATTCGGCGCCTGAATTCACGATCTCCCAAGGTTGCAACGGCGTGAGTTACACGCTGACGGCCGTGCAAGACGATGATTCGAACTCGTTGTACGCTTGGTTCAATCCCGCAGGTACGCAAATCGGAAGCGAACCGTCGGTCGTAATTACCACACCCGGACTTTACGAATTGGTCGTTACGCAGAACGGTTGCAGCGACAGCGAACAAGTCAATGTGCTGTCGGTCGCGTGTACGATCCAAAAAGGAATTTCGGCCAACAGCGATGGCGTGAACGATTATTTCGATCTGGAATCCTACAACGTGAGCCAACTTCAAATTTTCAACCGATACGGAACGGCAGTCTATTCGAAATCAAACTACCAAAACGAATGGTATGGCCAAAGCGACAAAGGCGACGATTTGCCCGACGGAACCTATTATTACGTGATCGATTTTGCCGATTTGAAAACCAAAAGCGGCTGGATCTATATCAACAGAATGCAATAACCATTTTTTCCTTTTTGAACGTTATAGGCCTCGATTTTTTACCGAGGCCTATATTATTGACGGCCAGTAGTTGTTTTTAGTTACCTTTGCGGCTCAAAAAAAATCGCCTCCATCATGAACATGAAGAAGATCGTCGAATACAGAACGTTGTTGAACGTTACCAAGACCGCGACGCTAAAGGAACTTAAGACCATTTATCGCAACAGCATGAAAGACATCCATCCGGATACGATTGCCGATGCCGATGAACGCCACGCCGCCGAGGAAAAAAGCAAACTCACGATTGAAGCTTATCACTTCCTGGTCAGCATCGCGCCTGAAACGCTCGACAAGACCAAAGAAGAATACGTGAAAACCACGACGACTTCGCCGATCCAGGAATTTTATTTTGAGAATCAGGCGCTGTACATCCATTTCGTCGACGGCAGCAGCTATGAATATTTCGGTGTTCCCAAGAATACATACGTCAAGATGATCAATGCTGAATCCCCGGCCCGTTTCGCCAAGCGCCATATTTATGGTCAGTTTTTGTACAGGAGCGCGAGTAAGATCGTTTCGGCAGAGTAGACAATTTGATAATTTGGAAATTGGATAATTAGATAATTGGGCTCTGGGTTGGGATTTCGAATCGAAACGGATCACGAGCTGTTATTATAAATTTCACTTTACATAACTAGAATAACAAAACCCGTCTTCGCGATGGGTTTTTTGCTTTGGTGAAATCGGTATCTTTATGGAAATTAGGAGGTTTCCATGAACGATCGCATTTCTTTTTTGTTGAGTTTTTTGTCGTTTTCGATTTGTGTCTTTGCACAGAATAAGTCGATTGACGCGACGTCGCCCGATGGAAAGATCAAGTTTTCGATGCAGGCGGAATCTTCGGGTTTATTCTATTCGGTTGCATTCGGAAATCAGAAAATCCTCGAGAGATCGAATTTGGGTTTGGCATTCAATGGCAGTGATTTCGGGCGAAATTTGAAATCCGAGTTGAAAAATTCGGGTAGGAAAACTGAGAAATATTCGCTTGTCGTCGGCAAGAACAAAAACATTTCAGAAGATTATTCCGATGTGCAGATCAAACTGACCCAAACCCAAAAACCTTTTCTGCAAGTTGACCTGCATGTCAAGATATTTAACGACGGCGTGGCATTCCGATATGAATTCCCGAAGCAGAAAGGTTTGGAAAATTTGGTTATTGCCGATGAAATGTCGGTTTTCAATTTCGTCCAAAACCCGACAGCTTACGCGTTGTATCGCGATAATTATCTGACGTCGCACGAAGGTCTGTACACCAAGACCAAACTCGATTCGATCCCGAAAAACCAGTTGCTCGACATGCCCGTTTTGTTTGAACTCGACGGTGCTTTCGTTTCGATAACTGAAGCGGCGTTGCGCGATTATGCGGGAATGTATCTGTCAAAATCCGATGGAAAATCGCTCGTCAGCAAACTTTCGCCACTTCCGAATCAGACTGAAGTCAAGGTGAAAGCGAGCCTGCCTCACAAATCGCCTTGGCGTGTGATCATGATTTCAGGTCGCGTCGGAGGATTGATCGAATCGAATCTGCTCACAAACTTAAACGAGAATCCAACGATCAAAGATTGGTCGTGGCTCAAAACCGGAAGCACCGATTTTACCTGGTGGAACGGCGATGTCGTAAAAGATGTGGATTTCAAGCCGGGGCTCAATTTCGACACGCACAAATACCTTATCGATTTTTGCGCCGACAGCGGAATCGACTTCCATTCGGTGGTTTCCTACGGAAGTTTCGCCTGGTATCAAGGCGAGACCGAAGGCTTCAATCCGTCGTCACCGAACGCCGATGTCACGAAACCCGTCGCCGCTTTGCAAATGGAAAAACTCGCCGACTATTCGCATAAAAGAGGCGTCGGATTGCGCGTTTGGGTAAATTGGGGCGCGCTTTACGGCAAACTCGACGAGTCGTTCGCGCAATTCGAAAAATGGAATATCAAAGGCATGATGGTCGATTTCATGGATCGGGATGATCAGGAAATGGTGAATTTCGTCGAGGACGTTTTGAAAACCGCCGCGAAATATCACATGCATATCCAATTCCACGGCGCGTACAAACCCACGGGAATGATCCGCACGTATCCCAACGAGCTCACCAAAGAAGGCGTCCTGAACCTCGAGGTTTCGAAATGGAACGCCGATGTTAATCCCGAGCACAATCTGATGGTTCCGTTCACGCGCATGTTGGCTGGCCCGATGGATTATCACGCGGGCGGTTTCCAATCGGTGACGCGCGAAGAATTTAAAGCGAGAGGCGAGGAACCTACCGTCATGGGAACGCGTTGCCATCATTTGGCGATGCCGATCGTGTACGAAAGTTATCTGCAGATGATTTGTGATTATCCCGGCGCGTACAAAAATCAACCGGGATTCGAGTTTCTCACGAGCGTCCCGACAAATTGGGACGACACGAAAGTTCTCAATGCGAAAATCGGGGATTACTTGACGATCGCGCGCAAAAGCGGAACAGATTGGTACGTCGGGACGATGAACGATTGGACGCCCCGCGAACTGCAAATCGACTTGAGTTTCTTGCCCGATGGAATTTTCATCGCCGAGATTTTCGAGGACGCGCCCGATGCCGCAAACAATCCGAACCACATTTCCCAACGCAAGATAGAAGTCACTTCGAAATCGAAAGTAGTCGCCAAATTAGCTACCGGAGGCGGCCAAGCCATAAAGATTACGCCCAAAAAATAACTTTCCCAACAATACGAGTATCTTTGCAAAAAAATAGATCATGCACAAAGCCGGGTTCGTCAACATCATCGGAAATCCAAACGTAGGCAAATCGACCTTAATGAATGCCTTTGTTGGCGAGCGTTTGTCGATCATCACTTCAAAAGCCCAGACCACGAGGCACCGTATTCTGGGAATCGTGAACGGAGA
This sequence comes from Flavobacterium sp., assembly GCF_004211145.1. GTDB lineage: Bacteria > Bacteroidota > Bacteroidia > Flavobacteriales > Flavobacteriaceae > Flavobacterium. The sequence goes on along the minus strand of NZ_SEBS01000018.1, from coordinate 36,745 downwards.
GGATTTTCAGGTCGTTTTGAGCGACACGCCCGGAATCATCAAGCCTGCCTATGAAATGCAGGAAGCGATGATGCATTTCGTGAAATCGGCGTTCGAGGATGCCGACGTGTTGATTTACATGGTCGAAATCGGAGAACAGGGATTGAAGGACGACGCATTTTTCAACAAGATCATACACGCGAAAATCCCCGTTTTGTTGTTGTTGAACAAAATCGACACGTCGAACCAGGAGCAACTTGAACAGCAGGTTGGTTATTGGAAGGAGAAAGTTCCGACGGCTGAGATTTACCCGATTTCAGCATTAAAAAATTTCAATGTGTCCGAAGTTTTCGCGCGCATCATCGCGTTGTTGCCCGAATCGCCTCCGTTCTATCCGAAGGATCAATTGACGGACAAACCCGAGCGTTTCTTCGTGAATGAAATCATCCGCGAGAAAATCCTGCTTCACTATAAAAAGGAAATCCCGTATTCGGTGGAAATCGAAACCGAAGAATTCCTCGAAGACGAGAAAATCATCCGAATCCGCGCCGTGATCATGGTGGAACGCGAGACGCAAAAAGGAATCATCATCGGGCACAAAGGCGCCGCTTTGAAACGAGTAGGAGTTGAGGCGCGTGCCGACCTTGAGAAATTCTTCGGCAAGCAAATCCACTTGGAAACGTACGTGAAAGTCAATAAAGACTGGAGAAGCAACGTGCGTCAGCTGAAGCGTTTCGGTTACGGGAACAGTTGATTTGATTTTTAGCGTGTTTCCAGACTTTGTTCTGCGTTAAGGATAGAAAAGGAAATCCTTTTTTGCTTCCGAAAATTTTATTCTTTCCAAAAAATTTCCGCAAAAAAGATTGGATTGGATAGCCTGACGCCGCGCCGAAACGTTTACAAAAAGACAACTGTTGATTGCGGCGTAACGCCCAAAAATCAATCCACGATATTTTCCATCAATCTACGCAATTCCTCGGCCTGTTCGCTAGCTTTCTTGCGATTCCACTGGCTCACGAGAAACATTGCGAACCACACGGTGACCATCGCGAACATCATCAGGAGTTCTAGTTTGAAACTCTCGCGCATCGCCGATTTCAGGTAAATCGAGACGAGACTGACCGTGAATATCGCCACCGAAACGATTCGGATGAGCAAATGCGCGACCCAAAGCAAAGGCTGTTTCACGTATTCTCCTTTTATGAAAGTTTGGTCGTCATTCGACCGCAATTCCAGGTGCAGCAAGGGCGACCAGAATTCTTGTTTTTCCTGTCCCATTTCGAGCCAGATGTGATTTCCGTTGTGTTTGATTATGTAATTCGGGTTCGAAGACGTTTCGAGGATTTCGCACGCGCGACGGATTTCAGCAGGCGTCTTGCTCGAGGCTTTACCAAAATGGTCAAAATTTGCGGTGGCGGTTTTCATCTTCGTTTTCATTTATGTGATAACGCGATCGCTATTCGATTTATTTGTTGGGGAGTTGTTAAAGATGGTTAAATTTGAGTTGTTCTCTTGCGTTGGGGGTTTTTGAAATTGTTCATTTGCTCATTTGTTCATTTGAGTCGTTCTGTTGCGTTGGGAGATTTTGAAATTGTTGATGTGTTGATTTGTTGATTTGTTGATTTGAGTTGTTCTCTTGCGTTGGGAGTTTTTGGAATTGTTCAGTCGTTCATTTGTTCATTTGTTCATTTGAGTCGTTCTCTTGCGTTGGGAGTTTTTGGAAATTGTTGATGTGTTGATTTGTTTATTTGAGTTGCTTTCTTGCGTTGGGAGTTTTTGGAAATTGTCCAATTGTTCAGTCGTTCATTTGTTCATTTGAGTCGTTCTGTTGCGTTGGGAGTTTGAGATTTGAATCGTGTTTGTTTGAGGCTTTGATGCGTTGTCTCGGGAGCGCAGTGTGTCAAAACTTTCCGTTTTCCTAGTCCGCATGGCATTTCTCAAGCGCAGCATTTCCTTGGCGCAGCGTTTCTCCAACGTAGCGTTTCCCCGCCTGAGGTTCTCTTTTTCACCTCACTGGCGCATTTTCGCTTTCTAAACCGTACCTTTGCCGCAAAATTGAGCACATATGAATAATATTGTAGCGATAGTCGGAAGGCCGAACGTTGGGAAATCGACGTTGTTCAACCGCATGATACAGAGGCGCGAAGCCATAGTCGATTCGGTTGCGGGCGTTACGCGTGACCGCAATTACGGCAAGAGCGAATGGAATGGGAAAGAATTTTCAGTGATCGACACGGGCGGTTACGTCCGAGGTTCCGATGACGTGTTCGAAGGTGAAATCCGCAAGCAGGTCGAACTCGCCATTGATGAGGCCGATGTCATTCTTTTCATCGTCGATGTCGAGGAAGGCATCACGCCTATGGACGAGGAAGTCGCCAAACTCCTACGAAAAGTGACCAAGCCGGTTTTGCTCGGCGTGAATAAAGTAGACAATGCGATGCGCGAGAAAGACGCGATCGAATTTTATAACCTCGGTTTGGGCGAATACATTACGTTTGCCTCAACGTCGGGAAGTGGAACGGGCGAATTGCTCGACGCTCTGATCGATGCGTTTCCCGAGAAACCGGAACCTACACAAGATGAAGTACAATTGCCACGTTTTGCTGTTGTCGGGCGTCCGAATGCGGGGAAATCGAGTTTTATCAATGCGCTCATCGGCGAAGATCGTTACATCGTAACCGATATCGCGGGAACGACGCGTGATGCGATCGACACGAAGTTCAACCGATTCGGGTTCGAATTCAACTTGGTCGATACGGCTGGAATCCGCAGGAAAGCGAAGGTGAAGGAAGATTTGGAGTTTTATTCGGTGATGCGATCGGTTCGTGCGATCGAGAATTCGGATGTGATCATCTTGGTCATCGATGCGACGCGCGGATTCGAAGGTCAGGACCAGAGTATTTTCTGGCTCGCCGAAAAGAACCGAAAAGGAATCGTGATCCTGGTCAACAAATGGGATCTCGTCGAAAAGGATACGATGTCAACGCGTGATTACGAAGCGAAGATCCGCAAGGAAATCGAACCGTTTACCGACGTGCCGATCTTGTTCGTTTCAGCATTGACGAAACAGCGTTTGCTAAAAGCGCTTGAAACGGCGGTCCAGGTTTTTGAAGGTCGTAAACAACGCATTTCTACTTCGAAGTTCAACGAACACATGTTGAAAATCATCGAGCACATGCCGCCGCCGGCCTTGAAAGGAAAATATGTGAAGATCAAATACTGTATGCAATTGCCGACCGCGGTACCTCAATTCGTGTTTTTTGCGAACCTGCCGCAGTATGTAAAAGATCCGTACAAGCGATTTTTGGAGAACAAAATTCGTGAGAAGTGGGATTTTTCAGGCGTGCCGATGGATATTTATATTCGGGAGAAATAATCGGTTAATTGGTTAATTGTTTAGGGGTCGAAGCGTTGAGATGTACGTTTCGACCCTTAATTATTTTTATTGGTTATTTGTTGAATCGATTAATTGGTTAGCGGAATGGTCGGTTTGGAAACCGCTCTTTTCTTTATAGCGCAATTGTTTGTCGTTCCGATTCGTAAGGAATAAATCGTCTCGGTAATCACTCCTTTCGTTAACCAATTAACCAATTCATCAATTCACAATTCACCATTTTCCAAAAAAAAAGCCTCTCCGTTTCCAGAAAGGCCTTCCAAATTCCCCAATTTGATTATCGTTTGATCATGCGCAGCGTTTTCGTGAATTCGCCTTGCGTGACTATTACGTTATAAACTCCTGACGGATATTGAAGCCCGAATTGTTGCGCTTCGATCTGGTCAGCGGTGAACTCGCGTTCGTCTACGAGTTTTCCGATCATGTCGTATACTTTTACTTTTACATTTTCGGTACTCGGCGTTTCCATATCGATCGCGAAACTTTCGAGATATGGATTCGGGTAACCTGTGGCACGGAAGGCGATCTGCGGCTCGGTTTCGGCGTCGGTTATACCGCGCAAAGCCGTTCCCGGAGCTGTTATCACACAAGCTTCTCCGTAAAGTGACCATACGCCCGATGTCATCACTGCGACACGGATAGCATATTGCCCGCCCGGAGTGTAACCCGGAACCTGGTTGAAGTTAAAATACTGAGACGGCCTGTCGACTATGATCGTATTATAGCTTGTCATATCGGTCAATTCGAAGCGATACGATGTCGCGCGGTTCATGCTGGTCGTGGCGAAGTACATGGTTGGAGTCGTCGCCGTTCCGCAATTCGTAATGCCGGGAACAGCCGGTGTCGTTACCGCGCAAGGCGCTCCGTAGCCCGAATAACTTCCGGTGGTTTTTACCGCAACTTCTATCGAGTAGGTCGTGCCGTATGTATACGTATTGAGCATCGTGAGTGCGAACCAGTGAATGCTGCGGTCAAGGATTTGTACCTGATTTGGCGCGGTGTTGTCAGTTAAGTTCGTGATGCGGAAACGATATCCGGTTACGCCTTGCAAACTCGTCGTAGCAATCAAAGTGCTTAGGGCAGGCAACGTGATGCCGCATTGTGACGGCGTAACTGCGCTAGCGCCACCGTTGTCCAAAATCGCGGGTGTTGAAACCAGACAGCTTGGGCCGTAATTGCCGAGCCATATTCCATTGCGCCTCACCATTACCGAAATCGAATAGGTGGTCGCGTAGTCGAACGAAGGCAATAATGTCAAGCTGAAATTCGGAAAATTCCTGTCGATTGTTTGTACCGCGTTCGTAGTCATATTGACAACCCGGAATCGGTAGCCGTCAACCGGAGCAGCCTGGACAATCGCGCCGATCAAAGAATTGATGGTCGTAAGTGTCGTGCCGCATTGACTTGGCAGGACTTGCGTCAGAATTTGGCTTCCCTCGTCGATCGTGCCATCGCAATCGTCATCGACGCCATTGAAAGCGACCTCGATAGCGCCTGGATTTATCGCGGCAACGGCATCGTTACAATCGATTCCGATGTTTGTGAAAGCATATCCGCTTGGAGCCGTAAATCCGTGGCAAATAACCGCGGTTGCGCCAGTCGTGTAGCCGTCGTTGTCTTCGTCTATAAATAGAGTTCCCGATGTGAAAATCGTTTCGTCCGAATCGTCGCAATCCGTAGAATTTTCGGAACCGCAAGTAGCAATAATAGAAGTTCCGAATCCATCGCCATCAGCATCGGTGTACAAAATCTGAGTATCGTCGCAGTCTAAGTCGTTCGAAACAAAGCCCGACGGAATTCCCGTACATGAGAATGTCGTGTTGTCGGCGTCCCCGAATCCGTCCGAATCGGTGTCGGCGTAATACGTTTGTCCCGGCTGGATCGTAATGTCGAACGAGCTTGTAGCGGAACAACCTTCAGGAGAAGTCGGGAAATTGAAGATGTACAATGTCGTCGAATTCGCGATCAAATCACCGGCGAAAAGCGGAGTTCCCAATCCATTTGGTTCGGTAAAATAGTCACCGTTGGTTAGAGAAGGCAACGTGTAAGGCCCGCAATTCGTGACGTCGGCAGGCGAGTCGACGGCTGGTTCAGGATTCACCAACAGTTGGAAACTCGTGATTGCGAAACACGTCGGAGAAGAAACATTTCTGACACGCACATAAATCGTGGTTCCGTTTGCCGCAGAATACGAATTGATGTTCGTGATCACGTTCGTGTTATTGTTCGCTCCGTTAAAAGTTGTGTGATAACTTACCGCGAACGATGAGGTCGATTGCCCGTTCAGGATGATCGGCGTTTGCTGAGCCAGGAAGAATGACGCGAGCGTGGTTGAAGCGCATACTTGGAGGTTTGGTGGTTGGGTTGCGGTTGGGGTTGCGTTTATTGTAACATTGCTGCCGTTATCTGTGCCAACCACCGATGGATTTGAACTCACGACCCGAAACCTATAACCCGAACCCATTGCGATTCCGGCTGGAATCGTTACGCTGACCGAGCCTGAAGTCGTGGACGAAACCGTTCCAACCGAAACCGGATTGGCGAAACTTCCCGAGGCATTGCTAATTTGGGCCGTGAAAATGTTTCCCGTATTGAACGTTCCGGTGACGGTGTAGGGAAGTGAAAACGTCGCGCCTTGACAATAAACGAGCGCAGGAGTAGCCGAGGTTGCGATCACACCGCCGGGCAAAATATTGCCGTGAACCGTTGCATAAATCTGACCGTTTCCTGTGTAAACAGAAATGATATCCTGATAGACCGGATTTCGGGCGATGCTCAAACCCGTCCCTGGCGTCAACGTGATCGGAGATTGCCAGTTTGCGCCCTGGTTGTAGCTTACCCGGTAGCCGATAGCACCACTGTTGGAATAGCCGTCGACAAAATTTCCGTATTCGTCCGCGACAAGAGTCCTTCCGTCAAAAGTCGTATTTGATGCCAATGAAATAGTATTGGCGGCATTCGTGGCCAGATTGATGCGCACGCCAGGAGCGGAATTATCGCCTCCGATGAACACGAATTTACCCAGAGGTCCCGACGAAAATGCATAAGACGAATAATAAACGCCGACTGCAGGCGATATGGTCTGCAATACATATGTTAGTCCGCCATCGATGCTCTTTCTAAGATAGATAGTCGGGTTGTCTGACAAGACATAAATTGTTCCATCAGACGAATCGACGAACACATCCGAGTAGGCATAACTTGACCCGAAAGTCGTTACTAGCCAAGGGTCGCTTCCGTTGTCCGAACTGCGGTATATACTGCTGCCACTTTGCGGAACCACGTAAACTTTATCCTGATAGGAAGCGATGTGCGCCGGACCTCCCGCCGTGTAAGAAAAAAGCAAAGAGAACGACGCGCCTTGATTGGTGCTTCCAAAAACCATCCCGTTTGAGGTTGCCACGTAAATCGCCGCGTTTTGAGCCACATGGATTTCGGCTTCGGGATTTCCAGTGACGACGGGCGTCGAGGCGGAAAACGTTTGGCCTCTATTCGTGCTTTTTGCCACGCGGACGCCTTGCGATCCTGAGAATACGACATAAATATCGCCGTTTGGAGCAACTGCGACGTTTTTTGAAGTGTTCGACGCATTTGTGGTGTTGCCGGTGCCAATATCAGAAACCGGAACGTTGGAGTACAAAGGCGTTTGCGACCAATGTATCAATGGTGTAATCGTGAGGATGAAAAGTAAAAGTTTTTTCATTTGTCTGTTGTTTTAGATTGGCAAAACTATTTTAAGCGTTCTAGAAAAGATATACCCATTTGTAGGTATTTCGATTAAAGGCTCGATTTACCCGTTAATTGGGAGTGTAGTTTCATTCGGTAAAACTATCAGTTTTTGAACTTTGATCCAGTAGGGGAATCTCTGGGTTTTACCCTAATCGAAAAGTCGGGATACCCTAAATGTTAAATAATTTGTAAGAAATTTTCACACTTACACACTAATCCTGTTATTTGGCAGTTATAAAACAAACAAACAAACACCCGAGGCGCATCCGAATTGCATGGAGCGCAGCGAATTAAAATCAAACAAATGTCAAAACTTTACTTTCTGCTGGCGGCTTTGCTGGCGGGCTTGAGCGGCTTTGCGCAAAATTCGGTGACGTTCAAAGGGAAAATCCTCGAGGCGAAAACCCAGGTTCCGATGGAAGCCGTAACCGTCTACATCGCATCGGCAAAAGATTCGACCGTCATCGATTACACGATCACCGACAAAAACGGGAACTTCAATCTCTCGACACGCAAAACCGAGAACGCCGTGATCTTCAAAGTCTCGTTCATCGGGTTCAAGGAAATCGAGAAATCCTATGATAAAGGCTTGAACGCGAACGTCGATTATGGCGTGTTGCGCCTTGAAGAGTCCGAGAATTTGTTGGGCGAAGTCATCATCAAACAGGAAGCGCCGCCGATTCGGATCAAGAACGACACGCTCGAATTCAATGCGGCCTCGTTCAAGATCAGGCCCGACGCGAATGTCGAAACATTGTTGAAACAACTTCCCGGCGTCGAGATCGACAACGAAGGAAAAATCACCGTGAATGGGAAGGAAGTCAACCAAATATTAGTCAACGGAAAGCCGTTTTTTGACAAGGAAGGAAAGGTTGCGTTGCAGAATTTGCCGTCGGATATCATCAACAAAGTCCAGATCACCGACACGAAAACCAAGAAGGAAGAACTCTCGGGCGAGAAAGCCAGTTCGAACAATGCAAGCATAAATTTGACGATCGACGAGGACAAGAACAAAGGTTTCTTCGGCAAAATAAACGGCGGCTATGGAACCGATGACCGTTATGAATCGAGCCTGATGCTCAATTATTTCAACAACAAACGCAAAATTTCGGTATTAGCGTCGGCCAACAACATCAATTCGACGGGTTTCACGATGAACGAGATTTTCGATTCGATGGGCGGCGGACGCAATTATTCGGTTTGGACGAACGACAATGGAAGCTTTGGGATCAACAACATGCAGTTCGGCGGCGGAAACGGCATCACGACATCGCAACTTCTCGGCCTCAATTACGGTGACGAACCGTTCAAGAATTTCACGATCAACGGCAGTTATTTCTTCAACGGCGCGCGGTCTGAAAATGCGAACCGAACGCGCGAAACCACATTGTTGAGCACGGGAAGTTTCACGACCGAATCGACCGCGAAAACCGTCGACGACAAGTTCGCGCACAACGTTAGTTTCGAGTTCGAGTACAAGATCGATTCGCTCACGACGATTACGATTTCGCCGAAACTGATGAAGGGACGCGCGTTCAACGAAAACATCGGAGCGTCGACCACGACCGAGGAAAACGGCCGGATTTCTCGCGAAAGTTCACGCGATAATTTCTCGAATACCGATAATCAAAGTCTCGGTGGAAATGTCTACGTGAACCGAGCTTTCAAGCGCAAAGGACGTTTCCTGAGTCTGTGGATCGACGACGAGCACACGAAATCCGACGGCATGAACCGAAACCTATCGCTCAACACATTTTATCGCGACACCGACGAGGACGGAATCACGGACCTGACCGAAACCGACAACCGGAACCAGAAAAGATTCGACCGCAATCTGACCGATAATTTCTCGTCGGGCATCGAATTCTCGGAACCGCTTAAAGATTCGATCAACATCAAGGTTTCGTTGAATTATTCCCGCGAGCAAAACATCGGCGACAGGCATACGTTCGATTTCGATGAGGCGACGCAAACGTATTCCATCCTCAACGATTCAATCACGAATTATTTGCGTTCGGGCGTGCGCGAGATCAATCCACAGGCCGGATTCGGGATTCGCAAGAGCAAGTTCAACATGAATCTGAACGTCGGGACATCGGTGTATCTTTTCGAGGCGAATTCGAATTATCTGGGACAACAGGTTTCGATCAGCCAGGAGCGCATTTATCCATCGGCGAATCTTTGGGGCGGATACAATTTCACGAAATCGCGCTCGCTTTGGGTGAATTACAGTTTTGACGTGAACTTCCCGTCGGCGGCGCAAATCCTGCCAGTCACCGATGTGTCGGATCCGTTGAACACACGCGTCGGGAATCCATTTTTGAGCCCGAATAAATCGCATTACACATATGTGAGTTTCCGCGATTACGACTTCGCGACCAAATCGGGCTGGAGCATTTACGGCGGCGGAAATTTCTTCGAGAGCCAGGTCGTTTCCTCGACGACTTACGATTCGAGCCGAAAAAGCACGACCGAATACATAAATATTTCGGGTAACTCGAACTTGTGGTTCGGCGGAAACTGGAACAAGACGATCAAGCACGACGCACATTCGTACCGTTTCGGGCTCGGCATGAACGGCGGCTACAACCGCAATCAAGGCTTTGTGGAAGGCGAGATGTTCGATTCCAAGTCGGTCCGATTGTCACCTCGCGTGAGCTTCAATTATGATTACGGCGAATTGCTTTCAATCGGGCCGCGTTACGATTTTACGTACAACGAAACGAATTATACGAATTTCTCGACCGACAAACAATCGAACCTCACGCATCGTTTTACGTTGCAGACTACGAGTTATTGGCCCAAGCACGTCGTCTTCGGGAATGATTTCACGTACACGTACAACTCGAATATCGCTGACGGTTTCAAGAAGGATTTCTATCTGTGGAACATGAGTTTGGGCTACAACTTCCTGGGCGACCATTTGCTCGCGAAGGTAAAAGTGTACGACGTGCTCAACCAGAACCAGAATACGTCGCGCAGCATTTCCCCGACGTATATCCGCGATGAGGAAAATACCGTATTAAAACGTTACGCGATGTTTTCATTGACGTATAAACTCGATAAATTTGCAGGAAAGAAAAAACCTGAAGGCGGTCGCCGCTTTTGGATGTTCGACTAAAAAATAACAATATGGCAAATTACATTGGGAAATTCGACGGCTACACATTGCGCGTTTTTGATGGCGGATCGGTTGTTGGCTCGATCGATTTCAACCGCGACAACACGACTCACGCCGATATCTTCGTACACAAGAACCGTTATCACGTCGGGCCTCAGGACGCGACTGAAAAAGACATCGTCGTTACGCGCGCGCGTCAGACATTGTTCAAATTCAAGTTCGATTATCTGTGGGGCGGAGCCGAAATCGAAACCGATGGGGAAGAAACCGGCTTCGAGGTAAAAGGCAAATGGTTCAAACCCGGAACGCGACTCGTCGACGCGGATTCGAACGACATCGTGATCGTTAAGACAAATGAGAGAAGCAACGAACTTGAAATTTCGATAAACGATGAATCGATTTCAGAAGTCATGCTGTTGTCGACAATTTACTATCACGTTTATGCTTCGGCCGGAAAGTTGCGAAGTGTGATGTTGGGATTGTAGGATATTTTTTGTTTAGGGTTTGGTGTTTCGCGTCGATCCGATTCAACTCTAAACTCTAAACTCTAAACTCTTTCACCCTTACTTACATTTTTCCTGAATCATCGCGCCGGCTTCGGTCATTCCGAGTGTGAGCGCTTTGTTGAGGTCGGCACAAAAATCGCCTTTCACCTTGAAGTCGATGCGATACAGCGCGCGGTTGTAATATTGCTGTGGATCGTTGGGCAAAAGCTCGATCGCCATGTCGAAATCCTGGATTGCCGTCTTGTCTTTCAAAAACGCTTTCGAGAAGCCGCGATTGGCATAGGTTTCCCCGTCGTTTCGGTTTATTTGCAACGCGCGGTCAAAGTCGGAAATCGCTTTGTCGTATGCTTTTAACGAATGGTAGAGATAACCGCGATTGATGTAGGCCATGGCTTTCATCGGGTCCATTCCGATGCAGCGTGAATAATCCTCGATCGCGCCTTTCACGTCGTCGGTCACCGATCGTGCATAACCTCGCGCGAAATGTGCCTTGTAGGATCGGGAATCGAGTACGATGCATTGGGAATAGTCGGCTATGGCGTTCGCGTAGTTTTCCTGACGTTCGTACAATTCACCGCGATGATAATAGGCGTTTGCCAATGCCGGATCGAGTTTGATGGCGACCGAATAGTCTGCAATCGCGCCTTGGACGTCATTGAGTTTCGCTTTGTAGAAAGCGCGGTCGTAGTAGTTTTGGCTGGATTTGTCGTTTGCGATCGCAGCATCGGCTTGCTGGATCTTGTTGGTGATCATTTGCTGCGACATCTGCTGGGAAAATCCTGAAACAGCGCACAGCAAAAATGCCGCAGTTGCGGATAACGAGTAGGTTATGTTTTTCATTGGGGATGAAATATGCTGCGAAATACGTAAAAAAATATTGATTTGCGCATATTGCGAACTGGAAATTTCCGATTGACGTTGAATGTTTGTCTTTGCAATGCCGACAGCCATATTATGAGACCTAGATAACTTCAAGCGAAATTACCACAAAATAAAAAAACCGTGAGCAAAGTCACGGTTCTTTTTATCGTTTGTTGAATTTTACCAGCTTCCTCCGGCACCACCGCCTGAGAATCCGCCGCCGCCGAAACCGCCACCAAAGCCGCCTCCGCCACCGAATCCTCCGCCCGATGAACCGCCACCGCCTCCAAAGCCTCCGCGTCCAAGACTGCTCAGGATAAGAATGTCTGCGAGGTCGCCTCCGGAAAAACGTCCGCCACTACCGCCACCGCCGCCTTTTTTTCTCAGTATCGAAATGACTATGATGATAATAATAATCACCGCGAATACGATAAGCCCGCCCGGACCTTCGGAATCATTTTTTCGGGTTGCCTTGTATTTGCCTTTGAGCACGTCGAAAATCGCGTCGGCGCCTTTGTCGAGACCTTGATAATAGCTTCCGGCCTTGAATTCGGGAATGATCACGTTTCTGGTCAGTTCGCCGGTTATGCCCGCGGTAAGCCGATCTTCGACACCATATCCGGGCGCGATCCAAATGCGTCTTTCCTTGGCGGCAAGTAAAATAAAGACGCCGTTGTCTTCATTCTTTTGTCCGATGCCCCATTCTTGTCCCCATTTGGGAGCAAGGATACCGATGTCTTCGCCTTCGATCGTCGGAACCGTTACAACCACGATCTGTGTCGAAGTCGAATCGGAATAACGAACGAGTTTTTCTTCGAGCTGACTTTTTTCGGTCGCGCTCAAAAGATTCGCGTTATCGTAAACGCTGGTTTGAAAATCGGGTTTTTCGGGTATCTTGAACTGGGCGAAACCAATCGATGTGAGCAACAGAAGCAATGGTAAGATTGCCTTTCGGAACAATTTTGTCATCAGCTTCTTGAGATTTCGTTCGACAATTCGTCGGTGTCGCCTTCTTCCCAAGAGAAAAATTGACGAAGCCTTTCGCCCGCGCGTGCGATTCCTTCGATAAGTCCGGTTTTGAAATCGCCGTTCTTGAAATGCGATTGCATCACGTCTTTCGTACAATCCCAAAAATCGTCCTCGACCGCGTCATCGATGCCTTGGTCGCCCAAAATCACGAAATGGCGGTCGTCGGCTGCGAGATAGATCAACACGCCATTCTTGAGTTTGGTCGCGTCCATGTTCAGCAAATGGAACACTTCGGTCGCACGTTTGAAATGGTCGGCGTTCGTGTGCTTTTCAATGTGCACGCGGATTTCTCCCGAAGTTTCCTTCTCGGCCAATTTAATGGCTTCGATGACTTCGCGTTCATCGTCGGGCGTTAGCAGATCGCGTATTTCGGTCATGATTAAAACTTGACTTCTACGGGTTTGTCGGCGCCTTCAACTGATTTGAAGTATGGTTTTTCCTTGTAGCTTCCGAGGAAAATGCTTTGTGGCATCGCCAAAATGTAACCGTTGAATTCCTGTACCGATTCGTTATAGCGAGTTCGTGCCGTCAGGATCTGGTTTTCAGTGCTCGCCAATTCATCCTGAAGTTTCAGGAAATTCTGGTTCGCCTTGAGGTCGGGATATCTTTCAACCGAAACCAAAAGTCGGCCCAAAGCAGATGAAACGCCCGATTGCGCTTGTTGGAACTGTGTCAATTGTTCCGGCGTGATGTTCGACGGATCGATTTGTACCGAAGTCGCTTTCGCACGCGCTTCGACGACTGCCGTCAATGTCGACTTTTCGAAATCGGCTGCGCCTTTGACGGTATTTACGAGGTTACCGATGAGGTCGTTCCTGCGTTGGTAAGCCGTTTCGACATTACCCCATTCTTTTTGTGCTGCTTGGTCCTTGCGCAATGCCGTGTTTTTTACGCTAAAGAAATAGAAAATGAGGATTAGTACAATTCCTCCTCCGATAATCCATGGCAAAAATCTTCTCATGATGTTGTTGTTTAAGTGTTTTTAATGTTTGTTTAATTGTTTCACGGGTTAACTGTTTAATAGTTCTTGCTTGGCTTCTGTTGACGATTATCGTTTAACCGATTAACCATTTAAACCAAAACAGCCCGCGCGCTTTCATCAAATTACAAGCCGTTCTTCAAATCTGTCAGTTGTTTTTTTATGGCTTCGAGTTTTGAGATAATGTCATACTTGTCGAGTGTCTTCTTTTGTCCTTCCTTCAAATGCGTTTTCGCGCCGTCGAGAGTAAAGCCGCGTTCTTTTACCAAATGGTAGATGAGTTGCAGGTTCTTGACGTCCTCGGGCGTGAATAATCGATTGCCTTTGGCGTTTTTCTTTGGTTTGAGGATGTCGAATTCCTTGTCCCAGAATCGGATCAGGGAAGCGTTTACGTTGAACGCCTTGGCCACTTCGCCAATGCTGTAATATCGTTTGTCAGGTGAAAGTTCTATGTGCATGTACTCGTTAGTCTAGTGATTGGTTTTCCTGGTTGGCGGCTTTCGCGATCGCGGTATATTCGGCGGCCGAGATGTTCCCGTAATAGAAATTGAGCGGATTCGTGACCTCGCCGTTCTTGTGGACTTCGTAATGCAAATGCGGCGCTTCCGATCGACCCGTGCTTCCCACGAACCCGATCACGTCCCCACGTTTCACGCGTTGTCCTGACCGAACCTTGTATTTGCTCAAATGCCCGTACAGCGTTTGATAGCCGTAACCGTGACGGATCACGATGTGGTTGCCGTAACCCGATGCCGTATTGTCAGCCCGTTCCACGATTCCGTCGCCCGTGGCGTAGATCGGTGTGCCGGTTTTGGAGGAAAAGTCCATTCCCGCGTGGAACTTCCTGACTTTCGTGAACGGATCGGTTCGATATCCGAATCCCGACGCGACCGCGCGCAAATTCTCATTTTTCACCGGTTGAATCGCTGGGATCGCCGCCAATAATTTATTTTTCTCCTTCGCCAACTTCAAAATTTCGTCGAGCGATTTCGATTGGATCGCGAGTTCTTTTGAAATTATGTCGACGCGTTTTGACGTGTTCACGACGAGTTCCGAATTGTCGTAACCCTCGAGTTCCTTATATCGGTTCACGCCGCCGAATCCAGCTTTGCGCTGCTCGTCGGGAATGGGCGAAGTGTTGAAATAGGTTCGGTAAATGTTGTTGTCGCGTTCTTCGATGCTCGCCAAAACCTCGTCGATCTGATCCATTTTCTTGTTGAGGATAGAATATCGGATCTTGAAATTCTCGATTTCCCTCGCCTGTAGACGATCCTTGGGCGTCTCGAAAAACGGCGTGTTCAAAAGCACGATGAACGCCAACGTCCCAAACAATGCCGACGCCACCAAAAACAACGCGGCGTACGCGAACTTGGTGCGCTTCCTGACCTTGATTTTCTTAAACGCCAGATTTTCGGGATCGTAATAATATTTTACCTTTTTCATTTCAAAATATCCTATTTTTGCCGTTCAAAAACAGGGTTTTCACGTTATTTTGGGCGTGCTGAACAAATTTAACCAAATGTTTCGTTCGGGTAATTTTTTAGGTGAAAGTTTTTGAAATAGTTCGGAAGTTCTTGGATCGGAAGATCGGAAGCCGAATAAATACAAAACGCGATTGGTGACGAAATAACGCCAGCCCATCTCGTCGAGCCGACACGGAAAGTCTCGTCAACGACAGTCTTGGTCGCTCAAATAAACAAATCAACGCATCAACGAATCAACAATAAAATGACATCACAGGAAATCCGCAAAACCTTCCTCGATTTTTTCCAATCAAAAGGCCATTTGATCGTGCCGTCGGCACCAATCGTACTCAAAGACGACCCGACGCTCATGTTCAACAATTCAGGAATGGCGCAGTTCAAGGAGTTTTTCCTTGGCAACGGAACGCCTAAATCCAAGAGAATCGCCGATACGCAAAAATGCTTGCGCGTATCAGGAAAACACAACGACTTGGAAGAAGTCGGAATCGATACGTATCACCACACGATGTTCGAAATGCTCGGCAACTGGAGTTTCGGCGATTACTTCAAGAAAGAAGCGATCCACTGGGCTTGGGAATTGTTGACCGAAGTGTATAAAATTCCGAAAGACATCCTGTACGTGACGGTTTTCGAAGGTTCGAAAGAAGAAAACGTGCCGTTCGACCAAGAAGCGTACGACATTTGGAAATCGCTTATTGCCGAAGACCGAATTTTGCTCGGGAACAAGAAAGACAACTTCTGGGAAATGGGCGACCAAGGTCCGTGCGGGCCGTGTTCAGAGATTCACGTCGACATTCGTTCGGCCGATGAAAAAGCGAAAACGCCAGGCAAGGATTTGGTCAATAACGACCATCCGCACGTCGTCGAGATATGGAACAACGTCTTCATGGAATTCAACCGCAAGGCCGACGGTTCGCTCGAAAAATTGCCTGCGCAACACGTCGACACCGGAATGGGATTCGAGCGTCTGTGCATGGTTTTGCAAGGCGTACAATCGAATTACGACACCGACGTTTTCTCGCCGCTGATCCAAAAAATCGAATCGGTTACCGCAAAAAAATACACGATCAAGAGTTCATCGGACGATGAGGAAAAAATAAACATCGCGATCCGCGTCATCGCCGACCACGTGCGCGCAGTCGCATTCGCAATCGCCGACGGACAATTGCCGTCAAACACAGGCGCAGGTTATGTGATCCGACGCATTTTGAGACGCGCGATCCGCTACGGATTTACGTTCCTGAACACGAAGGAAGCGTTCATTTACCAACTCGTCGAAACGCTCGCCGACCAAATGGGCGGTTCGTTCCCTGAAATCCGTTCGCAGCAAAAACTCGTGATGAACGTGATCCGCGAGGAGGAAAACGCGTTTTTGCGCACGCTCGATCAAGGTCTGCAACTGCTTGACGAGGTCGTGAAGGAAACCTCGGGCAATGAAGTCGCGGGTAAAAAGGCATTCGAACTTTATGATACGTTCGGTTTTCCTAAGGATTTGACGAGCCTGATCCTCAAGGAAAAAGGAATGTCGTACAACGAAGTGGATTTTGACAAGGCAATGTTCGAGCAAAAGGAACGTTCCCGCGCGGCATCGGAAGTTTCGACTGAAGATTGGACGATTCTCGTTGAAGGAAATACTGAAACATTCGTCGGCTATGATCTCGCCGTGAACGAAGTCAATATCACGCGCTACCGTATCGTCGATTCCAAAAAAGACGGGCGCTTGTACCAGATCGTGCTCGACCATACGCCGTTCTATCCTGAAGGCGGCGGTCAGGTCGGCGACAAAGGAACGTTCACGCAAGGCGAAAAGATCATTCCGGTTCTCGATACCAAGAAAGAAAATAACCTGATCCTGCATTTCACGCGCGAACTTCCTGAAGATCCGAAGGCGAGCCTTTTGGCGAAAGTCGATCGTGATCTGCGCGACCATTCGGCGAGCAACCACTCGGCGACGCACTTGTTGCATCAGGCGTTGCGATCGGTTTTGGGAACGCATGTCGAACAGAAAGGTTCATTGGTTAATCCGAATTATTTGCGCTTCGACTTCTCGCATTTCGCTAAAATGTCCGACGCTGAACTGAAAGCTGTCGAGGATTTCGTGAATGAGAAAATCCAGGAACATCTGCCGCTTATCGAACGTCGCAACATTCCGTTCCAGCAGGCGCTTGACGAAGGTGCGATGGCGTTGTTCGGTGAGAAATACGGAGATTCGGTTCGCGCGATCAAATTCGGTGAAAGCATGGAACTTTGCGGTGGAATCCACGTGTCGAACACGGCCGAAATCTGGTATTTCAAAATTTTGTCCGAAAGTGCAGTCGCAGCCGGAATCCGACGCATAGAAGCGATTACATCCGATGCCGTGAAAGCGTATTTCGCAGCCCAGGAAAAGGCGCTCGACGAGATAAAAGTCGCGCTCAAAAACCCACAGGATTCCATAAAAGCAGTCCAGTCGTTGCAAGACGAAAATACGAAACTCAAGAAACAGGTCGACGCGTTGATGAAAGACAAGGCGAAGAACCTCAAAGGCGAACTCGCGTCCCGATTCGAACTCGTGAACGGCGTGAATTTCCTCGCACAAAAAGTCGATTTGACGGCCGATGGCGCGAAAGATCTCGCGTACGAACTCGGAAACATCGACAACAATCTATTCATCGTTTTAGCAACCGCGAACGACGACAAGCCGTTGTTGACCGTTTATATTTCTAAAGAACTCGTTGCCGATAAAGGTTTGAACGCAGGACAAGTCGTGCGCGAACTCGGAAAATATATCCAAGGCGGCGGCGGCGGACAACCGTTCTTCGCGACCGCGGGCGGGAAAGACGTGCTGGGAATTCCTGAAGCGTTGGAAAAAGCGATCGAATTCATCAAATAAATGAGGTCATGAAGAAACTTATTTTACTTTTCGTGTCGGCTGCGGTTTTGCAATCGTGTAATTCCGACGATTCGGACAGCCCGGCCGTACAGGGCAAACTACTGCAAAGTACGGTTCAGACCGTAAACGGCGAATCGACCGTGACGAATTACAGTTACATCGGGAATAAAATTTCGACCGTTCAAACCGTGGGCGGCGACAAGGTCGTTTACATATACAGCGGGTCGAAAATCGTTTCGATGACGGTCGAGAATTCGTTTGGTAATGATGTTTTTCAATACGAATTCGACTACACGGGCGATAAGATGACGCAGGTCAAAAGATGGCAGGTAGGAACGGGCTCGGTCACGCGACAGGTTTTTACTTATCCCGATGCTACAAGCATTACCTCGGAAGGATTCACAGGCAATACGACCCAGCAAACGCAATTGTTGTTCAGCCAGATCTATTCGGTAGGAGCGAATGGCGAGATCGAATCGGTGCAAACGACTCAAGGTGATGCCGTGACCGTCAGTACGTATACGTACGATGCGAAAAACAATCCTTTTAAAAATATTACCGGATACGCCGATCTACTGATGCTCGGTGGAACTGATTACAACGTATTGTCAGTAATTTCGACGTTGAACGGAAATCCCGCGGGCTCTGAAGCGACGATTTATACCTACGATTCCGATGATTTTCCTGCAACTTCGACGCGAACTTCTTTCGGAACCGAATACGAAACGACTTACACTTACCAATAAAAACAGCCCGGATCCGTCCGGGTTTTTTGTGCTCGACGAATTTTCGCCATGGTCAAAATTTAACGAATTTGTCGCGCGTTTCCGTTTATATTTGCCGCATGAAAGAATCGGTTATGAAAAAAATAATCTTCGGAATGAGCGCTTTACTCGTGCTTTTTTCGTCATGTAATGGGAACGATGACGACAACGGTTCCTCAGGTTCCGATGTCGTTCTTTTAAAGAAAACCATCGAAAACGGTCCCGACGGACAATACATTTCGACGGCGACCTACAACGGCACGAAACTCGTCAAGATCGAAACCAACGACGCAGAGAAAATCCAGTTCACGTACACGGGCGACGACATCACGATGATGGAATGGTTTGCCGACGGCGAGCTCGAACAACGCGATCTGTTCACGTACGCGACCGACGGAAAACTCGCGACCTACACAAGTCTCGATCTCGATTTCGGGTCGGGCACGAAAGAAGTTTACACCCAAAACAGCGACAACACGATCACCGTGACCGGATACAGCGGCGATCTGGACAGCCAAACGATTGAAGAAGGAACGTCCACGATTACGTTCGTGAACGGCGAAGTGTCGCAGATCGTGGATCCGTTCGGGACGACGACGTACACCTATGACAACAAGAACAATCCGTTCAAAAATGTGACGGGTTATTCTAAGATTTCGTACATCGACGGATCGGCTTCGGGCATCTTGCACAACGTGATTTCAGAGAATTATGAAGGCGATGATTCGACCTACACGTTCACGTACGACCCGAATGATTTTCCTGCGACTGCCGTTGAGGATTTCGACGGCGAACAATACACGACGCAGTTCGTCTATCAATAATCGCTCACAAAACAATCAATCCCGGACGAATACTCCGGGTTTCTTTTTGCTTATTTTTGACGCATGCAATTCACGACTCCGGTTTCGGTTCCAAAAAGTGATTTCCCGATCGACTATGATTCGGAAATCATTTCAATCGGTTCCTGTTTCGCCAAAAATATGTCCGCGAAACTCAGTCATTTCGGGTTCAGGAACATCGTGAATCCGTTCGGGATTTTGTTCCATCCGATTGCGATCGAGACGTTTTTGCGGTTCGCGGTCGATGGAAAACGGTTTTCAATATCCGACGTTTTTTGTCAAAATGAACGCTGGCATTGTTTCGACGCACATTCCGATATGAGCGGGAACGACGCTGAGGTTTTGATCGGAAACCTGAATTCGGCGGTGAGTTCCACGCGCGAAAAACTCGAAACGGCCACGCATTTCATCATCACGTTGGGAACCGCTTGGGCGTATCGGAACATCACATCGAACGAACTCGTCGCGAATTGCCACAAGGTGCCGCAGAAGGAATTTTCGAAGCAATTGCTGTCGGTCGAAGAGATTGGGAAGTCGCTCGAAAATTGCATCGATCTGGTGACGAGTTTGAATCCGTCGGTCCGGTTGATTTTCACCGTTTCTCCCGTCCGACATATAAAAGACGGCGTCGTGGAGAACCAGCGCAGCAAGGCGAACTTGATTTCGGCGTTGCACTCGACGCTTGAAAAAACGAGGAATTCCCACTATTTTCCGTCGTATGAAATCATCATGGACGAACTGCGCGATTACCGATTTTACGCGTCGGACATGTTGCATCCGAACGGCGTCGCGATAGATTTCATCTGGGAAAAATTCCGTGACGGCTGGATTTCGGCATCGGCATTTCCTATGATGGAGGAAGTCGATTCCATACGCAAGGCAAAGGCGCACCGACCGTTCAATCCCGAGTCGGAACAACACAAAAAATTCCTTTCTTCTCTCGAGAGTCGCATCGCCAATCTCCGCAAACGCCTGCCATTCGTGGATTTGGATTAAAATACGGCAAATGTCGTATTGTAAGCAGTCGCGCTTCATTGCAGATTTGTAAAAAATTTTTAACGAATCTGTAATTCATTAACCCAAACCATTTATCATGAAAAATTTAAAAATTATTGGAAGACTAGCTTTTTTGGCATTGGCGTTCTGTTTCGCGACAGCTTGTAGCGGAGATGACGCCGGCGGCTCAGGCGGATCGGGATCGTCTTTGTCGGCGAAGGTTGACGGCACGTCGTTCAAAGCGCAAATTATGGGTCAAAGTACCACGGTTGCCTTGCACAACGGAACATTTTATCAGGTTACGGGATCGACAGCCGATCTGAAAACATTGACGATCGGGCTTTTCGACGTTACGGGGCCGGGAACATTTCAAGTCGGTCCGGATACTGACAACCTGCTTGCGTTCGTCGAAAACAACAACAGCTATGATACGGGCGAGTGCGACGGAGCGACCGGGACAGTTACGGTTACCGTCGTAAACGAGGAGAAAATTGAAGGGACTTTTTCGTTCACGGGAAAATCTGAAGAAAACGGTTGTTCGGGCAAAACGGTCACCGAAGGCAAATTCAAAGGTGTTTTCATGCAAAATTAATTGAGTACATATTTTTCGAAGAGCCGGGCATGTCCCGGTTTTTTCGTTTTTAAAATAAGGCATCTGACGTATTTCATGAAAAAGGTTCAATCCGCAACTTTGTGGTTCCAAGATTTGACCCATGATGTATGTATTAGCCTTTACGATTGTCGTGCTTCTGGGCGTCATCGTTTTCCAGATATTGCTTTTGCGCCGATCGCAACGGCAGCACGAGCAGCGAATGGAAGTGTTGCGTGAAGTGATCGTGCAGCTCGCCAATAGCAATTCGGCCCGTGAAAAGCAGGTGAAGGTTTCCGATGAACTCATGCAGAAACTGCGTTCGGTGAATGTTATCCTGAGTCAGGACATCTCAGCGATGGTAAAAGATTTTGTGGCAACGTTGCACGCGAACGATCTTATCAAGTAGCAGTGAATCAGGACTTTTATATATTAGTGCGATAAAACCCATCTGATGAGAAAACTTTTCGCATTCGCGCTGCTTTCACTGATTTTTTATTCTTGTAAGGAAAAGCAAAAACAGCAAAGTCAGGATTTGTCACGCGAACAGGTGAAAATTAAAAAGGAATTCAACAGGCTTGACGAAGTCTACAAGCAACTTCCGTCAGATTCTATGCAGTCTTTTTCTGACCGATTCAAAAAACTTACCGCGAACCAACCCGCTGACTACAAAGCGATGTCGAATATCGTGGAAGGTGCGGTTTTCATGAGTAAATCCCAATATGAACTTTCGTATAAGTCATTTGAAAACGCGTTGCGATTGCTGCGTAATTCAAACGCGGATTCCTTGCGCGCGCGCGCCTACACAGGAATCGGGAACTACTACAAGAACAAGGGAAACTATCCCAAAGCGATCGAATATTTGCTTGGCGCGTCCAAAATTTACGAGGCAATGGATGGCAAACGCGGCATCGCTACGACGAACGGGAACATAGGCGAGGTTTATATGCAAAAGAACGATATGGCGTTGGCAAAGGAACACCTGCGTAAAGCGATGAACGTTTTTAAGAACGATAAGTCACACCAAACCTATCTCAATGCGGCCCACACTTTGGCGAATGTTCATGGTGCGAGTAATGAATTCGATGAGGCGTTGGCCATCGACAACGAGTGCATCCGAATTTGCGACAGCATAAAATCGCCCAAACTCAAGGTTCCTTTTCTCGACAATAAGGCGTTGTGTTACATGTTCACCGGAAAACTCGACAGCGCGCAATATTATTTCAACGAAACATTGAAGATCGACCTTATCGTGGGCGACAAGAAGCAAATTGCCGACACCTACAGCAATCTCGGGCATCTTGAACTCAACAAGGGGAATTACGCCGAAGCGGAACGCTACACGCTCAAAAGCATCGATATGGTCGCCAGGATAAAGAACCAGAGCAATCTTGTGAAGTCGTATGGGATTTTGTCGGACATCTACGCGAGATGGGGAAAATACGATAAGGCGCTCGCTACCAAAGAAGAATACCTCGAGCAGTACAAAAAACTCATGAACGAAAAGAAAGAAGCGGCAGCCGCGGAGTTCAAGATCGTGCACGAAACTGAAAAGAAGGAAAAAATCATCGCCCAAAACCGAATCCAGTTACTCGAAAAAGAGCGCGAAGTCCACAGTCGCAACAACATGATCATCGGGATTTCATTGGGCGCGTTGTTTATCGCACTGACCGGATTTTTGATTTATAGGCAACAACGCCTAAAGAACCGTCAACAGGCGCAGGAACACGAGCTTAAAACGGCGATCGCACAAATCGAGACGCAGAACAAGTTACAGGAACAACGGCTCGGGATTTCGCGTGATCTGCATGACAACATAGGTGCGCAGCTTACGTTCATCATCTCGTCGGTCGATAATTTGCGGTACGCTTTCGATTTGAAAGACACCAAACTCGAAAAGAAACTCAACAGCATAAACGATTTCACGAAAGACACGATCGTCGAACTGCGCGACACGATCTGGGCGATGAACAACGCCGAAATCTCGCTCGAGGATTTGCGTGTGCGCGTTTTCAACTTCATCGAAAAGGCGAAAGACGTGCTCGAAGGCATCGATTTCAGATTCCATATCGACAAGGAATTACAGCAATTGCGTTTTTCGTCGGTTACGGGAATGAACATCTACCGAAGCATCCAGGAAGCCGTAAACAACGCGATCAAATATGCGAAGGCGTCGCGGATCGGGATTTTCATCGAACACGAAAACGGCGAATTGCGTATCAGGATCGAGGACGACGGCATCGGATTTTCACAGGAAACGGCCCAAAAAGGAAACGGCCTGCATAATATCCGAAAACGCATCGAAGATATCGGCGGCACATTCACACTGGTTTCCGAACCCGGAAATGGAACGCATATCACGGTCGTAATTCCAAAAACCACTAATCCCGACGCATCATGAAACACGTGGTTTGGCTTGTCATTTTTTGTTCGGTTGTGGGTTTTGCACAGACGCGCCAGCAAATTGATTCGCTGAACAACATCGCGTTCGAAATCCGTTTTGCGAAAGCGGCAGTGCTCGATGCGGCCTATCACAAGAACGTGAAAGCGGCCCAAAAACTTCATTACGCACAAGGCGAGGCGATGAGTTACAGCAACCTCGCGCTCGTGTACAATTTCAAAGGGAAATACAATCTGAGCGTCGAATATTCGCTAAAGGCAATCAAGCTTTTCGAGAGGATCGGTGACGAGAGTAAAGTCGCACGTGAATATGGAGAATTGGGTTATGCGATGAAGCGCCGGAACTTACCCAAGGCGCAATATTACATGCTTCGCGGCAAGAAACTCGCTGAAACGATCAGAGATACGACCTCGCTGTTGAGCATTTACAACAATTACGGCGTGATCAAGGAAATGCAGCAAGATCTCGACAGCGCGATGTTTTTCTACCGAAAAGGTTTGGTCATCAAGGAAGCGATCAATGATTCGACGGGCATTCCGTACAGTTTGAACAACATCGCTATCGTCCATGCGATGGAAGGTCGGTTCCACGACGCCGAACAGCTGTTCACACGCGCCCTGCAACTGCGACAACGCAAGAAAGATTCGGCCGGCATCGCCGAAAACTACTCGTATTTCGGGGATTTGTATGGCATGAAAAAAGAATATCGGAAGGCGATCGGAAACTTCAGGCTGTCGAATGAAATCGCACTCCGAAACAAGTATTTCCAGCTTATCCAGCACAACTACCAAAGCATGTCTGAAATGCACGAAGCGCTCGGCGAAAAGGATTTGGCGTTCGCCGCGTACAAGAAACACGTGCAGTTCAAAGAAAGTTTGATCAACAAGGAGACGAACGCGAAGATCGCCGAACTTGAAGTGCAGTTCGAGACGAACGAAAAGGAAAAGCGGTTGATCGAAACCCAGTCGGAATCGGCCCGGAAATCGAATTTACTGCTGTTGCTTTCAGTGTTGACTTTCTTCGTTTCGCTTACGGGATTCTTGATTTGGCGTCAACAGCGACTCAAAAACAATCAGCTCGCGCAGGAACACGAACTCAAATCGGCGATCGCGCAAATCGAGACGCAAAACAAATTGCAGGAACAACGGTTGGGGATTTCGCGTGATCTGCACGATAACATCGGTTCGCAACTCACGTTCATTATCTCGTCGGTCGATAATTTGAAGTACGCGTTCGATTTGAAGAATACGGCGCTTGATCGCAAACTCGAAAACATCAGCGATTTCACGAAGGACACGATTTTGGAACTCCGCGATACGATCTGGGCGATGAACTCGGACGAGATAACTTTTGAAGACGTGTTGTCGAGGATTTCAAATTTCATAGAAAAAGCGAGAGGCGCGAAGGAAAGCATGCGTTTTAATGTTTCCATCGACGACGATCTCGCGCAATTCAAATTGTCGTCGGTAACCGGGATGAACGTATATCGCACGGTTCAGGAAGCGGTGAATAACGCAGTGAAATATTCTCAGGCCGAGGCGATTTCCATTTCGGTGAAAAAGCAACTTGATTTCATCGAAATTTCAATTTCCGACAACGGCTCGGGCTTCGATGTCGAAACCGTCCAAAAAGGCAACGGACTGGGCAACATGGCAAAACGAATGCAGGATGCCCAAGGAAATCTTGAATTAACATCGGATATTGGAAAAGGTACGATCGTGACGCTAAAATTACCTTTTAGTTCCTAAATCGATAATACGTCAAATGTCGTATTGCGCCGTGAAACCAAAAGCCGCAAATTTGCGTAGATGAAATCCTAACTTACCCCGAAATGGATACAATTCTACAACACTTAAGATTCTGGACGCTCGTTGCCACCGTCGTCACGGTAATCGCGCTGAACATCGCGTTCATCGTCTTTTATTAATCGCTTGAAATTCGTAAGTTCACTCTATGAACGTGAAGATCGCCATTGTTGACGACAATAATTTCCTGATCCGTGCGATCCAGGAAAAGCTGTCGTTTTTTGACGATCTGCAAGTGCGTTTCACGGCGATAAACGGGCAGGATCTGCTTGAAAAACTCGATTCCAGGTATAACATCGACTTGATTTTGATGGATATCGAGATGCCGAAAATGAATGGCGTCGAGGCCACTGCGGCCGTGAAAAGCAAATACCCGCATATAAAAATCATCATGCTTACGGTTTTCGACAACGACGAGAACATCTTCAATTCGATAAAGGCGGGCGCCGACGGTTACCTGCTCAAGGAAGTCAACCCACAGGATTTGCATCAGGGAATCATCGAAACGCTCAATGGAGGCGCGGCGATGAATCCGTCGATCGCGTTGAAAACCCTGAAATTATTGCGCAATCCCGTAGATTTCGGAGTCAAACAAGGCAACGACGACATCAAACTTTCATCGCGTGAGATTGAAGTGCTCGAGCAACTCAGCAAGGGATTGAACTACAACAACATCGCCGATAATTTATTTTTGTCGCCGAGTACGGTTCGCAAGCACATCGAGAATATTTACACGAAATTGCAGGTGCATAATAAGTTGGAGGCGATTCAGAAGGCGAAGAGTAATAATCTTATTTAGTGCCTGAGTGCCTGAGATCCTGAGTGCCTGAGCAGGGAATCGTTAAAAGAAAGTCCGGAATTTTGAAAGGCGTTTTGGTTGAGGCGTCGTATCTTTAAGAAAAAAGATATGAGTGTCCGCCGGATTATTTTTATTACGTGTTGCATTGTCGGATTTTTGCTTGCGTATCGGTATTGCGAATTCAAGAAAGACGATACGTCGACGATCGAATATAACACGAATCTGATCCAACAGCAGATCGTGAGCGTGGGCAAGTTGATCGTGACGGAAGGCCATTATTCAGAAGTGCTTACGTACAAAGACCAGCAAAACTACTTCTTGAACATGCTTTCGTTCCAAAAGAAGGCGCTGCTGATCGTGAATGCCGAAGTGACCGTCGGCTATGATTTGCGGCAGATGCAATACGACATCGACGTAAAGAACAAGATCATCACGATCGAAAATATTCCACCCGAAGAAATAAAGATCAGCCCCGACATCAAATACTACGACATCGACCAAAGCGCGATGAATCCGTTCACGGGCGACGATTACAATAAGATCAGCAAGCAGGTGAACGCCAATCTGCGCAAGAAAATCGAAAAATCGTCTCTCAAAACAAACGCGAAGAACCGCTTGGTGAGCGAATTGTCGAAAATCTTGATTCTCACGAATTCGATGGGCTGGACGCTGCGCTACGAAGGCGAAACCATTTCGCGAGAGAGCGATTTTTCAAAACGCTTATAAGGCATTTGCCGTATTTTAAGGTTTTTCGTACGAATACGTCAACTGCCGTATTTCAGCGCCCACAACATCCCGATAGATTTGTCGCATAACTTTCAAATCTTAAAGGATGAAAACGAGAACTTTATTTTTTAGCTTTTTATTGACCGGACTGCTTTCGATTTTTGCCGTAACCGAATCGGCGGCGAACAACGTCCAGATTACGGGAACCTCGGTATCGGGTTCCAACATTACCTTCAACATAGCCTGGGACAATTCCTGGAACGCCAACGTCGCACCCGCAAATTGGGACGCCGTTTGGGTGTTCGTGAAATTCCAGGATTGCAACACGCGTCTTTGGGCGCATGCGAATTTGAGTACCGTCGCCGGCGATCACTCGGCTGCTTCACCTTTGATGGTTGAAACCGTAACCGATGGTAAAGGCGTTTTTATCCGACGCAGCGCGCTTGGAGGCGGAAACGTCGGGAACACGCAGATCACACTCAAGATGAACATTGGCGCGGGAACATTCAACTACAAAGTCTTTGGAATCGAAATGGTCAATGTGCCGCAAGCCGCATTCGAATTGGGCGATGGCGTAAGTTCGGGTACTTTCAACAGCATCACGATAAACGCCGCTTCACAATCGACGGGATTGACTTCGAGTGTTTTGGGTGGAGGCGCAGTCGCCGCTCCGGCCACTTTCCCGATGGGCTACAATTCATTCTATTGTATGAAATACGAAATTTCACAACTTCAATACGTGGAGTTTCTGAACGCACTGACATACGACCAACAAAAGGCACATACGTTCAACGATCCGATCTCGGCCGCGGGAACGTATGCGATGTACAACGGTTTCGGATACAGGAACGGCGTGCGTATCCAAACGCCGGGTAACAATGCCGCAATCCCTGCGATTTACGCTTGCGATGCAACTGCCGGCGTCGAAGGCAACTCCGACGACGGACAGGGAATCGCCATGAACGGACTAAACTGGGGCGACCTGATAGCGTATCTCGATTGGGCGGCTTTGCGTCCGATGACCGAACTGGAATACGAGAAAGTATCGCGTGGAACAATGCCGCGAGTCGCAGGGGAATATGCTTGGGGATCAATCGATTTGGCGAACGTCGCGAGTAATGCCTTGACGAACCAATATCTCGAAAACGAGTACATGACGCCGGCTGCGAACGGACGTTGTACGCTTGGTGTAGGAACCACGAGTTCGATTTACGGATCGGTTCGCGTCGGGGCATTCGCGACGGGAACTTCAGGGCGCGCTTCATCGGGCGCAGCATATTATGGCGCGATGGAAATGACCGGAAATGTTTGGGAGCGCGTGGTTTGTCTTTCATCGGCAGCAGGTTCGGCGTTCAACGGAACTTTGGGCGACGGCACGATCACAGCTAACGGCGATGCCAACCAAAACACATGGCCCACGGCAGCCGCGGCAACCGGAAGCGGACAACGCGGAGGCGGTTGGATCGACGGTGTCGCAGCGGGAAGACTTTCCCAACGAAATACGGGCGTCGATGCGGCGCGTTATCCGACTTATGGCGGGCGCGGTGTGCGATAATCATCTGATTTGATCGTGACGGAAAATTCAGTTTTTCCCGAAGATGAATTCTAATTTAAAATCAGACAGATGAAAAAAATAATCAAGCATTTCTATGCCTTGTTGCTAGTGTTGTGCGGCATTTCCGCCATAGCCCAGTACAACGGAGGCAGTGCGGCCGGAGCAACGACATCGATGCTTTCGAATACGTCCTGCGGCATGCCGTCGTTTTATTACGCCTATTTTGGCGGGAATAGCGATGGTGCCGACGTGCACGAATTGTCGGCTACAAGTTGCAATACGCCGCCGTCGTTCTTCGCTTATTTGGGTGGAAGTTCCGATGGAGCCGACGTCAATGAGCTCGCGGCCACATCGTGCGGAATCCCACCGTCGTTCTTCGCCTACATGGGCGGGACGGCCGATGGCGCCGACGTGAATACGATGGAAGCGAGCGTTTGCGGTTATCCGCCGCAATTCTACGCCTATTTCGGCAGCAGTGGCAGCGGTTTCTCGATGGGAATCCAGGCGATTTGCCCGGTTACGCCACCCGATGCCGACTTTACGGCAAGCACGACAACTTTGTGTCAGGGCAATTCGGTGACATTTACCGATACGTCGACGAACGTTCCCGCGGCGTGGAACTGGTCTTTCCCCGGCGGAACTCCGGCGACATCGACCGTGCAAAATCCGACCATTACGTATAACACGCCGGGAACATACAGCGCAACATTGATTGCGACGAACTACAACGGGTCAAATACCGAAACCAAAACCGACTTTATCGTGGTTACGGTCATTCCGGCGATCCAAACCACGACTCCGGGGGAACGCTGTGGAAACGGTTCGGTCACGTTGTCGGCAACAGCGAACGCGGGTACGATCAATTGGTACGCCGACCAGACTTCAACAACGGTTTTGGGAACCGGAAGCTCGTTTACGACGCCATCGCTTTCGGGAACGACTACGTATTACGTCGGATCGTCGTCGGGAAGTTGCGCTTCTCCTCGAACAGCCGTAACTGCAACGATACAACCAATTCCGACGATAAATAGTGCGACGCCCGGATCTCGCTGCGGAACGGGTTCGGTAACCTTACAGGCAACGGCAAGCGCCGGAACGATCTCGTGGTTTTCACAGCCGACTGCGGGAACCTCTTTGAGTACGGGCGCAAGTTTCGCCACGCCATCGATCACCGCGACGACGACATATTACGCTGAGGTTTCAAACGGCGGATGTACATCGCCAAGAACGGCTGTTGTAGCGACGGTGAATTCGGTTCCTGAAATTTCGCAGGTTACATCGGCGTCACGATGCGGAACCGGTTCTATAACGTTGGCCGCAACCGGAACGGCAACCCTGAACTGGTACGACCAGCCAACCGGTGGAAGTATCGTGTTTACGGGCACGACATTCACGACGAGTTTGTCGGCCACAACCACGTATTATGTGGAAGCTGCGAATGCGAACTGTTCGTCGCCGAGAACGGCGGTTACGGGAACGATCAACACGATTCCGAGCATTACTTCAGTAACTCCGGGACAACGATGCGATTCGGGTTCGGTAACGCTTTCGGCATCGGCCAACGTGGGCATATTGAATTGGTACAGCCAGCCAAGCGGAGGAGCGGTTTTGGGTTCCGGAATTCAATTCACGACGCCGCTGCTTACGAATACGACCGCGTATTACGTGGAATCGGTGAATGGTGATTGCGTTTCGGTGCGATCGGAAGTGATTGCGACTGTCAATACGACGCCATCGGTAACGAACACAATTCCGGCTTCGCGCTGCGGTTTCGGATCAATGACGTTACAGGCGACGGCTTCGGGCGGAACGCTTTCGTGGTTCAGTTTGCCATCGGGCGGACAAATTCTGGGAAGCGGAACGAGTCTTTCGACGGGCAACATCGGCACGACCACGACCTATTACGTCGAAGCGTCGTCCAACGGCTGTACATCGCCAAGAACCGCTGTCGTCGCTACGGTAAACGAACAACCGAGCATTTCACAAACAGTTCCGGCGAGTCGCTGCGATTACGGCAGTTTGACGCTCAGCGCCACGGCTACATCGGGTACGGTTCAATGGTTTGACGTGCCATCGGGTGGTTCGGCGCTGGCAACCGGAGCGAGTTTCGTGACGCCGAGTTTGACGACATCGACAACTTATTACGTCGAATCTTCAAATGGAACCTGCGTGTCGCCACGTGTCGCGGTTGCGGCAACGATCAACCCGACCGCAGCTCCGACAGGATTTGCAAGCCAAACGTTTTGTGAACTCGAAACCGTCGGAATGCTTCTCGTGAATGGAAGCAACGTGATTTGGTACGACGCGCCTTCAGGTGGAAATGTCGTGCCGAACAGCACGCTTCTCATCGCGGGAACGACGTATTACGCATCCCAAACGCTGACGTCATGTGAAAGCCCGACGCGACTCGGCGTAACGGTTTCCGAGGGCGCGTGCCTCGATGTGCGCGAAGTTTCGAAAAACGAATTGCGCGTGTATCCGAATCCGATCGTGGATTTTGTGAACATCAGTTTCACCGAAGAAATTTCGAAAATCCGAGTGCTCAACATGATCGGGCAATTGGTTCACATGGCTGACGTGAATGCAACCGAAACAAAGCTTGACTTTAGCGGTTACGCGGCGGGAACTTATCTGATTTACATCGATATGGGAACCGCGGTAAAAACCGTCAAAGTGATCAAGAAATAACAAACAGGAATGAAAGAAAAAGCCACCTTGACGGGTGGCTTTTTTTATTTAGATCGCTTTTTCTTTCTCGAAAATGAGTTCGAGGCCGCCGCTGATCAGATGTGCGATTTTCGGACGCTCGTTTTTAAGGTTTTCGAGATGAACCAAAACCTGTTGTTTTAAATCATCTTGATGTGAGTTGTGCAGCAATTCGACAATTTCGACCGACAACAGCCAATCTTTCGGATGGTTGTTTTTCAAGGTTTCGAAGATGTCGGCGAGTTTCTTATCTGAATCTTTTCCTTCACGGATGTCGCGAACCGTTTTGTATAGGTTTTCGAGTTCGTCGCGCTGGTCCGATGTTTTGGCTTTAATCGTTTTCGACGATGGCACGTGCGTGATGAGGTCGAAACTCATTACGTCGGCCGGACCTGAAAATGCCGAAACGACTTTTTTACCGACGGCCATATCGTAGATTCCCCAGTCAGGTTGGAACAAAACCGTTTCGTTGTGCGTCACCGTGCAGTTCTTGAAACTTATCAGGATGATTTCGCCTTGCAAATTTCGCGATCCGGTAATGATTTCTCCGGTTACGGTGATGTCACCTTCGAACTCAAGCGTTACTTTTTCAGCCTCGTAGATGTCGTATGCGCGCAAATCACGCGGGCTCATGTCTTCGATCGCGAGATTGATTCCCTTGAGTTTGCCGATCGGGCTTCCGAAACCGTCCTTATGTGTCGCCGAACCGTGTCCGACGAGTTCTTTTTCGCGATAGGACAGCGCTGTTTTGCCTGTAGTTTGTATGTAAACGGGTTTTCCCGAATTTTCGATGACGTTCGTGAATTGACCCGAAATCTGGATTCCGGTGCTTAATTCTATGGTTCCGATTGCTTCTGAATCAATGAGTTTCTGAAGGCCGCTCAAACCTCCCGTGCGCAATGCCATAGTGTTCGCGAATTCCTCGAGCACGAGGTTCAAATGCGCGAAATCGGGCGTGACGTAAAGTTGAGGTTGCGGTTTGGTGATGTCGAAACTTTGGTCGGCGGCCGAGATGTCGTATGGGATTTTTTTGACGGCGTCGGTCATGCACCACGCGCTTTCGCCAATTGATGATAACAATCCTGCTCCATAGATTTTCGGGCTTTCGACTTCTCCGATCAAACCGTATTCGACAGTCCACCAGTGCAGGTTTCGGATGCGAGCCATTTCGCTGGGTTCGCCCATGTTGTTCTGTAGATCCTCGACGGCTTTTTCAGCTTTTTCGATGTCCGATGTCGGCGTTCCTTCGGCTTCCTTCAAGATGGAAAGCAGTCGGATCGCTTCATATAATTCGTAGTCCTTATGTGACGAAAGCGCCTTGCATCCGATTTCTCCGAAGCGACGCAAATATTCGGCGTATTCAGGATTCGCGATGATAGGAGCGTGACCTGCGCCTTCGTGAATGATATCGGGAGCCGGCGTGTATTCGATGTGTTCGAGTTGCCTGATGTCGGACGCGATGACCAAAACATTATATGCCTGGAATTCCATGAACGCGTTCGGCGGGATAAAACCGTCGACGGCCACGGCGGCCCAACCGATTTCCTTGAGGATTCGGTTCATGCCGTACATGTTCGGGATCGAGTCGATTTCGAGGCCCGTTTTCTGCAAACCTTCGAGGTAGGAACTGTGTGCGACTTTTGAAAGATAATCCACATTTTTTCGCATCACATAACGCCAAACGGCTTGATTTATGGGCGTGTAATCGTCGTAATCCTGAGGCTTTATGAATTGCTTCAAATGCTCGGGAAGGCGGTCTATCAATGGATTGCTCTCAAAATCGGTACTCATAACGTTTTACTTGGGTTGTGGTAAAAGTACAAAATCAAGTCGAGTAGGGATGAATACAAATCATAAAAAAACCGTAGTCGTTAGGGCGGCTACGGTTTGTTTAAAAAAAAACAACAACAACAAATAAATCAAAATTCAATCAATGCTTCTTTCAGGGCGCCGTTTTGAATATGTGGTATTTCACCGCGCCGAAAGTTGTTTTTTAAAGGCGACAGCACTTGAGTCTATCGCCTTTGTAATGTTTGGTATTTACAGGTATCTTATTGTTAGAACTTGTTGTTGGGCAAATGTAACGGCATCTGATTCGTCAATAAAAATTTTTGAGGTAAACGCGAGATTTTAAGAGGTGAGGTTTTTTGAAACGTGCAGAAATCGTCGATAAAATGGCGAAAATGAAAAACCTCAAAGGTCTTTGAGACCTTTGAGGTTTATGCAAAAAGGAAAATCAGAATTTGACAATTACCGATTTTCCTCAATAAATCTTAATTATTTTTTCTTGCTCGGCGGATATTGCGCCAATATCTTCGACACGAATTCCATCACGCGCTCATCTTTCTTTTCCACGTCTTTCGTCAAGACGCCTTCGCCTTCACCTTGCCAAACGAGTTCTTTTTTCTTTGCGTCGATGAGGTCGATGAATAGCGTTCCCTCGGTGTAAGTGGAAACCGACGTGCTGTTGCCGCCCCAGATATACGGGTTCCATCCGTAACCCCAACCGTAACCCCAGCCGTTGTTGAATGTGTTTACGTCGACTTGTTGGCGCGCCTTGGTGAAAATGTTCACGAGAACGTCGGGTTTTTCACTTTTGGTAAATCCTTTTGCCGACATGGTTTCCTCGATCGCGCGCATGATGCGTTTTTTGTCGAGGTCCGAAATTTCGGCCTTGTCGATTCCCGTCTTGTAAAACGCATACGTCTTGAATTGGGTGAAATCGACATTCTTGTCGTAGTCGGATGCAACTTTGACCGACGAGCAAGCGCCAAGCACAAAGAGCAATAAAACAGGTAAAAATTTTATAGTTTTCATAGCAGATAATTTACAGTTTGTTCTCTCGCTTCTCCTTCAAATTCCTAACAATCGCCATGATATTAAGCACCATTGATATCAGCAGTACGAATGCCTGGAGCAATACGTTTTCAATAAGAAGCGCGAGCGGAAGAAATCCCGTCCCCATAATCATCAATGAAACACTGCTGAGTTTTTGCATGGCTATAAATTTTGGAGCAACGCGTCATCCACGAGATTCGGGAGCGTCACTTTAAGAAGTGGTTCGTGCTCCATTGCCCGTTTGATGGCGAAAATCGCTTCATCGTTCCTGGCCCAGCTTCTTCTCGAAATTCCGTTGTTCACGTCCCAGAAAAGCATGGATTTCAGGCGCTTGTAAGCTTCGTCGGAACCATCAAGAACCATGCCGAAGCCGCCGTTAATTACCTCGCCCCAGCCGACTCCGCCGCCGTTGTGAATACTTACCCAAGTCGCGCCACGGAAACTATCGCCAATGACGTTGTGTATTGCCATGTCGGCCGTAAAACGGGATCCGTCATAGATGTTCGACGTTTCGCGATATGGGGAATCCGTACCCGAAACATCATGATGGTCGCGACCCAAAACGACATAGCTGATCTCGCCTTTCGCGATCGCTTGGTTGAACGCTTCGGCTATGTTCGCGCGTCCGTCGGCGTCGGCGTATAAAATCCTGGCCTGTGATCCGACGACAAGCTTGTTCTGTTGCGCGCCTTTGATCCAGCGGATGTTGTCTTCCATTTGTTGCTTGATTTCCGATGGAGCCGATTTCACCATTTCCTCGAGGACCGAAAGTGCGATCGCGTCGGTCTTGGCCAAATCTTCGGGCTTGCAAGATGTGCAAACCCATCGGAACGGGCCGAATCCGTAGTCGAAACACATCGGCCCCAAGATATCCTGAACGTAACTCGGATATTTGAAATCGATGCCGTTTGGAGCGAAAACGTCGGCTCCGGCTCGGGAACATTCGAGCAGGAACGCGTTTCCGTAATCGAAGAAATACGTTCCTTTTGCCGTGTGTCTATTTACGGCATCGGCATGTCGGCGCAACGATTGCTGCACGTTTTCCCTGAACAGGCCAGGTTGTTCGGACATCATGGTTTTAGCGGTCTCAAAGTCGACTCCCGCTGGGTAATAACCGCCGGCCCAAGGATTGTGGAGCGACGTTTGGTCGGAACCTAAATCGATATAAACATTTTCAGAATCGAATTTTTCCCAAACTTCGACGACGTTGCCCAAATAGGCGATCGAAACGGTTTCTTTATTTTTTTTCGCCGAATTCACGCGTGTCACCAATTCGTCCAAATCTTCGATGACTTCATCGACCCAACCTTGAGAATGGCGCGTTTGGACCGCTTTCGGATTGACTTCGGCGCAAACCGTTATGACTCCTGCGATGTTTCCGGCTTTTGGTTGTGCGCCGCTCATTCCGCCGAGGCCCGACGTCACGAACAATTTGCCCGACAAATCTTCTCCGGATTTCGCGATTTTTCGCCCCGCGTTCATCACGGTGATCGTCGTGCCGTGGACGATGCCTTGCGGACCGATATACATATAACTTCCGGCGGTCATCTGGCCGTATTGCGTCACGCCGAGCGCGTTGAATTTCTCCCAATCGTCGGGTTTCGAATAATTGGGGATCATCATGCCGTTGGTCACGACGACGCGCGGTGCTTCTTTGTGCGACGGGAACAATCCCATCGGATGGCCCGAATACATGACGAGTGTTTGCTCGTTCGTCATTTCGGCCAAATATTTCATCGTAAGCTGATACTGCGCCCAGTTCGAGAATACCGCGCCGTTTCCGCCATACGTGATCAATTCGTGCGGATGTTGTGCGACCGCGTAATCCAAATTGTTTTGGATCATGAGCATGATCGCCTTAGCCTGGTCGCTTTTTCCGGGATATTCGTGCAATGGTCGCGCCTTCATCTCGTAATCGGGACGGAACCGGTACATGTAAATTCGGCCGTATGCGTTGAGTTCATTCGAAAATTCCTTTGCGAGGACTGCGTGGTCGCTCTTGTCGAAGTAACGCAACGCATTCCTTATGGCGAGTTTCTTCTCGTCGGGCGAGAGGATTTCCTTGCGTTTGGGCGCGTGGTTGATGCTGGCCTCGTAAGGCTTCGGTTGTGGTAAAATGGAAGGAATTCCTTCGAGGATTTGTTCTTGGAATGTCATTTTTTTCTAAATGTATTCGTGTTCTTGTCGTAACCGTAAGGACAATGTCGGCAACCGCTGCGGCAGCAATGACCGCGTTTTAGGTGGAATTTCTCGGTAAATACCTTGAAGCCTTCGGGCGTCAGATAGTAATCTTCGCCTTCGATTAATTTATTTGCCTGATTTTCGCCGTCCATTAGCCACAAATTTAGGAACTTTGAAAGCAATGATTGTGATTGTTGCGAAATATTTAATTCCGAAAGGATTCTTGGGTTTTACGGTATATCCGTTCGTGCTCGTCGCGTCGGGAAAGCATAAAACCGACGACGTGCTCATCAATCACGAGCGCATCCATTTACGGCAACAGTCGGAATTATTGGTCTTGCCTTTTTTCGTTTGGTATTTTTTGGAATTTTTGGTTCGGGTGATTCGATATCGCGATCGCAAGAAAGCATATTTTAATATCAGTTTCGAACGCGAAGCTTATGCGAATGAAACGGATTTCGGATATTTGGAATCTCGTTCTTTATGGCGGTTTTTAAAGTATTTGTAGTGGATTTTTGGGCGGATTTTTTCTCGTCGGTCAAAAAGATGACTTTACGTACGCGCAAAATCGTATTGTTTAGTAAAAAAC
>NZ_SEBS01000017.1 GCF_004211145.1 Flavobacterium sp. | reverse complement strand
CGCTTGATTTCCAGTAAAAAAGATGCGTCCTGAACGTTTTCCGGAAAAACCGGACGGCAAAGATAACAACCCTGCCCCTAACGGCAAAACTTTTTTCGCCTCTTTTTTTACTTTCACTATTTCAAAGGAACTTCGCTGTCAATGCGGGTGCAAAAGTACACCGCTTTTTGACTCCCGCAAGCGTTTCGGCAAAGTTTTTTTCGTGTTTTTCGCAACGCGCTGGAACGATGCGTTTTGCAGGTGAAAGTTTTTTCCAGGGTTTGCGGCCGCGTGAGGGATGCGAGTGGAAATCCTGTCTTTTGCCGCGGCGGATGTTTCTCCATATATAGTATAGCGGACGGCAAAAGACAGATTGGAACGGGTCAGCCCGACGGCGGCTTGCCAAAAACACATCGGAAGACGCCCAACGCCAAAGCCGCCGGCACGCCCAAATTAAAATCGCGCCTCTTCGTCGCGAACGCGCTGCGCCAGCAAACCCAACATTTGGTCACCGTGGCTTTCAAAGGAATATTTTTCGCCCGAGTTAAGAATGTACTCGAATTCAAAGATCCCCGCCGAATCCTGCACGATCAGCACAAGTTCACGATCGAGGCGACGATACAATATATAGTCATTTGGATTTCGGGCGATTTCTATCATTCGAAACGGATGGCGCGAACCGGTGAGATTTTAGTGATGATATAGGACGGCACCAATAATACGATCAGGCAAATGAGCATGGTTCCCGCATTCAGCAACAAAATGTATCCGAAGCTAAAATACACGGGCGCCTCAGTCACGTAATAATTCTGAGGGTTAAGTTTCACCAAACCGAACTGCTGCTGCAAAAACACCAATCCAAGCCCGATAAGGTTTCCCCAAAACAAACCGCGAGCGATCAAATACGCGGCGTTGTACAAAAACACTTTGCGCACGCTCCAATTCGCGGCCCCGATGGATTTGAGAATCCCAATCATTTGGGTGCGCTCCAAAATCAATACGAGAAGCGCGACGACCATATTAATTGTAGCGACCGCGATCATGACGACGAGGATCACTATAATATTAAAGTCGAAAAGCTTGAGCCAGTCGAATATATAGTAGTATTTCTCGATGATGGTCTTGGTGTCGAGCGCGTCGGCGGGATCGGCGGCATTGAACGTGTTCTCGTAGACTTCCTTGCCTTTGGCCTCGATCGAGTTGAAGTCCTTCACGAAAACCTCGAACGAACCGACCTCGTCGGGCTTCCATTTGTTGATGCGCTGTAAATGCCGAATGTCGCCCAGCAAATAAGCCGCATCAAATTCCTGCAGGCCTGAATTGTAGATTCCGACGATGTGAAACACACGCAGATTCGGTTTCGGATTGCCCTGACCTTCTTTCATGAAGAACGTGTTGAACCGATCGCCGGTTTTGAGTTTGAGTCGTTCGGCGAGATATTGGGAAATGAGCACTTCGTCGTTGAGCTTGCCGTTCAGGTTGGGCAAACGTCCTGAAATAAGGAAGTCTTTCATGTTTGTCCATTCGTAATCTTTCCCGACGCCTTTGAAGATGATGCCTTCAAAAGCATCGGCCGTACGAATGATTCCCGCTTTACTCGCAACGGCCTGAATGTGTCGGATTCCCTGAACCGATGTGAACTTCGGATAAAAATCCTGCTTCGTTGAAATGGGTTTGACGCTGACTTCGGACTGATTGTCGTCGTAATTTGAAATGATGATATGGCCGTTGAACGCCGAAACCTTCTCTCGGATCTTCTGCTGCAAGCCGATTCCCGTCGCAACCGACACGATCATCATGACCATGCTGATGGCAATAGCCGAAATCGCGATTTTTATTATTGGTGCCGAAATAGTACTTTTACGGCCTTTGGCGGTAATCAGTCTTTTGGCGATGAAATATTCTAAATTCAAAGTCGTTTTAGTCTGGGTTGCGGATTCCAAAAATACAGTTTTCAATACGATTTCAGGCCTACAAACCAATTTATCACACGAATTTATAATGCTTCATTCACTCCCGGCATCATTGCGGACACCATTGCTTTTTTCAAAACGACTTTCACTGGTCGGAATTTTACTGGCAATCGCGGTTTCGTGTAAAACGCCCCAGGCAAAGGTCGTTGCATTTTCAGCGCCTGAGAAAAAAACCATCAAGAGCAAGATCAGGCCGTTGAAGTTCATGACGGGCGCCGACAATACTTCGAGTTACCTGGACATCATTGCCGACCGAAGAGTCGGAATCGTGACCAACCAAACGGGATTGATCTCATACGATTCGATCTTCTCGCTGCCAGACTCGCTCGAACTCACGCATCGGGAAGCCACGGTTACCAAAACGATGCACATCGTCGATTACCTGAAACGCAAAACGAAGGTCAACCTCGACAAGATTTATGCGCCCGAACACGGTTTCCGAGGAACGGCCGATGCAGGCGAAGACATCGTCGACGGAAAAGACGTGAAAACCGGAATTCCGATCATCTCGATTTACGGCAACAACAAAAAGCCGTCGGCCGAACAACTACAAGGAATCGACGTGATGCTTTTCGATCTGCAAGATGTCGGCACGCGATTTTATACCTATATATCGACGCTTCATTACGTGATGGAAGCCTGCGCCGAGAACAAGATCGAATTGATTATCCTTGACCGACCGAACCCCAACGGCTACACGGTCGACGGCCCGACGTTGGAACCTGAACACAAGAGTTTCGTGGGCATGCATCCGATTCCCGTGCTTCACGGCATGACCATCGGAGAATACGCGCTCATGATCAACGGGGAAAAGTGGCTCAAAGACAGCATCCAATGCGATGTCAAAATCGTGCCTTGCGAGAATTACCGACGCACGATGCCGTATAGCTTGCCCGTGAAACCGTCGCCCAACTTGCCCAACGACCAAGCGATCAACCTTTATCCGAGCCTTTGCTTTTTCGAGGGCACGAACGTCAGCATCGGGCGCGGCACGACAAAGCAGTTCCAGATTTACGGATCTCCGTTTTTGCGTACGATGACGTACGAATTCCTGCCATTGCCGAACGAAGGTGCCAAAGATCCGCCTCACAACGGTAAAATTTGCTGCGGCGAGGATTTGTCGAAAATCAGTCGTTTGAATCGCATTGAACTCAAATGGCTCATAAAAGCCTACAATGAAACCCAGGACAAGTCGAAATTCTTTATCTCTTACTTCACGTTGCTTGCCGGAACGCGCAAGCTGCAGAGCCAAATCGAGTCCGGACTGTCAGAAGATGAGATCCGCGCGAGCTGGCAGCCAGGCATAGAGGAATTTAAAAAAATAAGAAAAGTTTATGAGATTTACTGAGTAATGTTCAGCGCTGAATGGCTATTTTAGTGAAACGATAATTTTGGTCGGAAAACAACACAAATCGCAACACTATGGAAAGGGCTCAACTACTTTTAGGCTATATGGATGAATTGCAACGCATCATCGAAGTGATCAATTCGTACATTGACAAAGGCATCGAACTTTTTCACAAGGCAAAAGAATGGGTAGAAAAAATCATCGAATACATCGGGCGCGGGATTGATTATCTCGTTAACGCGGTCGGCGGACGAAAGACCGATCATTTGGTCGTAGCCGACGATTATTTATTCGTTTAGAATTCGCCTCCTGATGGAGGCTTTTTTTTGGGAAAACGTGAATGTTTTTTTGCCACGAAGGCACGAAGGCGCTAAGTCACAAAGTTTTGCCGTGAATTGAAACTGAATTCTTATGCAAACAAACCTAATACTTGCCACGAAAAGCGAAGGCGCGAAGATTTTTGCTTATTGCTTTTGGATTTTATATCTGCGATAAACAAAGCCTACAGCCTATAGCTTAAAGCCTAAAGCTACAACGGAAGCCTTTTCTTCATTTCCTCCACAATCCTATACGTTGCCGGACAAATCGGAATATTTTTCAAAGTGATATTCGTGATCTGCTGAAATTTCTTTCGGTCGGTGTGCGGAAATTCGCGACAGGCTTTTGGTCGGACGTCGTAAATCATGCAGTAATTTTCGGAATCCAAGAAATGGCACGGCACGCTTTGAAGCACGTAGTCATTGT
This sequence comes from Flavobacterium sp., assembly GCF_004211145.1. GTDB lineage: Bacteria > Bacteroidota > Bacteroidia > Flavobacteriales > Flavobacteriaceae > Flavobacterium. The sequence goes on along the minus strand of NZ_SEBS01000017.1, from coordinate 78,000 downwards.
CTTCATCGATGCGCAGGTATTGTGAAATGAATTGCTGCGGCTTCATTCGGAAATGTTTTGAAATGCGCTCGACGTCGGCGTCAGTGAACAACGGTCCGGTCGTCTTGCAACAATTCGCGCACGTTAGGCAGTCGGTTTTCCTGAACTCGGCATCGTGAAGATCCTGCATCACGTAGTCGAGATTCTTGGGCGGCTTTTTCCTGAGCTTATCGAAATACTTCTTGTTTTCGATATGCTTATCTTTGGCAAGCCCGGGAAGTTGTTTTAGGAAATCGTCCATGGGGCAAAAGTAATCAATTGTTCATTTGTTCTTTGTTGTTCGTTCATTTGAATACAAATTCAAGAAATACTTTTGATTCAATTACGATGAGCTGAACGCGAGAATTCAAATGAACAAATGAACAAAAATCAAATGAACAACTCATGAAAGACCTTTTCGGCCGCGCCATCCTCGACTACCAAACCAAAAATTCCCCTCAGGATCTAATTACCGAAACCTCGATTTCAGATCCCGACGAGATGTCGGTCGCGTGGCTTTTCAGGTCGTACAAGGAAATGCCGAAGATTGAGAAGAAGGCACTCGCGCTTGCCACGGGAAAAGTGCTCGACGTCGGTTGCGGCGCCGGAAGCCACGCGTTGCATCTCCAAAACGAGAAAAAACTCGACGTTACGGCGATCGACATTTCGGCAAGTGCGGTAAAAGCCTGCGAAATGCGTGGCGTGAAAAAAGTCGAAGTCAGGAACGTATTGGATTTTGAAGGCGAAACTTTCGACACGATTTTGCTGCTCATGAACGGCACGGGAATTTTCGGTCGCCTCGAAAACATTTCGAAATACCTTCAAAAACTTAATTCTTTATTGAACCCGGGCGGGCAAATTTTCATCGATTCGTCCGACATCATCTATATGTTCGACCAGGACGACGACGGCGCGTACCTGATTCCCGCAAGCGGTTATTACGGCGAACTTACTTTCGATTTGTCGTACAAAGGCGAGCAAGAAGATTCGTTCGATTGGCTGTACCTCGACTACAACACGTTACAAAATGCGGCACACGCGAACGGTTTGCAATGCGAATTGGTTGTTGAAGGCGAGCATTTCGATTATCTCGCCACATTATTCCTCTGATTTTTAGAAGCATGTTCCGGCTGTTCGCTGCAAGCTTTCTGTAAAAAATCTATTTTGCCGGCACGCGGCGAGCTTCCGTTGGTCGCTGTCGCGCGCTGGCAAAATTGCGATTTTTGTACAAGAAAGGCTTTCCGCTTCCATCCGGGCTAGGATTTTGTCGCCTGAATCAAATCGGTGTTTTGGATAATATCAGTAAGCGCGGCGTACAAAAGATCGATATCGTTCTGTGTCACGTAAATCTGTGTAGAAATTCGGATGTAGAAATTCCCGTTGAGATTCATGATCGGGATTTCTATGTCGTATTTCGAGAAAAGCAGTTCCTTCAATTCAACCGCGTTCGTCGTCGGCATCGGAATACTGCACATTTGCGCGAGGAATTCTTCGGTAATCGGGCAAATCGGTTCCGTGCCGAGCAGGTCGCAAAAACGTTGGTAATTATCTAAGATCAATTGGCGACATTCTTTCGCTCTTGCTCTCCAGTCGATGCTTTCCAGAAACTCAATTGCCGCGGGCGCGGTCAAAAATGCCGAGATATCGCGCGTTCCCTGTTGTTCGTGGTAATCCAGAAACCGGCTTTCACCGGGAGCATCGCTTTCGTAACCCCAACTCACGACCAACGGATCGAGCATGTCCTGAAATTTCTTGTTGACGTGCAAAAATGAACAACCTTTCGGGGCGAACATCCATTTGTGTAGCGTTCCCGTGTAGAAATCCGCGTTGAGATCGGTCAAATCCAAATCGATATGGCCCGGAACATGAGCGCCGTCCACGATCGTGATCAAACCTAACTCCCTGGCTCGGTCGCAAATTTCCTTCGCGGGGAAAATCAACGCGGTTGCGCTTGAAATTTGGTTCAGGAAAATGACTTTCGTGTTGGGTGAATAACCTTTCCAGAACTCTTCGAGCAATTTTTCTTTCGAAACTATCGGCAATGAGATGTTTGCGCGAACGTATTTCGCTCCGGTTTTCCTGGTGTAGAAATTCCAGGTTCGGTCCATCGCGCCGTATTCGTTGTCGGTTGCGAGGATTTCGTCTCCGGGTTTTAAATCGAGACTGTGCATGATCGTGTTGATCGCGAACGTCGGATTCGGCGTGAAAAAGAAATCGGCGGCATCGCAATTCAGGAATTTGGCGAGCGCTTGTTTTGATTTCCTGAGTTGTTCGGGACCTTTTTTGAACACGAATTGGACCGGTTCGAATTCCAGCAATCGTTGCCAATATTGATAATCGTCGAAAATCGGCTTCGGGCAAGCACCGAATGAACCGTGATTGAGATAGACAATTTTCGGATCGAGAAGGAAATGTTGTTTCATATTCCGTAAAAATAAAAAATCCCGAACGAATCGGGATTGTGTTTTTGGCTTTATGGGATGTTAAGGTATTTGTGCGTCTGCAATGAGATTCTCCATTTCGGGTTGTTCATTACGTAATCGACGATAAGCGGCGTCATTTCATCGCGTTTGCTCCATTCAGGTTGCAAAAACAGGATCGCGTTTGGATTCACTCTCTGCGCTTGTTCTTCGGCGAAAATGAAATCGTGCTTGTTGAAGATGATGCATTTTAGCTCATCGGCAGCGTCGTAAACCGATTGGGTCGGCAGTTTGGTTTTCTTGGGCGACAGCGTGATCCAATCCCAACTCCCCGACAATTCATAAGCGCCCGATGTTTCGATATGGATGCGCATATTTTTTTCCTTGAGTTTCAACGTGAGCATCGACATATCCCAGGTCAACGGCTCGCCTCCGGTCACGACGACCGTATCGGCGAATTTGCTCGCGTTCCCTACGATGTGATCGACATGCGTCGGCGGATGCAGATCGGCATTCCAACTTTCTTTCACGTCACACCAATGGCAACCAACGTCGCATCCGCCCACGCGAATGAAGTACGCGGCGGTTCCCGTGTGATATCCTTCTCCCTGAATGGTGTAGAATTCTTCCATGAGCGGAAGCATCTCACCTTTCCCAACAAGTTGTTGTACGTCTTGTGTCAGCATTTCTAAAATAAAGTGCAAAGATAATCAATTCATTTGGTTGCGTCGGGGCAAAAAAAAACCGACAGTTTCCCGTCGGTTTCAATTATTGTTTCAGGCTTATTTTTGTTTAAGCGCTTCGGTCGCGAAGGTTTCTCCAGGTTGGATCGCCAACGTCTTGTTGAAATATTCTTTGGCTTTTGCCTTGTCGCCAGAAGCTATATAAAACGCTCCGATGTTGTTGTTGGCCTCGACCAATTTCTTTTTCGTGGCTTCCTTAGCTAGTTCTTCAGCGCCTTTTTCAGTTACGACGCGAATGTAATCCTCATAACTTTTTGCCATTTCAGTATTCTCGTCAAGCAAACTGTGTGCGCGGGCTTTGAACAAGTAAGCATCCTGTGTTGTCGGTGAAGATCCATATACTTTTGCAAAAGCATCGATCGCCTTGTGGACTTGCTCAGGATTCGGCTTGCCATTTTTAGTATTGTTGGCGTAGTAGATCGCATAACCGTAATAGAACAAATCCTGCGTATAATTTTTAGACTGTTCGTTCGTCACCGCGATTTCGTAGATCGCTGCGGCTTCCTTGAACAATTTCTGGTCGAAGAATCTTTTACCGAGTTCGCTCAAGTCATACGTCATCGTACTTTCCATCTCAACTGATTTCTTGATGTCGGCAACACCGGCGTTGAAAAGCGTCGCGTCGACCACAGGAGCCGCTGTCGCTGTTTCGGTACCGGTCGCAGCAGGAGCGTTTCCTGACGCCTTTTTCAATTTCGCCAAACCTAAATACATGTAATCACGTGCGATTACTTTGTTTGCAGGGTTCTTGATGAATGCATCGAGCGATTGGATCGCCACGTCGGTGTTTCCGTTCTCGTAAGCCGAATATCCCAAATAACGCATGATACGCGGGTTCACTTTATCAAGCTGTTGCATCTTTTGCGCTTCGGCTTCCAATGCCTTGTAATCTTTTGCAAGGATCAAGAAGTCGGCGTGACGCATACGTGAAGCAAGCGAGTAATCGGTAAGGCTCATGTATTTTTCGTAGTAACCGAGGGCTTTTTGAATGTACTCGGTGTATTTTTTCGGTTCGGCATTACCCCACAAATAATAGGTTTCGGCCATTTCACGATACACAGGACCGTAATTTGGATTCGCTCCAAGAACGGTTTCGTAAGCTTTTACAGCTTCAGTAAACGCGCGAGCACCTTTCAGAAGTACACCTTGTTGCATTTTCGCGCGGATCAATGATGGATCAGCCTGTACCGCAGTCCTATATGCGACATACGCATCGTTTTGATTTTTTTCACCGTAATATGCGTCGCCCAAAGCCAGTTGTACTTGCGGATCTTGTGGATTGGCGAGTTTTGCTTTTTCCAAAGTCGACAAGGCGCTTTTATAATCAGGTTTATCGGCATCCATATAAGCGCGCGCGATGAAGATATATTCTTCAGTGTCTTTTTTCTTGATGTCCTTCAAAGACGTCGTGAAATTAGATTGGGCTGCGCTTGTATTTCCTGCATTGAGATCCAATTGGCCAAGACCGATGTAGTTTAAATTACCGTCGTCTTTGGCTGTAATCCCTTTTTGGAATACGACTTTAGCTGAATCCTCGATGTCTTGTTTTAAATATACTTTCCCAAGTAGGAAAGCGGCACGTCCATCGGTTGGTTTCGCCTGGACTGCGGCTTTCAACATGGTTTTGGCTTTTTCGTATTGTTCAGCATCGATGGCTTTCTTGGCCTGCTCGACATCCTGCGCCTGAAGCGCCGTAACAGATGCAAGAGCAACAAAAGCTATACTGAAAATTTTAGGCTTGTTCATTTTTAGAGTTTTATGTTACTATTGTGTTTTTTCTTCTTTCTTGATTACAATTTTTCTCGAGGGAATCCGCACCGGAAGCAAACCTGACTTAAGAATGATTCGCTGTCCACGCTCTCCGGCTATGAATGAGGCGAACCCCATTCCAAGACCTTCGTACCCTTGGGCGTTGACGATATACAAATCACGTGCCAATGGGTAAGTTCCTTCAGCAAGGTTGTTTTGCGTGGGAGAAACAAATTTAACACTTGAAAGACCTTTTACACTAAGAACATTGATTTTTTTAAGATAACTTTCTAATTCTTGAGTGGGTTGCAATACCCAATTTATGCCGACTACGCCAATCATTCCCGGATTTTCGGAAACGAATTTTATGACTTCCGAATTCGTCTTGAATGAATACACGTTTTTCTCGGGCAGTGCTGAAATCCCTGAGAGTTCGTTCATGAAGCGGACCGTACCTGAATTCGGATTGTCGAAAACCATTCCCTTAATTCCGCTGACCGATTTTCCTTTCATGAAATCCACGACATCCTGAAGCGCGACGATCGAGTCATTTCCTTTCGAACCGATAAGTGCGATTGCGTCGGTGGCGAATTTTGTGGATTTCGGATAACGCTTTTTTGAATCGAAGAACTTTTTTTCTTCGGCGTTCAAATCGCGCGACATGATGATCACTTTGGCCGAATCTTTAAAGAATGATTGAAGTGCTTCATTCTCGGATTTTGGAATCAGGTTTATTTTCGCGTTATACTGGCTTTCGAAAACAGCGAGCACGTCTTCAACTATTGGCGATAATGTTTCATCGACCAACATCGACGTTTCTCCCGTCAATATCGTTTCGTTTGCAGGACCGGCCTCGGATTTTCTGTTGCACATGAACAAAAAAAAGACGCCGAAAAGAGCCACGATAGGTACAATTTTTTTACTCATCTTGTGTGTTTTCAGATTTAAGTAGCCTTACAAATCGTATGAATGCATACACGATAAGCAACGACCCTAACGCAACGCGGTATTTATATTCCATGCCCAACGGCAGCTTGTCATAAAAGATGATAGCCAAGCCCATGAACAGGTAAACCAAAAAGAACAGAATCCCTATAACGAGAAGAAATCGCTCTTTCGGCGATTTCTTCTTTTTCATATAACCGTTTGTCATATCGTTATTCTGGAGCCTGAATGGTAATTGGCAACGTAAACGTACAACGCACTTTTTTACCGTTTTGCTCAGCCGGAGACCAGCGAGGTGACTTTTTAAGTGTACGGATCGCTTCTTCTTTCGTCCCGTAACCAACGTCGCGAACAACTTTGATATCTGTAAGCGAGCCGTCTTTCTCAACTACGAAAGAGACAACCATACGCCCACCCGGAGTATCGTCAGGAGTTCTGAAGTTATCGGTTACGAATTTGTAGAACTTCCCGATTCCGCCCGGGAATTCAGGTTTTACCTCGATACCTGCAGAGTTGTAGATCGTGTTGTCTTCTTCTACGACATCTTTAGGACCGTTTCCAACCGGTTCAACAGTAAGTTCGGCGTCAGGATCACCTTTGATGTTCTCGTCACCTACTTTTTTGTTTTCAATCTCCTTGATTTTTGGCGGTTCCTCGACTACCTCTTCAGCTTTCGCAACGACAGGCTTAACGAATTTCACCTGATCGATTTTTGGAGGTGGCGGTGGAGGCGGCGGCAAGTCTTTAGGAATTTCCTTTTTCGGGGGAAGCTTGATCGCTACGATTTTCTTGTCAAGGTTTTCATCTGAATCCGATTTCTCAGGAAGCAACTTCGCCAAAAGCGGCGTGCTAACCAAGAAAGCGAATACCAAACCACCCATGATGAGAGCCATCATGGTCGTTTTAGGATTTTCCTTGCGTAACTGATAAGCGCCGTAGAGCTTATTTCGCCCTTCGAAAACTATATCCAGCCATCCGTGTTTTAATAAATCCAGTTTCATTTGTTTAGTTTCTTTAGGTTACTGGGCAGCTGGTGCAGCGGGAGCCGCAGCGGCGTTACCTTCTAATATTTTAACCTCTTCCGGAAGGATATCGACGATCGCATAAGTCGGAACGTCGGATATCGCCATTTCATCCAAGACATCGACCAAATTCTTATAATTTGATTTCTTGCTTGGTTTGATGATCACAATGAGCCCTTTTTTAGGATCTCCTGTATATTCCTGGACCTTCTTCTTTTGCTTGATTACCTCAGCGCGAAGTCCAGCCTTTCCGTAAGCGATATCTTTTGGAGCCATTGGCGTATTCAAAATTCCCATGTAGTATTTCACTTGGTTATTATCGCCCAAAAGCAAAGTCATCGTACGGTTTTCATCGACTTTAACATCCTTGTTTTTCGTAGGATCGTCGTCTTTGTCCGGCAAGCTCAAATCCATCGATTGAGGTTTTGAGAGCGAGGTCGTAAGCATGAAGAAAGTGATCAGCAAGAACGCCAAATCCACCATCGCCGTAAGGTCGACCTTTGAATTCAGTTTTTTACTGCGGACTTTCTTGGAGCCTTTCTTTCCTCCGCCGTCGCCGGTATTTAATTCAGCCATTTCGTGTTGTTTAAATTAAAAATCTTCACCGCGTAGACCGGTTACCAAGTTGAAGCTGTTAACCTTTTGATCCTGTAGGATATCCATAACCTTTTTGATCTGCGGATATTCTTCCTTCGCATCGCCTTTGATTGCTATCGACAATTCTTTTTGATGCAAATCTATCGTTGCACGACGGGCAAATTGAATCCAGTCGGCTAGCTGATTGTTAAGCGAATCCTTTGGAACTCCAGGTTGGATGCCCGCTTTGTTTCTATCGCTACTTTTCATGTTTATCACTTGCTTCAAGTTCTCGATTGGCGCACCGAAATTCTCAATAAGCGCAAACTTCTCGATCTCTTCTGGAGTGAAAGAAACCTTGTATTGCCTGCTCATAGAGTTCAATGCCTCCACTCTCAAATCCCTTCCTGCAATTCCAAAAAACACTTTACCTCCCTGTCCGATCGTAATCGTAGCCAAATCGCTGTCAGGCAACTTGGTTTGAACAGTTGAGCTTGGCGTATCTACCGGAAGTGGTTCCGGCTGCTTTGCGGTTGCGGTAAGGATAAAGAACGTGAGCAAAAGGAAAGCTACGTCACACATCGCTGTCATGTCGATGCTCGTCGCCTTCTTACTCATTTTTACTTTAGCCATATAGTTTTATGATTATAGATCGGTCACGTTATAAAAAACGGGAATAATCTTATAATTAGTATTAGTTTTTTAGAGAACCTCTGAATCTTCTGTACGTGCTCACGATTGTCGAACCAGCTTCGTCAATAGAATATGTAAGCGTATCGATTTTAGAAGTAAACAAGTTGTAAGTAACGATTGCCAAAGCCGAAGTCGAGATTCCTGTAGCCGTGTTGATAAGCGCTTCCGAGATACCGTTCGCAAGCAAAGCCTGGTCAGGAGTACCTGCTGTCGCCAACGCACCGAACGCCTTGATCATACCCGTTACCGTACCCAATAGACCCGCAAGTGTACCAAGCGATACAAGAGTCGAAAGGATTGTAAGGTTTTTCTCTAGCATTGGCATTTCAAGTGAAGTAGCTTCTTCAATTTCCTTGTGGATCGTCTCAGCAGCTTCTTCGCTGTTCAAACCTTCTTTCTTAACTTCTTGGTATTTTACCAGTGCAGCTTTGATTGCATTTGCAACCGAACCTTGTTGTTTGTCACAAGCAGCAATAGCGCCATCGATATCACCTGATTTGATGTGACCTTGAACATTATTCATGAAAGTGTCAAGATTTCCTTTTCCTGCAGCTTTACCAATAACCATGAAACGCTCTATCGAGAAAACCACCACCATTAAAAGTAGACCCATTAGGACTGGTACGATCGGACCACCTTTGTATACCATTGCAAGATAGTTACCTGGTAGTGGGTGACCTTCATTTGTTCCACCTTCAAAGTTAGAACCGTTACCCATGATGAACTGCCAGATTACCCAGCCAATAAAAATACATACAACGATAGTGATCGCAGAGAAGGCACTTCCTCCGTTTGAACTACTTTGTTTCTTAGCGTTTGCCATTTTTTCAATTTTTAGTTTTTAATAATTATCTTATTAGTTTTTTAATTTTATGGTAAAACCATAAGAGGCAAATTTAATTTTTTACGTCAAATAAAAAAACTTTTTTTCACATTCTTAGCATTAATTTAATCTGCCCAAAACCGTTGCCGTACCTAACGTGCAAACGATTGAGATAGTATCTCACAAGATGTTATTTTTTGTTAAAAGGTTGGGTCGGCCATGAAAAAAAAATATAACCGTCTATTTCCTAAATTCATAACTTTCCGAAATCAAACAAACAGACCAACAAAACATAAAAATATGCCTACAAAAGACGATTTCATAAAAGTCATAACCGACGGCTACACCTCAAAAGGAGAAAGCCTGACATTGGGCGCGGCAATGCTCGACGGCGAAGCGTTACCGGAAGCACACATTAAAATCCCGTTGAAGACCTTAAACCGCCACGGATTGATCGCGGGCGCAACGGGAACCGGAAAGACCAAAACGATCCAGGTGTTATCGGAACAATTGTCGGCTTTCGGGATTCCCGTACTCATGATGGACATAAAGGGCGACTTCAGTGGAATCGCTCAGGCAGGCGTCGAACAACCTTTTATAGAGGAACGTCACGCGAAAATCGGTCTTCCATTCACGCCATCGGCTTTTCCTGTGGAACTCATGACGCTGTCGGATCAAAATGGTGTCCGATTAAGGGCAACGGTCTCAGAATTCGGACCGGTTCTTTTTTCGCGCATCCTAAACCTCAACGACGTCCAGGCCGGGGTCGTGTCAATCATCTTCAAATATTGCGACGACAACCAACTTGCGTTACTCGACCTAAAAGACATTAAGAAAGTCCTTAACTACATTACCGAGGAAGGAAAAGACGAAATCGAAGAAAACTACGGCAAAATCTCGACTGCAACCACAGGAACAATCCTACGAAAAATCATCGAGGTCGAACAGCAGGGCGGCGATATTTTCTTCGGGGAATTGAGTTTCGAGATTTCCGACCTCATGCGAATCGACGAAAACGGACGCGGTTATGTAAACGTGCTACGACTCAACGACATCCAGGACAAACCGAAATTATTCTCGACTTTCATGCTCAGCCTGCTTGCCGAAATCTACCAACAGATGCCCGAACAAGGCGACTCGGGCCAACCCGAACTCGTCATTTTTATAGACGAGGCGCACTTGATTTTCAACGAGGCGAGCAAGGCACTTCTGGAGCAGATTGAGACGATTGTAAAATTGATCCGATCGAAAGGCATCGGCATCTATTTCATCACCCAAAATCCGATGGACATTCCGAACGGCGTGCTCGCCCAACTAGGTCTGAAAATCCAGCACGCATTAAGGGCATTCACCGCGAACGACCGACAGGCAATCAAACAAACGGCCGACAATTACCCGACGTCAGCCTTCTACAAAACCGACGAATTGCTCACAAGCCTCGGAATCGGAGAGGCGCTCGTCACGGCGCTCAACGAAAAAGGAATCCCGACCCCGCTCGCCGCCACGATGATGCGCGCGCCACAAAGCCGCATGGATGTGCTCACCGACGACGAGATCAAAGCCATAAACGACAAATCCAAACTCGTCAGGAAATACAACGAATTGGTAGATCGGGAAAGCGCCTACGAATTGCTCAACAAGAAAATCCAGGAAGCCGAGACCGCCGCAACCCAGCAGAAGCAACAAGCCGAAGCGGCCAAACAACAGGCTGAGCAAGCAAAAGTCGAACAAAAGCAAGCCGAACAACAACAAAAGCAATCGTCGGATCAAACTGGACAAATTACGAAGTCGGTTGTAAAAGTATTGACGAGCGCTACTTTTATCAGGGGCGCGTTCGGCGTGTTGTCTAAACTGTTCAAGAAATAAAATGAAAGGATTTCTCACGATTGGATTGCTCGTGTTGTCGAACATCTTCATGACCTTGGCGTGGTACGGCCATTTGAAATTCAAGGAATGGAAATGGTTCGAATCGGCGGGATTAATCGCCATCGTATTCATCAGTTGGGGATTGGCACTATTCGAATATTTCTTCCAGGTGCCTGCAAACCGCATCGGATTCAAGGAAAACGGCGGCCCTTTTTCGCTCATGCAATTGAAAGTCATCCAGGAAGTGATTACGCTTGTAGTTTTCGTTATTTTCTCGTTGCTATTTTTCAAAAACGAGACATTCAAATGGAATCACGCCGTGGGATTTTGCTTTTTGGTGTTGGCCGTGTACTTTATTTTCAAGAAATAACGCGCAACCCGAGGGGGAAAATCTATTTGCTTGTTGTAAGACCAAACCGAAATCATTGTGAAACACCTTTAGGGAAGCGCAGTCGGCAACTACGCAGATCGACATCTCTAACAAGTCGAACGGCATTTACTTCGCAAAAGTGACCACGCAAAACGGAATGAGGTTGAAAAAATAATCAAACGACAAACGTAATCGATTTCGCTTCCCAATGTGTCTTTAAGAAACGTTAATCCCAAAATCCCGACGGTTTTTATTCGGTAACTTTAAATACCAATAACGACGACATGGGAAATAGAAAGCGCATTGCCATTGTAGGCGCGGGATTCGCGGGACTTACGCTCGCGCAACATTTAAAGAAGTCCGATTACGATATCTGGATCTTCGACAAACACAATTACCATCAATTCCAGCCTTTGATGTACCAGGTCGCGACCGCGCGATTGGAACCTTCGAGCATCTCGTTTCCGTTGCGAAAGGTTTTCCAATATTGCAAGAACGTGCATGTCCGAGTTGCAAAAGTTGAAAATATCGATACCCAGAATAAGAAATTGCACACGTCGATCGGCGACTACGAATACGATTATCTGGTTATCGCGAACGGTTGCGAAACGAATTATTTCGGAAATCAGGAACTCGCGAAACACGCCTACCCGATGAAATCCGTGCCGGAAGCCATCCAGCTGCGTAACCGAATCCTACAGACGTTTGAAGACGCGATCATCGCCAAACCCGAAGAACTCGACGCGTTGTTGACTTTCGTCGTCGTCGGTGCCGGCCCGACCGGGGTCGAACTCGCGGGCGCTTTGTCGGAAATGAAAAAGAATGTTTTGCCGCGCGATTATCCCGACAAGGATTTCTCAAAACTCAAAGTGTATCTGCTCGAAGGTTTGCCCAATGTCCTCAACGCGATGAGCGACGATTCGAAGAAATACTCACGAAAATACCTCGAAGACCTCGGCGTGATCGTTAAGACTGAAACACTTCTCGATTCCTACGACGGCGTGACCGTGAAACTCAAAAGCGGTGAAACCATAAAAAGCGAAAACGTGATCTGGGCCGCGGGAATCTCGGGCGTGAAACTCGAAGGAATCCCCGAGGACAATTACGCGCGCGGCAATAGACTCGTCGTGAACCGACAGAATGAATTGCAGAATCTCAAAGACGTCTATGCGATCGGCGACATCGCGTACATGGAAACCAATAAATTCCCGAAAGGACATCCGCAATTGGCCGCCGTCGCGAACGAACAGGCTGAAATGTTGGCCAAGAATTTCATCCGACTCTCAAAAGGCGTGATGCTCAAACCTTTCGAATACCACGACAAGGGTTCGATGGCGACGATCGGGAAACGAAAAGCCGTCGTCGACTTGCCACAATTCAGTTTTCAGGGAAGATTGGCTTGGTTCACGTGGATGTTCGTCCACCTGATGTTGATCCTGAGCATCAAGAACCGATTGCTCATTTTCGTGAATTGGGCGTTCAGTTATTTTACGAACGATTCGACTTTGAGGGTTTTGATGGATACGCCGAGTAAGAAACCGGTTGAATAATTTTGTTTCGGGTTTAGAGTTTTGCGTTAACCCTAAACTCTAAACCCGAAACAAAAAATTACGACAAGTATTCAAAAATCTTCCTCTCCACTTCCTCACTATCCCATTTATTTTCAATTCCGTCCAACTGCATCACCTGATCCATGATCGCTTTTTGTTTGTCGCCGATAGCGAGTGCTTCCGAATACGGCCTGTGGCTGAACGTCACGCGGCTGTACAACGGCAACCATTTGTCGGGATATTTCTCTGAGAAACGTTTCTCGATTTTCTTCTGCAACAGGAATTTCTCGTCGGCGACACTCGATGACATTTCCATGAAATTGCGCCATGAAAGTTCGGCGATCGCATCGGCGTTCGGTTTGCGTGACTTTTGGTATTCGGCGAAAATCGTAGTCCAATCGTCCCCGAATTTCTCGATGCATTCGTTCAAGACCGTAATATCCTCAAATCCCGCATTCATGCCTTGTCCATAAAACGGAACGATCGCGTGGCAGGCATCGCCTATCAAAGCGACTTTGTCCTCAAACGTCCACGGATAACATTTCATCGTGACCAAAGTCGACGTCGGATTCTTGAAGAAATCCTCGGCCAGTTTCGGGATCACGTCGATCGAATCCGGGAAATTCTTCGCGAAGAAATCCTCTACAAGTTTGCGGTCGGTCAGCGATGCGAACGAATTTTCGCCTTCGAAAGGCATGAACAGCGTACACGTGAAACTTCCGTCGAGATTCGGCAGCGCGATCAACATATATTCGCCTCTGGGCCAAATATGAAAAGAGTTCTTATCGAGTTTGTGCGTACCGTCGGCGTTCGCGGGAATATTCAGCTCCTTGTAACCCGTATTCAAAAATTCCTGGGAATAATTGAACATACTTTGGCGTTGCATGCGGTGACGAATCCGAGAGAACGCGCCGTCGGCTCCAAAAACCATGTCGTATTTCAAGTCGGTCCACTCGCCTCTTTCAGTTTCGCCTATATGCAACGTCGCGGTCGCGAGCGAAACGTCCCAAATGCGTTGCTCGAAGAAGAATTCAGCACCTGCAGCTTCGGCAAGATCGATCATTTTCCGGTTCAACGTTCCGCGCGAAATCGAATAGATACTTTCGCCTTCCTTGCCGTATTGCTGGAATTTCAACGCGTCCGAAACGTGGATAGCGCGTTTGTCCATGGCGATCGCGATCGACCGGATCTCATCGCCGATGCCAACTTCGTCAACGGCTTTCCAACCGCGCGTGGACATCGCCAAATTGATCGATCGACCCGAAAATTGGATATTTCGGATATCGGGGCTTCGATCAAAAACGTGAACGGTATGGCCTTGTCTCTTGAGGTAAATCGCCAAAAGTGAACCGACCAATCCGGAACCGACGACGGCGATTTTTAGTGGTGTTTGCATTGATTTTCGCGTAAGCGGTGTAAAAGTACGGATATTACCTTTTTAAAAAGTGGACTTTTATGCTTTTTTTGGGCGTTCCGGCGGCTTGAAAATTCGGTTTTAGATGACGAAACGGGAAGCCGCCGTCGGGCTGCCGCTTCTATCTTTTTGTTTACCGCCTCGACAAGCTCAGCGTCGTAAACAAAAAGGATATCCGCTCACATCCCTAACGCGCATACTTTTTCCAATTCAACAATCGCAAACAAAATCACAATCAGTTTCCAAACGCGAAATGCAATCGCTAACTTTAAAAATGCGTGTCAAAAAAGAAAATCTGCCAACCAAAATATGTCCTGTCTGCGACTTGCCGTTTTCATGGCGCAAAAAATGGGGAAAAGTTTGGGACGAAGTGAAATATTGCAGCGAAAAATGCCGTCGGTCAAAAAATAAAATCGCATGAAAACTCTTCGGCTCCTTTTAGGCGACCAACTCGACATTAACCATTCGTGGTTTTCAAAACCTAATGGCGATGTTATCTATCTCATGGCCGAAATGCGCCAGGAAACCGATTACGTGAAACACCACATACAAAAAGTCGTCGCGTTCTTCGTGTCGATGCGCAACTTCGCAAGCGAACTCAAATCGAAAAATCACAAAGTCGATTACCTAAAAATCAACAGCAAGCACAATTCTCAAAAGCTTGAACAAATCATTTCGGACGCAATCGAAAAACACAAAATCGAGAAATTCGAATATCAACTTCCCGACGAATACCGACTCGACGAACAATTAAAATCCATCTGCAAAAAACTCAAAATCGACTCCGAGGCTTTCGACACCGAACATTTTTATACGACTCGAAACGAATTCAAAGATTTCTTCGAAGGCAAGAAATCGCTGCTCATGGAAAGTTTCTATCGACACATGCGCAGGAAACACGATATCTTGATGGTCGGCGACAATCCGCGTGGCGGCAAATGGAATTACGACCACGCGAACCGCAACAAATTCAGCGGACAGGTCAAATTGCCAAAGGCGAAATTATTTGAAAATGACGTTACAGCAATCCTATCGGAAATTGAAAAAGCCGGAATCAAAACCTTCGGGAACATCGACGCGAAAGCATTCAATTGGCCAACGACGCGCGACGAATGTTTATGCACGCTTCATCATTTCTGCAACCATTTACTTGAACATTTCGGCGATTATCAGGACGCGATGCACACGGCCGACAAATTTTTGTTCCATTCGCGTTTGTCGTTCGCGATGAATTCCAAAATGATTTCGCCAAAGGAAGTCGTCGATGCGGTTCTCGAGCGATTTCACGAACACAAGGACGAGGTCAAGATCAACGAAGTCGAAGGCTATATCCGACAAATTATCGGTTGGAGAGAATATGTGCGCGGCTATTACTGGATGCGCATGCCTGAATTCGAAAGCGAAAATCATTTGCGAAACCATCGAAAACTTCCTTGGTTTTATTGGGACGCGAAGACGAAAATGAATTGTCTGAAACATTCCATCGGGCAAAGTCTCGACGAGGCATACGCGCATCACATCCAACGTTTAATGGTCATCGGGAATTTTGCATTGCTCGTCGGTTCTGATCCTAACGAGGTCGACGAATGGTATCTCGGTGTTTACGTCGACGCGATCGAATGGGTCGAAAAGCCCAACACGCGTGCGATGTCGCAATGGGCCGACGGCGGCAAGATCGCTACGAAACCGTACGTTTCCAGCGGAAGTTACATCAACAAGATGAGCAATTATTGCCTGCGTTGCCATTACAGCGTCAAAGATAAATTCGGTGAACGCGCGTGTCCGTTCAATGCGCTGTACTGGAATTTCGTCGATCAAAAGCGTGCGCATTTTCAAGACAATCCGCGCATGACGATGATGTTGAGCCAGCTTGATAAGATGAAGCCGTCGGAGCGAGAAAAAATTCATAGGAAAGCGGCAGAGTTGATTAAGAATGCGGATTACCTGTAAACTTTGCTGGAGATATTATTTGAGTTGTGAGGACGTAAAACGACCCTGACAGGGTGTTGCATAACGTTCAAATAATCAAATAGTTGCGCACTAATTCATGTCACTATTCGAATCCAATGTCACAAGATTATGTAAGTCATTCGAAAACCTGTATAACGAATTTGCCGGACAGCATCCGTAACTTGAAATCCCAACAAAAAAACCAATCGCATGGAATTCGACTTGAACACCGTATCGAACTTACTCATTGAAAAACTCAACACTTGGGGACGCGAATTCATTCGGATTTTACCGAACATCGCCATCGCCGCCATTATTTTCGTGCTTGGTTTCTATGTCGCCAAATTTCTCAGGCGTATCGCGCTCAAGCTAATCGCCAAGGTTTCGCATAACGTGACATTGAACAATCTTTTCGCGACGTTCGTTTACATTTTTGCGATCGGGATCGTGCTGTTTACGGCGCTTAGCGTGTTGAATCTCGACAAAGCCGTGACGTCGATCTTGGCCGGGGCCGGTATTTTGGGATTGGCGCTCGCGTTTGCGTTCCAGGACATCGCGTCGAATTTCATGTCGGGGATTTTCATATCGTTCAGAAAGCCATTGAAGGTTGGCGACGTCGTGAAGATCAGCGGATTCATGGGAAAAGTGAAGGAAGTGAATTTGCGCGACACGGTCGTTCAGACGTTCCAAGGCCATTTGATCACGATTCCGAACAAGGACGTTTTCCAAAAACCTATAGAGAATTTCACGACGCTCAACAAACGTCGATTCGACCTTGATGTTGGCGTTTCCTATGGCGAAGATCTTGACAAAGTGCAACAGGTGACACTCGAGGCCGTGAAAGATATTCCGGACATTTCGAAGACGCAGCCCACGACGATCATGTTTCGCGAATTCGGCGATAATTCGATAAATTTCCGCGTACGGATGTGGATCGACAGCGCCGAACAAGGCACGTTTTCAAAAGTCGGCAGCCAGGCGATTCAGCGTATCAAGAAAGCGTATGACGCGAATGGGATTACGATTCCGTTCCCGACGCGGACGTTGGATTTCGGTGTGAAAGGCGGCGTTCCGTTATCGGAAGTCGCTTTGAATACGAAACCGGCGGAAGTTGAGAACGACGACCCGAATGATTTGGGAATGGACATGGGCGAAGGCAGCGAAGAGTAAATTTCACGATCAGTGACATTCTCATTGACCGTATTTCGTCAATAACTGATCTACATAGACCTGATGTTTCCGGTAAGCTTCTTTCTCAGAAATTTTCTTGTCCCTGATGTCATCGGCGATATTACTTTTCATCATTAATTCTTCGGTCGCCAGCGTATCCATGATATTTTGAAGATCTTCGATAGTCGTATTTTCCTTGTATCGGATCTTTTCAATTTCGATATTACATCGGGCGGCAAAAACTTGTTTCAGATCAAACTCGATCTTTTGTTTCATGCGGGAAATTTCGTCGCATTCGAACGTGGGCTTGAAACCTTCGGCGTTCTCGATGAGCATGACTTGCACTTTTGCGGTTTTTTTGTCATCGGATGAAAGATTATAACCCATAGCGTAACCACATTTCTTTGGAGAAACGGTTCGCGACCAATATATAATTTCATAGTCGGGATTTTTTTTGCAGCTGTGGTGTAAAATCGTGCAGCATACAACTCCGAAAAAAAGCAAAAATGTCTGTTTCGTCATTTGCATGAAATCCTCGGCTACCTTTTTAATGCAATGATTTGATGCCTGCTTTTAAAACCTGCCCGAAATCGTACATATCCTCAAACGAACAATATAAAGGCACGGGCGCCAATCGGATTACGTTGGGTTCGCGCCAATCGGTGATCACGCCATTTTTCATGAGGTAATCGAACAGGTTTCGGCCCTCTCCGTGTAAATAAACCGACAACTGGCACGCGCGCTCTTTGGGATTTGACGGCGTGATAATTTCAAAATTGCTGTCGACTTCCTTGTCGATCTCTTGCAGGATGAATTCCAAATAAGCCGTGATTTTGTCGCGTTTTTCAATCAGTGCATCCATTCCGACCTCATCGAACATTTCCACCGACGCCAAGTAAGGCGCCAACGTGATTACCGGAAGATTCGAGATTTGCCAACCGTTCGCGCCTTGCACGGGATCGAATTCGGGCTCCATCTTGAAGCGTCGTTCCTTGTTATGTCCCCACCAGCCGGCGAATCGATTGAGTTTCGGATCGGAATGATGCTTTTCGTGCACGAAACAACCCGACGCATTTCCCGGACCCGAATTCATGTATTTGTACGAACACCAAGCCGCGAAATCGACGTTCCAATCGTGAAGCTCAAGTTTGATGTTTCCGGCCGCGTGCGCCAAATCCCAACCGACGACCGCGCCTTTTGAATGTGCGTACTCAGTAATCGACTTCATGTCGAAAACCTGTCCCGTGTAATAATTCACTCCGCCCATGAGCAACAGTGCAAGTTCATCGCCGACCTCATCGATCTTGGCGAGAATGTCTTCGTGTCGGATGTTGTGTTCGCCTTCACGCCTTTTGATTTCGACGATCGCATCTTTCGGATCGAAACCGTGGAATTTCACCTGCGACTGCAACATATATTGGTCGCTCGGAAATGCTTTTTCTTCGCAGATGATTTTGAAACGCTTTGCCGTCGGGCGATAAAACGAAACCATTAGCAAGTGCAAATTCACCGTCAGCGTATTCATCACCGCAACTTCGCTCGGCAACGCGCCTACGACTTTACTCAACGGATCGGCGAATCGCTCGTGATAATCCCACCAAGGTTTCTGGGCATAAAAATGACCTTCGACGGCAAGGTTCGCCCAATCATCCATGATGTCGTCGACGAATTTCTTGGCGCGTTTGGGTTGCAGCCCGAGTGAATTTCCGGTGAAGTAAATGACTTGCTTGTCGTTCACTTTCGGAAAAATAAATTCGTCGCGATACTGTGCGATTTTGTCTTGGGAATCGAGTTGTTGCGCGTATTCGCGGGTATTTTGGAACATGTTGTTGTAGTTGGTTCGCAAATTTAGTGATTGTTTTGAATAGTTTGGTGTTTTGTTGATTCGTTGGTTATTGGTTGATTTGTTGATTTCTTGATTCGTTGATTTGAATCGTTGTCTGCCGTTGGGGATTTAGGTTCACCATTCTTGGTTGATTTGTTGATTTGTTGATTTGCTGATTTGAGTCGTTGTCTGCCGTTGGGGATTTAGGTTCGACAATATTGGTTGATTCGTTGATTCGTTGATTTGTTGATTTGAGTCGTTGTCTGCCGTTGGAGATTTAGGTTCATTATTCATTTAAAGTTTAGATTTCAAAGTTCAAAGTTTCTGAATATCAAACGCATCCAAAAAAAAATCCCGCTCTTTCGAACGGGATTTAAACTTTGCACCTAGCACTCTGTACTTTGAACTTTGAACTTTGTACTTTGTACTTTGTACTTTGAACTCAAATAATCAACATCGCGTCTCCATAAGAATAAAACTTATATCCCTCTTTGATCGCTTCGTCGTATGCTTTTTTCATGAGATCATGACCTGTGAAAGCCGAAATCATCATCAACAAAGTCGATTTCGGAGTGTGGAAATTCGTGATCATACAGTCGGCGATCGAGAAATCGTAAGGCGGGAAAATGAACTTGTTCGTCCAACCGTCATACGGATTCAATGTTCTTGCCGATGAAACCGAGCTTTCGATGGCACGCATCGTCGTCGTCCCAACCGCGCAAATACGGCCTTTTTTGGCTTTCGCATTGTTCACGATATCGCAGGCCTCTTGAGTGATTTTCAATTCCTCGGAATCCATTTTGTGTTTCGACAAATCTTCTACCTCAACCGGGTTGAACGTTCCAAGACCGACGTGAAGCGTAACCTCAGCAAAATCAACACCTTTGATTTCAAGGCGTTTAAGCAAATGGCGAGAGAAGTGCAATCCAGCGGTTGGAGCCGCGACCGCGCCTTCTTCTTTGGCATAGATGGTCTGGTAACGCTCGGCGTCCTCAGGAACGACCTCGCGGTTGATGTATTTTGGAATCGGCGTTTCGCCAAGTTCGGTCAATTTGTTGCGGAATTCCTCGTACGAACCGTCGTAAAGGAAACGCAATGTACGTCCGCGTGAGGTTGTGTTGTCGATAACTTCGGCAACGAGTGAATCGTCATCTCCGAAATACAATTTATTTCCTATACGGATTTTTCGCGCCGGATCGACCAAAACGTCCCACAAACGCTGCTCCGAGTTAAGTTCGCGAAGCAAGAAAACCTCGATGCGCGCACCTGTTTTTTCTTTGTTTCCATACAAACGCGCAGGGAAAACTTTAGTATTGTTCAAAATAAGTACGTCGCCGTCGTCGAAATAATCGATCACATCCTTAAACATTTTGTGTTCGATGGTTTTTTTCTTGCGATCGACGACCATAAGGCGTGATTCGTCCCTGTTTTCGGCTGGAAATTCGGCTAAAAGATCTTTTGGGAGATTGAAATTGAAATGTGATAATTTCATGCAGAAGTTGACGCGCAAGGTTTTAAGTTAAATAAGACTCGCGCTTTCGGATGCAAATATACGATTGTGAGATAGGCGTTGTCAAGTGTTTTGTGTTATTTGTTTAGGGTTTGGCGTTTAGACCTGCAAAACACTAAATCCTAAACATTGCCGACAACAAAACCCAGTGCTTTCAAGTCTTCCCAAAATGTCGGAAAGGATTTCGAAACCACTTCGGCGTCATTGATCAAAATCTCGGTTTTCAACGCCAATGGAGCGAACGCCATCGCCATCCTGTGATCGTTGTATGTGTCGATCGCGATTCCTGATTTTATTGCTCCCGACGCTTCGAGCGAAAGACTGTCGTCGGTAACCGAAACCTTCGCGCCGAGTTTCGTGAGTTCGGTTTTCAGCGCTTCAAGCCGGTCGGTTTCCTTTATTTTAAGCGTGTGCAAACCTGTGAGTTCGCAACCGATTCCCAGGCCGAAAGCAGTTACGGCAATCGTTTGGGCGATGTCGGGCGTGTGGTTTAATTGACAATTGATAATTGACAGTTGACAATTTTTCGCTTTCGTCAGTGTGATCGAATTTTCATCGAACGTGGTTTCGACACCGAAAACTTTGTAGATTTCCGAGAGTGCGCTGTCGCCTTGTAAACTGTTTTCTTTATATGACGAAAGTGTGATTCGCGCTCCCATGTCGGACAAAGCGATAATTGAGTAAAAATACGACGCCGACGACCAATCGGATTCGACTGTCAAGGCGCAAGGTTCAGGGTTCAGGGCGCCGGGTTCGATTGAAATGACATTCTCGGAAAATTTCGCGTCGATGCCGATCTCATTCAAAAGCGCGACGGTCATGTTGATATACGGAATCGAAGTGATCTTACCGTCGAGCGTGAGTTCTAGGCCGTTTTCGAGTTTCGGAGCAATCAGTAAAAGTGCCGAAATATATTGGCTGCTGACTCCGGCGTCAAGTATTACATTGCTTTGCGTGAGCTTTTTTCCAGTGATTTTCAAAGGTGGAAATCCTTCGTTTTTTTCGTACGAAATATCGGCGCCCAAATCGCGTAACGCCTCGACCAGAATCCTGATCGGTCGTTCCTGCATTCTCGCCGAACCCGTGAGCGTAACGGTTCGTCCGTGCTGGATCGCGAAATACGCCGTGAGGAAACGCATCGCTGTTCCTGCGTGATGGATATCGACGCTGTCAGATTCGCTCGAAAGCGCTTCGGTCATCGCGATCGAATCGTCAGAAATGGAAATGTTTTCGATCGAAATTTGCGGGAATAATGCCTGTAGCAGCAACAACCGATTCGTTTCGGATTTGCTTCCCGTGACGGCAAGCTTCGCGTTGAGTAAATGTCTATCGGGAGTCGTGCGCAGTGCGAGATTCATCTGTAAAGGTTTCGAGGTGCGAAATTACGGCGAATTTCCGTCTTTTCCGAAGTGAAATCAGTCGAACTCCGAATTCGAATACGTGCGCAACCCGACGTAAAGATAAAATGCCGCAAGCGCGTAACTCAACGCGATAAACGCGAGTGTCGCGAGAATTTCTTTCTTAGGTGATCTGCGTTTGCGGTAAAATCCGATGATGCGGACAATTACCCAACTGCTAAGAATAACCGACGCCAGCAAATGAAAAATCCCAACGAACGCGATTCCCAAAAATGCCGTAAGATAATACCATGCGATGATCGTGCTCCCAATGGCAAGCGAGATGAAGGTCGCCCGTCGTCCGAAACGGATAAAATCCATTTGATGCCTATTGAAATACGGGTCCATCGTATTCTCTATTTTAACTTTTCGTTGCCGTGATGGCGGTCGTGGTCGCGTTTCGTCTTCACGTCCATTTTCTTGTCGAAAGCGGCTTGCAGGTCGACGCCGGTTTGGTTGGCGAGACAGAGTACGACGAAGACGACATCGGCCAATTCCTCACCGAGATCCTTGTTCTTGTCGCTCTCCTTTTCCGATTGCTCGCCATAACGACGTGCGATGATGCGCGCGACCTCGCCAACTTCCTCGGTGAGTTGCGCCATGTTCGTAAGTTCGTTGAAATAGCGTACGCCGTGGTCTTTGATCCAGTTGTCTACTTCAATTTGGGCATTTTTGATATCCATTACACTTTCTTTAAAACTATTTTTTGTTGCTGCTTCGAAATCATCTGACTGAAAAATTCCTTGAGAATTTCATAGCCGTCCTCGGGCACGATGGCCGTGCTGATTTCGTACTGCACGACGATCTGCACGTGATCGCCTTTGGGCAAGATCGAATATTTGAAAATCCCGATGTTGGTTTCAGTACCAAGATTCGTTTCTTGAGGTACCGATTCGACGACGTAATTTTCAGGCAATTTGATACTAATTATAAATTTGTCCTTGTACGGAAAAACGAAATCGACGGGATATTGCCTTTCCTCCTGAACGAACGGGTTTCTCTCGAGCCCAAGGAAAAGCATTGGTGAGAAATACATCTTATCACCCATTACGTCGGCGACGTTCGAATGTTCAAATGTATACGATTCCTCTACAGGTTTGGTCAAATCGTCCCGATCTTTGATTTCATAATCCGATATTTGGATTCCGTTGAAACGTTTTTCAGTAAGTTCGGCACACAAATCTTTGCTCAATCCCGAATATTTTTCACGATATCTCATCGCATTGTAATCAAAAAAATTATTGCGCAATTTGCCTTTCATGCCACCGTTCTTATCAAGCGCAGCCAGCAACGTGATTACCTCGTTCGACGGTTTTTCAGGAATCAGCTCGATGTCTTTGTACGCTCCGTTTTTTGAAACCATCCGCCCGAACCAATTTATCGCACGCTCGGGCAAAATTCCCGGCCGTGAATATTTGTGCGTGGCATCGAGCAACACCTGCCCTTTTTCGTCCCAGACACCGCAGATCACATAGTCGAACGCCATTACGCTCGGAAAATAAGAAATCCCGTTTTCACGCGTACTGACCAATATGGGACTTGCTTCGAGACCCGCGTAACGCAGCATGGAAACGAGCATCAGGTTTATTTCGGCGGCGTTTCCTACCTTATTTTTATAAGCTGCCTTTACTCCATCGTCGCACGTAAATCCTTTATATTCATTCCAGGACATACGTGATTGTACGAACGCAAAAATGGCGTTTATCTTTTCAGACGGCGTTTTCGCGTTGGCCAGGATCGGCTTGATATCGTCTTCAAAATATCCTGTTTTTTCGATTTGGGTTCCGAAATCCTCGTCCTCGTAAATCGCTTTTACGATAAGCGGCCAATCGCTCGAGACGTTTCGGACGATGCCGTACGAATCTTCGACAGCTGAAAGCTCACATTGCACATGCGACCTGAAGTTATCGATGTTGGTGACATATTCCTCCTCTTTCAAAGCAGGAACGTCCTCTATCGAATATACGCTGACCATTTGAGTTCCTTCGCCGGCTATGTATGCGGTGTTCTCTACAAGTTTCGGCTTGAGATGGCCGCTCACGATTTTGTTGTACTTGAACCTTTCGGGCAAATTGACTTGATATTCGGCGTAATCGACGGGAATCTCGTGTTGGAAATAAAAATCCCTGAGTTTGCTGATTCCGCCCGATCGTTTTATCACGCGATATTCGATGATGGAACCTTCCCTGACGTTGGGCAACGTGAATTTTTTAGAACGCAGGCCTTTCGTCACTTTTGTCTCGAATTCGCTCTCGCTTTTCATCTTCGTCTTTTCGATCTTCCCGTCGACAAGATTGTACGTAGCCGCTTCTTTCACGGTGATTTTATCTCCGCCAAACGCGAAAAAATAATCTTCGTAATTCGCGTAGTCGTAACCCTTTTTGTCGTAAATCTTGATCTTTGCCTGCGTTTCGGTAATGACTTCGATGTAGCCTTGCCCGTCCCGCCCATATTTTACTTTCGTGCGTTTGAACAAATAGGCCGCAACCGCCGACGTATCGTTATCGTGCCGTTTTTGCTCAAGTTCTCCGATCGTTACTTTACCGATTTCACGCGTTTGGGCAAATCCCGAAAAATTCGTCAGAATAAGGATTCCGACTAGAATGAGGCTCACGCAAACTCTCATACGTCAGGATTTGCGCAGGACGATTTTCTCGTTTTGCTTGGCGATCATTTCCCTGTAGAACATCTTTAGGGTTTCGTAATGTTGTTGCGAAACGACCGCGAAATTCATATCGTGCACGATAGAGAGCTGAATCTGCTTTCCATTACTTGCGATGTTATATTTGAAGGATCCGATATTTGAATCGGTCGAAATCAATCCCGGCGAAGGCGTCGATTCGACCACGTACCCATCGGGAAGATTGATCGTAATCGAGTAACGATCCTGGTAAGGAAACCCGAAATCGACCGGATATTCCCTGACTTCCTGCTTGAACGGATTATTTTCACGCGCCAGGAAAAGCATGGGCGAAAAATAAATCCTGTCTCCGATGACCTCGACGACGTTATCATGCGTGAACGTGTAGGCTTCCATAACCGGTTTTTCGAGTTCGCGGTCGTTTTGGACCGAATAATCGTTCACCGAAATTCCATTATATCGTTTCTCCAATTTCTCCAGATAGCTTTCCTTGGCGACTCCCGAATAATTTTCACGGAAGCTATAGGCGTTGTAATCGCTGTAAATATCGCGCATTTGCCCGGAAACGGAGCCTTTCGAGTCTATCGTCGCCAACAGGTTCACGACTTCTTTCGAATTTTTGTCGGGCATTAAATTTACCTCGGCCGATGTTCCGTCCTTGCGGATAATCCGTCCGTTCCAGTTCAAAACGCGGAAAGGCAGTACATTCGGCAATGAATTTTTGCTAGTCGCATCGAGAAGTATTTGGCCTTGCGGCGTTTCCACGGCTGCGATCACATAATTGAAAGCGGTCCGGCTCGGGAAAAGCGCGATACCGTTTGCGCGCGTACTCAAGATGACCGGATTTGCCGTCAGGCCGCCGTAGCGCAACATCGCGGTAAGCATCAGGTTGATCTCAGCGACATTTCCGGTTTTGTTCTTGTATGCGGTTTTGACGCCATCCCGACAGTAATAACTGTTTCTTTCATTCCAAACCATGCGCGATTGCACGAATTTGAAAATGACGTTCATTTTTTCATCGGGTGTTTTCGCACCGTCCAGAATTACTTTCAGGTCTTCTTCGAAATAGCTGTCTTTGCGCAACTGCGGCCCGAAATCCTCGTCCTCATATATATTTTTACTCACCGAAGCCCAGTCAGTCGCGAGCTTTTCGACGAAGCCCTTATTCTTCTTGGACGACAGTTCGTACGTAACGTGCGAGCGATAGTTATCGATATTGTTCACATAATCCTCATCTTTCATCGCCTTGACATTCGACATCGAGAATGTTGTCCGGAATTGGTTGAAGCGACCGGCGACATCCAAAAGCTTTTCGTCTTTTTGCTCAGGTTGCAGGTATCCGCCAAGAAACCTGTTGTATTCATAATCTTCAGGCGTCGCGACCCTGTATTCGATATAATTTACGGGTACGTCGTATTGGAAGTAAAAATCGCCGAACGTAGTAAGCCTGTATGTCGTATATCTGACGGAATATTCGATGATGGAACCTTCCTTGACATTTGGAAGCGAGATTTTCTTCGTCTTCCAGCTCTCGGCGGTTTTCTCGGTAAATTCCCCTTCGCTCTTGAGTTTCGTCTTTTCAACCTTTCCGTCGACGAGATTATAGGTCGCCGCATCGTCGAAATCGATTCGGTCACTATTTGTTCCCGTGTAATAACTTTCTTCGTGATTGGCGTATTTGTAGCCTTCTTTCTTGTAGATCTTGATCTTCACTTTGGTTTCGGTTACCACGTTCCAGTAGCCGTCAGGATTGATCGTCCACGAGATATCGGCTTTCTTGAACAAAATGGCTGCGGCTGCCGACGTATCGGTCGGACAGACTTTTTCCTTCAATTCATCGACGGTCACTTTGCCGAGCTTGTATTGTGCATTCGCCGAAAAAGTCAGCAGTAAAATAAAGTAGATGATTTTTCTCATGATTTAGTTTTTAACCAATACTATTTTTGAATTGTCGGCCTTTGCGACCTGCTCCATGAATTTCCTGAAATTCTCGTACTCCTCGCTCTTGTAATAACCATCTTTGACCGTGAGCGATCGCTTGTAGACGATTTGTCGGGCATCGACCACGAGATATTCCATTTTATAATCGCCGAACTTATCTGAAATCACGATATTCTCAGGTTTTGCCTCGATCGAGAAACCTTGCGGAATAGCGACCGTCACCTCGTCAAAATCAGTGTACGGCCGTTGTATCTCGAACGGATTCTTTCGCGCCCGATAACGTTGCGGCACGGTAAGCACTTTATTAAACGCATTGATGGGAAAGAACAGCCTGTTGCCGCGAAGCTCTCCGTAACGCTCAGCGTTGAGGCTTATGTTTTCAAGGAACTCGACATTTTCAGAGTTCGAGGAAACGTCAATTTTTTCAAGCACGAGATTGTTGATGCCAAAATAATCCTTGTAGAATTTCTTGCGCTCGTCAGCCGATTCTGATGACAAATGCATGCGATTATCGAATTGGATGCCTTTGGATTTTATTTCGACTTTCCCTTTGATCGTTCCGTTTTCGTCAAGCACATAAGTTCCTTTCGACATTTGCGTGTTGTCTTTGTAGACGCTGGTCCGCACGAGTTCACCGCCGTTCGGCTTGAGGAGTAATGCCATCCGGTCGTCAGTGAAATTACCCAAGTATCCGAAAGGCGCTTTTTGGCTTGTACATTCCAGCCAAACATAATCGTTGGCGATTGGGATCGCGAGGATGACATGATTTCCTTGAACGCTTGCAAAATCCGGATTCAGGTCCATTTTATTGCGATCGCCGTAAAGCTCCGCATAATATGATGGCACGCCTACGACATTCAACAAACTCCGTGTATAATTCGTCAGGGCTTTGCAATCGCCGTATCCAAGTCGTTCGACATCTTTCGCCTTCATCGGTCTGAAACCGCCTATTCCTAGTTGTATTCCGACGTATCGCGTCTTATCCTGTACGTATTTGTAAACAATCCTCGCCTTTTTTATGGGATCGGTTTCCTGTCCGACCAGCGCTATAATTTTCGCTTTGGTCTCGTCGGCAAGTTCATCGGTACCTGAGATAAGATTATAGTATTCCCAACTGCCGAAATCTTTCCATGTCGTGGCACTTCCGTCAAGACCTTCAAGATTAAACGAATCGAGCCCGAACAAGACATGCGGCAAGAATCGTGAAGCAGAAGGAGAATATGCCTCGTCGCGAAATGCTGACAAGTTCGTGGCCGAGTAACTCATGCCGTTCGGAATATCTTTTTTTGCGATACCATAGCCCTCGAAATTCACCTCTTTGTACCTGAGGCCCAACTCGGGCGCGCACGTAATGTTGAGTTCACTGCGCTCGATGCCCATGTTCGTACGATTCAATGGAAACCACAATGGAATAAAAGCTGTATTGGAATCTGAAATCTCGCTTTCATAGACGATCGTAAACGGATAGCTGACAGGCGTAAAGTCGAGAAACGTCCTTTTGTTATCTGATATCATCGCTCCGTCATCGGCAGCCACCTCATGAAAATCCTTGCGTTTGAATTTCTTGATCTCGAAACCAAGCGCGTCGTACAGCGTGGCTCCGATCGATTTCACATCCCTGGTTTCAATCGCGCCTATTCGCGAAAGACCCGATTCATTTAAGACGGTAATGGCACTGGTCGTCTTGACCGTTATCGACTTCCTCGACGTGACGAAGACATCGACCTTCTTATGACGAACCACCGCATTTGCGTTTTCCTTTAAATTCTCAGGAATCGCCAACACGGCATATTCCAATTTTTGCGCCTGCAATGCCGCCGACAGCAACAAAAGGCAAAAGACCATTTTCATTTTCATCTTACACAATAATGTATTACTCCAGTTGTTTGTGAACAATGGAGGATTCGAGTGGAAATTTGGAAATCTTTAACTTTTGTGGTGTTTCAAAAGTAATCCAATTTCTGAATTGAGCAAGTACTATTCGCGGTTTTTTGAATCGATTGTGATCGTGACGGGACCGTCGTTTAAAAGTGCGACTTTCATGTCGGCGCCAAATCGGCCGGTTTGGACTTTTCGGCCCGTTTCGAACTCGAGTTCGGCTACGAATCGTTCATACAACGGAATCGCGATTTCAGGTTTGGATGCCTTGATGTACGACGGACGATTGCCTTTTTTGGTAAGTGCGTGAAGCGTGAACTGGCTTACGACGATGATGTCGCCTGCGATTTCCTTGACCGACAAATTCATCACGCCGTTCTCGTCTCCAAAAATCCTCAGGTTTGCGATCTTGGCCGACAACCAGTCGATGTCTTCGCTCGCGTCTGAATCTTCAATCCCGACGAGAACCAAAAGGCCTTTCTCAATGGCTGCTATTTTTTCGCCTTCGACGGTCACCGAGGCTTCAGAAACGCGTTGAACGACGACTCTCATTGCTCGTGTTCATTTTTGGCGCGCTCGTCCTCGAAGTCGTTCGAGCGATAGTTTTCATCCTCGCCTTCAAGGATTTGGATATAGCTTTTGTATCGTGACCACGAAATCTCGTCTTTTTCGAGCGCTTCTTTCACGGCGCAATTCGGCTCGTCCTTGTGCAGGCAATTGTTGAATTTGCAGTCTTGTTTGAGTGCGAAGAATTCGGGAAAATAATCGCCGATTTCTTCCTTTTCCATGTCGATGATTCCAAAGCCGCGGATTCCCGGAGTGTCGATGATTCGGGCGTCGAACGACAAATCGAACATTTCGGCGAACGTCGTGGTATGCTGACCTTGTTGGTGTTGCAGTGAAATTGCCTTGGTTTTCAAGTCGAGTGTCGGTTCTATCGCATTTACCAATGTCGATTTCCCGACTCCCGAATGTCCTGAGAACATGCTCGTCTTTCCCGTCATTTTCTCGCGCAACTTGTCGATTCCTTTGTTTTGGGTCGCCGAAACCCGCAGGCATTCGTACCCAATTTGAGTATAAATGTGTTGCAGATACAATTGCTCGTCGAGCATCGCATCGTCGAACGTGTCGATTTTGTTGAATACGAGAACGGCTTTTATGTCATACGCTTCGGCGGTAACGAGGAAGCGGTCTATGAAGCTCGTCGTGGTCGTCGGGTTGTTTATCGTCACGATCAAAAAAACCTGGTCGACGTTGGCCGCGATGATGTGGATCTGTTTGGACAGGTTTACCGATTTGCGCACGATATAATTGTCGCGATCGTTGATGTTCGTAATCACGCCACGGTGTTCGTCGGTACTTTTGTCGAGTTCGTATTCGACGACATCGCCCACGGCCACGGGATTCGTGCTTCGGATTCCCGAAATACGAAGCTTGCCTTTGATACGACAATCGAGAAAATCACCCGATTCCGTTTTGATCGTGTACCAGCTTCCCGTTGATTTGTAAACGATTCCTGTCATGCCGCAAAATTAGCGAATTAGAAAATTAGCGGATTAGCGAATGTCCCGAAACTTTAAAAAACTTTCTCGCAAGGCCAAATTTCCTAAAAGTCGTCGCGTCGAATCGCCTAATTCGCTAATCCGCTAATTTTCTAATTTTCTAATTATCCATTCATCACCTTCTCCTGATGCGTAATACTTTCCTGGTGGATCGCCTTGAAAATCTTCAATACGAAGTCTTCGGTAAGGCCTTTGCTGCCGCCTTCGGCAATCATCTTGTCGAGGATTTCGTTCCAGCGTTTGTTTTGTAAAATCGCGACGTTCTTTTCTTTCTTGAGTTGTCCGATTTGTTCGGCGACCTTCATTCGATTGCCCAGGATTTCGAGGATTTTCGTGTCGGCGATGTCGATGCTTGCACGGAGATTGTTCATTTTTGAATTGAAATCGTCCTCATCGATCGTCATTTTCCGCATGCGCAGATCTTCGAAAATCTTTTTCAGGACTGTCGGCGTTACTTGTTGGGCGGCGTCGCTCCAAGCGTTTTCAGGGTCGATGTGCGTTTCGATGATCAATCCGTCGAAGTTTAAATCGAGCGCCTGTTGGGCGACTTCCTTGATCATGTCGCGTCTTCCCGTGATGTGTGACGGATCGTTTATCAACGGCAAATCAGGGAATTTACTTTGCAGTTCGATCGGCAGTTGCCATTCGGGAATATTGCGGTATTTCGTTTTTTCGTACGTTGAAAATCCTCTGTGGATCGCGCCTAGATTGCGGATTCCGGCGTTGTACAAACGTTCGATCCCTCCGATCCACAGCGCCAAATCCGGGTTTACGGGATTTTTGACGAGCACGATTTTGTCGGTTCCCTGCAAGGCGTCTGCGATTTCCTGGACGGCGAACGGATTTACGGTCGTGCGCGCTCCGATCCAAAGTACATCGATGTCGTGTTCAAGCGCCAATTTCACGTGGGTTGCATTCGCGACTTCTACGGCCATCGGCAAACCTGTTTCTGCTTTTGCTTTTTGGAGCCATTTGAGTCCGATCGCACCGACGCCTTCGAATCCTCCGGGACGTGTTCTTGGCTTCCAGATTCCGGCGCGGAAAAAAGAAACATCGGATTCTTTCAATTCACGCGCGATTTGCATGACTTGGTCTTCAGTTTCGGCGGAGCACGGGCCGGCGATTACGAGTGGATGAGTTAAGTTTAAGGCATCGAGCCAGTTGCGGAGTGATTTATCGTTTTCCATTTTGTCTTTTTGTTTTTAGTTTTGATTTTTTTGCCACGAAGACGCGAAGTCACGAAGGCTCTAAGTTTTTTATTTTTTCTTGCGTGGTGTATTTTTGCCACGGATACACGGATTTTCACGGATTTGGTTTGCGTTAAAGTGATTTTCAGAAAAAACTTTCAGTCTTCGTTATCCGTGAAAATCCGTGTATCCGTGGCTAAATTTAAGTCCGCGGCTAAATCTCTAATTTCTGTTCAAATCTAATTAGTACTTCCTCTATTTTTTCCTCAGACAAGCACAGCGAAAATCGGATATAGCCGTCTCCGTTGCTCCCGAAAATCGATCCCGGCGTAATGAACACGTGCTTTTCATACAGCAATTTATCCACGAAAGCTTCAGCGTTTGTAATGTGCGATGGCAATTTCGCCCAAACGAACATTCCCGCTGAATTCGTATCGTACGAACATTCCAACGAATCCGCAAATTTGAAAACCAAATCGCGTCGGCGTTTATAAATTTCGTTTTGCTTCTCGAACCATTCCTTTCCCGATTCAAGTGCAGCGATCGCGCCTTTCTGAATGCCGTAAAACATACCCGAATCCATGTTGCTTTTCACTTTGAGAACCGCGTCGACCAACGATTTGTTCCCGATGACGAACCCGACGCGCCAGCCTGATAAGTTAAACGTTTTCGAAAGCGAATTCAATTCGAGTGCAACGTCTTTCGCGCCTTTAACCTGGAAAATCGACATCGGAGCATCGTTCAACACAAAACTATACGGATTGTCGTTTACGATCAGGATTGAATGCTTTTTCGCGAAAGCGATCAGTTTTTCAAACAATTCCAAGGAACCTCGCGCGCCCGTCGGCATGTGCGGATAATTCACCCACATGATTTTAACTTTGCTCAAATCTTGATTTTCCAAAGCATCGAAATCGGGCTGCCAATCCAGATTCTCGGTCAAGTCGTAATATTTCGGGATTGCACCGACGAGATTCGTCACCGAAGAATACGTCGGATAACCCGGGTTCGGGATTAAAACCTCATCGCCTTCGTTCAAAAATGCGAGCGAAATGTGCATGATGCCTTCTTTCGAACCCATGAGCGGCAAAATCTCCGAATTGAAATCGGCGTCGACATCGAATTGGGTTTTGTAGAAATTTGCGATCGCTTTCCTGAGCTCGGGCAAACCTTGATACGATTGATATTGGTGCGCTCCGGCGTCAGACATCGCGTCTTTTATCGCTGAAATCACGGCTTCGGACGGTTGCAAATCGGGACTACCGATTCCCATGTTGATTACGGGATTTCCGGCGGCGATGAGTTCGCGGACCTCGCGTAGTTTTTGGGAGAAGTAGTATTCTTCGACGGTGTTTAATCTGTTTGCTAACTGTATCATTCTTTGAACTATTGGTGTTCGTTATTCGTTGTTCGGCGTTCGTTATTCGGTATTCGGCGTTCGTAGTTCGCTACTTTTTTTGCCACGAAGGCACGAAGGCACGAAGTTTTGGTTTTTTTTGTAAATGACGCTATAGGTCATGCTTGTCTTCTTTGAATGTCCAATAAATCAATGGATTTCGAACTTTGAAGTCATATCGTCATCGAATGCCAGCCTTGTACTCGCCAAGCACTTTGAAATGCGTCGTCATCAATTCCAAAATCTTTTTCGCTTTCTCATAATGTTTATACTTTTCGAATACGACATCGACGAAAAACGAATACTGGAAAGGCGTTTCTATGATCGGCATCGATTGGATTTTCGTCAAGTTTAACTTCGAACTCGTCATCATATTGAGCACCGACGCCAAAGCTCCGGGCGTATCGTCGAGCTCGAATTTGATCGAAGCCTTGTTGATTTCCTCTTTCGGGATTACCTTATTCTGCGTCTTCACGATCACGAAACGCGTCATGTTGCTTTTGACGGTGTGGATTCCGGGTGCGAGGATTTCGAGATCGTACATCGAGGCCGCAATCGGAGCCGCGACTGCCGCGATTCCCTTGAGGTTGTTTTTCTTGATGCGTTCTGCGGTCTCGGCCGTGTCGCCGCTTTCAACCAACTTGATGTGCGGATATTGCGCAAAGAAAACCCCGCATTGCAACAACGCGATCGGATGCGAATGTACCTCAGTGATTTCCTCGATTTTCTGCCCCGGAAGCGCCATCAAATTCATGTGAATGTTCAAGTAATGTTCTCCGATAATGTGCAAATCATTCTTATCGATCAACGCGTAATTCGGGATTATCGAACCCGCAATCGAATTCTCGAGCGCCATCACGCCTTTATGGGCGCGGTTTTCTTTTAACGAACGCACCAACGATTCGAACGACATGCATTCGTCGAGCGCACTTTGCCCAAAGTATTCGCCCGCAACCTGATGGTGGAACGAACCTTTGATACCCTGAATCGCTATTGTTAAATCTGTTTCCATTTGTAAAACTCTTTTTAGAGCCAAAAAAAAATCCCGACTTGGAGTCGGGATTCGTATCGTTTTCTTGAATTAATAATCAACTAGAGCAACTATACAACAATCCCGGTTCCCTTGCGGAAATAATAAGAATTGCTAAAATAAAACCAGTTGCTGTTCATTTTTATACTTGCTTGCGGCTAAAGTAGCAAAATAAATTTACGCGATTGCCTAAAACCGGGATTTTTTGAAATTTTTAGGAGGTTCGCAACCAAAGCGCAAATACAAGCACAATCTGCAAAGTGAATGCGCGTTATTTTGTTACTTTTGCTTCACTCGCGGCGATGCCCGAATTAAAACAAACCTCTATGTCAATCGAAGTCAGCAACATTTCCAAGAGTTACGGGACGCAAAAAGCGCTCGACAATGTTTCCTTTTCTGTCAAGAAAGGCGAAATCGTTGGTTTTTTAGGTCCGAACGGCGCCGGAAAATCCACGCTCATGAAAATCCTGACCACTTACATAAACGCCGATTCGGGCAGCGCGGCCGTGAATGGTTTCGATGTTTCGGACGATGAAAAATCGGTGCAGAAATCAGTCGGATATCTACCCGAACACAATCCGTTGTACCTCGATTTATATGTTCGTGAATATTTGAATTTCAACGCCGACGTCTATAACGTGAAGAAATCGCGCGTCGAGGAAGTCATCGAACTCACGGGTCTGACGCCTGAGAGCCACAAGAAAATAGGACAACTTTCAAAGGGTTACCGACAACGCGTCGGGCTTGCGAACGCGCTTCTGCACAATCCCGACGTTCTGATTCTCGATGAACCGACAACCGGGCTCGACCCGAACCAACTCGTCGAGATCCGATCGGTGATCAAAAACGCCGGAAAAGACAAAACAGTTTTCCTTTCCACGCACATCATGCAGGAAGTCGAGGCGATTTGTGACCGCGTGATCATCATCGACCACGGCAGGATCGTGACCGACAAACAGATCGAGAAACTGACCGAAGTCTCGCAACAGATCATCGAAGTGGAATTCGATAAAGTTGTCTCGCAAGAAACTATAGACACGATCCCGAATCTTCAATATTCGAAAAACGTTTCGGGAAATATTTGGGAATTGACGTTCGCGACTGAAAACGACATGCGTTCGGCGATTTTCGATTTCGCGCAACAAAACGGCTTGAAGACGTTGCAGTTGAACCAGAAAAAGGAAAATCTGGAATCGGTGTTCCGAGAGATGACGAAGAAGAAATAATTCGGATTATTCAAAAATCAATCTTCCCGACCAATGTTCGACCACGTCAACATTTGCTGGCTGCGACTTGCAGATGATGTTGCCCGTGCTGTAAATATTTCCCGAGATCGTCTGCGTCGGATGCACGATCATGTCGTTTGACCCGCGGTGGAAGACCTTGATCTCGTCGGCGAGGAAATCGGCTCCTTCAAAACGCCCGATGCCGTCGTAGAAATTGAGCAGCAGCTGATCCGTTTGACCCGTTATGTAAAAGGCCGCGACGTGGTTGCTTTCAATGACCAGCTGGCCGTTGTTGACCGCGATGTGAAAATCGCCCGTCCCGACGCCGTCAAAGAAATCCATCGAGAACAATCGCAACGTTGGAAACGTCAACACGCCGTCAGACACGATGTCTTTCTCAGTGTTCGAGTAGATTTCCTCGAGGTTCGGCGCCGTGATGAACACTTTTGTCTGTCCGTATGCACGCACTAAATTACATCCCGAATCGTCTTTCAATGTCAACATTCCGTCCTGGACTTTAAAGCTCACGTCGTCGATTATATTTTCACCCGATTGAATGCTCATCGCATAGTCGTCGCCCTGTTTCACGACAAGCGCGATGCCCGGGAACACTGAAATTTTCGTGAATGGAGTTTGTGAAACGTCGATCGGTTTGGTCACGACCTTGCCCGTACTTTTTATGCAATTGTCGTTCACACCGCAACTCGCAGCAAGAATCAAAACCAGTAAAAGAACTATTTTTTTCATGTCAAATGCGAATTCCAATTCCGACTTCTATCGCTTCTGCCCTGCCGCCGTGCGCTTTTAGGGCTATGCCGCCAAATATGTTTTTGCTGACGTAATATTTCGCGCCAAGCCTTTGGTACAAGTCGATTTCGTAATCGAAAGGTTTGTAGACGTAATAGCCGAGTTGCGCCTCGACCGACAATCGGTTGATAAACAATTCATGTCCGACGAAAACACCTACGCGCTTGTAATCGGTATCGGGATCCAGATACGGACGATCGGGATAGGCGACCGACGAATATCGGATAAACTCTTTCAGGTATTTCGAGAAGAAGACGTCGGCACCCAATTGCAGCGCGCTTTTGCGTCCGAGGCGTTTGTCGACGGCCAAACCGATATGGTAAAACGGATATTGTCCGCTGCCCGTGATCGGACTTTCGCTTACGCCCGATCGGAAATACAAACTGTAGCGCAATGGCTCGCGGAAGGATTTGTTGTCGATGGAATCGTTTCGGATATATTTGGGCTGTTTCTCGTCGATGTTGTAATTCACCCCGACGTTCACCGCATACGTATTTATGCCGCTGTTGGGCGACTTGATGCGTCCGTTCGAGAAATGCGTGAACATCATTCCGGCCTGAGCCCCGAAACGCCCGACGAGATTTTCCTTCTTGAAATTGAGCATGAACAGATTGCTGCTCATGAGGCGAGAACCGAACGCGTTGTTTTTGAAATTCGTTTCCTTGTCGTACGGATTCGTGGCAAAACCGACGCCTTGCGAAATCCGGAACTGTAAATGTCGATTCAAAAAGTAAAAATTGTAGTGCAACCCGATCGCGTATGCCTCGCCCAAATATTCGTTCTTGAAATCCTGGTATTGCAGCGACATCCCGTAATCAGGATAATTGTAGGCCTGTTGCCATTCCTTTTCGCCGAAAGTCTGGCGGTTGAACGAAATCAGCACGCCTTCAGGATGGCCGGTGATCAAATGCGTGATGTCGTCGGTGTGTTTGTAGATGTTTCCGCGGAAATACGAAACTTCGATGTTGGTCGTTTCAGGCGCTTCCTGGGCGAATGAACTCGCGCAGAGCAGTAAAATAACGATACGGAAAAATTGACGCATTTGATTTCGGAAAGGGCAAATATAGTAGAGAAGTGCTGAAGTGCAAGATGCTGATGCGTGAAAGTCGGCGACTCGGTCAAATCGGAACTATCGAAACATTATTTGATCGGCGAAATCACGACTTGAGAAACATTGCTTTCGCGCGATAATTTGTAGCGGCTCGTGCGTTCCAACGTGTCTTTGAACGTGAGTTCGACTTCAAACGCGTCGAGCACGTCGCCTTTTCCCATGATGACAAGTTGGGCCGAGTTTCTTGAGATCGGCATTGGTAACTGGCCGTAACCCAACGACCATTTCGCATCGTCGTCGTCGCTTTTAACGTCGATCAGTCGCGCCGTCCAAGCACTGTTGGTGAGGCGTAAATAATGCGCGTCGTTGCTTTGCTTGCCTTCGGGATCGATTGCAATGTCGGTACTGGCAATATTTAAATCGGGTTTATACAGATCAAAAAATTTGGCGATTCGATAGTTCGACGTTTTTTGCGGAACTGCGAATCCTTTTGACGTACGATCGTCTTCAGCAAGCACGCCTCTTTTCAGCGCGCTTATTTGAATTTGAATTTGTTTGAATTTGCTTTTGTGCAGTCGGTAATATTGTTCGAGACGATACGCATCCTGCGGGATATTGCGGTCCACTGAATCGGTCGGAATTTCCTCGATCATCGTAGCCGTTACCGTTGCACCGTTGACTTTTTCGACTTTCAGGACAATTTCGGGACCGTAATTCAAATCGTATAGTCGGATCAAATTATTTGTATCGAGATTGTTCAGCCGTTCATTGAATTCATCTTGTTGCGCGTGCTGTTCCCGTTCAAATTCTACTAACGAAATGTTCTTTTCGACGGCGTTGTACGCAAACACTCCAAATATGCAAATGGCAATCGTTCCTAAAAATGCAAACCAATAATTTCTCGTTTTAAAGCCCGTCGATTCCAATCTTGTTACTTGCGTTTGCGACCAGCGATCGTGCCAGTTGGCATTCATTAGGAACGAAAATGCTTCAAACGGTACGAAACGTGAAAGTGTGCGCGTGAAGATGTTTGAGAATTGCGGTTTTTCGCCGTCGTCGATGGTGACTATCGTATTTGACAACAATTTGCCCGGTGTTGCGCCGAAAATTCCCTCGAAAAATAAATAGTAAGAAAGACTACAAATAAAATACAAGATCCAAACGCTGACACGGTCGCCTAAAATGTCTTCCATGCTACGCGCGATACTTTGAAAAAACCGCGTGTTTATCAGCAATTCGAACAAAGGCCAAAAGAACGCGACAATCAATAAAATGTCGACGATGTAATTCAGCAAACGTTTGCCGCGCGATGCGTCGTCATAGATCTTGACCGACGATGTTTCATACTGATTTTCAACAAACGAAGCCTGCTGATTTTCCTGCAATGCTTTCAGGAAGACGAACGACATAAATGTCAACCCAAGCGTAACCAGCATCGAAATTACGAATATCGGATTCGCAATACCGACAGCACCAAATGACGAAATGCTGATTATGATTGACAGGAAACCCAAAATTTTCGAAAACACCATCATCGAAAACATAAACTTGACGATGCGCGATTCCCGAAAATTCGTGCGCCAAAAAATCAAGCTGCCGAAGAAGAAAAACAAATACAAACCAAATTGATATACGTTGAACCCGAACGTAATGCCCGATTTCAACGAATCAACATACACCAAATTCATCCAGCCCGAATATCGGATCGCCGACTGCGGCAGCAATTGCGAAATCATTCCCAAAATCGAAATTGCGAACGAAATGATAGCGATTTTCCTCAACATCTTTTTTTGTGCAAGGTGCGAATTTTGTTTCGCGCTAAAAAATTTCCTTCGCGATCGACTTAATATTCTCCGCCTTCCCCATCGAATAATAATGCAACACCGGAATTCCCGCTTTCACGAGTTCCTTGCTTTGCTCGATGCACCATTCGATGCCGATTTGTTTGATCGCGTCGTTGTCTTTGGCTTTGACGACGGCCATGATCAGGTCGTCGGGCAAATCGACGCTGAAGCGATGCGGGATTTGGTTGAGTTGTTTCTTGGTCGAGATCGGTTTCAGTCCCGGAATGATCGGAACCGTGATACCGTTCGCGCGGCACTTTTCGACGAAATGGAAGAACTTTTTGTTGTCGAAGAACATTTGCGTCACGATGTAGTCGGCGCCATTCTTGATTTTTTGTTTCAGATAATAAATGTCCGAATCCAGACTCGGTGCTTCCATGTGTTTCTCAGGATAACCCGCGACACCGATGCAGAAATTCGTCGTGTTCACGTTCTTGAGTTCGCTGTCGAGGTAAATTCCGTTATTGAGATTTGAGATCTGGGAAACGAGTTCGGTCGCGTAATTGTGTCCTTCGTTTTCAGGTCGGAAATAAATTTCGGATTTGATCGCATCGCCTCTCAAGGCAACGACGTTTTGGATGCCGAGGAAGTCCAAATCGATCAACAAATTCTCAGTATCTTCTTTCGTAAAACCGCCGCAAAGCACGTGTGGCACGGCGTCGACCTGATAACGGTTTTGGATCGCAGCGCAAATCCCAACCGTTCCCGGGCGTTTCTTGACAACTTTCTTTTGCAGCAGACCATTTTCGAGTTCCTTGAATTCGTATTCCTCGCGATGGTACGTGACGTCGATGAACGGCGGGTTGAATTCCATCAGCGGATCGATGCCGTCGAAAATCGATTGTATGTTCTGGCCTTTCAATGGTGGCAAAATTTCGAAGGAGAAAAGGGTTTTGCCTTGGGCGTTTTGTATGGTTTCGGTTACTTTCATGTTTTAATTTTTGTTTAGAATTTCGAGTTTAGAGTTGATTGCGGTTAACCCGAAACTCTAAACCCTAAACAATTTAATCGGCGATATTCGGATTCAGCCATTTCGCGGCGACCTCAAACGAAACCCCACGGCGTTTGGCGTAATCGGTGACTTGATCTTCCTTAATTTTTCCGAGTCCGAAATACTTACTTTCCGGATGCGCGAAATAATAACCTGAAACCGACGAAGCCGGCCACATCGCCATGCTTTCGGTCAAGGTTACGCCGATTTGATTTTCGACGTCAAGCAATTTCCAGATCGTCGGTTTTTCGAGATGGTCGGGACAAGCCGGATAACCCGGTGCGGGACGGATTCCTTTGTATTTTTCAGAAATCAATTCCTCGTTCGACAAGGTTTCATCGGCGTCATAACCCCAGATTTCCTTGCGGACTTTTTCGTGCAGATATTCGGCAAACGCTTCGGCCAAACGGTCGGCGAGCGCTTTTACCATGATCGAATTGTAGTCGTCGAGATCTTTCTCGAATTCGGCGGCCCATTCGTCGACTCCGAAACCGGTCGTGACGCAAAACGCGCCCATGTAATCGGTGACGTGTTCGTCTTTTGGCGCGATGAAATCACTCAACGCGATATTTTTCGCGCCTTTTGTTTTTTGGTTCTGTTGGCGCAGCGTTAGGAATTTCACGAGGTCGTTCCCGTTTTCATCCGAAATTTGGATATCGTCATCATTGACTGTGTTCGCAGGATAAATCCCGAAAATTCCTTTAGCCGACAATCGTTTTTCAGACACGATCTGATCGAGCATTTTTCTCGCGTCTGCAAACAACGACGTCGCTTCTTCGCCTACAACGTCATCGGTCAAAATCGCCGGATATTTCCCGTGCAATTCCCAAGTCCTGAAAAACGGCGTCCAGTCGATGTAGGGAACGAGTTCCGAAAGTTCGACTTCGACGGTTTTGGTGCCGATGAAATTTGGTTTCACGGGCGAGAAATCAAGTTTCAATTTATTCACACGAGCTTGTTCGATCGTGAGGAAATCCTTGTCGCGACTGCGGTTCAGATAACCATCGCGAAGTTTGTCGTATTCCGATCTCAATTCGGAAGCGTATACAATTTTATTCGAATTCAATAAATTTTGGGCGACGGTTACCGCACGCGACGCATCGTTTACATGGACGACGGTTTCGCGATATTCCGGTGCGATCTTGACGGCCGTATGCGCGCGAGAAGTTGTCGCTCCGCCGATCATCATTGGGATTTTTATGTTAAGCCGATCCATTTCCTTGGCGAGATAGACCATTTCGTCTAGCGATGGCGTGATCAATCCCGAAAGGCCGATGATATCTACGTTTTCACGGATGGCGGCTTCGATGATTTTTTCAGGCGGAACCATGACTCCTAAATCGATGATCTCGTAATTATTGCATCCGAGCACGACCGAAACGATATTCTTCCCGATGTCGTGCACGTCGCCTTTTACCGTTGCCATTAAAATTTTCCCTGCCGATTGCGATGTCCCGTCTTTTTCGGCTTCTATATAAGGTAAAAGATACGCGACCGCTTTTTTCATGACACGAGCCGATTTTACGACCTGTGGCAAGAACATTTTCCCGCTTCCGAACAGGTCGCCCACGACGTTCATTCCAGCCATTAAATTCTGTTCGATCACGTGTATCGGTTTCGCCGATTGTTGGCGCGCGTCCTCGACATCGATCTCAATAAATTCGTCGATTCCTTTTACCAAAGCGTGTGTCAACCGTTCCTGGACCGTTCCCGAACGCCATTCCTGGATCGCTTTTTCGTCGTTTTTGACGTGGCCTTTGAAACTTTCGGCCAAATCCAATAGTCTTTCGGTGGCGTCTTCGCGTCGGTTCAAGAGAACGTCTTCGACCGCTTCGAGCAGGTCTTTGGGGATTTCGTCATAGACTTCGAGCATTTCGGGATTCACGATTCCCATCGTCATGCCGTGTTGGATCGCGTGGTACAAAAACGCCGAGTGCATGGCTTCGCGCACTTTGTCGTTGCCTCTAAACGAGAACGAGACGTTGCTCACGCCGCCCGAAATATTCGTGTACGGAAGGTTTTCACGTATCCATTTCGTTGCCCGAAAGAAGTCGAGCGCGTTGAGTTTGTGCTCGTCCATTCCAGTGGCGACCGGAAAAATGTTCGGGTCGAAAATGATGTCTTCAGCCGGAAACCCGACTTTGTCGACCAAAATATCGTACGATCTTTTGCAGATTTCGATGCGACGCTCGTAATTATCGGCTTGACCGACTTCATCGAACGCCATCACGATCACGGCCGCTCCGTAGCGTTTGACGAGTTTGGCGTGATGAATGAACAGTTCTTCGCCTTCCTTTAATGAAATCGAGTTGACGACGCTTTTTCCCTGCGCGACTTGCAATCCGGCTTCGATGATTTCCCATTTCGAGGAATCGATCATGACGGGAACGCGCGAAATATCGGGTTCCGACGCGATCAGGTTGAGGAATTTGGTCATGGCCGCGACGCCGTCGAGCATGCCTTCGTCCATGTTGATGTCGATGATCTGGGCGCCGCCTTCGACTTGTCCGCGCGCGATGTCGAAGGCTTCGTCGAATTGTTCTTCTTTGATCAGGCGTAGGAATTTACGCGAACCGGTTACGTTGGTGCGCTCGCCTACGTTGATGAAGTTGGTTTCGGGCGTGACAATTAGGGGTTCGAGACCCGATAATTTTAGATATTTTTTTTGTTCCGGCATTCTGTTTTTGCCACTGATGGCTTTTTATTTTTTATCGTGGATGCTGTTTTTTTGGCCACAGATTGCTGCGCCAATTCGCTTCGCTCGGGTCACAGATTTTTATTTGCTCTTGCGCAGATTTTTTGCTGCAAACTCGCTAATTCTTGTTTTAAATTTTTGCCGAGATTTTGCCACGGACTTTGATTTTATTTTGTCGCTTTATTTTCTTGCCACGGATACACGGATTTTCACGGATCACACGGATTATACTCGTGCCGATTGTCATCTCTTGGTTTGAATTAACAAGCCTGTTTTTACAAAAAACGATGCTTTTTAAATCCGTGAAAATCCGTGTATCCGTGGCTAAAACTAAGCTGTCTCAAATGCTTTTCGCGGCTGATAATTTGCGGCAACGTCGGCAATCAATTTTATATGTTCAGGCGTCGTGCCGCAGCATCCGCCGATGATGTTGATTAAATTTTCATCGAGATAATCCTTGATCAGCGCTTGCATTTCCTCAGGTGTTTGGTCGTATTGACCGAAGGCGTTCGGTAATCCTGCATTCGGGTGAGCCGAGATGTTTAGTGACGTGTTTTGCGCCAGACGTTTCAAATACGGACGCAACTGATCGGCGCCAAGCGCGCAATTGAACCCGACAGAAAGCAACGGAATGTGTGAAATCGAAATCAAAAATGCCTCAACCGTTTGACCCGAAAGTGTTC
Source organism: Flavobacterium sp. (assembly GCF_004211145.1). Taxonomy (GTDB): domain Bacteria; phylum Bacteroidota; class Bacteroidia; order Flavobacteriales; family Flavobacteriaceae; genus Flavobacterium. The sequence continues at coordinate 35,027 of NZ_SEBS01000017.1, read as the reverse complement.
GTCCCGATGCATCGGTGATCGTGCCCGAAACCATGACGGGAATGTCGAGGTTGCGCTCTTCCTTGACTTCTTCGATCGCGAACAACGCGGCTTTGGCGTTCAGCGTGTCGAAAATCGTTTCGACCAATAAAATGTCGGAACCGCCATCGATCAAAGCCTCGACTTGTTGTTTGTAAGCGACGCGCAAATCGTCGAACGTGATCGCGCGATAACCCGGATCATTGACGTCAGGCGACATGCTGGCCGTGCGGTTTGTCGGGCCGATGGAACCGGCGACGAAACGCGGCTTTCCTGGATTTTGGGATTCGAACTCGTCGGCGACTTCGCGTGCGATTTTCGCCGATTCGTAATTGAGTTCGTAAACCAAGTCTTCCATGTGATAATCGGCCATCCCGATCGTGGTTCCCGAAAATGTATTGGTTTCGACGATATCGGCTCCCGCAGCGAAATATTGACGGTGTACGTCTTTAATCGCTTCGGGTTGCGTGAGTGTCAAAAGGTCGTTGTTGCCTTTTAGCGGATGCGGGAAATCTTTGAAACGCTCGCCACGGTAATCTTCTTCAGAAAAATTGTGGCGTTGGAGCATTGTGCCCATTGCGCCGTCGAGGACGAGGATTCTTTTTGAAATTGCTTCTTGAATTTTAGACATAGGTTTTAGATTTTCAGATTTCAGATTTTCAGATTTTCAGATCCGATCTATCCTTGAAGGGCGATCTGTCAATCTAAAATCTGTCAATCTGTCAATCCCGAGCAACACGGCAATGCGAAACGATCACGTCCTAAATAGCCCGGATGGCAGCGGTTATCCTTTTTGGGCAACCTGCAAGGTTTTCAGAACCTTGTAGGTTTTGCCCAAAAAGATAATAGCGGACAGCCGGACAAAACGTGCAACGTGAACTCACGCGTCGTGCTCCTAAAAATTAAAACCGTTATGGAAAGTGAGAAAATTCCTTTAGTTATCTGTCCGAATTTCGTCGGTAGAATGTAGCACCTTCTTTTGGCAAAGGGTTGCTAAGGCTTCTGCGGGTCTAATCCCTCGGCCTTTCGTGATAACGGCGTTATGTGAATGAACAGTGCAAAGTAACGTGATTTTGGTTTACTGTGCAAGTGTTATTTTGAATGAAATTTTGAACCTTAAGAACTCAAAACGTTGGAGAAAATCGGGGAAAGGATTTGAGAAAGTTGTTGGGATTCGATCAAGAACGCGTCGTGGCCGTGGATCGATTGGATTTCATGGTGGAAAACATTGGTTTTGAACGGAAGCAATTCGGTGATTGTCGCTTTGTTTTCGTGGGCGACGTAAAAATAATCGGTGTCGACTGAAACGATGTGGATGTTCGCCGTAATGTGCGATGCGATGTCGATGAAACTGCCGCGATTCCTTGAAATGTCAATGGTTTTGAGCAAATGATTCATGAGTTTATAGGCCGAAAGCGTAAACCTATTCTGCAATTTCTCGCCGTGGCTGACGAGCCAGTTCTCGATCTTGAATTCTTTTCCCGATGTTTCGCGGTTGAAGCGCAACGCGAGTGATTGCGGCGTTCGATATAAAAGCATCGCGTGGAGGCGAGCGTCAGGTATCGGATCGTTGGAATTGTTGAGGATTTTGTCTTGGATCAAAACGTTCGCGATTACCCAATCGGTGGCTTTCCAATCGGTCGCGACGGGAATCAGGTTTTGGATGGAAGTTGGCCGGAGCGCCGACATTTCCCAGGCGATTCCTCCGCCGAGGCTTCCTCCTATGACGGCGAATAATTTCCCGACCTTGAGGTTTTCAAGTGTTTTCCAAAAAATGGAAGCGATGTCTTTCGCCGTGAAATCGCGGTAGTTTTCGATAAGGTTTTCCGGATCCTGGTCGAAACCGTTTCCCGGAATATTGATCGCGATAACCGTAAAATTGTTTAGATCAATCGTTTTGTTGTAGCCGATGAGTTCCTGCCACCAGCCGTTTTTCCCCGAGACGTTCGAGTTTCCCGTGAGCGCGTGATTGACGAGAACGATTGGCGCGGAACCGATTTCAGGCCCGAACGTTTGATAGAAAACGTTTAGGTTTTGGAGGATTTTCCCGTTTTCGAGTTCGTGGCTGAACGTGACTTTCTTAAGATTTTCCATATAGATTTTTAAAAGTAAAGCCGCCCGCCGAGGCAAGGCGACTTTCACAAACCAAAAAAAACAAGATTTTAATATTTTAAAGCAGGCTCGGATTTTGAACCATAAAGGTCATTTAGCGTTTCCGCAACGAAATCGTCTGTCTTTCGACTTTTCTTTCGACTTTCGACTTTTGACTTTCGACTAAAATCTCAAATCTTCTGCGTCGCCCTGATCAACGCGAAAACCGCCTTCAAATCCGCCTTCAAATCCTCTATATCTTCAAGCCCGACCGACAGTCGGATCAAGTCTTTCGTCACGCCCGTCGCTTCCTGTTGCTCGTCGCTGAGTTGCTGGTGCGTCGTGCTTGCAGGATGGATGATGAGTGATTTCGTGTCTCCGATGTTCGCCAGGAGCGAGAACAATTTCGTGGCGTCGGCGACTTTTTTCGCGGCTTCGAAACCGCCTTTGTGGCCGAACGTCACGATTCCGGATTGTCCTTCGGGCAGATATTTTCGCGCCAAATCCTTGTATTTCGACGACGGCAGTCCCGGATAATTCACCCACGCGACGTCTTCCTGTTGTTCGAGCCAAAGCGCCAGTTTGAGTGCGTTGTCGCTGTGTTTCTGGATTCGGATGGAAAGCGTTTCCAAACCCTGGATCGTCTGGAACGCGTTGAACGGACTTAATGCGGCACCGAAATCACGCAAGCCTTCGATCCGGACTTTCGCGATGAATGCCGCGGGGCCGAGCGCTTCGTGATAGACCAATCCGTGATAACCCGCGGACGGCTCGGTGAATTCAGGGAATTTCCCGTTGCTCCAATCGAATTTTCCGGCGTCGATGATCACGCCTCCCAATGACGTTCCGTTTCCGGAAATGTACTTGGTCAAGGAGTGGATGACGATGTCGGCGCCATGTTCGATCGGATTTAACAAATATGGCGTAGCTACTGTATTGTCGACGATGAACGGCACTTTGTAATCTTTGGCCTGGGCCGAAATCGCGTCGAGATCAAGTACGTCGAGTTTCGGGTTTCCGAGTGATTCGGCGAAGAAGGCGCGTGTGTTTTCTTTTGCGGCTTTTGAAAAATTTTCAGGATCGGACGGATCGACGAAGGTTGTCGTGATGCCGAGACGCGGCAAGGTGACCGATAACAAATTGTACGTTCCGCCGTACAAACTGTTCGACGCGACGATGTGATCGCCGGCGCGCAACAGGACCAATAAAGCCGTTGTCAACGCCGCCGTTCCCGATGCCGTGACGACCGCCCCGATTCCGCCTTCAAGTGCGGCGAGCCGTTGTTCGAGCACGTCGTTCGTCGGGTTGTTGAGGCGTGTGTAAATGTAGCCGGGTTCGGCAAGCGCGAAAAGGTTGGCCGCGTGATCGGCGTTGTTGAATACGTACGACGTTGTTTGGTAGATCGGAACCGCGCGTGTTCCTCCATTTTTGGTTACGTCGTGGCCTGCGTGCAGGGCGTTGGTGGAGAATTTTTGTGTGCTCATGATTTTTGTTGTTTAATTGTTGAAACGTTTAATTGAGGCGTTTTTGTTGATTTGTTCATTTGTTCATTTGTTGATTTGTTCATTTGAGTCATTGCCTTCCGATGGTGTTGTCGTTTGTTATTCGTCTTTCGTCATTCGTCGGTTGCCTTCCGTGGGCTTTTTTTGCTCAATTGTTTAATCGTTTGTTTAATCGTTGAACTGTTTAATCGTTTAGTTGAAATTTGTCTAGCGATGGTTTTTCGTTTGTCATTCGTCGTTCGTCGTTCGTCAGTTGCCTTCCGTGGGCGTTTTTTTGTTCATTTGTTTAATCGTTTGTTTAATCGTTGAACTGTTTAATCGTTTAGTTAAAATTTGTCTAGCGATGGTTTTTCGTTTGTCATTCGTCTTTCGTCGTTCGTCAGTTGCCTTCCGTGGGCGTTTTTTTGTTCATTTGTTCATTTGTTCATTTGAGTCATTGCCTTCCGATGGTGTTGTCGTTTGTCATTCGTCTTTCGTCTTTTGTCTTTCGTCATTCGTCTTTCGTCATTCGTCTTTCGGCCAAAAAAAAAGCCCCTCTGGATGGCTTACCAAAAGGGCTTCGAAATACACAAATTATAACTTGTTATGTTGTTCGATGTCGGGCATGGCGAGCCGGGCGAAAGAGTCGCATACAACAACAGATATTTTTTTGATTTTTCATTTTTTGGATTTGTTGATTTATTCCGCTGCGCTCCATCAGTTCGGCTGCGCCTCGGGTGTTGATTTGTTGATTCGTTTATTTGAGTCTTGCCTTCCGTTGACGTTGCTTTTCGACCTTTTGACTTTACGACTTTTGATTTTTGATTTTTGACTAAAAACAAAAAGCCTCCCAATTTCTCGGGAGGCTTGCTTATATCTTAAACTCAAGATTAGGCAACGGCGTATCCCGCGGATGATTCCGGACGACAGATACACATTTGACAGATGATGAATTTCATTTTACTTTTCTTGAATCACAAACTTCCTAACTATTTTTTGATTATCCAAACGAAACTTTGAAATTTAACAGAAATCGTTATCGTTTCTTCAGCAACTATATATCGAATAAAAAAGCCCCTCGTTTTATTGAGAGGCTTTTTGAAGTTTATCCGTGTGGGATTAGTGTTTTAAAAATTTGGAAACGCCGCTTCCGTCTTCAGTTTTCACACTGATCGTGTAAGCGCCCACAGCAAGGTCCGATGTGACCAACTGGATGTCGCTCATGCTTGCGAAGTCGACCGATTTCACGATGCGTCCGTTCAAGTCAGAAATCTGTACGTTCTGGATTGCGCTGCCATTCGTGACCGAAAGGTTGAGCATTTCACGCGCGGGATTCGGATACATACTGATGTTGCTTTTGAAGAAATCCGAAGCTCCGGCAGTCGGGCGATCCACAGAAACTGCGTCGACACCGATGAAGTTCGAATTATTCCCGCTAGGTCCGGCGCTTGTCGGAACTGTATAGCGGAACGCGAAACGGGCATCAGTCGGCGCAGACAATCCCGCAACCGTATACGTATACTGTGTCCAAACCTGCGGATATCCGGAAGCCGTCGGGAAAACGGTATTTACGGTGACGCCCAAGGTCGTGTAGTCGCCGAGACCTGTCGGGCCAGCCGGGTTTACCGAAGCGGCTCCGTTCGTACTGACACGAAGTTCAAGGTTGTCGGCATAAATAGATCCCGTGGCAGTTCTCGTATAGAATGAAATCACGTCGCCATTCATAAGGTTCAAAACGGGCGACATGAGCCAAGTGCTGATGACACCGGTTCCGGTCGTGCTGTTGAAGTTCGCTCCCGCGTAACCTGTTTGTCCACCGTTGTAGCCAGCAAAAGTGGTTCCGGCACCGCCTCTGAACCAACCCAACGTTCCCGTCGGAGCACTTTGATTTGTTTGCGTCCAGCCTGTGGGCAACGTTACCGGATCGCCTAATGCATCAAAATTTTCTGTCAGAAGATTCGTCTGGGCGTTGGCCGTTACGGCAGCAACCAATAGAGAAAAAGTAAGTAGAATTTTTTTCATAATTTTTTCGATTTAGTTTTACTTGAAGCAATTTAATCAAAGTATATGTTAATTCCTACAACACAATCGCAAAAAGTAAGAATTAACATTCTTATACGAACTTGCTCCGACATTTATAAAAAAAAATGATTCGGTTATGTATTCAATCTGCAATTCCTATATTTGCACCCGTCAATAAGAGGAAAAATTTGACTGATTGCAACCTCGTTAAAAAATGCTAAAGCAGATTTCTTCTTTAGCCATCTGGTTGCCATTCCTCTCGAAACTTAAAAATTTAAAGTATTATGGCTTATTTCTTTACGTCGGAATCCGTTAGCGAAGGACACCCAGACAAAGTTGCCGATCAAATTTCGGATGCACTGATTGATAACTTCCTAGCGTTCGACGCCGAGTCGAAAGTGGCTTGCGAAACACTTGTAACCACAGGTCAGGTCGTTTTGGCGGGCGAAGTGAAATCAAAAACATATCTCGACGTCCAGCAAATCGCTCGCGACGTGATCAAGAAAATCGGATACACGAAAAGCGAATACATGTTCGAAGCGAATTCTTGCGGCATCCTTTCAGCGATCCACGAGCAATCGAGCGACATCAACCAAGGTGTCGATCGTGCGAGCAAAGAAGAACAAGGCGCGGGCGACCAGGGAATGATGTTCGGATATGCGACGAACGAAACCCAGGACTACATGCCGTTGGCGCTTGACTTGTCGCACAAGTTGCTTCAGGAACTGGCCGAATTGCGTCGTGAGAACAACGAGATCAAATACCTTCGTCCCGACGCGAAATCACAGGTTACGCTCGAGTACGACGACAACAACAAACCGTCGCGCATCGAAGCGATCGTAATTTCTACGCAACACGATGACTTCGACGAAGAGCCAACAATGCTTGCGAAAATCAAGAAAGACATCATCGATATCTTGATTCCGCGCATCATCGCGAAATATCCGCAATACGCACACTTGTTCAACGATGCGATCCATTACCATATCAATCCGACAGGAAAGTTCGTCATCGGCGGGCCTCACGGAGATACAGGTTTGACGGGACGTAAGATCATCGTTGATACATACGGTGGAAAAGGCGCTCACGGAGGCGGAGCTTTCTCAGGAAAAGATCCATCAAAAGTGGACCGTTCAGCGGCTTACGCGACGCGTCATATCGCGAAAAACCTTGTCGCTGCCGGAGTCGCCGATGAAATTCTTGTTCAGGTTTCCTACGCGATCGGAGTTGCAAAACCGATGGGGATTTTCGTAGAGACTTACGGAACTTCAAAAATTGGTTTGTCTGACGGGGAAATCGCGAAGAAAGTCGAGAACGTATTCGACATGCGTCCGTACTTCATCGAACAACGCCTTAAACTAAGAAACCCGATCTATAGCGAAACCGCGGCTTACGGCCACATGGGACGCAAACCTGAAACGGTAACGAAGACGTTCAAAAATCCGTACGGAGAAGAAAAAACCGTGACTGTCGAGTTGTTTACTTGGGAGAAATTGGACTTCGTCGATAAGGTGAAGGCTGACTTTGGGATTTAATTGACAATGAAGAATTGACAATTGACAATGTCGATTGCACTGTATAGGAAGCCGTGATTTTTGATCGCGGCTTTTTTTATTTGGGCGCGTCCGCGCGGCAGGAAGTTCATAAAGTTGAAATTGCCTTTTGCCGCGCGGTCAAGCTGTCGGCTTTATCTTTTGGAAACCTCAAAGGTTTTATTCCGCTGCCCTCCATACAGTTCGGCGTTGCCTCGGGTTAAAAACCTTTGAGGTTTACAAAAGTACCGCGTTTCATTTACCCAAAACAACCTTTCACTGATTTTCAGGAATCTCCGCTTCCATATTCCACTATATTTGGCGCACGCCAATTCAGCTTATGGAAAACAAAAACAGACTTCTCGCCATCTTGTTCGCCGCCGTGGCAGCAATCAGCTTCTCCGGGTTTTATCATTCTTATTTTGCTTTGTTCCCGAATCTCGGGCGGTTCTATTTCGTGACGCATATACATTTGTTTTTGTTCGTATGTTGGTTCGCGTTGGTGATCGCGCAGCCCATTCTCATCAGGAAGCGCAAAATGGTTTTGCATCGGAGGTTAGGACGAATCTCGTATTTTCTTGCGCCTTTGCTCGTGATCTCGATCTTTGTGCTGGTTTGGAATTCCGTCCCGAAAAATTACGCCTTATCGCCCGAACAAGCCGGAATCATCGCAATCGGTGGCGTACTCGACGCGATTCTCTTTAGCGTTTGCTATGTCATCGCGATGGTAAAAAAGAAAAACCTGCGCTGGCATGTCGCATTCATAATCGGGGCGACTTTGGTCGTGCTCAATCCGGGTTTGGGCCGACTGATCGGTTATTATGCTGGAGAATTCGGAATCTTGGCGATGGTCGTGACACCGTATCTCGTGTCATTGTCGATCGTAATCTATGAGAAAGTAAAACTTAAACGCCCGATGCTCAAAAACCCGTACTTGCTATTCGCATTATTCTGGACGTGTGAGTTGGCGCTGTTTATCATCGTTCCGCAAACGGATTTCTGGAAAGAGCTGCTGCAAAACGTGGTCGCGATACAATCGTGAATTGAAGCATTTCCGCTAGCCCCGATGGAAGCGGTTAGCCTTTCGAGAAGAACGCCGACGTTTTGTGTGCGCGCCGAAGCGACCGACGGAAGCTCTTGGCGCGCGCTACAAAACCGGCGTTTTTGAGAAAGCTAATAGCGGACAGCGGGAAATTGCTTCGAAAAGACGTAAGATAACAGATGAAAAGATGATAGACGATTCTGACTTCGACCGTCTATCATCTATCCGTCTATCATCTATTATCTCTTACAAATTATACTTCAAACTAAAAATCACATACCGCGGCTGCACAAAATACTGAGAGTTCGTCACGCGGAACTGGTCGAAACTGTTGTCGTTGAGCGAGGTCGTGTTGAGCAGATTCGTCGCGGCCAGTTTGTATTCCCATTTGCTGCCTTTCTTTTGGTAGATCAGGCTTGCGGTCAGGAAATCGTATTCGTTGTCGACGCTGTTGGACGCATCGCCTTTGTTGTAATAGTGATAAAATTCGTACTCGGTCACGAACGAAAACGCATCTAAGAAATAGTAGTCGAGCTTCGCGAACGGCCGATCGGTATAGAATGTCTGGTCGTTGTAGTCGTTTACGGTGAAGTTGTAACCGATCTCGAGGTTGGGCATTTTCTTGAAATTCGTCGAAGCGCTAACGCGGTAATTCTGCGTAAAACTTTCGGTGACGCGGCGGTCTTCGCTGAGCGTTCCGTTTGGAATGTCGGGCACGATCACGATGTTGTTGAATTTGGAATAATTGACAGTCGCTCCGATCGACGCCTTGTAGTATTTCAGGAACGAACGCCCGTAGTTTCCGGCGGCCGAAACGGTCTCGTCGGCAAACCTCGAATTGAACGGCTCCGATGTCTGGTTCACGCCATCGAAAAACGCGCGGTTCTTCACGGCATCCATGCGTCGCGTATAGGTTATGTTGCCGAAAACGTTCTCGAAATTGAACATGTTGTATCGGAAATAACGCAGGGAATGCACTTGCGACGTCGCGTTCTCAAGCGTGCGCGTGCCGCTGAACAAACTGTTGTAATTCGAAAACACGTATCCTTCAGCCAGTTGGTTGATGTCGGTAAAATCGTTCGTCATCGAGAAATTGTACGTGAGCGTTTCCGATTTCTTGATCTGCCAAAGCGCGTACATGTCGGGCAAAAATCGAAAGAAATCGCGCTTGAATTCGCTGCCCAATTGATCGTTGTTCATCGAATACGTATGCACGCTGAAGCCCGGATTGAACGTGAGTTTCCCCGTCATGATCTTGTAATGCAGCCCGACGAAAGCGTCGTTGAACGTGTAATTCACGTCGTTGTTGTTCTCGGGCGCTTCGAGGTCGTTGCGTGTTCCGTTGTCGAGAATCTGGAAAATGCTCGAGTCGAAATTCTGGTGCGAATACGTGTCGCCGACGGTCACGTTTATGTTGCTTTTAGGCGTGACCATGTAATAATAATCGACTTTCGCGTCGAGTTTATTGGTCTTGACGAATCGTTTCTGGTTGATGTCGTTTCGGTTCTGGCCAGCGATGTAGCCCGACAAATCGAACGGCTGCGTCGCCAGATTCGCATTGTAGAACGGGTCTTCGTCCTGATACAGATGCTGCATTTCGACGGCGAAGACGTTCTTTTCGTTCTTGGTGTAATACAGACTCAGGTTTTGGTTAAGCGTGATTGGGTTTTGTTTCTTCTTCGTGAAAATGCTTTCGGTCGTGGAAACGCCGTTTTCGATGGATTCGCGCAGCAGATCGTTGTCCTCATCCTGTTTCGATGTTTTGAGCATCACGTCGTAATCGAACTGGAACGTCGTGCTCGGTTTGTAGCTCGAACTCAATTTGAACAATCCGAAATTGCTTTTTTGGTGCGCGGTTTCCTCTCGGTTTTCCTGCGTATCTTCTTCGAGGTAATCGGTTTGGGACGTGGTTTCGAGATCGGTTTTGGACGACGAAAGAATCGCGAATCCGCTGATCGTCCAGCTTTTCGCGGGACTGTACGAGAAGTTTGCCGCCCCGAAGTCGGTTTCGATTTCCTTGGCGCGATTGTTCCTGAGCAACGAAATTCCCAAGTCGTTCGACGAAACGTTGAAGTTCGTGCCGCCTTTGCGCATCATCGAACGGAATCCGCCCGTCATTTTAAAGTAATCCTGGATCGTGAGCGGCAGTTCGCCTATGTTGTTGAAATTCGTGATCAGGTTGATGCTGAATTTCGGGTTGTAGTAGAACAGTTTCGGATTCACGACATAACGCGATTCCTCATGTCCGACGCCGATTCCAGCCGTGACATCGCCGAACCAGAAGTTCTTCTTGCCTTCTTTGAGCTTGATGTTCATCGCGACGCTTTCCTCGTTGTTTTCGAGTCCTTTCAATTGTCCGATTTCGTTGTAATTGCGCAACACCTGAATTTTGTCGATCGCGTCGGCAGGAATATTCTTGACGCCGAGTTTTGTATCTCCGTCAAAGAAATCCTTGCCTTCGACCATTAGTTTTTGGACTTTTTTGCCCTCGACCTCGACTTCACCGTCGGCATTTACTTCGACTCCGGGAAGTTTCTTGAGCACATCTTCGAGTTTGCGCTCGGTTCCGGTTTTGAACGAGTCGGCATTGTACACGATCGTGTCGCCTTTGATCGAAACCGGCATTTCGCGCACGATCTCGACGTCGTTCAATTGGATTCCGCCCGCTTCCATTTTGATGGTCTGCGTCATGTTTTCGCCCGTCGTCGTCACCGAAACTTCCTTGTTCGCCATGCCCAGATAACTCACTTTGACCGTGTACGTCGCATTGGCTTTGAGGTTGAGATAGAATTTCCCTTTGTCGTTCGTGATCGCGTACGAATCCATGCCTTTCGTCGCGACGTTGACCGCCATGACGTTCGCCATTTCGAGCGGCTTTCCGTCGTTGTCGACGATTACGCCATCGAGTCGGATGTTCTGTGAAATTGCCACAGATGAAAAAATAAGAAAGAAAAGAATGGTAAAATTCTTCATGTTTGTGTGTTTGGTAAAAAGTCAGCCGCGAATTCGAGAATGCGATAAAACCTCACATTCGCGAATTCGCGGCTAAAAAGATTAATTCATTCTCATCGACGGACGACCTTGTCCGGGCCCGTTTCCGCCGTTCATTTCGCGCAGTTCCTCCATTTTCTTGACCACGATTTCGTCGTATTCTTTCTGTGAAACGACTTTACCTGCGGTCGGCGCTTTGATGGATACCTTGTCTTTTGGATTCAGGACGATCTTCGAACACAGCACGATTGTCTTCCCGTCGTTGATCTCGAGAATCAATCCGGGTAATCCCCAATAACTTTCGGGCCCTTGATTCACTGGGATTTCGGGTGCGTACCAAGCGGTGATCGTGACTTCTTTTGGCATTTCGACCTGATCCATCAAATTGGTTTTTTTCTCGGACTCGGCTTTGGCTTTGGCCTCGTCTTCTTTCTTTTGTTCGTCGCGACGTTTCGGCCTGAAATTCCTGAAGTCGGATTTACTGACGGGAATGATCGCGGTGGCTTTGTAACAGGTATAGTTTCCGATTTGCTTGGTTTCGCTTTCCATTTTCCAGTTGAGTTTCGGGAGCGAATCCTTGACCAGAAATTCCTTGCCCATGAATTCTTTGTCGACCGTGTATGTTTTGGTTTTGACGTCTTTATAGTAGGTTCCGCCGCCGCCCATCATCGAGGTCATCATTCTGAAACCGCCGCCCTGTCCGCCCGGGGCTTCCAGTTTTTCCTCTTCCTTGTAGATCGACGCCGATTTGTCGAAGTTGAGGATGAAGGTTTTTTCAAACGCGGCTTTCATGCGTTCCTCGAACATTTTTTGCATTTCGGGCGTGATGTCGCGGTTGCCGCTCATCTGGGCCTTGAAGTCGGCCGTACTCGTTTTCGATTCGTAAACCGCCATCCCTTGGAATTCCTGGGCTTGCGTGATAAATCCCGACATAGCGAGGATTACTCCAATAATTATTTTTCTCATATTCTTAAGTTTTCTTCTTAACATTATATATATGTTTTGCTCAACCAAACGTCGGATGCTTTTCGTAGGAAAAACACGCGACGACTGAAAAAGTTCCAACCGTAGTTTCGACACGGCAAATATGACGGATTCGCCCACGTTTTGTTACCAACGATTCGTTAAATGTTCCTACAAAGGTATTCGCTTCGCGGCGCGTTTCCAGTTAATTGAGGTGAATCGCCCAAAAGGGTCGACCAAAACGTTTCGCCATCGAATCGTGCGGCGTCAAAAAGTTTAATCGTATCTTCGTTTTCCGATGAAAAAAATCCTGCTGCTTCTCCTTTCATTTTCGCTGTCAACGCTTTATGCGCAATTGACGCCGACGGTTTCGTCCGAGGAAAAATTATCAATCGACTACTTCGCCGGCTTCGACAATTTCGGATGGCGTTATTACGTCAAAGACAACACTTTTTTCAAGGAAAAAGACGGACGAAAACTGCAATACCAAAACATCGGACTCGGAAAAATTAAGCGAGCCGATATCTTGAACCCGATGAACCTTGTGCTGTTCTACGAGGATTTCAACACGGCCGTTTTCCTCGACAATCAGCTCAATGAAATCCGCAAGGTGAATTTTTCCGACTATTTGCCCGAACCGATTGTCGCCCACGCCATTGGAAACGCGGCACAAAACCGACTTTGGATATTCAACACTGCGACGATGCAGATCGGGTTGTACGATTATCTCAAAAACACTTTTGTCTCGCTGACCCAACCGTTGCGCGGAAATGTCGTGTGTTATGAAACCGATTTCAACCATTTCAGATGGGTCGATGAAAACGGAGACGCGTTCCGTTGCGACCTGTTCGGCAAGATTGCGACATTGGGCCGCGTGCCCGCCGTCGAAGGCTTCCGGTTCGTTTCGGACACGAGCGGACTTTACCTGTCGCAAGGAAATCTGCATTATGTAACGTTCGACGGAAATACGCAGCAAGTCATCGATTTGGGCAAAAAATCGCCCTCGGGTTTCTGGTATGGCGGCCAAAATTTAGCTATTTTTACACCCGACGGAATCAGCATCTATAATCTTAAATTACCTTAAATGCATATAGCGATTGCAGGCAATATCGGCGCGGGAAAAACTACGCTAACACGTTTACTGGCAAAACATTTCAAATGGGAACCGCATTTTGAGGACGTCGTCGACAATCCGTATCTCGACGATTTTTACCATCAGATGGAGCGCTGGTCGTTCAACCTGCAGATCTACTTTTTGAACAGCCGATTCCGCCAAATCTTGCAAATCCGTGAAAGCGGCAAAAAAATCATTCAGGACCGTACGATTTACGAGGACGCGCACATCTTCGCACCCAATTTGCACGCTATGGGTTTGATGACCAACCGCGATTTCAACAATTATTCGTCTTTGTTCGAACTAATGGAATCGCTTGTCGAGCCGCCTGATATGTTGATTTACCTGCGCAGTTCGATCCCGAATCTGGTCAACCAGATCCACAAACGTGGACGCGATTACGAAAACTCCATTTCCATCGATTACCTAAGCCGACTCAACGAGCGTTACGAGGCGTGGATCACGACATACGATCGCGGAAAATTGTTGATCATCGATGTTGATAATATTGATTTCGTGAATAATCCGGAGCATTTGGGACAGGTTTACAATCGGATTGATGCGGAACTCAACGGACTTTTTTAGATTTCAGATTTTTGATTTAAGATTTAAGATTTAAAGAGAGTTCGGAACATTAATTTCCGCTTAGAATTCACTTTTCATTTTTTGGATTTCCGATGCGTCAGCTGTTTCGCTGTTTCCGGTAATCGCTGCCGAATGGAACCAAGTCGCCGTCGTATGCAACAACGTTTCAATGTTCGACGAACGCACGCCGCCTCCGGGCATGATCGTGATTCGGCCGCTGGCTTCGCGCACGAGTTCGGTGAGATTTTTTATGTTATCGATCGCATTCCCTATTCCGCCCGACGTCAAGATATTTTGGAAACCGCAGTGGATTGCGTCTTCAAGCGCCAATTCCGAATCTAAAATTCCGTCGAACGCGCGATGAAACGTACACGGAAGCGTCGTCGATTTTACGAGCTCTGAATTTCGTTCGACATCAATTTTTCCATCGGAAGTTAGTATTCCGAACACGAAACCGTCGGCAATTTCCTTGAACCTTTTGATGTCTGACTTCATCGTTTCGAATTCCTTGTCCGAATAGTTGAAATCTCCGGCTCTCGAACGGATCATCACGAAAATTGGAATTGAAATTTGCGGTTTGATCTCGGATAAACTTTCAAAATCCGGCGTTATTCCACCCGATTCATAATCGGCGCAAAATTCAATGCGGTCGGCTCCCGATTCCTGCGCGATCAACATCGATTCGACGTTGAAGCAAGCGATTTCGAGATGCGCCATTATTTGAGGTAAAAATCAGGCGTTACCATCCGGTTTCCGGTTTCGTCGTGCATCGCGTAGCTGAATCCGCTTTGGATGCAGAACGATCCGTGTTCGCCTTTCTTGTTGAGCGCGATGAACCCGACTTGGATGTCCTTGAGATTCTTTCCGCGATTTTTCGTGATGTTGACTATGCGCATCGCCGCTTCCTTACACGCTTTTTGAGGCGATTTTCCCTGCCGCATGAGTTCGACTACAAGATGGCAACCCGCAATCCTGATGACTTCTTCGCCATGGCCGGTCGCGGTCGCGGCTCCGATTTCGTTGTCGACATACAACCCGGCGCCGATGATCGGGGAATCGCCTATGCGGCCGTGCATTTTGTACGCCATGCCGCTCGTGGTGCAGGCGCCCGATAGATTTCCCGATGAATCGAGCGCGATCATTCCGATGGTGTCGTGGTTTTCGATGTTAACGATCGGTTTGTAGTTGCTCGTTTTGAGCCATTCTTTCCATTCTTTCCCGGAGATTTCCGTGAGCAGATTTTCTTTTTTAAAACCCTGAGAAAGCGCGAACTGCAAGGCACCATCGCCCGAAAGCATCACGTGAGGCGTTTTTTCCATCACGGCTCTCGCGACCGAGATCGGATGTTTGATGTGTTCGAGACACGCGACCGAACCGATGTTCGACAATTCGTCCATGATGCACGCGTCCAACGTCACGCGCCCATCGCGATCGGGTCGTCCGCCGTAACCGACGCTGCGTTCCTCGGGATCGGCCTCGGTGATTTTAACTCCGGTTTCGACCGCATCGAGCGCGCGTCCGCCCGATTTCAGGATCTTCCAAGCGGCTTCGTTGGCTTTCAATCCGAAATCCCAAGTGGAGAGCACGATCGGTTTATTCGCTTTTTGGGCGAATGAAAAATCGGTTTCGAGAATCGGTGTCACTGCGATCGCCGCCGACGCCAACGCCGTATTCTTCAAAAAATTCCTTCTTCCTGACATTAGTCTATGAGTATTTCGTCGGTGAAAAGCCAAGCTGGATTTCCGGCTCCGGGATTTCCGTCGGCTATTGTTTTGGTATTTTTAGCGATAATTTTCACGAACTGCGCTTTCTGGTTCTTGAATTTCATTTTGATCGTTCCGCCCGATTTCGCAATCTCAGCTGCGGTAACTCTCGCGACCGACTTAAAGTTACGATTATCTTTCGACACGAGAACCTCGACTTCAACCGGATAATAAATCCAACTGCCTTGGCTCTGCATGAAACTCGCGGTCACGGAACTTATTTTTTCCCTGTCGGACAAATCGATTACGGCTTCGAGATCGGTGCCTGCAAACGCAATCCAATCGCGGCCGGTTCGTTGTTTATCGCCGAGAATTCCGTTGACGAGCGTGAAACTTCCGTCGCCTTTGTACTTGTCGCTTGGTTGGTTTTCAAGTGTGATTTGTCGTCCCGTCGCTTTGCTGAACGTGAATTGTTGTTGGGTAATCGCGCTGATGCGTTTCCCGTTTTCGAATCGTGCGGCCTTTACGGTTTGCGACGCGGGCACTATTATTTTTCCGGGAAAATATTGAGAATTTACGGTCGGTTCGCTGCCGTCGTTCGTGTATCGGATCTCAGGATTGTTTCCCGCCGACGACAATTCGAGTGCGACGCTTCGTTTCCCGAACGGAAAGGTGCGCGTCGCAACCTGGAACATCGATTTGGCGTAATTCACTCCGAGTTTGTCGAGCAGCGAAAGATGTCGGAACAACCGTTTCTGAAATTGTTTGAAATTATCGGGATCCGACGTTCCCCATGCGACTTCGCTGAGCGCTGCAATCCGCGGGAAAATCATGTATTCGGCGTGTTCTTCAGTCGCGATGTATTCGGTCCAGAGATTGGCTTGGACACCGATTATGTATTTCGCTTCGTCGGCTGACAACGCATCTGGAATGGGATTGAAACCGTACACTTTTTCGATCGGCACGTAACCTCCGAATCCCAACGGCTCGTTTTTGGGATCGCCTTGGTAGCGGTCGAAATACAGATAACCCTCGGGCGTCATCACGACGTTGTGTTTTTGCCTGGCCGCCGCGATGCCGCCATCGATTCCTCTCCAGCTCATAACGGCCGCGTTCGGAGCCAGACCGCCTTCGAGGATTTCATCCCAACCGATGATTTTTCGTCCTTTCGAATTCACAAATTTTTCGACGCGTTGGATGAAATAACTTTGCAGGCCGTGTTCGTCTTTTAGATTTTTATCGCGGATCAGTTTCTGGCAATGTTCGCAGGTTTTCCATCGGGTTTTGGGACATTCGTCTCCGCCGATGTGAATGTACTCGGACGGAAAAAGCGCTATTACTTCGGTCAAAACACCTTCGAAAAATTTGAACGTATTCTCCTTCGGACAAAAAACATCGTCGAAAACGCCCCAGGTTTTCTCGACTTCGAACGGTCCGGGCGTGCACGCGAGTTCGGGATAAGCAGCCAACGCCGCGACCGCGTGTCCGGGCATCTCGATTTCAGGAACGATCGTAATGTGCCGTTTCTTGGCGTAAGCGACGACTTCCTTGATTTGTTCCTGCGTATAAAAACCGCCGTATGGAATGTTGTCCCAACGCTGTTCGTTGTAATGCCCGGCCATCGTGCCGCTGCGTTTTGAACCGACCTCAGTGAGCTTCGGGTATCTCTTGATTTCGATGCGCCAGCCCTGGTCGTCGGTGAGATGCCAATGGAACGTGTTCATTTTGTACATCGCGAGATGATCGATATATTTCTTGACGAAATCGACCGACCAAAAGTGACGCGCGCAATCGAGATGCATGCCGCGCCATTTGAATTTTGGTTCGTCGTAGATCGAAACTGCGGGAATCGACGGCGTTTTCGAATCGGTCGGCAATAATTGAAGCAAGGTTTGGAACGCGTGGAAAACACCTTCAGCATCGGCTGCCGCGATATAGATATCCTGTTCGGGTTTTACCAAAATGGAATAACTGCCGGGTTCCTTATTTTTGAAATCTTGTTCGACGCGAATATACCTTGGATTCTGCAGCTCGTTGGCGTCGTAGTTTTTTTGGACGTATTCGATGAAAAAATCGCCTTCATCGGTGGCGAAAGCATCGACGTATTCGATCATCGATTTTGAACCAAGCGTTACTTCTCCGGCTGAATATTCGAATTTGACAGGCATCGGAATCAATTGAAAGTCCTGAGCGATCGCGATTTGGCAAACGAACAACAGCAATAAGAATCTTTTGGTCATGATCAGGTATTTCTACAAATTTAAACAACGTCCGCGATTTCGGGCATAAAAAAAGCCCCGCGATCTGCAGGGCTTTCTTACTATTTTGAAATCGCTTATCTGATAACGATTTTCTTCACTTCTTTGGCGCTTCCGTTCTCGACAGTCACAACGTAAATCCCTGAAGCAGTTCCTTCCATTTGCAGGTTTTGGTTGAAAAGCCCGTTGTTTTGGTATGTTCTGCTAAAGATTTGGCGTCCGCGGATATCGTGAACATTCACTTTGATATCCTGAGTCGACGATGGCGTGAACTGGATGTTGAAGTTACCGTTGTTCGGGTTCGGATAGATCGCGAAGTCCTGCAAGTGGTTGTCTTCAACGGCAAGCGGCGCCATGCTACAGATGTTCATGCTCCAGCTGTTAAGCGTTCCTCCATCTTGGTTGAATCCGTCGATGATACGCAATGTCCAAGTACCCGCAGAATTTTGTCCATTGAATGCCGATAGTGGTTGAACCGGAGCAACAGTTCCGCCGATAGCCGGGTTGTTTCCGCAAACGATCGCACTGCCGCTGTCGTCGAACGTGGCAACGATGTTGTTCAAAGCCGCACTTGTGCAAGGTCCGGCAACCATGTTTACCTCAGTTCCAGCAGGACTGATCAATTTGATCGTAAGGTCATTAACCCAAGTGTGCGTTACGTTTACCGTAAGGTTCAAATCGGAAATGCTAACGTTGTTGGTCAACAAGAATGTAGAGTTTACTGTTGGAGTTCCAGTGGCTGAAATTGCCAAAGGCACGTTCGTAGCCGTATATGTAGTACAAGATTGTACGCCTGTCTGGA
Organism: Flavobacterium sp.; assembly: GCF_004211145.1. Lineage (GTDB taxonomy): Bacteria > Bacteroidota > Bacteroidia > Flavobacteriales > Flavobacteriaceae > Flavobacterium. The sequence continues at coordinate 16,425 of NZ_SEBS01000017.1, read as the reverse complement.
ATGCGAATGCGGTACCGTAAGTTCCCGCCGCGCAAGTGTTGTTCGGCTTGACTCTCCAATAATAGTTCGTGCCTTGTGTCAAACCTGAAACCGTGTAGCTGTTCACCGGCACGTTTCCAGTGCTGATGATGTTCGTGAAGGCCGCATCGGTTGCCACTTGGACGTCATAGGTCGCCGCATTGTCAAGGGCTGACCATGTAAGGTTCAATGTCGTGTTTTGTCCTGTTGCCATGTTGGCCGGAGACGATGGCGTGATGGCCGGGAAAACCGTAGAGAACATTTGGAAGTACAAAGGGACTGTTTTAACCGTGGCACCTGAACTTGCAGTTACCGTAATAGGGAAAAATCCTCCTGTCAATCCAGCCGTGTTGCTGATTGTCATCGTAACGTTTCCACTGGCCGTCACCGACGCCGGAGAGAATGTCACGGTAGATCCTGCCGGTTGCCCTGAAGCTGAGAAAGTTGTCGTTCCCGTGAATCCGCCTAAAGCAGTATAAGGAATCGTGTACGAAACGTCTACGCCAGAACAAGCTGTTTTATTCTGGTCGCCCGCAACTCCTGAGAATGCAACCGAAAATGTCGCAGCCGGAGCCGTAATCGTAAAGTTCGTATTGGAAAGATCGTAGAAAATGTTGTTGTATCCTTTGATCATCAAACGGTTTGTAGTTCCAGGAGTATTCGGAATCGTAATGACTTCAGAACCGTCGTTCGGAACCTGGCTAGCCAACATTACAGGGAAAGAAGTTCCACCATTCGTTGAAAGGAAGATATCGACAAACGCAGTGTTTACACCATTTCCGGTAGTTCCCGCAACGTCCCAGGTAACCGTTTGGTTGGTTCCGGCTGCGTAAGAAACCGCCGTGTTCGGAGATGTCACCAAGAATGGTCCTGCAGTCGCATTAACTGTCACGATCATATTATCTGATTGTGTGTGGGCAACCCCAAATGGCGCATCACGGGCCGTAAGCACGAAATTCAACGTACGAGCCACTGAACTTGCGGCTTCCTGAGGAAAACCGTTCAAGGTCGTAACCAATGAATTCGCCAAAACCGTTGAAAGCATCGGCATATAACGGACAGGAGTCGCTACCGGGTTGAACGATCTCCAGTTCGGACCGCCAGTCTTTGTAGGCGACGCCACACTGTTGGCTCCGGTTTGGGACGTTGCCGTGTCGTTTTGTTCCCAACAGTAATTGAGGACACTTCCATCGGCGTCAGTTGCCGTACCCGTTAGGATAAATGCTGTGCTCTTTGGAATCGTGTAGTCAAGACCAGCGCTTACGACAGGTGGAACACCATTTACCGGAGTACTTACCGGACATGTTTTGGTCGCCATGTTGTCTTGGATCTGCTTGATGCTTGCATAGACGAAGTAATCATCAGAATGCGGCTGCAAATCCTGGGCTGTAATACCCGCGTAACCCATGATCGTAGAACCTGAACCCGGCTCAACGTTTACGCCTGTACCTTCGACATTGTTTGAAAATGTGTGGTTTCCTCCGAATTGGTGACCAAGTTCGTGGGCGACATAATCGATATCGAAATTGTCGCCTTCAGGAATTCCATCGGCAGGAGAAGTGATACCTCTGCCTTTTCCAGTGTTACAAACGCAACCGATACAACCTGCGTTACCGCCGCCACCTGAAGCGCCGAACATGTGACCGACGTCGTAGTTGGCCTCACCGATATTCGCCGTCAAAGTAGTCTGCAACTGGTTATTCCAGTTAGCCATAGTCGTGTACGGGTCTGTTGTGGCATTCGTATAAATTACCGCAGTTGTTCCTGCTATGATGCTCAAGTGGATCGACAAATCGTTCTCGAATACCGAGTTTACGCGAGTGATCGAAGCGTTGATCGCCGCAAGAGCCAATGGCACGGTTCCGCCGTGGTAAACGGTATATTCTCCGTTACAAGACATTGCAAGACGGAATGTGAGCAAGACGTCGGCGCTTGATGCGGGCGATTGTGCCTCGGCGCTTTGACGAAGACTGTTTGCGATTGCGACATCTTCAGTGTAACACGTAAAAGGCATGCTTGATTTGTCACGCGATGAATTGAAGACCGCGTAGATTTTGCCGTCTTCCGAATAGCGTTCCATGAATTCATTTGGTTTCCCCACGCGCAACACCATAGTGCTTACGCCGCGCGGGTCCACGCTCATACGCAAAGTAGCCGAAGGATCTTCGACACCTTTACCCACATAAGCGCGGATGTCAGGAAACTGAGCCTGCAAATCCGGTTCGAAGTTGGAAGCCTCGACCATTTTGAAGTGTTCGATTTGCCCGTCGGTGTTCGGAATCGCAATTACGACGCCTTGATTTTTCTTGGTAAAATCGCGTTGGGGCGCATTTTGTAAAGCCTGACGAAGCGTTTGATCGTTAAGCTCGAATAGTTGATAATCTTTGGGGAATGAGAGTCGGGCAACGTTTTTAGCCGTTTTCACATTCTTCCCCGAGACTGCGGTCCAAGCTCTTTCGGTTTGCGCCGAGAGAGAGGTCGCGCAGAACGAAAACAACAGGAAGAATAAAGTTTTTTTCATGTGTTGAAGTTGATAGAGTTAATTTAACCCAAATGTAAAGATTTGAACACGAATATGCTAATTCATCTGTGTTAAATAAAAAAGGCGCCCTTTTGGACGCCTTTTTTTGAATTAAATCTATTATTTCCTAATGGAATCGAGTTTTGCCTGAACTTCGGCTTCGGTCCCTTTGAATGTTATTTCAGACGTTTCAGGCGTATTGTCACCTGAAATGTTGCTTGTTTTCACTACGGCCGTAACCGTACCATCGACCGCCTCGGTTTTTTCGATCGTAACTTCCTTGCTCGTTGAAACGGTATTGACGACTTCTATCGCCTTGGCTTCGACGACAGTTTCTGAAACACTGTGTCCGCCCAAGATCGGAGCGATTACAAGCCCGACAAGACAAGTAAGTTTGATCAAAATGTTCATTGAAGGTCCTGACGTATCTTTGAAAGGATCTCCAACAGTATCTCCGGTAACGGCTGCCTTGTGCGCGTCTGAACCTTTGAACGTCATTTCGCCGTTGATCATTACGCCGGCTTCGAACGATTTCTTCGCGTTATCCCAAGCACCGCCCGCGTTGTTCTGGAACACCGCCCAAAGCACGCCTGAAACGGTAACTCCCGCCATGTAACCACCGAGCATTTCGGCGATAAGCTGGTTGTTGTCGGAGTACACCAATTTACCCAACAATACGATCGCGATTGGGAAACCGATTGTGAGAACGCCCGGCAACATCATTTCGCGCAAGGCGGCCTTCGTCGAAATCTCGACACATTTTCCGTATTCCGGTTTTCCCGTTCCTTCCATGATTCCAGGGATTTCCTTGAACTGGCGACGCACTTCGTACACCATGTCCATTGCGGCTTTTCCTACCGAATTCATCGCCAACGCCGAGAATACTACCGGAACCATTCCTCCAACGAATAACATCGCCAAAACCGGAGCCTTGAAAATGTTGATACCATTGATGTCGGTAAACGTTACGTAAGCCGCGAACAAGGCCAAAGACGTCAACGCCGCCGAAGCGATCGCAAATCCTTTTCCTGTAGCCGCTGTCGTATTACCGACCGAATCCAAAATATCGGTACGCGTACGCACTTCTTTTGGCAATTCGCTCATTTCGGCGATTCCGCCGGCGTTGTCTGAGATCGGTCCGAAAGCATCGATAGCCAATTGCATGGCCGTTGTCGCCATCATAGCCGAGGCCGCAAGCGCTACTCCGTAGAAACCAGCCAAGGCGTACGATCCCCAGATTGCGGCTGCGAAAAGCAATACCGTCGGGAATGTAGAAATCATACCTGTCGCCAAACCGGCGATCACGTTCGTTCCTGCTCCGGTCGAAGATTTTTGCACGATCGCCAAAACCGGCTTCGTACCCAAACCTGTGTAATATTCGGTTACCGATGAGATCGCTCCGCCTACGAAAAGGCCGACAAGCGTCGCATAAAATACGCGCATCGATGAAATGTCCTGCAAACCTTCGCCGAAGAAATTCATTTTCATCGTTTCAGGCAACATATATTGTACAAGGAAGAAACAAGAGATCGCGGTCAAGACGATGGAAACCCAGTTCCCGACGTTCAAAGCGCCTTGCACTTCTTTTTCTTTTGCATTATTGTCTTTGATTTTTACCAACATCGTTCCGATTATAGAGAAAAGGATCCCGAAACCGGCGATTGTCATCGGCAACAAGATCGGACCGATTCCACCGAAACCGTCTGCTAATTTCCCGCCCATATCTTTGATCACGTAGTTACCCAAAACCATTGCGGCCAAAACGGTAGCCACGTAAGAACCGAACAAATCGGCGCCCATTCCGGCAACGTCACCCACGTTATCACCTACGTTATCGGCGATCGTAGCGGGGTTACGCGGATCGTCTTCAGGAATTCCGGCTTCGACTTTACCTACAAGGTCAGCTCCGACATCGGCAGCTTTCGTGTAGATTCCGCCTCCGACACGTGCGAACAATGCGATAGATTCGGCCCCAAGCGAGAATCCGGCAAGTGTTTCAAGAACGATCGTCATCAATTCAGATGGCGTTCTCGTAACACCGTCGATTACTTTGGATTCCCAAACTCCATCCATGAAGAAGTGGAAAAAGAAGATGAAGAACGCCGTCAAACCAAGTACGGCAAGACCTGCGACGCCCAATCCCATTACGGTTCCGCCGCCAAAAGAAACTTTCAATGCCTGCGGAAGGCTCGTGCGGGCCGCCTGAGTTGTCCTGACGTTTGTTTTAGTTGCGATTTTCATTCCCATGTTTCCAGCCAATGCCGAGAAAATAGCTCCGAAAATAAAAGCGACCACGATCAATATATGTGTCGTAGGCACGATGAAAGAAATTGCGGCAAGTGCGATGCTCGCTCCGACTACGAAAAATGCCAACAGGCGATATTCGGCTTTCAGGAAAGCGAGTGCGCCTTCATAGATGTAATCTGAAATCTCCTTCATTTTACCGTCGCCGGCGTCTTGTTTCAATACCCAGGCTCTTTTTGAAGCCATGAAAAGCAATCCGAGCAAAGCCATTGCAATTGGCACATAAATTATAAATTCTTTCATAAATTCTTGATGTTTATACTTTTTTATCGGGTGCAAAAATAACAAAATTTTAAGAATCCAGATGCAGATTTCGGATTTTAGTGAAAACATTGGGCGATTTTCCGAGTACTTGAATTTTAGGCGGTTCCGACTTTCGAAAACGTTGTAACAAAAACGCGCGCTGTTCGTTTTACGGCCAACTAAAATAGCGCCTGCTATCGCAAAAAAAATATAATGGAACCAACGAAAAAAACAGCACGAATTTCAGGATTAATTTATTTGGTCGTCGTGCTCTCAGGCATGTTCAGTTTACTTTATGTTCCCGGCCAACTCATAGATTGGAACGACGTGTCGGCGACATTTCACAATATGCAACAAAACCAATCGCTTTATCGATTCGGGATACTGAGTAGCGTGATCTGTTACGTCGCTTTTATTTTTTTGGCGCTTTCACTTTACAAATTGCTGAGATCGGTAAACGAATCGGAAGCGAAACTCATGGCGATTTTAGCCATTGTCAGTGTACCGATTTCATTTGCGAACCTGCAAAATAGCTTTACGGTCCTTTCGCTCGTCAGCCATGAGCCTTACCTGAAAACATTTACGAATGTCGAACTTCAGAACCAGCTCATGTTTCATCTCGACAAATACGATCACGGCATCATGGCTGTCTCGGTGTTTTGGGGATTGTGGCTGTTTCCGTTCGGTCATTTGATTTTCAAATCAGGATTCTTGCCGAAGTTTTTAGGGGTTTTCCTGATGCTTGGATGCGCGGGTTACTTGATAAATTTCATAGGAAGAACGGCGATTCCAGGTTATTCGGAATCGGGATTCGCGGGATTCGTGAGCCTGCCGTCGGCCGTTGGGGAAATCGGGATTTGCTTTTGGTTATTGATTGTCGGCGTTCGGATCAGGAAAACGTCGGTTAGGTAAATTGAGACAAAGCTATTTGCGCAATGTTTTGGAGAATTTGTTCGTGTTGGAATCTGAAAACACAGTAAACGACTTAATTTCAAATACTTAGCAAAGACCTTGTCAGGGTCAAAACTTGATCAAAACTAACACAAACAAATACTCAAACCAGTTACAACCTATTGCGTTTCGCCAAATAATGATGCCATAAAATATAAGAAGCCAACGTTCGGTACGGTTTCCAATTCTGGGCGAGCTCATTCATTTTCCCGACTTCGTGGATGTCGTACAATTCTTTTATCGTGTTGCGGATCGCGATGTCGCCAAGCGGAATGATGTCGGGATGTTGCAGGCAGAACATCAGATAGACTTCGATCGTCCAATAACCGACGCCTTTAATCGCGAGCAGTTCCGATGTGATTTCCTCAACCGATTTACTTTCGAATGACGAGAAATCGAGCGCTCCCGAAATCTCGCGCTGCGCCATGTCTTTTATGTAGGCGGTTTTTTGCCGCGAAACGCCACATTCCCTGAAAACCTCATCGGTAGTTTCGATCGCTTTTTTGGACGTGATTTTTCCGAGTTTTTGCTCGAGTTTCGTGTAAGTCGCTTTCGCCGACGCGATTGAAACCTGCTGTTCCAAAATGATATGCGTCAACGCTGCAAAACCTTGTTCGCGAACCTGAATGACCGGATTTCCGTATTGGCGGAGAATCGATTTTAAGATCGGGTCGTTTTGAGATAAGCGGTTGAGATTCTCGTTCACGGTTGGTGGAATGGCGTTTTAAGAATTGATGTAGATTTTGTGTATTGGTGTGTTGGTGGTTTGGGATAAATTGCGGGCGGGTGGTGGTGGCTTTTTATGCTTACGTTTCATAAATCAAATTAACGTCACGATCTCGATTCGGTTTTGGATCAGGTCATTCAAAGAAAAACAGTAAATCCATCCTTGTATACAGCCCGGATGGAAGTGGAAAGCCTTTTGAGAAAAAATAATAGTTTGCCGATTTGCAACAGCGACCAAAGGAAGCTCGTTGCACGCCGTGCAAAACTTTATTTTTTAAGAAAGCTTGGAACGGACAGCCGGAATAGCTCCTAATCGAACAAGTAATATTTATATCTTAAACCGTAAAAAGTTAAGTTTCGTCATGAAAAAAAATTGTCCATACTAAACTTCATAGCGGCTAGAAACGACTGAATTTTTTTAAACCATTAAGCGCATTAAATTTGTTAAGAAAATCCTTATTATTCTTATTTTCTTATTGGTTAAAAACCTTCAAAACAATTACGTCAACAGCCTTACTGAACGTAATGCCCTTAATGGTTTAAATTCTCTTCGCTTAAAAATAAAAGCCGAACGAACCCTTAATCGCCAATCTCCTCGCATCCGGCAAATCCAAATAATTTCCTCTCCAGGAAACATCCAGTCGGAAAACCTTGAAGATGTTCCCGATCCCGAAGCCGTATTCGTAATACACATTTTCAGGCGCGCGATACACGAGTCCGCTTGCATTGATGGCGCGATTCTCGTCGGAAACCGTTCCATAAACCGCCCGGACGCCGATAATCTCACGCCAATTGAGTTTGCGCAAAGCCGGCACACGCGCGAATAATTTACCCTGGAAATTGTGCTCCCAGTGCATCGTCACGTATTCGTCGGCCACGAATTCATAGAAATTCAGGTTACTGAACGTGTTGTCGATCTGCCACCAGGTTTGGTTTCCGGGCACGATATTCATCAAGCCGAGCGGAACCGTCCCGTATGTTTTCCCGACTTCGGTCGTGATGTACGATCGTCCGATCGGGCCGATGATAAGCGGTTGCCTGTAATATAATTGTAACTTTTGGTATTCGAAATCACTGTCGAACATGCCTTGGATTCCCGAACTCAGCCTGAAGAAAATGCGGCTGTACGGATTGTCGACCACATCGCGCTCCACGCCGTATCCGATGGTTTGTCGTTTCGGCGTCCAATCAACCTCGAATTGCATTTCCGACTGTTTGACCTGGCTTTCTATGACGCCCAAAGTCGTTTCGGTCGGCAAGACTTTATAATAATTGAGACTGAATTCGTCGGCCGTGTTCGCCGATTCGAGCGCTCGGTGCGAGAATCCCGTTTTGACCCTGAAATTTTTCACTGGTTCGAATTCGATCGACGCCGTCGTCAAATGAATGGTCGTGAGTTTTCCGTTGCTGCCCGATGAGAATACCGACGAAGACGCGTTGCTTCGGCCCAGAACATCGCTCGTCGAAGTCAGGTCGGCGCCGATCTGTTCGACGTCGCGACGATAACCTCCGCCGATGATCACGCGAGAACGTTTGTCGATCATCCATTTTCCCGAAAGACCGAACTTGAACTTGTCATCGCCGAAACCGTAGGCGAGATAACCTTCAAGTCGCCACGGATCGTTCGCTCCGAAATAGGTTCGGCCGCCCGTCCTGAGCCTGAATTTTTCGACTTCATTGTATCCGAAAGACGAAAATATCGGGCCGTAATCGAAGTTTCCGATCTCGACATATCCGCTGCCCAAAATCTCGACCGTGTTGTAGATCCGCTTGAATTTCTTGACAGTCTTGAGCGTGTCGAGCATTTTATAAACGCCAACCTCATCCTTATTCAATTCCTCGAAACGGTTTTCATTCCAGTACGCATCGTCTTTTTGGTAGATCGAGTTGTCTACGTAATTGACGTCGGGTTTGTAGAAATCGTCGGGTTTCTTGAGGTTGAATTTGTGGTTTCGGAATAATGTCGTACGCTTGCCGTAAACGCCTTTCGACTCTTCCTTTTTGCTGAACGCGAAGTCACTCATCATGTAATCACGCGACAACAAAAACACCGAATCGTTGACGACCTCGAATTCCTGTTCGATGTAAATGTCCTTGACCCAGTTGATATTCGCCGATTTCGTGACGGCCATGTTGATCGATTTGATCGCGAATGTCGTGTCGGCAACCCAGAAATCGCCTTTGAATGTGAGTTCGCTTTTTCGCCTCGGATAAAACACGATGTTGAAACAGCTTTTTCCATCGATAACGGCCGTGTCGCGCAACACATAATTGTAGACATCGATTCCCGTCCTCGAAAGAGGGCTCGTGAAACTCTTGTCGAAAAATGTAAGGTAATTGTCGTAAATATTGTACTCGACATACAAATCCTTGATGAACGCCTGGATTTGCTGATTGCCCGTAAACCCTGAGTTTTTGCTCGCCTTTACGACTTCTTTTTGCTTGTTCTTGGTATTGTCGCCGTAGACGTTCGAGAGTTGTTCGTTGATGAAAATCGGAAGATAGGTTTTGCCCGTGACGTCGCTCGTGTCGACATGTTCGAAGATAAACTCCATGCCTTTCCACAACTTGTTCTTCATGAACGCCGAATCGATCGTGTTCATATCGAACTCGACTTTCTCGTACTTCTCCATCTGGTATTGGTCGAACATGTACAGGCCGTTCTTGCGCTTGCGTTCCCAAATCTTGCGCAAAATATCGAGCGCCGGATTGTTCTTCTTCGACGTTTTACCCGAATAGATTACGACTTCCTGTAGCTTTTGACCGCCCGAAAGCGTCACGACAAAATCATAGGTAACGGCTTTCGTGAGCTCGATTTCCTTGGTGTCGTACCCGAAAAACTCGACGATCAGCGTTCGGTAATTCTCGTTCGATTCTATGTAGAAACGCCCGTCCTCATTCGTGACGACCGCTTGGTTCGTACCCTTGAAAAGTACGTTCGCATACGGCACGGGCTGCTTTGTCTCGTCGAGGACAATCCCGCTTACTTTTGTTTGCGCGACTGCCGTCAAGGTCAGTAAAAAGACGAGGAAGCTGAGGACGTTCTTGTGGCTCATAGAAAAAAAAACTTCACCAGTTTGGCTGATGAAGTTCAAATATAACGGTTATTTTGCTTATTTCTTGTACAGTGTTTTCTTAACTGCCTTGATTACGTCCTGTGCGTTCGGCAACCATTCCTTCAGCAAGGTCGGCGAGTAAGGCGCCGGCGTATCGGCTGTCGTGATGCGCTGGATCGGGGCGTCGAGGAAATCGAAAGCGCGTTCCTGGACGATGTACGTGATTTCAGAAGCTACCGACGCGAAAGGCCAAGCTTCCTCAAGTACGACCAAGCGATTGGTTTTTTTGACCGACGTAAGAATCGCTTCGTAATCCATCGGACGAACCGTACGCAAGTCGATCACTTCGATAGAGATTCCTTCTTTTTCAAGTTCTTCGGCTGCTGCCAACGCTTCTTTGATGATTTTCCCGAAAGACACGACGGTCACGTCTTTTCCTTCACGTTTGATGTCGGCGACGCCAAGCGGAATCGTGTATTCACCTTCAGGCACTTCGCCTTTGTCGCCATACATTTGTTCCGACTCCATGAAAATCACGGGATCGTTGTCACGGATGGCCGACTTTAAAAGTCCTTTCGCATCGTATGGTGTCGATGGAACCACGACTTTCAATCCCGGAGTGTTCGCGAACCAGTTCTCGAAAGCCTGTGAGTGCGTCGCTCCCAATTGTCCGGCTGAAGCCGTCGGACCGCGGAAAACCATCGGCATCGGGAATTGTCCCGCTGACATTTGGCGCATTTTCGCGGCGTTGTTTATGATTTGGTCGATTCCGACGAGTGAAAAGTTGAATGTCATGAATTCAACGATCGGGCGGTTCCCGTTCATGGCCGAACCTACTGCGATCCCGGCGAATCCCAACTCGGCGATTGGCGTGTCGATAACGCGTTTCGGCCCGAATTCGTCAAGCATTCCTTTTGAGGCTTTGTAAGCACCGTTATATTCGGCAACTTCTTCACCCATAAGATAGATTGACTCGTCACGGCGCATTTCTTCGCTCATGGCTTCGCAGATGGCTTCGCGGAATTGTATTGTCTTCATTTAGATTCTGGATTTTAGAGAGGCAAAAATAAGGTTTCTTTTGGAGTGATACAAAACGGGAATCATTTTTCTTTTTGGCTATTTCTTCGGGTCTTGTTTTGTTGTTTCATAATCCGACAAAAAACAGCCGATCATTCCCGAAAAAAAAGTGTGGACAAACGGGAAAAAGTTTCACGGAAATCTCCCACGCCAAGCGTCAAACTTTACTCCAAATCAACACAATCCTGTAATCAAAATCCTTTTAAAAACTTGAATTTTGTTATAGTTCCATCGGGACAAACAACACGACAATTAAAATTTGAAATCATGAAAAAAACCATTTTTTTGCTGGGTGCGCTATTCGCGTTTGGAATAGCCTCAGCGCAGACCGACACAACGGGCACGAAGAAAAAAGCGAAGACGGAACAAAAAGCGAAGATGAAGTCGACGCAAAAAGCGAAGGCAACCAGCAAGAGCGCTTCTACCGACGCCAACGACGCCAAGAAAAGCACTTCGCCATCGACAAGCTCATCGTCTACGACAACGACTACGACAAACGTAGGAACTCAGACGAGCAAGAGCAACGAGAACATCCCGACCACGAACGGCAACGCACTTCAACCCGCAAAGCCTTGACAAAGTCCCCTTGTGGGGCTTTTTTTTTGCATACCGCCGATCGAATCTACACTTGCGATGCGTGTTGCGAGTAAACCTTACGCCAATCATTCAAAATACCGCATAACGCTTACGAAATCGATATAATACGCAAATTTATTATGCACGCATAGTACATTTTCGAAAATTAATCTTTACCTTCGGCACCGAAAATCAACTTTTTTACTCCAAAAAAAATGAAAATATTAGTCTGCATCAGCCACGTGCCTGATACTACTTCCAAAATCAATTTTACGAATGGCGACGCCGAGTTCGATACGAATGGAGTGCAGTTCGTAATTAATCCGAACGACGAATTCGGGTTGACCAGGGCGATCTGGTTCCAAGAGCAACAAGGCGCGAACGTTACGGTTGTAAACGTCGGCGGGCCTGAAACCGAAGCGACTTTGCGCAAAGCATTGGCCATCGGAGCAAACGAAGCGATTCGTGTAAACGCAACCCCGACCGATGGATTTTTCGTCGCGAAACAACTCGCCGAAGTCGTCAAGAACGGCGATTACGACCTTGTCATCGCAGGGAAAGAATCACTCGATTACAACGGAGGAATGGTTCCCGGAATGCTTGCCGCTTTGACGGGCGCAAACTTCGTGAACTCGTGTATTTCGCTTACCGTTGACGGATCGAACGTGAAAGCGACCCGTGAAATCGACGGCGGAAAAGAAACGTTGGCGACTTCATTGCCGCTTATCGTCGGAGGTCAAAAAGGCCTCGTCGAAGAAAAGGATCTCAGAATCCCGAACATGCGCGGCATCATGACCGCGAGAACCAAAGCATTGCAAGTGCTCGAGCCGGTTTCAGCCGACAACACGACGAAAGCCGTGAAATTCGAAAAACCAGCTCCAAAATCGGCGGTGAAATTGTTTACTGTCGATACTTTGGATGAGTTGGTGAACGCGCTACACAACGAAGCAAAGGTGATTTAATTATTATAAATTATAGATTTTGAATGAGACGATTCATTCAAAATTCAAAATTCAAGATAACAATGTCAATACTTATATACGCAGAATCAGCCGACGGGAAGTTCAAAAAAGTGGCTTTCGAGCTCGCGTCCTACGGCAAAAAAGTAGCGGAATCGCTTGGCACGACAGTGACCGCGGTGACCGTGAACGCTTCGAATGTTTCGGAATTGTCGAAATACGGAGTCGATAAAGTCTTGAAAGTCTCAAACGACAAATTGGCGACGTTCAACGCGAAAGCATACGCCGATGTTATCAAGCAAGCGGCCCAAAAAGAAGGAACGAAACTCGTTTTGCTTTCGTCGACGACCGATAGTTTGTACCTCGCGCCGTTGGTCGCCGTCGGATTGAACGCGGGTTACGCGTCGAACGTGGTCGGATTGCCGTTAAGCACTTCTCCGTTCCAGGTGAAACGCCATGCTTTCTCCAACAAAGCTTTTAATATTACTGAAATCGCCACCGACGTAAAGGTCTTGGCCTTGGGTAAAAACTCATACGGTGTTTTCGAAAACGCGGGATCGGCTTCAGAAGAAGATTTCGCTCCGACATTAAACGATGCGGATTTCAACATCAAAACAGAATCGGTCGATAGAACCACAGGAAAAGTAACGATCGCCGACGCCGAAATAGTCGTTTCAGGCGGACGCGGAATGAAAGGCCCTGAAAACTGGGGAATGCTCGAGGATTTAGCGGCGACTTTGGGAGCGGCAACTGCTTGCTCGAAACCGGTTTCAGATCTGGGATGGCGTCCTCACAGCGAACACGTCGGGCAAACGGGAAAACCTGTGGCTACGAATTTATATGTTGCGATCGGAATCTCGGGCGCGATACAGCACATTGCCGGCATCAACGCGTCGAAAGTGAAATTGGTCATCAATGCCGATGCCGACGCGCCTTTCTTTAAGGTTGCCGATTATGGAGTCGTGGGCGATGCGTTTGAAATCGTTCCGAAGCTCAATGAAAAATTGAAAGAATTTAAAGCGAATAATGCATAGTTTACTAACCCAAACTTGCATAGGGCGGTCTCGATTTTCGGGGCCGCTTTTTTTTTGGAGGACACGAAGGTTTGGTTTTTTGGTTTTTGGACGAAATTTGGATTTGTGTTTGCGAAAGACGAGCCTACAGCTTACTGCCTAAAGCTTTCAGCGAGCTGAAATTTTTGACACGAAGGCACGAAGGCGCTAAGTCACGAAGGTTTTTTTTTGGTTTTTTGAAATGAAATTGAATTTTGGAGTTGTAGAGCTGAAATTTTCGACACAAAGGCACGAAGGCGCTAAGTCACGAAGGTTTTTTTTGGGTTTTTGAAATGAAATTGAATTTTGGAGTTGTATCTGCGAAACACGAGCTTACAGCTTACAGCTACGGCAATGGAAATTTTGCCACGAAGGCGCGAAGTCACGAAGGTTTTTATTCCTCTTTTTGAGCGAAATCGAAGTTTGAATTTACATCTGCGATGAACAAGCCTACAGCTTACGGCTTACTGCTTACAGCTTACGGCAATTGAAGTTTTGCCACGAAGGCACGAAGGCGCGAAGTTTTCATTCATCTTTTTGAGCAAAATCGAATTTTGAATTTATATCTGCGACGAACAAGCCTACAGCTTACGGCTTATAGCTTACAGCAAATGAAATTTTGCCACGAAGGCACGAAGGCGCGAAGTTTTCATTCGTCTTTTTGAGCAAAATCAAAATTTGAATTTACATCTGCGACGAACAAGCTTACAGCATACGGCTTACTGCTTACAGCTATTGAAATTTTGCCACGAAGGCACGAAGGCGCGAAGTTTTCGTCCGTTTTTTTGAGCGAAATCGAAGTTTGAATTTATGTCTGCGACGAACAAGCCTACAGCTTACTGCTTACAGCTTAAAGCAATTGAAATTTTGCCACGAAGGCACGAAGGTTTTCATTCATCTTTTTGAACGAAATCGAAGTTTGAATTTACATCTGCGAAACGCGAGCCTACAGCTTACAGCCTAAAGCCTAAAGCCAAAAGTCAAATTTGCAAACATCCAAACCGACCCAAAGCACAAAATCTTCTTTTATTTCATTAAGTTTGCGACAACCAAACAATAAGAAAAGACTTATAAAAAGTTTATCTTGCCAATTAACCACAAATGTTGCTTTTTCGAAAATTTCCCTTGCTGATCTTGTGCGCGAGCTTTGCACTGCACGCCCAACAAAGCCCCGCGGATTCACTCAAGCTTGTCTTCTTAAACCAAAAAATGCACGATACGACCAAGTTGCTGGCCATCGCCACGACCTTGGAAAAACAGGCGCCACAAGATCCGCAGAATATCGCGCTCAACAAATTGATGGGCGATTTGGCTATCGAGAAATACAATTCCGACAAAGGCGCCCTTCACGCCAAATATGCGAGTTATTGCGCTCTTTACTATAACAACCTGGGTGCTTTTTTCGCCGCAAGAAGGGACGCGCCGAACACGCTGGCGGCCATCGACAAAAGTATCTCGCTGTTCAATCAGGCGAAAATGCCCGATGAGGCGAACTTTGCGCTTATCTCGAAGGCAACGTTCCTGAGCAGGATCAATGAATACGAACAGGCCATCGCAATCGTCTTCAAGGCTTTGCAGCATTTCGAGAAGGACAGGGAAAACAACGCCGACGAAATCGCGTATGCCCAGGCGACGCTCGCCAGGATGTATTCCGATTTCGGCAAATACGACAAATCAATCGAATACAATACGAAAATCATCTCGTTTTACGAAAGCAAAAAATCGCCTGACGTAAACGGCTTTTACACGTTGGGCACGGCTTACCTGAACTCGGGATCTTCGTTTACCGAGCTCAAAAAATATGGTGACGCCGTGACGAATCTCGAAAAAGGACTCAAGGTTTTTGTCAAGATCGGTGACGTGAATAACCAAAGTGTCGCGTACGCGAAATTGGCGAACGTCAAGATACGGCAGGCCAAGTTCGACGAAGCCGAAGCCTTGATGAAAAAATCACTTGAAAACGAAATCGGTCCGATTTACTCGGCGAATGCGAACGTGAAATTCGGATTGCTGTATTTCAAGAAAAAAGATTTCATAAAAGCCGACCTGTATCTGACCAAAGGCCTTCGACTCAGCGAGGAAAACGGTGCGCTTGAATTGCAGGAACAGGCTTCAGATCTGCTCTACCAAACAAATCGCGAACTCGGGAATTTCAAGAAGGCGTTCGAGATGTACGAGCTGCACGACAAACTCGTCGACGCCTCGAAGATAGAAGAATCGAAAAACCAATTGGCGCAACAACAGCTCAAATACGATTACGAGAAAAAAGAACTGAACTACAAATTGGCGTCCGAGAAGGAAAACGCGGCCAAGAACAACTTGCTCACCGGGCTTTCGGGCGTCTTGCTGTTGCTGGTGTTGGGCGGATTTTTCTATTACAGGAACAGTCGCCAAAAGCAAAAAATCGCCGTACTCGAGAAAAACCAGATCAGGCAAAAATTATTGCTTTCGCAGATGAACCCGCATTTCATCTTCAATTCGATCCAGAATATCCGAAGCCTGATCCGCGACAAGAAAGACGAAGCCGCCGTGAACTATTTGAACCGATTCTCGAAACTCACGCGCCAGATACTCGAAAACTCCGACGAGAATTACATCTCGCTGTCAGAAGAAATCGAAATGATCAACAACTATCTCGCGATCCAGCAACTGTTATACTCGAATTCGTTCGAATTTTCGGTCGATGTTGCCGAAGAGATCGAGACCGAGGCGATTTTCCTGCCGCCGATGCTCACGCAACCGTTTATCGAAAACGCTATAAAACACGGATTGTCGGGCATGAAAACCGGCGGGAAAATCGCCGTAAAATTCTACCAAAAAGAAGGTAAACTTTTCTTTGAGGTGACCGACAACGGCCGTGGCTTCGACGCGTCTGAAAAGAACGAAAACCACAAGTCGATGGCGATGGCGATCACGCGCGAAAGGCTCGGAAACCATTCGGG
>NZ_SEBS01000052.1 GCF_004211145.1 Flavobacterium sp. | reverse complement strand
CACGGGGATTTCCAAATCGACCGTATGCGCGCTGAGTTTCCAATCGTCGGCATAATAACGGTAATACGCCCTGACGATCACATTATCGCCCAGGAAATAACTTCCGCGAACGGCAACCGGAATTTTAAGTCGGCTGTCGGGCAGATTTTCCTGATCAACGCTGCCGTCAGTGAAATAGACGCGGTTGAACGGCAATCCGAGGTAACCCTGCTGGGAAATGACGTCGGCCATGAACATGATCTGGAAATT
Source organism: Flavobacterium sp. (assembly GCF_004211145.1). Taxonomy (GTDB): domain Bacteria; phylum Bacteroidota; class Bacteroidia; order Flavobacteriales; family Flavobacteriaceae; genus Flavobacterium. The sequence continues at coordinate 32,604 of NZ_SEBS01000052.1, read as the reverse complement.
CTTATTGACGATCTGCGAATAGCCGAGTGCCAACGCATACGTGTTCCTGTTTTCGTTCCCGCCGGAATCTGGCGTTCGAAGCTCAATCGGCAAGATCATTTTTATCTGGTCGATATACGTCTGGAATCGCGCCGAGAATTCCCCATTCTTGTTCGCCGTCTTCTTCGCGTAGCCGATCGTTCCCCCAAAAGATTGGTAGTCATACTCGGTAGACGATGATAAACCTGCTGAAAATGTGTTTCCGGTCTTCTCGTTCTCGACGCTGTAATTGAGTGACGGATAAAAACGCGTGTCGCTGTAAGATGCCGATGAAGTCGTGTACGGATCGATTTTGTCGGACGAGGCCGAGGTATAATGATCGATGCCGACCTCAAGCCCGAAACTGTGTTTTTTACCGGCCTCGCTGTACTTGATGAGCTTCACGTCGATCGTGTTGGAGACATCGGTTAGTTTTTGCGTGCCTTCGCCTCCTTCAACCGCCGAATGATCGCCATCCTGGTTGTAGTAACTCGACACGAGATTGATCTCATCGAGTGTCAATTTGGTGCTTTTATAGCTTGTACTGTCGGTTGGCTGTGGCTGTTGCTGCGCGCGGGCATTGAACAAGGCAACCAGCGCAAGTCCTGTCAGGATGTGTTTTTTCATAATTTATCGGATATCAATTACAGCCGCATCCGCCGCCGCTTTTTCCGGAATTTGCACCTGAAGCGCCTTCACGGTAAGATTGAAAACTGAGTTCTGTCTTTTCTATTTTTCGGTTTGCAAGCACCATCTCGGAATCGTTGATTTTTTGCTTTTGATAACCTTTTACCTCGGCGCAGGACACCATGCAAAGAGCAGTCAGGATTGCGAGTAATTTGTATCGCTGTTTTTTCATAGCAGGTTGATGTTTTTTGATGAATGTACTTTATTGTGGTCGTCGATTATTATGCAATGCATGTTCGGAATCTGGTCGACCAAATCCAGCCCGGCTTTTATTCCCATTACGCCGATCGGGGTCGCCATGGCATCGGCAAGTTCGGCGTTCTGGCAGATCACGGTAATCGACTTGATGCCCGTGATCGGCATTCCCGTTTTGGGATCTATGGTATGCGAATATTTCTTCCCGTCGATCAGAACGAATTTTTCGTAGTTTCCTGAGGTCGCGACGGCTTTTTCTGAAATCTCGAGATAGGAAAAAGGAAAGTCGGGCCGGTCGGGAGACGCGATTCCGATATTCCATGGTTTCCCCGATGGCTGCAATCCCCAAGCCGTCAAATCGCCGCTGGCATTTATAATTCCGCTTTCGACTCCTTTGGCACGCAATAATTTCTTGGCCATCTCGGCCGCGTATCCTTTCCCTATGCCGCCGAACCCGATGCGCATTCCCTTTTCCTTGAGGAATACCGTCCGTTTTTCCTCATCGAGTTCTATGTTTCGGTAATTGATGAGATGTACCATTTTTTTGGCGACGAGAGGATCGGGCAACGATTTCATATTTTTGTCGAAATTCCAAAGACTCTTATCAATGCTGCCGTAACTGATGTCGAATGCACCCTGCGTGATTCCCGAAATTGCAATGCTCCGTGCGATCAATCCGAACATTTCGGCGTCGACGTGAACCGGTTTTATGCCGGCTGCATCGTTGATGCGATTGGTTTCACTGTCGGGATCGAAAGTCGTGAATAAGCGTTCGATGCGCCTGATCTCGTTTATTGCGATCTCGATCAGATCATATGCAAGTTTTTCTCTTTCGGCGACGACCGAAAACGAAAAAATATTGCCCATCAGTTTTGCCGAACGTGAGAATACCTGCATGCCTATTTATTTTTGACGCAAATCGAATTGACGTCATCGATCCATTCTTTTGGTGTCGCAGTAGGTTTTCCCTCCCATGATTTGAGAACTTTCCCGTTGGCGTCGAGCAATAAAGTGAAAGGGAATTTTCCTTCAGGATTGTACTTTTCAGCCAATTCCTCGTTTCGTTTTACCAATTCGGGAGCAAGCTGGTTTTTCTTCTTGCGTGGAAAATCGGCATTGACGACGACGAGATTCGTTTCGGCCGACTTCAGGAATTCCAGGTCGTTGAGATACTGCTTCGTAAATACGATGCACGGGCCGCACCAGTCGGAACCTGAAAAATTCAGCAATATTAATTTATGTTGTTCCGAAGCCTGTTTTTTGGCTTTTTCGAAATCATTCGCGGATTGCATCGGGAGTAAAAAAATCAGGGCAAAAAGCACGCTCTTCATAGTGTTTCTTTTATTTATCAAATTAACGCTTAGAGCCGAAAAGTTATTGAATCCGATCGCTTAAGATTCCCTTAAGATTCTAGCCGCGGTTCGCCGACTGTATCTGGGAAACATATTGACGAGCGCTTTGGTCGTCGTATATCGGTAGTTTGGCAACTACTTTCTGGTTTTCGTTGAGGATGACAACCCACGGAAAAAAGCCATCCTTATTGTATTTTTCGACGATGAGCAATTGTTCAGCCTTGTTGCTCGAGGCGTTCCGGAAATCCATCTTGACGAGGATCAGGTTTTCTGAAGCGTACTCGCGAAACTCATCCGACTGAAAAACGACATTATCCAAACGCCGGCACAAATCGCAAGCGTCCGAGACCGAAAAAAACAACAATACATTCTTATTGCTGACTCCTGCCTCGCGAAAAGCTTCCTTGAGATCCGACTTCCATTCCTGAGCGTGTGACTGCGTTGCAAAAAGCACGAGCAGCATTGCGATTATCTGTTTCATAATATGCGATTTCAACGATAAATGTACTCACATTTTAAAGCAACAATTCGCGCGTCGAACGCTTTATTTCAACAATTTGTTTGTGAATAAATAATCGGCGGTCTGATACCATGAAATCGTCTCGCTGAGGAATCTATCGCTTTGCGGCAAGGATTTCAGCGCGTTGTCGGACGCGTTCCATCGGTAAAAATTCTGTTTCTTCTGATCGGACAAAACCATGACCGAATCGCGTTTCATCAGACACAATTTGCGATAGGTCCCGAATACGGCACGCGGCTTGAAACCCGCCGACAAGACATCGCTGCCGAAGAAATCCGATTCGTATTTCCATTTAAAAAGCGAAAACAACGTCGGGAAAACATCGATCTGCGAACACAATTTCCCGACTTTTTTCGGCTCGATCCCGGCGTTTACGATGAATGCGGGAATGTGATAGTTCGCCACATCGATCTCGTCTTTTCCGGCGCTGCTCGCGCAATGGTCGGCGATGATCACGAAAACGGTATTCTTGAACCACGGTTTCGTTTTGGCTTTGCGGAACATCTCGCGGAACGCATAGTCAGTGTATTTGACCGCTCCTTGCCTGTTCGATCCCGAGGCGATGTCGATTTTACCCGACGGATACGTGTACGGCCGATGGTTCGAAGTCGTCATCACGAAATTGAAGAACGGTTTCCCGGAACGATATTTCTCATCGGCGACCCGTATCATCGTATTGAAAATGTCCTCGTCACAAATTCCCCAGGCGTTCTCGAACGTGACTTCGCTGTCGCCTATGTGATGACGGACTGTCTTGATATCATCTTCGAGTGACGTCCCGCGGTCGTAGATGTCGAATCCGTTGCCTCCGAAGTACGCGTTCATGTTATCGAAGTAGCCGTCGCCTCCGTAAAAGAAATTACAGCTATACTTTCTTTGCGTGAACACGTTTGAAACCGTAAATAAATTCCCGTTCTCGGGCCGCTTCACGATACTTTGGCCGGGCGTCGGCGGAATGCAAAGCGTCACGGCCTCCATCCCGCGAACCGTGCGCGTTCCCGTAGCGTAAAGATTGTTGAAGAAAAGACTTTTTTGCGCGAGGCTGTCGAGGAAAGGCGTGATTTTTTCGTCGTTCCCGAATTCGGCCATGAATTTTGCGCTCAGGCTTTCGGTCAGGATGAACACCACGTTTTTTTTGTCGGACGAAATCGAATCGGGCGAAATCGTGCGATGTATTGAAAATCCAGCGGTCGTAAATGTACTGTTCTTCCCGGTCAATTTTTCCCTTACGATCCTAAATGCGTCTTGACCTGCGATCGTCGTGTAGAATTCGTCGTAATCCATGCGGTTGTTTCGGAACGCGGCGAAAAGGGAGTAGATTCCTGATTTCGAGATTTCGGAATTGTATCGGTTCGCCGACCATTCGGCCTGACTGTTTGTGATGAACATCGCATAGAATACGGCGGTTCCCAGAAATATTGAGAACGTTACGATGCGTTGCAAAAAAGTCGATCTCCGTTTGAAGGTCACTTGAAAAATGCCTTCCCTGCACAACCAAAAAACGGATCCGGCCGTCAATAGGACGATCAGTCCGATAAGCAACGTCAGCGGATAAGATTGGCGTATGTTCGCGACAACTTCGTGCGTGTAGATCAAGTAATCGACGGCAATGAAGTTGAAGCGCGTCCGGAATTCCTCCCAGAATGTAATTTCGGCCAAAAACGAGAAAAGCAACAAGAAAATCGTGAGCGTCCCAAACACGTAATTGACGAAGCGATCGACTTTGGAACCGACCAATCTATTCGGTAAAAGCGTCAAATAAAGCATTGCAGGAAACAGGAAAAATACGATCGCGCCGACATCGAACAGCAATCCTGTAAAAACGGTTCTCGCCATATCAAACAAATTCATGGAAACCTGACCTGTTTCCCAAGCCAGCAAACCGACCCGAAGCAGAAACGAAACGATCACAAACCAGCAAAACATCGCGACCAGCAACGCATATCTTCCTGAGAAATAAATTTTTGAGAACATTGAAATGATTTTCAACAAAAGTCAAAAATCGGTTTGGTTACTTGCTTAAGCCAACCTTAAAACCAACTTAAGAGAAACTTAAAGCACGCTTAGGAACAGCTTAATTTTTTTAAATTAGAAGACACTTTTTACGAAAAACACACAATATGGCCACTACTCTCACCACCGCTTTCCTCGAAGAATTAAAAATGGAAACCATATCCACGCGCAAATGTCTCGAGCGCATCCCTGAATCCACATTTGGGTTTAAACCGCATCCCAAGTCAATGGAAATGGGCTATCTCGTGCAACTTGTAGCTGCGATTCCGTCCTGGATCACGCACATGATCAAGGATTCCGAAATTGATTTTGCGACATTTCCGCAACCGAAAATAGAAACGACGTCCGACATCATGACGTATTTTGAAGCGAACATCAAGGAAGCCGAGGAAACGTTGAGGAACACCACCGATGAAGATCTCGAAGGCGATTTCAGCTTGAAGCGAAACGGGGAGGTTTTGTACACGACGCAGAAGAAAGTCGATATCGGGACGACGTTGAACCATTGGGTGCATCACCGCGGACAGCTTACGGTTTATATGCGTTTGAATGACATTTTAGTGCCGTCGATTTATGGTCCGTCGGCCGATGAGAAAGGATTTTAGATTTGAGATTTTTTGCCACGAAGACACGAGGGCACGAAGTTTTGCTTTGGGTCTTTGCTTTGAGGTTCGTATTTAGAGCATGCCGTTGTATTTGCGGATGAACCATTCGGCGGCGAGCGAGATCGCGATCAGGATCAGCATCAACACGCTGTCGATCAGCGGAATTTTGCGCACGATATCTTTTTGTACCGATTTATAGTCGGGATTGTCGAGCAACGCCTTGATCAACGCATCGACCTGATCGGGCAGAAATGCCTGCGCCTGGGTTTGCGATGCGAGTTGCGAGAGTTTGGCGACATCGGGATTCACGAATTGTTTTTCGATATCGAAATCGAGGATTTCAAAGTAGCCGTTGTAGTTCGTGTTCGAGTTCAATTCCTTGACGTTGAACGTGTATTGTCCCGCGGGCAAACCGTCGAGATTTACCTTGTAAGCGTTGTTCGTCTTGAGCAGATCGTAACGCTTGGCTTGTTTCGTGGCCTTGTTTGTCACCGAAATCGTGAGGCGTGCGTTGTCGTCGAACTCGTAGTTCTTGTTGAAGAATTGGGCCGTGATCGAAATCGCTTCACCCGAATTGTAGAAACTTTCGTGGTTGACGACGAGTGATTTCCGCGAATTGTCCGATGATAAATACTGGATGATCTTGTCGGCGAACACATCGAATTTCTCAAATGACTTATTGTCGATATGCGACTGCAAACGCCATTTCCAAATACCTTCCCCGAACAAGAATGCCGAACGTTTGCCCGTAGTTTCAGCGAAAGCCAGCAAAGGCGCGCCCGTGTCGATGTTGCGGATAGACGAACCCAAAAGCACGTCGGTATTGCCCTTTGCGTTTATGGTCCCGAACGCATTCTCGAGCGGCGGAAAACTCTCAAACCCGATGTTGTCGAGCGCGAACAAATTAAATTGACCGTTGAACGATGCAATGTAATCCTCGCGTTGACTGCTCATGCGGAATTCGAAATTGGTTTGCTGCTGGTTCAAAAATCCGAAATCAGTGTTGTTTCCCGTAATTGTGAACGTGTTTACGCCCGCGCTTTTGTTCGCGTCGTAGACCGGCTTGAACTCGGCAGTCGGTTGGTATAAAATCAATACGTTGAAATCCCGTAACGAATTGGCTGCATTCGGTTTAAAGATGGTCACCTTGCGTTGCGAATTAGTTTCGATGGCCCGTTTCAGCGCGCTGATATCGGGATGGCTGATCGACGAAATGATGGCGATTTCAGTGCGTTGATCGATGACTTCCACCGCAAAATTCTTGACGTTGTTGTATGTGTTCTTTTCGCTTTCGGCCGACGTCAACGACGCCTTGAAAACCTGCAATCCGACGTTATCGGCCGGCAACAACACATTCACGACAGCCGAACGTTTCGACGGGGAAAATGAAACCTGTTGCTTATCCAACACCGATGAACCGCGCGCGATCGCAAAATTCGCCGTCACGCTTTTGTTTCCCGAATACTGCAGGAAGACCTCGACCGGGAATTTATTCTTGTGGAATGCGTATTTGTTCACGTTGACCTGCATCACGCGCAAATCGAGGAACGTCGTCGTGTCGCCAAGTATCAACGGATAGACTTTGTTGGATGCGTCGAAACTGTAGACGTAATCGTTTCCCTGTGTCTGGTTTCCATCGGTGATGATGACCGTGGGATAATTTCTATTGCGGTTGATGCTTTTGAGGTTTTTCGCGACTTCGTCCAGGTTCGTCTGTTTTCCTTTGAATGTGAATTCATCGGCGGGTTCGAATTCGGAATCGAAACGATACGGCTGTATGTCGAATTTGTCCTTAAGTGCCGAGTTTGATGTGATTTTTTCGAAAGCCGAAAGGGCTGTTTTGTCGGCCCTTAAATCAATTACCGACGCGGAATTGTCGACCACGACGGGCAAAGGCGTTTTCTCGGTCTCATATGTCGTTCGCGATATCTTCGGGTTGATAAGCAACAACAAAATCCCGAAAATCGAGATGAAACGCAAAAAAGCCAGCAAGAGATTAACCTTGCTTTTGTTCCCGACTCTAAAAAAATATTGGTAGAATGCCAATCCGGCAGCAAAAACTATTGAAAGTAAGAGCGTTAGGATCGTGGTGATGGTCATATTCTTTTTTGATGATTAAAAAACTAAGATAGTAATTTAAAAATCGCTTTGACAAAGGGTTTTTGTCTGTTATCACAATTTTATAAACGTGTCGCAAATGCGTCGGTTCGAAACTTTGGGCTGGAGCGCTGCAATGAAAATTTTTCGGGAAGATCGCGTCGGTTGCTTGATTGACGCGGAATGGAAATAAAAAAAGCCACTGATCAGAGCGGCTTTTAAAAATATATTTTATAAAATGAACTAGGTTAACATTCCACCGTCGACGTTCAAGACTTGTCCTGTCACGTAGGCGCTTAGGTCAGAAGCCAGGAACAAACACGCGTTCGCGACATCTTCAGGCGTACCGCCGCGTTTCAACGGAATCCCGTCTCTCCAGCCTTGCACTACTTCTTCGCTGAGTTTTCCGGTCATTTCGGTTTCGATGAATCCTGGCGCAATCGCGTTGCAGCGAATGTTGCGCGAACCCAATTCGAGCGCTACCGATTTCGTGAATCCGATCGCTCCGGCTTTTGAAGCTGCATAGTTCGCCTGCCCCGCGTTGCCCTTCACTCCTACTACCGAACTCATGTTGATGATCGATCCGGCGCGGTTTTTAAGCATTGTCTTCTGGACGGCTTTGGTCATGTTGAATATGGACTTGAGGTTTACGTCGATGACTTTGTCGAAATCTTCCTCAGGCATGCGCATAAGCAGGTTGTCTTTGGTGATTCCGGCGTTGTTGATCAGGATGTCGATCGTTCCGAATTCGGCGAGCACATCCTCGACGAACTTGTGCGCCTGTTCGAAATTCGCCGCGTCGCTTTGGTAACCTTTCGCGCGCACGCCCATCGAATTTAATTCGTCCTCAAGCGCCTTGGCCGATTCGACCGACGAGCTGAACGTGAACGCAACATTAGCGCCGTGCTTGGCGAAAACTTCGGCTATTCCTTTGCCAATCCCGCGACTGGCTCCGGTGATGATGGCCGTTTTTCCTTCTAATAACTTCATATTGGTATTGTTAACGGTAGTTGTTTATGCAAATCAAAGATAACAATAAATTTAGCCCTGAAAATCTCGGTTTCCAAACTTTACAACAGGTTTTTTAACAATCGTGCAACGGGAGGTTTGTAAATTCCTGAGTATCTTTAGGCTGATAGATTCGATGCAGATGAAACACTTCAAAACTTCGGTAAACCTAAAGACCAAATTACTGCGCGAAAGGGAAAAATCAATTTCTCAGGACGAACTGCTCGATCGCGTAAAGAGTATTCTCGAAAATAATGAAACCGAACGGCGTGAAATCCGTGAAAAGATTGGAAACGGCGATGCGTCGGATTCGAATGTTTTCAACGTCGACCTGCTCGAAACCGATCGGATTTTCCACATTTCGCAAATCAGGAAAATATGCATCGATTACCGATTGCGATTCCTGCCGACGTCGTACTTCAAAGGCGGAATTCCTGAGGAAGCAATCACACAGATCCGACAGCTCGAGTCGAAACACGACCTCAAAATCCACGGTTTCTCAATTATTGCTCCGACAAAAACGTTCCAGCTAAAAAAGTACGATGATCCGCTGTTGTTCGCACCGATCGGAAACGATTATCACTATTTGATCCATCAATGGGGAAATGATTTGAAAGCTTCACGAAAATGGTTGGTTTGGCCGTTTCGCAATCTGCTTACGTTTATCATTTTCAGCGTCGCGATCAGTTTGTTGATCACCTGGCTGACACCTGAAACCAATTTGAGCCGAAACGTGCCGATGGCAACCGCGATCATTTTCCTGTTCGCGTTCAAGTCGATTTTCGCCGTGATGATGTATAGTTTTTTTATACTTGGGAAAAAGTTCAATGCGAGTATTTGGAACAGTGAATTCAAAAATCATTGATTTCTAACCCGAGCCAAACCATCGTAAAACAAAAAAGCCCCGCAAATGCAAGGCTTTAATTATATTCGGTTCAGGGGATTATCCCAAAACTTCTTTCACTTTCAATCCGATCTCTGCCGGTGAATCGACTACGAAGATCCCGTTGTCGCGCATGATCTGTTTTTTCGCTTGTGCAGTATCATCGGCACCTCCGACGATTGCTCCGGCGTGCCCCATCGTACGTCCTTTCGGCGCGCTTTCTCCGGCGATAAATCCGATGACCGGTTTGCGGTTACCGTCGGCCTTGATCCATTTTGCGGCATCGGCTTCGAGCTGACCTCCGATTTCCCCGATCATCACGATACATTTCGTTTCAGGATCGTTCATCAACAATTCAACAGCTTCTTTGGTCGTCGTTCCGATGATCGGATCTCCTCCGATACCGATCGCAGTCGTGATTCCAAGACCTTGTTTTACGACTTGGTCAGCGGCTTCGTATGTAAGCGTTCCCGATTTTGAAACGATTCCGACAGTTCCTTTTTTGAATACGAAACCAGGCATGATCCCGACTTTCGCCTCCTCAGGAGTGATTACTCCGGGACAGTTCGGCCCGATCAAGCGACATTCTTTTCCTTTTATGTAATCGTAGGCGCGAACCATGTCGGCTACGGGAATTCCTTCGGTGATTGTGATGATGACTTTGATTCCGGCATCGGCGGCTTCCATGATCGCATCGGCAGCAAATGCAGGCGGTACGAAAATGATCGAAACATCGGCTCCAGCCTTATCGACAGCATCTTTCACAGTGTTGAAAACCGGACGGTTCAGGTGCTCGGTTCCACCTTTTCCCGGTGTAACGCCTCCAACAACGTTGGTTCCGTATTCGATCATTTGCGATGCGTGGAAAGTTCCTTCGCTTCCTGTGAATCCCTGTACGATGATTTTGGAATCCTTATTTACTAAAACGCTCATTTGTGTTTTGTTATTTAAGTTGATTTTCGAGTGCAAAAGTACGGCATTGTAACCGAACTTCGGTAATATTTTTATGACAATTGGCTCATTTGATAACCTCGGTACAATTTGTCGTCCTTAACTTCCCATATCACCATGAAATGCGCCAGAAGCACTTCCTCACGAGGATTTTCGATGGTCTTTATGTAGTGCGAGTATTGGACGGTGATCATATTTCCGTCCTGCAATATCTGGCTTACGCGCGCTTTTGAACGTACGTACGCACGGCCGAGCTCAGCCGCGAGCGCCAACGTCTGTTCGCGATTCAGATTGATGAGGCCTTTGCTGCTGTGCCATTCGATCTCAAGATCAGGATGCAGATACGCATTCATGACTTCGCTGTCTATAAGCGCGTCCGATTTATAGAACTGCTGGACAAACTTCTTTGGTGACATTATTTCAACTTTTGTATGATTTCAGGAAGATAACGCATTCCTGCCATTTGTTTCATGACTTCGCGCGCTTCCTGAGCAGGCGAACCCCAATATTGTTTGCCGTTGCCTTCGAGCGTTTTGCTCACGCCGCTTTGGGCGAAGATTTCGGCTTTGGATTCTATGGTAATGCCGCTTCGGATGCCGACCTGGCCCCAAATCGTAACTTCATCTTCGATGATGACACAGCCTGCGATTCCGGTTTGTGCGGCGATCAGGCATTTTTTCCCGACTACGGTATCGTGCCCGATATGCACTTGGTTGTCGAGTTTGGATCCGTCGCCGATAGTCGTGTCGCCCGTAACGCCTTTGTCGATCGTGCAAAGCGCTCCGATGCAGACGTCGTTCCCGATTACGACGCGTCCGCCCGAAAGCAACTTGTCGAATCCCTCGGGACGTTTTTTATAATAGAAAGCGTCAGCTCCCAACACGGCGCCCGAATGGATCGTCACGTTATCGCCGATGACCGCGTTGTCGTAAATGGAAACATTCGCGTAAATGATGCAATTTTTCCCGATCGTCACGTTGTGTCCGACGAAAACATTGGGTTGGATGACCGTGCCTTCGCCTATTTGGGCCGATTCGGAAATCGAAACCGAAGCCGAAACGAACGGACGGAAATGCCTCGTCAATGTATTGAAATCGCGGAACGGATCGTCGGAAATCAACAGCGCTTTTCCCTCAGGACAATCCACTTTCTTGTTGATCAACACGATAGTCGCCGCCGACTGCAGTGCCTTGTCGTAATATTTCGGATGATCCACGAATACGATATCGCCGGGTTCGACAACATGGATTTCGTTCATGCCATACACCGGGAAATCATCGGCCCCGACGAATTCGGATTTGATGATTGAGGCGATTTCTTTGAGGGAATGTGGTTTTGGGAACTTCATATTTTAATTTGGAAATTGGGTAATTTGGAAATTTGAAAATTGGTTGCTTTCGCTGACATGAATTTTTTTACTCACAATTTGAAAAAGGATCGTCAAATTCCGCAAAAGCGTCATTTCCAAATTTTCAAATTTTCAAATTTCCAAATCAATTACTCTTTCACACGTTCCATATAAGCACCCGTAGCCGTATCGATCTTAATCTTATCGCCTTCATTGATGAAAAGCGGAACGTTTACTGAAGCTCCCGTTTCGACCTTCGCCGGTTTCGTCGCGTTCGTCGCGGTGTTTCCTTTCGCTCCCGGCTCTGAATACGTGACTTCGAGTACGACCGACGCCGGCATGTCCACTGAAAGCGGTGCCTCAGTCTCGGCGTTGATGATCACTTTCACGACCGATCCTTCTTTGAGCAATTGAGGCGCGTCAAGAATTTCCTTTCCGAGTGAAATCTGCTCGTATGTTTCGGTGTGCATGAAATTATACGCGTCGCCTTCAGCATATAAAAACTGGAACTCGTGTGTCTCCACGCGTACTTCGTCGATTTTGTGTCCTGCCGAGAACGTGTTGTCAAGCACTTTTCCATTCGTCAAACTTTTCAATTTCGTACGCACGAACGCCGGGCCTTTACCTGGTTTTACGTGAAGAAATTCGATTATTTTGTAGATGTCGTGGTTGAATTTGATGCATAATCCGTTGCGGATGTCTGAGGTACTTGCCATTTTATGTTGATTTGTTGAATCGTTTATTTGTTGATTCGTTTATTTGTTGATTTGTTTATTTGTTTATTTGTTTATTTGAATGCTTGCCTTCCGATCGGGAATCATTTTTGGAGACGTATGATTTTGTTCATTTGTTCATTTGTTCATTTGTTCATTTGAATCAAAGTCACCCGAAATTGCGAATTGTCCATTGTCCATTATCAATTGTTCATTGTCAATTGTCAATTGTCAATTATCCATTGTCAATTAATACCCGCCCGAATATCCTTTCATAATTCCCCGTGAAGAATTCCTGATGAACATAATGATCTCATCGCGTTCCGGAGTCGCCTCGAATTCACCTTCGATGATGCCGAGTGCCTGGGTCGTGTTGTAATTTTTTTGGTAAAGGATACGATAAATGTCTTGCAATTCGCGGATTTTGTCCGACGTAAAACCACGTCTCCTGAGTCCGACCGAATTGATACCGACATACGAAAGCGGTTCCTTCGCAGCCTTCGTATACGGAGGAACGTCCTTGCGAACGAGCGATCCGCCTGAAATCATAGCGTGGTCACCGATGCTGATAAACTGGTGCACGGCCGCCAAGCCTCCAATGATCGCGAATTTTCCGACCGTAACGTGACCTGCGAGCGCAACTCCGTTTACGACGATCGCGTTGTCGCCGATGTGACAATCGTGCGCGATGTGAGCCGTGGCCATAATGAGACAGTTATTTCCGATCGTCGTTTGTCCTGAAGCGATCGTACCGCGGTTGATCGTCACGCATTCGCGGATCGTGCAGTTATCGCCTATGATCGCCAGTGAATCCTCGCCACCGAACTTCAAATCCTGTGGAACGGCCGAAATTACCGCGCCCGGAAAAATGTTGCAGTTCTTACCGATCCTCGCGCCTTCCATGATGGTGACGTTCGATCCGATCCAAGTCCCGTCGCCGATCACGACATTATTATGTATGGTAGTGAACGGTTCGATCACCACGTTTTTTGCAATTTTCGCGCCCGGATGGACGTACGCCAAAGGTTGGTTCATAAGTGTCTTTTTAGCTGATTTTGGCAATTTGGGCCATGAGTTCGGCCTCGGCTACCAGTTTGTTGTTCGCGTAAGCTTTGGCTTGCATGTGACAGATTCCGCGGCGAATCGGTGAAATCAAATCGCAATAGAACACAAGCGTATCGCCCGGAAGCACTTTCTGCTTGAACTTCACATTGTCGATCTTCATAAAATACGTGAGATAATTTTCAGGATCGGGAACCGAACTCAAGATAAGGATTCCGCCACATTGCGCCATTGCCTCGACCATGAGAACACCCGGCATAACCGGAGCTCCGGGAAAATGCCCGACGAAAAAACTTTCGTTCATCGTGACGTTTTTCAACCCGACGACATGGCTTTGTGACATCTCGAGGATCTTGTCGACCAACAAAAACGGCGGACGGTGCGGCAAAATAGACATGATCTTATTCACGTCCATAAGCGGTTCCTTGTAGATGTCGAACGTCGGAACGGTATTGCGTTGTTCGATCTTGATGATTTTCGACATCTTCTTCGCGAATTGGGTATTTACGAAATGACCCGGTTTGTTCGCGATGATCTTTCCTTTGATGCGCGTTCCGATAAGCGCCAAATCGCCAACCACATCAAGCAGTTTGTGGCGCGCGGCCTCGTTCGGATAATGCAAGGTCAGGTTGTCGAGTATGCCGTTCGGCTTCACCGATATTTTTTCTTTCCCAAAGGCGTGCTTCAGGTTTTTCATCGTATTCTCAGAGATTTCCTTGTCGACATAAACAATGGCGTTGTTCAAATCTCCGCCTTTGATCAGTCCGTTGTCGAGCAACGTTTCGAGTTCGTGCAAGAAGCTGAACGTCCTTGCGTCGGCGATCTCCGATTTGAATTCGGATACGTTTTTCATCGTCGCGTTCTGCGTGCCGAGGACTTTCGTTCCAAAATCGACCATCGCGGTAACCTGGTAATCGTCGGCCGGCATCACGATGATTTCGCTTCCGGTAGCTTCGTCGGTAAACGAGATGACTTCCTTGACGACGTAATAGACGCGTTCGGCTTCCTGCTGTACGACTTCGGCTTTCTCGATGGCTTCGACGAAATACTTCGAAGAACCGTCCATGATAGGCGGTTCGCTCTGGTCGAGTTCGATGATCACGTTGTCGACGTCGCAGCCTACAAGCGCGGCAAGTACGTGTTCCGACGTCTGGATTTTCACGCCAAGTTTCTCGAGATTCGTTCCGCGTTGGGTGTTCACGACGTAATTCGCGTCGGCCTCGATCACGGGACTGCCTTCAAGATCGACGCGCACAAATGTGTAACCGTTGTTCACGGGCGCCGGTTTGAACGTCATTTTCACTTCTTTGCCGGTATGCAAACCGACTCCGGTAAGCGTAACTTCATTCTTTATGGTCGTTTGTTTAACCATTATATATTGTTTTGGTTTAGTGTTTTTTTAAGGTCTTCGATGTCCGATGAAATCTTCGGGAGATTCTTGAAATGCACATACGATTTCATGTAATCGGGCAAGTGGAATGCGGGGCTTCCCTGAAGTGTTTCATTATCTGGGATATTTTTGCCGATGCCCGACTGCGCCTGGATTCTCACATTGTTTCCGATGACGAGATGACCGACGATGCCGACCTGTCCGCCGATCATGCAGTTCTTGCCGATCTTGGTCGAGCCCGCAACGCCCGATTGGGCCGCGATCACGGTATTTTCACCGATCTCGACATTGTGCGCGATCTGGATCTGGTTATCGAGTTTCACGCCCTTGCGGATCACGGTCGATCCCATTGTCGCGCGGTCGATCGTCGTGCACGATCCGATATCGACGAAATCTTCGATGACGACGTTTCCGATCTGTGGGACTTTTTTGTAGGATCCGTCGGGATTTGGCGCCCATCCGAATCCGTCGGCCCCGATAATCGCGCCTGAATGTATCGTGCAATCGCTGCCGATTACCGTTTCGGAATAAATCTTGGCGCCTGCAAAAATCGTTACGTTGTTTCCGATTACGACATTGTCGCCTATGAAAACATTCGGATAAATCTTCACATTGTTTCCTAAAACCGCGTTCGTTCCCAGATAACTGAAGCTTCCGAGGTACAAATTTTCACCATATTTCACGTTCTCGCTGATCACCGACGGCTGTTCGATCCCGCTTTTGTTCGACTTCACCTGATCGTAAAATTCGAGCAAGCGCGTGAATGCTCCGTAAGCGTCGGCAACCTTGATAAGCGTAGTGGTAATGGGAGATTCTGGCTCGAAACTCGCGTTCACGATCGTGACCGAAGCCTGGGTCGAATAGATGAAATTCTCGTATTTAGGATTGGAAAGAAACGTAAGCGAACCTTCAGTTCCTTCTTCAATTTTCGAGAGTCGGGACACTGTGGCATCGGGGTTTCCAACGATTTCACCTTCTAGTATTCCTGCTATTTGAGTTGCTGTAAATTTCATTATTTGTGATTATGGAACCCTAAAAACGGCGTTTCGTCAATTAAAATGAGATGGAACGTTTTCATCCCGACAAAAATATAAAAAATCAGCTTGCCGCCTTATTTTTCTGAAAGATGTTTTGGAAAGCAGATATAATGTTTGGTTACGGGTTTCGACAGCGCCTTGAGGCTCAACTGGTCCGACACCTCGACGACGTCCTCGACGGTGCGGTCTTTCTTTAGTATGCGGATCGGCTCGGCTTCCTTGCTGTAGGCCTGATTTTTTATTTTGCCCTTGAACACGAAGTAATGAGCGTCGGATACCGAAATGCCTGCTTTTGCGGCCACGGCTTCAAGATGCGCGTCCATTTCGGCCTTCGTGAATTTATCTTCGCTGAATTTTATCTTGAGCAAATCGCGGTTTACGATCATGCGGCTTAATTCCGACAATATATAGTCGGGATGGAACTGCCAGCTTTTCAGAGCGCTCACGATATCGTAGTCGTCGAGCTGCGAGAACTTATCGAGAATGGGTTTTTCGAAATTCTCGAGCGTGACTTTGTGTTGCATGAAATACAGCAGATTGTCGGCGCAACCCGGAATCTGGCCTTTTTGGACGAGTTCTTTGGCGCGTTTCAGGACCTTCATCAAAATCAGTTCGGCGACCAGACTCGTCTTGTGCAGATACGCCTGCCAGTACATGAGTCGGCGCGCCATCAAGAATTTCTCGACCGAATAAATGCCTTTCTCCTCCATGACGAGCGCATCGTCGACGACGTTCATCATTTGTATGAGTCGGTCCGAATTGATGTTTCCTTCGGCGACTCCGGTATAGAAACTGTCGCGTTTCAAATAGTCCATGCGATCCATGTCAAGTTGGCTCGAAATGAGTTGCAACATGAATTTCCGATGGTATTCGCCTTTGAAAATCTGGATCGCGAGAGAGAGTTTTCCGTCGAATTGCTTGTTTAGTTCGTGCATGAACAGCAAAGAGATCGATTCGTGGTCGACTTCTTCAACGATGCTGTGTTCCATGGCGTGCGAAAACGGACCGTGGCCGATATCGTGCAATAAGATCGCGATGAGCAATGCGTTTTCTTCGTCCGACGAGATTTCGACATCCTTGAAACGCAACACCTCGACCGCTCGTTGCATGATGTGCATCGCTCCTATCGCATGATGAAATCTCGTGTGGTGCGCGCCCGGATAAACCAAATACGACAATCCCATTTGCGTAATGCGCCGCAACCGTTGGAAGTACGGATGCTCGATGAGGTCGTAGATGAGTTCGTTCGGGATGGAAATGAATCCGTAGATAGGATCGTTAAGGATTTTGAGCTTGTTGGTACGCGACACTTTTTTCGATTTGGTACAAATATAACCTGATTTACCAAACATTCATAGTGTCGAATCCCGAACCCTAAACCCTGAACCTTGCACCTTGCACCCTTTTCCAAAAGTTAAACTCCCGTTAACCCGTAAATCATGAAACACAATCCGAAAATTACACGGTTACCTTTATCAAATACTAAAAACGTAATCATGAAAAAGTTCATATTCACACTGGCGTTCCTCGCAACTTGCGGAATCGCCTCAGCCCAACAGGACGGACAGGCCGACCAAGACCAGATCCAACAACAACCGCCGCGTCCGGCGCAGCAACAAGTAGAACGCGCCGCAACGAACAACGCCAAAGCCAATGCCGCGAAAACCCAAAGCGAGAAAGAACTCGAAGCTGAAATGCGCGCCAAGCAGAAAGGACAAAACCAAAGCGTCAAAAACCAGCCCAACAGCGGTGTTCCCGCGAAGTTGAACGATACGTTGAATCCGCCGAAAAAGAGAGCGGCGACGCCTCAACCGTAATTGATTTTAGATTTTCGGATTTGGGATTCGGATTTTTGGAATTCTCCAACCCGGAATTAACAAGGTTTCTTAGGAAGCCTTTTTTTATTGTTATTTTTGCCGAATGTCAACTACGTTCGATCGGAATAATTTTCATAAGAATACGTTTTGCGTGTTTCGCGCTACGGCGATTCCTCGGCGCAAGCCTGATTTTGTGAGCAGATCGGGAAGCCGATATTGGTTTTCCGATGAAGGCGTGACGCGACATTCCAATCATTGGGGGCGAGCCGCGAAATGCAAATGGCGATTGGTGCTCAGCGAAGTTTCATCGCGCGAAAAAACGGGATTCGCCAAATGGAACGACTTCATGCGCGACAACGAATTCGAAAGACTTTATTTTATTTCAATTCAGCACGGGATCGCGAATTACTTCCACAAAGATTCGGGCGATTACCGCGGTGAGTTGCTTCGGACGGCATCGGAAACCGCTCATGAGTGGCGCGCTCGTGGCGTTGCGCTTTCTCGAAACCAGATTTTTCTTCCTTAATTATCCGATGGAATTTTTCGTCGGCGGATTGGCGCTTTTGTTCACCGCGATCGGTATTTGGATCGCGCTCCAACTCGTCAAACCCAGAACGATCATAGTTGAAAAGGAGGTCCGTATTTCCAGTGAATTTTCGGCCGATGAAAAAATCGCGGAACAATTCGGACTTAGTAAACGCGAGCTCGACGTGTTGACGCTTCTTGCGAAAGGACACAGCAACGCCGAAATCGCGGCTGCGCTTTTCGTGTCGACGAATACCATAAAAACGCATATTTCCAATATATTTGGCAAGCTCGACGTGAGCCGACGTACGCAGGCGGTTGAAAAGGCGAAACAGGTTGGGATTTTTTAGGTCCAAGGTTTAGGGTCTGGGTTTAGGAAAAGGTCACCAAAACTTACCATTTTTATAAAATCACCCGAAAGTATGACGCGTAAAACCACCGTGGGACGCAACTTTGCAGCCTAATCAAAATACAATTCAATATGAAAAATTTAGTTTTAAAGTACGGCCTGATTTCGGGTTTGATCGTGAGTACGACGTTGATTTTGTCGGCGATCATCGGGATTGAAGAAGTCATGATGGGCGATTATGGAATGATCATCGGGTTCGGTTCGATGATTATCGCGTTCGCATTCGTTTTTGTCGGCATTAAAAAATATCGGGACGACCAAAATGGCGGGATCGTTACATTCGGCAAGGCATTCAAGATCGGATTACTGATCAGTTTCACCGCTTCAACATTTTACGTATTCACTTGGCTTATAGAATATTATACGCTTTATCCTAATTTTATGGATACATACATCGCGACGTCGTTGGAACACGCGAAAGCGGCGGGAAAATCGGCCGCGGAACTCAAGAAAATGGACGAATCCTTTGATGTTTCCCGCAGTTTGTATTCGAACCCGTTCGGGATTATCGCCGTGACGTACAGCGAGATATTTCCGCTCGGGATAGTCGTCTCGCTGATTGCCGCACTTGTAATGATGCGTCGCAGCCCTCGTGGAAAAAATCACATTGTACAAACCGAATCACTATAGACATGAAAAGAGTTACAGGAATCGGAGGTATTTTCTTTAAATGCCAGGATCCGAAAAAATTGAACGAATGGTACCAAACGCACCTCGGCGTGGAAACGAGCCCATACGGCGCGCAATTCTCGTGGCAAAAGCAAGAGGAATCACACAAGGAAGGTTATACGTTATGGAGCCCATTCCCTGATGAAACGAAGTATTTCGAACCGTCGCAGAAAGACTACATGATCAATTACACGGTCGAGGATCTCGAAGCCCTCGTAGCCGAACTGAAAAAAGAGAATGTCACCGTCCTCGATGAAATCGCCGTATATGACTATGGAAAGTTCGTGCACATCCTCGATCCTGAGGGAAATAAGATCGAATTATGGCAACCCGCGTAGCTGCGCGGTTAAATAAACGTTAATCAATTTCGTTGCTTGGCTTAATTGGAGTAATTTAGACTTGTAATTATAGCGATATAAATACTTAAGAGCCTGAAGAACAATATCAGAGATTAGATTTCTATTTGTTATTTAGGTTATTGATGAGAGAGGTTTCCTTTTTAGGAAACCTCTCTCTGTTTGTACAAGTGCAAAGCGCAAAGTTCAAAAGTACAAAGCTTGGAAGTTTACCAAAATTTTAGCAGGGCGCGAAATGTTAAAATGTTAAATTGCCGTCGATAATTCAACACACAATCATGGATAAAATTCAAATACTTTGGGTCGACGACGAGATCGACATGCTCAAACCACATATATTATTCCTCGAAAAGAAAAACTACGAAGTCACGACGCGCAACAACGGTCCTGACGCCATTGACGTGTTCGACGAGAAAAACTTCGACATCGTGTTCCTCGACGAAAACATGCCCGGCATGAACGGACTCGAAGTACTCCAGGAAATAAAGGAAAAGAAGGCATCGGTTCCTGTGGTGATGATCACGAAATCGGAGGAAGAATATATTATGGAAGAAGCCATCGGCTCCAAGATCGCCGATTACCTGATCAAACCCGTGAATCCGAATCAAATTTTGTTGTCGCTCAAGAAAAATCTCGATAATTCCCGATTGGTTTCAGAGAAGACGACACTCGACTACCAAAAGGAATTCCGCAAGATCGCGATGGAAATGGCGATGGTCAATTCGTACGAAGAATGGATCGATACGTACAAGAAACTCATTTTCTGGGAACTCGAACTCGAGAACATCGAAGATCAAAGCATGATAGAAATCCTCGAATCCCAAATGGTCGAAGCGAATTCCCAATTCGGGAAATTCATCGAGCGCAATTATGAGGATTGGTTCTCGCCGCCTCAAAAGAAATCGAAGGATGAAAAACCGGATCGTCCCGTGATGTCGCACACGCTTTTTCGCGAACTCGTCGTGCCGGAACTTACAAAAAAGGAAAAACCCGTGCTTTTCGTCGTGATCGACAATTTGCGTTACGACCAATGGAAGGCATTCGAATCCGTGGTCTCGAACCATTACAAACTCGAAAAAGAAGTTCCCTACTACTCTATTTTACCGACGGCGACGCAATACGCGAGGAACGCGATCTTCTCAGGTTTGCTTCCGACCGAAATGGAAAAGCAATTCCCGCAATATTGGAAAAACGACGTCGAGGAAGGCGGGAAAAACCTGTACGAAGCCGAGTTTTTGACGGCTCATCTGAAACGTCTCGGTCTCAACATCAAACAAGATTACTTCAAGATCACGAACCTCGCGGGCGGGAAAAAACTCGCCGAGACGTTCAAGACCTATAAAGACAACGATTTGGTGACTGTCGTCTACAATTTCATCGATATGTTGTCGCACGCCAAGACTGAAATGGATGTCGTGAAGGAATTGGCTTCCGACGACAAAGCGTATCGTTCGTTGACGCTGAGCTGGTTTAGGAATTCACCCTTGCTCGAGATCATCCAGCAAGCGCAGCAACTCGGTTTCAAACTCATCATCACGACCGACCACGGCACGATCAACGTGAAGAATCCGTCGAAGGTCATCGGAGATAAGAACACGAGCTTGAATTTGCGTTATAAAACCGGACGCAGCTTGTCGTATGAGGAAAAAGAGGTGTATGCGGTGAAGGATCCGCGTTCCATCGGATTGCCCGCGATCAACATGAGCAGTTCGTTCATCTTCGCGAAAAACGACGATTTCCTCGCCTACGTGAACAACTACAACCATTACGTAAGTTATTACCGAAATACCTACCAGCACGGCGGGATTTCGCTCGAAGAAATGATCGTACCTTTTTTAGTGTTCAACCCGAAATAATATACGATGCATTTTGAATTCGACCTCGACGGCATCCATCTCGCCTCTCGATTCATCCTGGATTCCGATCCGCAAAGAGTTATTCTTTTCTACGGACAAATGGGCGCCGGAAAAACCACGCTCATCAAAGAAATCGCACGCAGTCTAGGCGTTGAAGGTGCGACGAGCAGCCCGACGTTCTCGCTCGTCAACGAATACCACATCAACGATCACGAACGCCTGTTCCATTTCGACATGTACCGACTCAAAAGCGAATCGGAAGCCTACGACATGGGTATGGACGAGTATATCTATTCAGGCGATTGGTGCCTGATCGAATGGCCCGAGCAAATCCCGAATCTGATTCCGGAGAAGTATACGGCTGTGCGGTTGGAGGTTTTGGATAGTGGGAAACGGGGTTTGAGCGTGGAGAACTTTGGAAAGTGTTGATTTGTTGATTTGTTGATTCGTTTATTTGAGGTTCGTCCCTCGCGTTGACGATTATTTCAAAATGACGAAATATTCTCCGGAAGACAAGTATTCAAATAAACAAATCAACGCATAAACGAATCAACAAAAAAACAAATCACAAATCAACATTTTTCCCTAATTTAGGCAAGCAAATTCCAAACCATGGCCTTAACGCCTTTTACCAAACAGCAACTGCTGCCGCAAGAAGAAACCCTTGAGGTGATGCCGCAAAAAAGTGAGCTTTTCATCGGGATCCCGAAGGAAACTTCGTATCAGGAACGTCGCATCTGCTTAACGCCCGACGCCGTGAGTTCGCTTGTCTCGCACGGACATCGCGTGATGATGGAAGCCGGAGCCGGAATCGCCGCGAGTTACTGCGACAAGGAATACAGCGAAGCCGGAGCCGAGATCACGGCCGACACGAGGAAAGTGCTGGGCTGTCCGATACTTTTGAAAGTCGAACCTTTGACGTCTGAGGAAATCGAATTGGTGAATCCGCAGACGATCGTCATTTCGGCCATCCAACTCAAAACCCGCAAAAAAGACTATTTCGAAGCGCTTGCCAAAAAGAAAATCACGGCGCTCGCATTCGAATACATAAAGGACGAAGACGGATCGTATCCGGCCGTAAAATCCTTAAGTGAAATTGCAGGCACGGCTTCCATTTTAGTCGCCGCTGAACTCATGATCAACAACGATTTCGGGAAAGGCTTGCTGTTCGGCAATATTACGGGCGTCGCACCTACTGAAGTCGTAATTTTAGGAGCCGGAACCGTCGGGGAATTCGCCGCCAAAACCGCACTCGGACTCGGCGCTAGCGTAAAAGTGTTTGACAACTCGATCACGAAACTACGCCGTTTGCAACACAATCTGAACCAACGCATTTTCACCTCGACGATACAACCCAAATCACTTTTAAAGGCGTTGCGTCGTTGCGATGTCGCGATCGGTGCGATGCGTGGCAAGGAACGTTGTCCGGTCGTGGTTACCGAAACCATGGTCGAATACATGAAACGCGGATCGGTAATCGTCGATGTAAGCATCGATACGGGCGGCTGTTTCGAAACCTCTGAGGTAACGACCCACGAAAAACCGACGTTCATCAAACACAACGTCATCCACTATTGCGTGCCGAACATTCCGTCCCGTTATTCGAAATCGGCCTCGCTTTCCATCAGCAACATCATCACGCCTTATCTTTTGCAGATTGCCGAAAATGGTGGTATCGAACCCGCAATCCGCATGGACAAAGGGCTTCGCAACGGCGTTTATCTGTATCACGGGATTTTGACGAACAAGGCGATCGGCGAATGGTTCGGCATGCCGGATAGTGATATAAATTTGATTGTTTTTTGAAAATAGTGCAAAGCGCAAAGTGCAAAGTGCAAAGTGCAAAGTGCAAGGTCGACCAAAACTTCGGAAGAAAATCTTTCGCATTTTAAGTTATAAACGTTTAATTTTGCATTTCGAATTAAGGCCTTGTACAGAACTCTGCACATTGCACTTTGTACTTTGCACTCCTCCATGAAACTCTACCAACGCTTCGCCTATTACCTTATCGGATTTACCCTTGGAATTTTTTTCGTCGCCGCCATCTGGAGCGGGAAAGACGTCCGATGCAATTACTTCCCGAACGCGCGTGTGCTCAACGATTTGCGCACCAAACCTTTTTATTATTCGCCTGCGACCGATACAATTTTGTCGCAAGGCTGGATCACAAAGGCCGATGTTAAGACGATTCTTACATACGGCGACGTGGATTTCGACAAAAGTAACATCGCAGTAAAAGGTGGAAAACTTTACGTGATCGAAGGGCAAACTTCAAAAAAACAACCGGTCGTACTCAATCTTGTCAATTATTCGGATAAGGTTCTTTTAAAGTCGGTCGAGAAATCAACTTCAAAATAAGTTTGATGAATTAGCAGTTAAAAGTAAACCGCATTCGAATAATGGTTACTTTTAATGTGCTAAAAATCAAACACATGAATCCAAACAAAGCGTTGTGGGAAAAAGGCGACTTTACCCAAATCGCGCAAGCCATGCGTAAAAGTGGCGCAGCATTCGTGCAAAAATTGGGAATTACCAAAGATATGGACGTGCTCGACCTTGGTTGCGGCGATGGCACGACAGCTATTCCCGAAGCGAAACTTGGTGCAAATGTAATCGGGGTCGATATTGCGCAAAATCTTGTCGAGGCCGGAAACGCCCGCGCAAAGGCTGAAGGACTTTCGAATTGCACATTCCGCGAAGGCGATGCGACCGATCTGCATGAGTTCGGTTCGAATTCGTTTGATTTGGTCGTCAGTGTATTCGGCGCCATGTTCGCCCCGAAACCTTTTGATGTCGCCAAGGAAATGGTTCGCGTAACGCGTCCCGGCGGACGGATCGTCATGGGAAATTGGATTCCGGGCGACCCGACGTTAGTGGCGCAAATCCTTAAAATCAGTTCGGCTTACACGCCGCCACCGCCCGAAGGTTTCGTCAGTCCCATGCTTTGGGGTTTGGAAGACAACGTGGTCGAGCGCTTCGTCGCCGCGGGAATTTCGAAAGAAAACATCTCGTTCAGCAAGGAAAGTTTTACGTTCGATGTGCCGTATTCGCCAACCGAATACCTGGCCACATTCAAAAAATATTACGGCCCGACGATGAACGCCTTTGAGGCTGCCGAACGAAATGGCAAGTCGAACGAATTGCAACGGGAGTTGGAAGCGTTGTTCATCGGTCAAAATCAATCCGGAGATGCCGATAAGACATTGATTTCAGCCACATTTTTACGCGTGTCGGTCATATGCTAAAAAACGGCATGCGAATCCGTATCTTTACGCAAACGAAAAGACATGGCGCGCCGCACTGAAAACGATCTTCCCAAAGCCAAAATAAATACGTCATCGCTGAACCGCGGATCCCAGATTTTTAAATATTCGGGCGAACACCGCTGGAAATTTTACCTCGGTTTACTGTTTTTGGCGTTGACCGGAGCATCGGCGCTGGCCTTTCCGAAACTGCTCGGAATGCTCGTCGATTGCGCCAAGGAAGGAAACATGCCACAGGCCAATACGGTCGCGCTTTCACTCGTCGGGATTCTGTTTTTGCAGGCGTTCTTCTCGTTTTTCAGGCTGTCGCTTTTCGTGAATTTTACTGAAAATACGCTCGCGAGCCTGCGCTTGGCGTTGTACAGCCATTTGATAAAATTGCCGATGACGTTCTTTTCTCAAAAACGCGTCGGGGAACTCAACAGTCGATTGAGCGCCGACATCAGCCAGATCCAGGATACGTTGACGACGACGATCGCCGAATTCCTGCGCCAGTTCATCCTGATTATCGGCGGGATCACGTTGCTTGCCGTGATGAGTCTGAAGCTCACGCTGCTCATGTTGTCGATCGTGCCTTTGGTTGCCGTCGCAGCGGTGATATTCGGGCGCTTCATTAGAAAATACTCCAAGAAAACCCAGGACATGATCGCCGAAAGCCAGGTCATCGTCGAAGAAACGCTGCAAGGCATCAGCAACGTAAAGGCGTTCGCGAACGAATGGTATGAAGTAATTCGGTATTCGTCGAAAATCAAAGAAATCGTAGCTGTCGGAATCAAAGGCGGGCTGTACCGCGGCTATTTCGCGTCGTTCATCATCTTTTGCCTTTTCGGATCGATAGTAGCCGTGGTCTGGTATGGCGTGACGCTCATTATCGGAGGCGAAATGAAGATAGGCGAATTGATTTCGTTCGTGCTGTACTCGATTTTCGTAGGCGCGTCTTTTGGAGGAGTCGCCGAATTGTACGCCCAAATCCAAAAAGCCATCGGTGCTACGGAACGCGTTTTCGAACTGCTAGACGAAACGCCTGAAGACATTAAAGCAATCCCGCAAAGCGACATCCCAAAGATACGCGGAGAGGTTTCGTTCGAACATGTCGCATTCAGTTATCCGTCGCGCAAGGAAGTGCAAGTGTTGAAGGATGTGAATTTCAAGGCCGAATTCGGACAAAAGATCGCGCTTGTCGGCCCGAGCGGCGTCGGAAAATCAACGATCGCATCCATACTATTGCGCTTTTATGACATCGAATCGGGTGAAATCCTGATCGACGGAAAAGACATTTCGCAATATGATCTCGAAACCTTGCGCGGCAACATGAGCATCGTGCCTCAGGACGTGATCTTGTTCGGCGGAAGCATTCGCGAGAACATCGCGTACGGAAAACCCGAAGCATCGGAGGAAGACATCGTTATCGCCGCAAAACGCGCCAACGCATTCAATTTCATCGAAGGTTTTCCTGAAAAATTCGATACGATCGTGGGCGAACGCGGCATTAAATTGTCGGGCGGACAACGACAAAGGATTGCCATCGCACGCGCGCTTTTGAAGAATCCTGCGATCCTGATCTTGGACGAAGCCACGTCCTCACTAGATTCCGAAAGCGAAAAACTCGTCCAGGAAGCGCTTGAGGTTTTGATGGAAGGACGCACGAGCATCATCATCGCGCACCGATTGTCGACGATCCGGAAAGCCGATAAGATTTTGGTGCTGGATAAGGGTGAAATTATTGAACAGGGAACGCATTTGGAGTTGTTGGCGATCGAGAATGGGTTGTATAGGAGTTTGAGTAATTTGCAGTTTTCGTAAGTACCTTTAAGTTTCAATCGAAGCTCGTTTTAGTTCATTAAGGTTTTACGCTGATTAGGCATTTAAGACAAAATATACGATTGTTGATTTATCTAAACTGATTACTTCAAAATCAGTTTAATTCCCTTAATGAACGTAATGGTTTTTATTTTTTTTACAATTAAGATAGTTAAGAATAGTTAAGTAATGCCGTTTACCCAACTTAACTATTCTTAACTATCTTAATTGTTCAAATTTTCGCAACCAACTAACTTCTCAACAACTTTATCGGTTCAAAATTCCTTACCTTAAAGTAAAATTTATCCCGATGAAAATCGCAACCTACAATGTTAACGGCGTAAACGGACGATTGCCCGTATTGCTCAAGTGGCTCGACGAAGCCAAACCCGACATCGTCTGTTTGCAAGAACTCAAAGCACCGCAGGAAAAATTCCCGATTGAAGCCATAACTGACGCGGGTTACAACGCCGTCTGGCACGGACAAAAAAGCTGGAACGGCGTAGCGATATTGGCGCGCGGTCACGAGATCAAAGAAGTCGGACGCGTGCTTCCCGGTGACGCCGACGATGTGCAGAGCCGTTATCTTGAGGCGATGGTGAACGACATCCTGATTTGCTGTTTATACCTGCCGAACGGAAATCCCGCTCCCGGCCCTAAATTCGACTACAAACTCAAATGGTTCGAACGTTTTACGACTCGAGCGAAAACGCTGCTTGACTTTAAGATTCCCGTGATTTTGCTCGGCGATTTCAACGTGATGCCCACCGAACTCGACGTGTACAAACCCGAACGTTGGGTTGACGATGCGCTGTTTCGGCCTGAGACGCGAGCCGCTTTCCATAATTTGATCGATCAAGGTTGGACGGATGCGATCCGGAAGTTATATCCTGATGAAGTGATTTATACGTTTTGGGATTATTTCAGGAATGCATATGGCCGTAATGCGGGTTTGCGTATTGATCATTTTTTATTGAGTCCTGAAATTGCGCCGAAGTTGAAAGCGGCTGGCGTTGACAAACACGTGCGCGGTTGGGAGAGGTCGAGCGATCATGCGCCGGTTTGGATTGAATTGAAGTAGGGTTTACAGTTTAACTGAGGATTTTTTGCCACGAAGGCACGAAGACACGAAGAGTTTTTTTGAATTTGGAAGTTGTGTTGAGGTTGAATGGTATGGGATGGAGGCATGTAAATCGGCGATTATTTGTCGGTCTGGATTGAATTGGGGTTTATCTTTTTTTGCCACGAAGGCACGAAGGCACGAAGGCACGAAGGCACGAAGGCACGAAGATTTTTTTTGAATTTGGAGGTTATGCTGAGGTTGAATGGTACGGGTTGGAAGCATGTAAATCGGGTTATTATTCGTCGGTTTGGATTGAATTGGAGTTTATTTTTTTTGCCACGAAGGCACGAAGACACGGAGATTTTTTTTGAGTTTGGAAGTTGTGTTGAGGTTGACGTTGCGGGTTGGGAGATATGTGCGGTTGGGAGAAGTCGAGCGATCATGCGCCGGTTTGGATTGAATTGAAGTAGGGTTTTTACAATTCAGCTGAGTCGATTTTTTTTAGACGTTTGGTATTCTTTTTTGCCGCGAATACACGAATGCGTGAGTTGTTGTGTTTCTTTTTTGAACTATTTTGGCAGTTTAGAAAAGTCAAGCTCTTTTACTTGGATTTTTCTTGAACATTTATCTTATTGAGAAGATTAAATGTTTTGAGTTCATTTGCTTTGCGCTTTTTAAACCATCAAGATAGTTTAGAAAGTTAAGCGGCATTTGGTTTGAACTTTTTTACCATTAAGCTCATTTTGGACATTCAGAGCATTAAGATTTGGTTTGTCGTGTCATACCGAATTCCTTTTTGCTGATTGTAACAAAATTTTCTTTAACCGCGAACCAAGCCTACAGCCTAAAGCCTACAGCTTAAAGCCATTAAAACTACTTCCCTTTCCTCCGACTACGCTCCGTCTTCAATAACGTCAACTCACGGCTCGTCTGTCCTGCGACCGACGTATTTTCCTCGGCGCGTCGGATCAAATACGGCATCACGTCTCGAACGGGACCGAATGGCAAGTACTTCGCGACATTATACCCGTTGTCGGCCAAATTATAACTGATGTTGTCGCTCATGCCATACAATTGCCCGAACCAGACGCGGTTGTCGTTCTTCGCGATTCCTTTTTGCTGCATCAGTTCCATGAGTTTATACGAACTGTCTTCGTTGTGCGTGCCCGCGAAAACCGCCATGGAATCGATGTGGTCAACCATGTACGCGACTCCCGCGTCGTAGTTTTTATCGGTGGCTTCCTTGCCGTCGCAGATTGGCGTCGGATAGCCTTTTTCTTCGGCTCGTTTGTGTTCTTTTTCCATGTAGGCGCCGCGAACGAGCTTCATCCCGATGTAGAAACCTTCGGCCTTCGCCTGTTCGTGAAGTTGTCGCAGGTAATGCAATCGGTCGTGGCGATACAATTGCAATGTATTGTAAACGATGGCTTTTTCCTTGTTGTACTTGCGCATCATGTCGGCGACCAAATCGTCGGCGGCATCCTGCATCCAGCTTTCTTCGGCGTCGATCAGCAAGGCGACGTCTTTTTCGTATGCGGTTTTGCACACGATGTCGAAACGCTCGATCACGCGGCTCCATTCGGCTTTTTCCTGGGGCGTGAGTTCTTGCTTCTCACCTATTTTTTCGTAGAGTTCGAAACGTCCGAAACCCGTCGGCTTGAAAACGGCGAACGGTATGGCTTCGCGTTCTTTGGCGAATTCGACGGTCTTTAGCGTCATGTCAAGCGCGGCGTCGAACTGAGCTTCTTCTTCTTTCCCTTCAACCGAATAGTCGAGCACCGACGACACGCCTTTCGTAAACATCTTATCGACCACGGGCAAACAATCCTGCTCATTCACGCCACCGCAAAAATGGTCGAAAACCGTCGCGCGGATCAAACCTTCAACAGGCAAATGCGCTTTGATCGCGAAATTGGTGACGGCCGTCCCGATTTTGACCAACGGTTCGTTGTCGATCATCTTGAACAGAAAGTACGCGCGGTCGAGCTCAGTGTCGCTCTTTAAGGCGAATGCGGTTTGTGTGTTGTTGAAGATTTTTTCCATGGGAATTTTGAAGATTGTGCAAATATAACACAGATTCTTTGTCGAAACGCGGTTTGCGCAACGACAATTATCTCCTTTTGGAAAAATTTAGCGAAGTTGGATCATGCCTTCACGACATTGACAGGAATCGAAACCGAAGCATCGCGAGCCTCATCCCATCCGAGTTTTTTCAGCATGCGATAATGCGATTTGAGCGCACCCATGAACGTCGGGCTTTCGATGTACGGAAGGTTAAATTCGGCGGCCGTCGTCTTCACGATCTTGCTGATTTCGCCGTAATGGATGTGGCAGATGTTCGGGAAAAGATGGTGTTCGATCTGCCTGTTCAAACCACCCAGGAAAAACGCCGCGAAACGGTTGTGGGTCGCGAAGTTAGCCGTGGTGCGCATTTGATGCTCGGCCCATTGGTCTTCCATGGTTCCCGTCGGATGCGCGTCGGGGAAATCGGTTCCTTCGACCACGTGCGCGAGTTGGAAAACCAAGCCCATCGTGAATCCTTGTGCCAAATGCATCGCCAGAAATCCAATTGCGAATTGCCACCACGTCACGTCCAGGACCAATAACGGCAACACGACGAAAAGGAAAATATAAAGTCCTTTGTAGAAGAAAAGGTTGAAATACTCTTTCTTGGGGTGCGGTGCAATTCCTTGGCTCGCACGGCATTTGAAGAATTTGATGAAGTCTTTCCGAAGCAACCACGAAATCGAAGCTAATCCGTAAAGCTGGAACGCATACAGGTGTTGGAACCGTTGAATCTTGTTTACTTTCTCATCACGCGAAATTCGGATCAAACCCGGCGCGACCTCGATGTCTTCGTCGTGACCCGGAATATTCGTGAAATTGTGGTGCACGACATTGTGCGTGATGCTCCACACGTATGGATTCGCGCCCAATAAATGGAAAATGCTGCTCAATAACTTATTGGTATTCTTGTCGGACGAAAACGAACCGTGGATCGCATCGTGGCAAACGTTGAATCCCACGAAAGCCTTGCAAGCGCCTAAGACAATTGCAAGTCCGAGCATTACGATCGGTGAAAAAATGCCCGAAATGATCAATCCGTAAAGCATGAAGAAACTGCCGATGAAAACGCCTGCCTTGATCCACATGGCCGAATTTGCGTTCTTGGTACTGCCCGATTCCTTCAAATGGCAATTCACGCGAGAGCGAACCGTAGAAAGAAAACAAGCTTTTGGAGCCTTACTGAATTTAAGTACTGAAATCATGATATATTACGTATTGCTTGCCTGATGTCAGGCCAATGGTATTTACGTTGCTTCGAAATAACCGGTTTGAGCAATACTCTGTTAAAAGTAGGTCTTGGGAAAGTTTGGAGCGCCCGTTCATTGGCGAAATCTTGGTTTGATAACGGCGAAAGATAGGTTTTATTTCAACGATGGTAAAGGTTTGTCGCGACTTTCACCGATATTTTACTCGACGAAGTGTAAATACCGTGTTGTACGTCGGATATGCGCTCGACAAACTCCACGCGCGTTGTGATTTGACAAGTTTTTCATCCGTTCAACGACTTTAAAATGCAGCGTCGCGCATTGTTGGTACGTTTGTACCGTTGTAGTCCAATCTGCACAAGGAATATGAAAAATATCTTTGATCCCGTTTACCGAAAAACCTATATGGAAGGATATTCGGTTGGAACAAACCCGAATTTGGAATTGGTGCCCGGTTTATGTGATGATGCGTTCAGTTCAGGCTTCCACTACGGAAGATACGATTACGAAAGCCGCAATGGCCGACTCGCCGACGGAATCCCGCAAAATCTGCTTACAGACGCCGTACTCGACGATTTTCTGTTGGCCGGAATGCTCGGCATGTCGATCGACACGAGCGGTTACACGCCTTTTCAGCAAAAAATAATAAGCAAATGGTACATGAACGGCGTCGACCAGTACGATCCTGACGAAAGCATTTACCTCTTGGCATTCCTTGAAGTCCTCGGTATCAAGGTTTCCTGACCACGTACATCAGTTATTCAAAATACCACAAACAAACATTCGAGCCCGAACTGCGACTTCGGGCTTTTTTTATGCCGTTATTTCGAGAATCGCGTTTCAGATAATAAAGTATATTTGGATTCAAACGGATCGCGATGTGGCTGTACAGTGTATTCTTCCTTTTTTTGCTTTTTGCGTTCGGGGCGATGCTGGTCACAGGTTTCGCGGTTTTCCTGCTCGGCCAGATGAGCAATCGCGAACGATTAAGCCGAATCGGGCTTAGGATTTTCGTGGCACCGATCGCGATCGTGGCAGTCGTAATGATCGTTGCGGCAGTTTGGTCGTTCGTCATTACCGACACCAATCGCGAAGATATCGCTGGCAAATACGTCGGGATTGAAAACGACAGCTACGAACTTACGCTTTACGAAAACGGGACTTTCGAAATTAGTCACGTTCCTGAAATCGATCTGTGCGCGAGCGGAACGTATCGGTTTTTCGATTTTTCCCAGGATCTGCAGTTCACTTGCGCGCAGACGTCGGTTCAGACGGTTATCGACAACGGCATTTTCGATCATCGGATACGATTCATGGCCGGCGATCCCGATTCGGGCGAAAACGTTTATTTCGAAAAAGTCACAAACTGAATCTTCAACAAATGTTCAAAGGCGACATCAATAGTTTCAGGCGTTACGAAGCGATCAACCTAATTGTGATCGTGGAAATCTTGGTGTTTTTTGCATTGATTGTTTTCAGCAGAACGTTCGCGATCGCGTCGGTCATCATCGCAATCACTTCGATCATTTGGGTTTTGCTCAAGATCAGGCCTGATGAAAACACGCTCATTTTCGACAATTCCGATTTCGTACATATAAATAAACATACAAAAACGCGTTATGGTTACGATTCGATCGCGAAAGTCACGTTTTCCAATCCGCCGAGACATCAAAAAAGCATTACGATCGTGTTGAC
>NZ_SEBS01000016.1 GCF_004211145.1 Flavobacterium sp. | reverse complement strand
AGGCACTCAGGCACTCAGGCACTCAGGCACTCAGGCACTCAGGCACTACCTTTTATCGTGACTTTGCGAGTCGATTCCGTTATTGAACTCGGTCATGATGTCGGTCGCGACTGCGGCTCCGCTTCCTGCGGCGATCGCGAGTTGGCTTCTCCAGCCGGCGAGTGTTCCGGCGACGTAGATGCCGTCGGTGACTTTATGATCGATATTTCGTAATTGGATACGATGTTTGTCGACGAGCGATTTCTTGTGCGGTTCGATATAGTCGGTCAAACCTTCGATCATCAAGGTATTCGCCCATCCGGCCGCGACTACGATGTTCTTCGCGGGATACGAATTCTTGTTGGTAACGACTGTATATTCGGGAAATTCGCCTTCGATTTTCAAGACTTTCTCACCAGGAATCTGCTCGATGTGCGGATAAAGTGTCGCCAATTGTTCCAAACTCGTGTTCAACAAGTCGGCACCGAGCGTGCCCGCGGGAACTCCATACGCATTGTTGAAAAGCGCTTCCTGCAGATTGGATGTTTTTTGGTGGGTGATGATTCCGATTTTTTTGTCGGACATGAAACCTTTGTTTTTGGCCGAACCAAGGACAAGTGCGCAGGAAACCCCGGCGACGCCTCCGCCAACGATAAATACGTCGAACATACTAGTGGTTTTTTGTTTTTTCTTCGATCAACTTCGACATACGGAAAATCACGAGGATGAAGACCGCGCAAAACGAGGCCACGATCCCGATGAGCCCGATAAGACTATCGCCCTCGAAAAGGTTGTTGAAATCGAGCAAGGTGATGTTGAAGATAATCAGTGCAACGGCCACTACGACCAATATGGAAGTGAAAATTTTCATTCTTTGGATGTTACTTCAGTGCGTGAAATTAGTGAAAATCGTCCTACAGGAATAACCCTTTAACGTTTGCCGCAAATAATTTAACAGCGATGGCCAAGAGCACGACGCCAAAGGTCTTGCGGATGACTTCGAGCCCGTTTTTACCGAGCATTTTCTCGATTTTCGCCGACGATTTCAATACGGCGTACACCAAAATAATGTTGATCAGGATCGCGATCACGATATTCAGCGTATGATATTGTGCGCGTAACGAAAGCAAGGTCGTCATCGTTCCCGCGCCCGCGATCAACGGGAACGCAAGTGGCACGATGGAAGCTGAACTCGGTTCGCTGTCCTTATAGATGCGGATGCCCAGAATCATTTCGAGCGCCAGGAAGAACAACACGAACGAACCCGCGACGGCGAATGAGTTCACATCGATCCCGATGAGGTTCAAAAACTGCTCGCCCACGAAAAGAAATACGACCATGATGATGCAGGCCACGAGCGACGCTTTCTCAGATTCGATATGCCCGTACTTTTGACGCAGGTCGACCACGATGGGAATCGTCCCAACGATGTCGATCACCGCAAAAAGCACCATCCCAACTGTGAGTATTTCCTTGAAATCCAGTATCATTTTGATTCATTTTTTGAGAGTGCAAAAGTACTGTGTTAAAATACGCGATTACCTTAACGCCAAGTTAATTTTTGCGATGTAGTAAAATCGACACGAAATGCCGATTATCTTTGCGCCATGTTCCAACTCGGCAAAACCATAGTTTCTGAAGATATCCTCGAAAAAGAATTCGTGTGCAACCTTTCGGCCTGTCACGGCGCTTGCTGTGTCGGGGGCGATGCGGGCGCGCCTTTGAACGAGGCCGAGACGAAAATCCTCGACGAAATTTACGACAAGGTGAAACCGTTTTTGCGCCCTGAAGGGATCGCCGCGATCGAAGAACAGGGAAAATGGATCATCGGGACCGACGGAACCCTCGAGACGCCGCTCATCAACGACGCCGATTGCGCCTACGTGATTTTCGATGGGAAAACCGCGCTTTGCGGCATCGAACAGGCGTACAATCAGGGAATCGTCGATTGGAAGAAACCGGTTTCCTGCCATCTGTATCCGATCCGCGTCAAGGATTTCTCGGAATTCGCGGCCGTCAACTACGATCAATGGGATATCTGCGATCCGGCCTGCGCTTTGGGAGCCGAACTTGAAGTTCCCGTTTATAAATTCGTGAAGGAAGCGCTGATCAGGCGTTTCGGCGAAGATTGGTACATGGAACTGGAAAAAGTTGCGGCAGAACACAATTCGAATCCGCGCCGCCGCCGATAATCTGAAAAAAATCGCTTACAGTTCGGTGATGTTGCCCGATGCGATGATGTCGTCGGTAAATTGTACATCGCAAAAAGTCGCCGAGATCTTATCGCCGATATATGAAATGAAAATTTCGCCCGAAAGTCCCTGGTGATAATTGTCAAAACCTTGAGCCGTGATCAACGAGATGCGCATTTCATTCGGATCGGCCCCGGATTCGTTGCAGGTTTGGCAAACATTGTAGACTCCGGCCGCGGGCAATTGGTCGCTGTCAAAATCGATATACAAATCGCCGTTGCTGCCGTTTGCCGTCAACTGGAAATCATCTTGCGGGAAACTTGCGTCGACATAATAGAAACTCATCGTCGATGTAGGCAAACTCACGCTGTTAGTAGTCGTGTTGCAGGAAGCGACCGCCGGGTTTACGACGACTTCGACCGTTGTCGCGGGTCCGGCAACACATTCTTCGAAATACGGTTCGGGCGTCATGGAATATGTGCCGGACATATTTTGGGTCGCAAAATTTAGCACCGGATCTTTCTCGTACGATTCGAAACCGTTCGGGCCGATCCAGTGGAAAACAACCGTAGCGCCTGTTTCGGCATAAAGTTTCAGTGTTTCTCCCACGCGAATTGGCGTCGTGGCCGAAAGTGGAACGCTGTCTTCTTTGCAGGTTTCCTCGCTCACGCAAGCCGACATTAAAATGCACGGCAGTATAAAAAGTACAATTTTCCTCATATCGATTTGAAATTTTGTTGTTGGTTCGACGTAAATAAATGAGGTTTGCGCGACTCCTGCAAATTTTTATTTCGGTATTCGTTTTTGAATTTTCCGAAATTTATTTTTTGTGTAATGTCGTACAATTTTCAGCGTCACGAAAATTACACGAAACTTTTAAAACCCGATTCCGCGACGCCCTGATTTCACGGTAGCTAACGTATTTTAACGATTTGTATACATTTAGATAACAGCGTTTTACGTTTATATGAAATGTGAGTTTTTAAGTTGTCGTTGTTAAAAACTACGCCCGATTGTGGAAAAGTTTGCCTTTTTTAAACCGCGTCAATTGGCAATCTTTGTAATCACGATAAAAACAAAATTTTTTGTTAAAATCAGCCCTCTAAAAACAGTAAGATAATGTCAGCGATTGAACCGATTCTCCAGGAAAATAAAAACCGTTTTGTGATCTTCCCGATCAAGCACCACGACATTTGGGACTGGTACAAAAAAATGGAAGCGAGTTTCTGGACGGCCGAGGAAATCGACCTGCATCAAGATCTTAATGACTGGAACAACAAACTGAACGAGGACGAGAAGTATTTCATTAAGCACATCCTGGCGTTTTTTGCTGCTTCCGACGGCATCGTGAACGAAAACCTCGCCGAGAATTTCGTAAACGAAGTCCAATATGCTGAGGCGAAATTCTTCTACGGGTTCCAAATCATGATGGAGAACATCCACAGCGAAACATATTCGTTGCTGATCGACACGTATGTGAAAGATGAGGTTGAAAAAGACCAATTGTTCCATGCGCTAGAGGTTTTTCCGGCCATCAAGAAAAAAGCCGACTGGGCGCTAAAATGGATCGATTCAGATTCATTCGCCGAAAGGTTGATCGCGTTCGCCGCCGTTGAGGGAATTTTCTTCTCGGGCGCGTTCTGCTCGATCTTTTGGCTTAAGAAACGCGGTCTGATGCCGGGACTTACGTTCTCGAACGAGCTTATCTCGCGTGACGAAGGCGTGCATTGCGATTTCGCCGTGCATTTGCACAACCACCATTTGGTGAACAAGGTATCCAAGGCGCGCATCAAGGAAATCATCGTCGACGCGTTGGCGATCGAGAGAGAATTCATCACTGAGTCGCTTCCCGTGAGTTTGATCGGGATGAACTCGACTTTGATGACACAGTATCTGGAATTCGTTACTGACCGTCTGCTAGTCGAACTAGGCTGCGAGCGCGTCTACAACGGAACCAATCCATTCGATTTCATGGACATGATCTCGCTTCAGGGCAAAACGAATTTCTTCGAGAAACGCGTTTCGGAATACCAGAAAGCGGGCGTCATGGACAAAGATTCAGATTCCCAAAAGATCAGCTTCGACGCCGATTTTTAAACCAGATTCCGCATTTCCCTGAAAAGGGCTGTTATGATATCGTTGTCGGATAACCAACATCCGACGCAAAAAACCATCTATTAATCTAAAAAGAAGTGACCTATGTTTGTAGTTAAAAGAGACGGCAAGAAGGAGCCGGTAATGTTCGATAAGATTACCGACAGGATCAAGATTTTATGCTACGGGCTAAACGATCTGGTTGACCCGGTAAAAGTTGCGATGCGCGTCATTGAAGGGCTTTACGACGGTGTGACGACTTCTGAACTCGACAACCTCGCTGCCGAAACTGCTGCGTCGATGACTGTCACGCATCCCGATTTTGCACAATTGGCTGCGCGTATCGCCATCTCGAACCTGCATAAGAACACGAAAAAATCGTTCAGCGAGACCATGAGCGATATGTATCATTATGTGAATCCGCGTACGAACCAGGAAGCGCCTTTGCTTTCGGACGAGGTTTATGAAATGATCCAGAAGAATGCTGAAAAGCTTGACTCGGCCATCATCTACAACCGCGATTTCAACTACGATTATTTCGGGTTTAAAACACTCGAGCGCTCGTATTTGCTAAAGATAAACGGCAAGATCGTCGAGCGTCCGCAGCACATGTTGATGCGCGTTTCGGTAGGAATACACATGGACGACATCGCGTCGGCCATCGAGACCTACGAGTTGATGTCGAAGAAATTCTTCACGCACGCGACTCCGACGCTTTTCAATGCCGGAACGCCGAAACCGCAAATGTCGTCGTGTTTCCTATTGTCGATGAAAGACGATTCGATCGACGGGATTTACGATACGCTTAAGAATACGGCCAAAATCTCGCAATCGGCGGGAGGAATCGGTCTATCTATCCATAATGTACGCGCAACCGGATCTTATATCCGCGGCACGAACGGCACCTCAAACGGTATCGTGCCGATGCTGCGCGTTTTTAACGACACGGCGCGTTACGTCGATCAAGGCGGCGGCAAACGCAAGGGTTCGTTCGCGATTTACGTTGAGCCGTGGCATGCCGATATTTTCGACTTCCTCGACCTGAGAAAAAACCACGGAAAAGAAGAAATGCGTGCGCGCGATTTGTTCCTCGGTATGTGGATTCCCGATTTGTTCATGAAGCGCGTCCAGGACGATGCCGCGTGGACATTGATGTGCCCGAACGAATGTCCGGGATTGTATGACGTCCACAGCGAAGAATTCGACGCTTTGTACATGAAATACGAAGCCGAAGGAAAAGGTCGCAAGACCATCAAGGCGCGCGATATCTGGGAAAAGATCATCGAGTCGCAGATAGAAACAGGTTTGCCGTACATGTTGTATAAAGACGCCGCGAACCGCAAATCGAACCAGAAGAATTTGGGTACGATCCGTTCGTCGAACTTGTGTACTGAAATCATCGAGTATACGTCGGCCGATGAGGTTGCAGTGTGTAACCTCGCGTCGATCTCGCTTCCGATGTTCATCGACAACGGTAAATTCGACCACGATAAATTATATGACGTCACGAAACGCGTCACCCGCAACCTGAACAAAGTAATCGATCGCAATTATTATCCATTGATCGAAGCTGAAAACTCGAACATGCGCCATCGTCCCGTAGGATTGGGGGTGCAAGGTTTGGCCGATGCGTTCATCAAACTTCGCATGCCGTTTACGAGCGACGACGCGAAGCAGTTGAACCAGGAAGTGTTTGAAACGCTTTATTTCGCCGCAATGACCGCGTCGATGGAATTGGCGATCGAAGAAGGTCCGTATTCATCTTACGAAGGTTCGCCGGTTTCAAGAGGCGAATTCCAGTTCAATCTTTGGGGATTGAAAGACAGCGATCTTTCAGGACGTTGGGATTGGGAAGGTTTAAGACAACAGGTATTGAAAAACGGTGTCCGCAACTCGCTTTTGGTCGCGCCGATGCCAACCGCTTCGACGTCGCAAATCCTTGGTAACAACGAGGCTTTCGAACCGTATACGTCGAATATCTACACGAGAAGAACGCTTTCAGGAGAATTCATCGTCGTGAACAAACACTTGCTTGAGGATCTTGTCGATCTTGGCATCTGGAACGAAACGTTGAAGCAGGAAATCATGCGTCACAACGGATCGGTTCAAAACATAAAAGAAATTCCGGAAAACATCAAGGAATTATACAAGACCGTTTGGGAAATGTCGATGAAAGACATTCTCGATATGTCTCGTCAACGCGGTTATTTCATTGACCAGTCGCAATCGTTGAACCTGTTCATGGAAGGTGCGAATTATCCGAAATTGACCTCGATGCACTTCTACGCTTGGCAATCAGGCTTGAAGACGGGAATGTATTATCTGCGTACCAAGTCAGCCGTCGATGCGATCAAATTCACGCTCAACAACGACAAAGCGGTCGAGCCTACCGCGGCAGAACCGGTTGCGGTCGAAGCAATTTCAGAAGAAAAAGAAATGACGACCGAAGAATTCAAAGCGATGCTCGAGCGTTCCAAAAATGCGGAACCCGACGATTGCGAAATGTGTGGTTCCTAACCAGTAAATAAATGAGTAGTAAAAAGGAAGTTTCGGCTTCCTTTTTATGTTTTAGATATGGAACGCATTAAAGAAGTATATTTGAATCTCACCAAAAATTTAGGATATGTTACATTTTGAAATCGGCCCTGAGGAACAGGCGACAAAAGGACAGCGTTTCGCAAATTACCGTATCGATTATTTCGCGTTTTTCGCTTTGATTTTCATTTTGATGTTCATCGTCGGATTCGTTTCGATGGCCATGGGCAGTGACGCCTTCAACCAATGGGCGGTAACAGGTGGAGTTTTACTGAATCTCGTGAGTATATTTTTATATCTCGTCTACTATTTTGTTTTTGAAGCGATCACCGGGCGAACCTTGGGTAAATTCATCACGGGAACGATGGTTATCAACGAAGATGGAGAAAAACCGACAACGAGAGATGCGTTGATCAGGACACTTTGCAGGTTGATTCCGTTCGAAGCGTTCAGTTTCTTTGGCGAGCGAGGCTGGCACGACAGCATTTCAAAAACATACGTCGTACGAAAACACATTTATATCACCAGAAAAAACCAAGTGCTTGAATTTGACGAAATCGGCAAAGACAGCGAAGTAATCTAATACCAAAATGGCAAAAGAAAAAGGCGTTTACACAGGCAAAATCGAAAAAGACGACAAAGGCAATTATTTTTGCGGGCCTTATTTGCTCGACTATCAATATACCGAAGCCGGGAATTTCAAGATCGGCGATGAGATCAACATCAAAACCGTCGTCGCGAACCCGAGCAATGGGAATAAGGATGTTTATGCGATGAAGAGTAAGAATTTCTTCTTGGCGAATTTGAAGAAGTAGTGCGAAAAAAGTGCAGAGGGCAAGGTACAAAGTGCAAGGTTCGCGATTGAGAATACGTTTTTTCTTCGATTGAAATCATAATCAAATATGGAAACCGGATGCTGAGAAAATTACGGATTGTGGTTGCGCTGTTCGTCGGGCAGTTTTGTCTGGCGCAGACGGCGAACGATACGATTGCTTTGATCGACGCTGTGTTTACTCAATATGAGGCGTCGAATCCGGGTTGCCAATTGTCGGTTTCGAGGAAAGGAAAGTTGTTGTATTCGAAAGCATTCGGAATGGCCGATTTGGAGCGAAACGTTGCCCTGACGACCAATTCGATCATCGAAGCCGGATCGGTGTCGAAGCAATTTACGGCCGCAGCGATCCTTTTACTGGAACAGCAAGGCAAGTTGTCGCTCGACGACGATGTCTCGAAATACGTTCCGGAATTACCCGAATACGGATCGACGATAAAACTGCGCCACCTGATCCATCACACGAGCGGACTCAAGGATTGGGGCTCGATCGCTGCACTTACGGGCTGGGGCCGAGGCACTAAATTCTACACGAACGACGACGCACTTGAAATCATCGAGCGCCAAAAACAATTGAACAACAAACCGGGCGACGAGTTCATTTACAGCAATTCGAACTTCAACCTGTCGGCGATAATCGTGTTGCGCGTGAGCGGTTTGTCGCTCGCCGATTTCACCAAGAAATACATTTTCGAACCCGCCGGAATGACCAATACGCAATGGCGGGACGATCCCAATCGAATCGTCAAGAACCGCGCGATCGCGTATTCGAAAACCGAAACGGGATACGAAATCAACATGCCCAACGAATACGTCTACGGAAACGGTGGACTTTTGACGACGACCGAAGATCTGCTCAAATGGAGCGACTATTACCAAAACGGGAAGTTCGGAAATCCATCTCTGCTAAGCCGACAGCTTGAAACCGAACCGCTCAACGACGGCAAGAAAAACAATTATGCCGCGGGTTTGTTTATGTCCGAAATCCGAGGTAAAAAATACATCAACCACGACGGAGCGACCGCGGGTTATCGATCGTTTTTGGGAACGTTCCCTGATTTGGGACTGACGTTCGCGTTTTTGAGTAATTCGGCCGAGACGAATTCGGGTCAGATCGCAAACAAGCTGCAGAAAATTTTCATCGCCGACGTAGCCCAAAAGAACAAAGCGGAAACGAAACCCAAACCTCAAAAAACCGTCACGCTTTCGGCTAAAAGGCTCAACGAAGTCGCAGGTTTATATAAAGTTAAAAGCGACGGCGGGCTGTTTCACTTGCAAGTCGACGGAAACGGGCTCGTTCTTCAGGAAAACGGTGAAAAACTAAAATCGCTCTCGAGCACGAAATTCGCGTCTGAAAGCTTCGTGTTCGATTTTACCGGCGATAACGGCGTCTTTAAAAACCTCAGAAACAACAACGAATTCGCGTTCGAAAAAATACAGGAGTTCAAGGTTTCGGCGAGCGATTTGCCGCAATTCGAAGGGAAATTCTCGTCGGACGAAGCAGGCGCGACCGCAATCATAACCGTCGAAAACGACCAATTGAAAATCCGCCTTAACGCCAACACGATCTATACGTTGAAACCAAATAAAACAGATGCATTTACCGTGGACGAAATGGGAGGAAATCTGGAATTTTTACGAGATTCGCAGCGGAAAGTCGTGGCGTTTAAGATTTCGACGGCTCGCGCACGGAATTTGGTTTTTGGTAGGAGTGAGTGATTGGAATTGGTGAGTTAGTGGACAATTGATAATTGACAATTGACAATGGATAATGGACAATTGACAATGAACAATGAATAATGAACAATGGTAATGAATGACGAATAACGAATAACGAATAACGAATTTTGAGCTTGTGCTTCCGCGGAAGGCAAGAATCAAATCAACGATTCAACGATTCAACAAATCAACAATAATGATGCACTGGGAGCAACTCCTTTCCCTCAAAAAGCAAGGAGACAAAAACAAACGCCTACGCAAAGAAGAAGCCGATACGCGATTGGGTTTCGAAGTCGATTACGACCGGATCATTTTCTCGTCGGCGTTTCGCAGTTTGCAAGACAAAACGCAGGTAATTCCATTGTCGAAAACCGATTTCGTACACACGCGGCTCACGCATTCGCTCGAAGTTTCGGTCGTCGGGCGCTCGCTCGGACGTTTGGCGGGCAAGCAAATCATTGAAAAATATCCGCATCTGGCCGAAGTCCACGGTTTTCATATGAACGATTTCGGCGCGATCGTCGCTGCGGCCGCGTTGGCGCACGACATCGGGAATCCGCCGTTCGGACATTCGGGTGAGAAAGCCATCGGCGAATATTTCAAGACCGGACGCGGCGCGCAATACAAAGACAAACTCACCGATAAACAATGGCAGGATCTGATCGACTTCGAAGGAAATGCGAACGGATTCGCCGTTTTGGCAGGTTCGCGTCCCGGGAATGAAGGCGGTTTAAGGATTTCATACGCGACGCTCGGTGCTTTCATGAAATATCCCAAAGAAAGCCTTCCGAAGAAACCGACGTCAAACATTTCCGACAAAAAATACGGTTTCTTCCAAGCCGACAAAGAGTTCTTCAAGGACGTGGCTTCAGAACTCGGACTGATTCCGAACAAATCGGCCAACGACATCGGATTCGAACGCCATCCGCTTGCTTTTTTGGTCGAGGCCGCCGATGATATCTGTTATACGATCATCGATTTCGAGGACGGCATAAATCTCGGTTTGATATCCGAAGATTACGCGCTCGAATATTTGATCAAACTCGTCAAAGACACGATCGATACCGCAAAATACAAAACGCTCCAGACCAAGGAAGACCGTATCAGTTATTTGCGCGCACTCGCTATCGGGAGTTTGATACAGGACGCCGTTCGCGTGTTCATCGAGAACGAGCCGCAGATTCTTGAAGGAAAATTCCACTTCGCGCTTATGGACAAGAGCAAGTACAAGGCGCAGATGGACGACATCATCAGGTTGTCGGTCAAGAACATCTACCAAAGTCGCGAAGTCATCGAAAAGGAACTCACGGGATATCAGATCATAAATAACCTGCTCGATCGTTTCACGACGGCTTACAACAATAAGTTCGATGGAAACGCAAGCAATTACGACACTTTGCTTTTGAAAGTGCTGCCCGAGAAGCATTTGCTTGAAAAAGAAACACTTTACGAACGCCTGCTGCACATTTGCCATTTCGTGTCGATGTTGACCGACGGGAAAGCTCTGATATATAATCGGATAGTAACATCGGGAAATGGTTAAAATTCAAACTTTTTAAGCAGACATTAAAAAATCTTTATCAAAATGAAGTATGTTTGCAGCTAAACTCAACTAAACCACTCAAATCAATGAAGAAAATTACTTCAGCGCTGGTTTTTTTGTTGCCTCTTTTGGGATTTTCCCAGGAAGCTGAGCAAAAAATCCAGGCATACCTTGAAGCCAATCGTTCAAAATTCGGGTTGACTGCGCAAGACGTTTCCGACTGGACCGTCGAGAGCAAAACGAACTCCGAAACCACGAAAATCGACAACTACTTTATCAAGCAACGTTACAACGGTACCGACATTTTCCGCGCGGTTTCCAATATTTGGATCAAAAACGGCATCGTGATAAACGGAGGCGAAAACCTCGTTGTCAACGTATCTCAAAAGGTGAACGCGACCGCGCCTTCGATTCCTGTTTTGGAAGCTTTGGCAGCTGCCGAGACACATCTGAAACTCGCGGCGCAACCGCACATGATTTCCGAAACGATTTCGCCTAAGAATTTCGTGATCGTAAACGGTGATCTGGATCCGATTACGGCCGAACTCGTGTACCAGCAAATGGAAAACAACACCTTGCGTCTCGCTTGGGATTTCACGATCGACGTTCCCGGACATTCACATTTGTGGAGCGTCCGAATCGATGCGCTTGACGGGAAAATCCTCGAGAAGAACGACTTGGTCATCTCGTGTGATTTCACACACAAACACGATTTCGCCTCGACTGAAAAGTACGATGCATCGTTCACGAAAAATTTCTTCAAGCCTGC
This sequence comes from Flavobacterium sp., assembly GCF_004211145.1. Taxonomy (GTDB): domain Bacteria; phylum Bacteroidota; class Bacteroidia; order Flavobacteriales; family Flavobacteriaceae; genus Flavobacterium. Next base: position 73,694 of record NZ_SEBS01000016.1, on the reverse strand, counting down.
AAAATCGGTTCTTGAAGTGCAAGCCGGGACATACCGCGTCATTCCTTGGAATATGGAAAGCCCGAGCCATGGACCGCGTCAGCTTATCGTCGACCCTTATAATACGACCGCTTCTCCTCACGGATGGCACGATATCAACAACGTGGCCGGAGCAGAATATCAAATCACGCGCGGAAACAACGTCTGGGCGCAGGAAGATGTGAATGCGAACGACGGTACGGGAACTTCTCCATCAGGAGGCGCGTCACTCACGTTTGATTTCCCATATCTTGGAACGTACCAACAGCCTATCGATTACCAACCGGCAGCCGTGACGAATTTGTTCTACATGAACAACATGATGCACGATATTTTCTACCAATATGGTTTCAACGAAGTCAATGGTAACTTCCAACAAAACAACTATGGTAACGGCGGAGCGTCGACTTTTAACGGAGACGCGGTTTTCGCCGACGCCCAAGACGGAAGCGGAACTGAAAACGCAAACTTCTCGACTCCTGTAGACGGACAACGTCCGCGCATGCAAATGTATCTTTGGGGTGTCGGGCCGTTAAATATCCAGGCGCTTACGATCACGTCGCCTGCCGGAATTGCAGGACCGCGCTCAGTCCGCGATAACAGTTTCAGCCCGGGTCACGTGAATCTTCCTGTGGCTCCGGCTCAGATCGAATCGGATCTTGTTCTTTACAACGACGGTCTTGGCGACACGGCCGATGCTTGCCAGGCGCCGATCAACGCCGCTGCCATTTCAGGTCACATCACCGTGGTTCGTCGTGGCGACTGTACATTCGTCGAAAAAGTGTTGTTCGCTCAAAACGCAGGCGCGACTGCCGTAATCGTCGTAAACAACGAAGCTGGCGTAATTGGGATGGCGGGCGCTAATGCCGCCGTTACGATTCCTGCCGTGAGTATGACGATGGAAGATGGAAACGCGCTGATCGCAGCAATGCTGGCGGGAACGGTACACGCCGTGCTTTCAGCCAGCGAGCCGCCTTTCGTGAATTCTGATGGGGATTTCGACAACGGAATCATCGCTCACGAATACGGACACGGAATTTCAACCCGTCTTACAGGCGGACCTGCGAACAGCAGCTGTTTGCAAAACCCGGAACAACAAGGAGAAGGTTGGTCTGATTTCTTCGCCGTAATGTTGCAGATGAAAGCCGGAGATGTCGGAACTTCATCACGCGGTATCGCAACCTTCGTTTTGAACCAAGCGCCGACTGGAACTGGTTTAAGACAATATCCGTACAACACGAACATGGGCGTGAACCCGTTCACTTTCGCCGATACGAATGAAATGACATACATTGATGAAGAAGGTGCAACGCGCATCGATTACCACAGTGTAGGTTCGGTTTGGGCAACGATGCTTTGGGATCTTGCTTGGGCTTACATCGAAAAATACGGTTTCGATCCGAACGTTTACGGCGGAACCGGCGGTAACAACAAAGTATTGCGCCTTGTGCTCGATGCGATGAAATTGCAACCTTGCGGACCGACGTTCGTTCAGGCGAGAAACGCGATCATCGCTGCAGAACAAGCGACTACGGGAGGTGCCGACAACTGTATGATCTGGAGAGTATTCGCTCGACGCGGTCTTGGTTTGAACGCATCATCAGGCACGAACACAGGAATCGCCGGGATAACTGATCAAGTCGAGGACTTCACGGTTCCTGCAGGTTGCGAACTTGCGGCCGTAGAATTCAACGAGAATATGGTTCGTCTTTACCCGAACCCTTCAAACGGATTGGTCAACGTTCGCATCCAGAACTTCAGCGGAAAAGCTACTTTCCAGGTTACCGACGTGAACGGACGCGTAGTCTACAACGCTTCGAACATCGATTTCAACACCGAGTACTCAATCGACTTGAGCCACTTGCAAACCGGAATGTATATGGTTCGCGTGAGCGCCGACAACATGAGCTTCACCAAGAAATTGATCCTGAACTAATCGGTTCGGAATTGGAAATAAAAAAACCTGCAGCGATCGTTGCAGGTTTTTTGTTTTTAGGAAATTTCGGTTTCAAAAGTTATAGACGACTCCGATTCCGAGTATTTGTTTAAGCTGTATTTTCGGGCCCAGCGTGACCTGTTCTCCGTTTCGTTCCTCTTTCGCCTTGATGTCATCGTCGTACACCAGTTGCGTCCCGATATTCGCCTTCACATATTCGTTGACGACGAAATCGAACTGCATCTGCCAATCGATATCGATGTTCCCGAACTTATTCAAATAATCAGTGTACAAACTGATCCGATCTTCGAGATTGATGTTTTTCCAGAGTTCATGCTTATGATGGCCGGTCACGAGAATACCGAGTTCCGTGCGCGACATTTTTCCTTTGCTGAGCATTTCTCCCGTGACTTGATCGTAAACCGCTTTATCGACCCCGAATGCGCCTTGATCGGCCAGACGCTGATCCAAAACAAGCGTGTTCTTCATCGTGAGCGGAGATAAATACACGTTCACTTTTTTCTCCTTGTTCGAATATTCGGCACCGACACCCAAAAACGTATACGCCGGAGCGAACGGTTTTGAAATCGCCTGGCTCGTGTTCGGATACGCGTAACCGCTCGTGAATTGCGTGTTGAAAGTCAATTTCGCCGAATAATACCAAAACGACAGCGTGTCTTTTCGATAACCGAAAGTCGAAGTGAACAGGAAAGCGTCATCGGTTTTGCGCCACTCGACACCGTCCTGTTTGTTAAGGCCGTAACGCATGATGAGTTCGTTGCCCCATTTGATGTTCTTGTTGTCGTATTTTCGTACAAAAATAGCCTTGGCCAAACCTGTCACGGAACTCACACCACCGGCACTCCAATTCACGAACGCGATCTCACTGAGGTCGAAACCCAACGTATTTTTGCGTTCCCAATGCGAGGTCGTGTCAATCTCTATGGGCTTTATGTCTTGGGAATAGGCGCATGCTCCAATAAAAAGCAGCAGGCTGAACGTGGGTAAAAATTTCATTATCTGCAGTTTTCGAAGTGCAAAAATCCGCATTTTCAATAGTTTCCGAAAATTATTTCAAGACTTTTCACGTCTAAATTGCTAAAACGTTGTAGTTGAGCAACTGTTCCGTGTTCGATGAAACGATCGGGAATTCCCAATATTTTGATGCGATTCGGGTAAGAATGAAACGCTGAGAATTCGGTGATCGCGCTTCCGAAACCGCCCGTGACGGCCGCGTCTTCAACCGTAATTATTTCGTCGAAGGTCGCGAAAATCTCATGCAGTTTTTGTTCGTCAAGAGGTTTTACGAACGCGAAATCGTAATGTGAAAACAAATCGGCGTTTTCGATATTTTGAAACGCCGACGAAACGTTATTCCCGATGAAACCATTCGACAACACCGCGATTCTGCTTCCGATTTTCAGCTGTTTTGCCTTTCCGAATTCGATTTTTTCATACGGTTTCTGCCAATCGACAACAATTCCGCGACCTCTCGGATATCGAATCGCAAGCGGATGTTCGATGCCGAGTTGGGCCGTGTACAACATATTCCGAAGGTCGACCTCGTTCAATGGCGAATACAGGATTATGTTCGGGATGCAGCGCAGATACGCGATGTCGAAAACGCCGTGATGCGTCGCTCCATCTTCGCCGACCAATCCCGCGCGATCGATGCAGAAAATCACGGGCAAATCCTGAAGCGCGACGTCGTGGATCACCTGATCATACGCTCGTTGCAGAAACGTCGAATAAATATTACAATACACGATCATGCCCTGCGTGGCCATTCCGGCCGACAGCGTGACGGCGTGTTGTTCCGCGATCCCGACGTCAAAGGCGCGTTCGGGGATTTCGTCGATCATGAATTTCAGCGAACTTCCCGTTGGCATCGCGGGCGTAATCCCGATGATCTTTTCGTTTTTTCGAGCCAAGTCGAGCAACGTCAAACCAAAGACATCCTGGAATTTTGGCGGAAGATTTTCTTCGGACTTCGCGATAATCTCGCCTGTTATTTTATCGAATTTCCCGGGCGCGTGATATTTCACCTGATGTTCTTCGGCGAGCGCCATGCCCTTTCCTTTGGTCGTGATAATGTGTAAAAATCGCGGACTTTTTGCGTTCTTGAGCCGCGTCAATTCGGTGATCAATGCGACAAGATCGTGGCCGTCGATCGGGCCCGAATAGTCGAAATTGAGCGATTTTATAATGTTGTTCTGCTTCGGGTTGCGGCCTTGTTTTACGGCAGTCAGATAGTCTTTCAAAGCGCCGACGCTCGGATCGATTCCAATCGCGTTGTCGTTCAAGATCACCAACAAATTCGCATCGGTCACGCCGCCGTGGTTCAAACCTTCGAACGCCATACCAGACGCGATCGACGCATCGCCAACGACCGCGATGTGATTTTTCTTTGAGTTCCCATTGAGTTTCGACGCGATCGCCATTCCCAAAGCAGCCGAAATCGCCGTCGAGGAATGTCCCGTCCCGAACGCGTCATATTCGCTTTCATTGCGTTTCGGAAATCCCGAAATCCCGTCCATTTGGCGGTTCGTGTGGAAAATATCTTTGCGTCCCGTGAGGATTTTATGACCGTAAGCCTGATGTCCGACATCCCAAATCAGCAGATCATCGGGCGTATCGAAAACGTAGTGCAGCGCAATCGTGAGTTCGACAACGCCCAGGCTTGCGCCCAAATGTCCTTCCTTGCTCGAGACGACATCGATGATGAAATCGCGGAGTTCGCCTGCGAGTTGCGGCAATTGGTCGGGCGAAAGCTTTCGCAGATCGCTCGGGAATTGGATATGTTGCAGCAAGTTGTCGGCCATATCGCGAATTTACGATTCTGAAATGGAATGCCCGCTATTTTGTCCTGAGCGAATCCTCACTCGTGGAATCAGGAATTGCTGGGTTTTGGGCGGATGATCGACTCGTGCGTTTCGCTTTTTTTCTCGGGACTTTTGCGATTGCGGTCGCTGTGTCGGGCTCGACCGTCATCGCCGGAATGCCTAAAGTGTGCGTGCGCGTGACATTTTCTTCGTCGGAAATCTGGACGCCGTCGATCGTTTTCTTATTTCCAGCATCGTCGGAACAACTGAACAGCGCGCCGCCCATGCTCGCGAAAAGCGTCAGCAGAAACGCGCTTCTGAAATTCATTTTTTGGTGAAACGCCGATGTCGGAATTTGAATCGTTACCGAATCCAACTGCGATTTGGCGAATAGCCCGCAGATTTTTTCGTTTCGGTTCTCTTCGAAAATCGCTGCAACTTCAACGTCTGGCTTTTGGGAAAAGTCAATCAGGTTTCTCGTGCAGGTCGCGCAAAATTTTCCGTCTTTGATCGTCGGCATCGCGTTCCAATTTTCATGACAGGGCGTGGGAATCGAAATCTTCATGGATGCAGGAATTAGGTTGTTAATTCTAACGCAGCAATTCCTACAAATCGTATTTTTACTTTATGGAAAACATTTTCACCGACGAATACTTCATGAAAAAAGCCCTTCAAGAGGCTGAGAACGCGTTTGAAAAAGGTGAAATTCCAGTCGGGGCGGTCGTCGTGATAAATGACAGGATCATCGCGCGAACCCATAATCTGACTGAGATGCTGCACGATGTGACGGCTCATGCCGAGATGCAGGCGATCACGTCGGCGGCGAATTTCCTAGGTGGAAAATATTTGAAGGATTGCACGCTTTACGTCACGCTCGAGCCTTGCCAAATGTGCGCCGGAGCGTTGTATTGGAGCCAGGTTTCAAAAGTGGTTTTCGGTGCGAGCGACGACCAACGCGGTTATCGCGTGATGGGAACGAAACTGCATCCAAAAACGGCTGTGGTGCAAGGAGTTATGCAAAATGAATGTGCGGATTTGATACTGCGTTTTTTTGCCGAACGTCGGAAATAAAAGCTTCGAAAAAAATTTCTTAAAAAACGAATAAAATATCCGAATTTTAATATAATAATTTGAATGATTTGTTAGTTATGCGATAATTGAGCAACACATTCAAATTCAATAACCTAACCTCACCAAAAACCATGAAAGCCGGAAAAATCCTCGGTTTGCTGTGCGCGCTTGTTTTGCTGCACGCCTGTTCCCACAAATCTCCTAAAGATTTCAATTCTGATCCTTCACTTTTCAAGGAATTCATCACGGGTTACACGGCGGGAATCGTTCCGGTTTCGTCCGACATCCGGATCCAGTTGGCTTTCAATAAAAAGGAATGGAAGCCCAACCAGCAGCTCGATGAGAGTCTGTTCGACATTTCGCCTTCGATCGACGGTAAAGTCGTGGCGCTTTCGGCCAACACGGTGGCGTTTATTCCCGAGAAAAAGCTCGATCAAAATACCTATTACAAAATCAAATTCAAACTCAGCGAGCTCATCAAAACGCCCGATGGTTTGCAGGAATTTCGCTTCACGGTCAAAACCATCAAACAGGATTTCCTCGTCACGACCCAGGATTTGCAATCGTACAGCAAGGATTGGCAATATTTGAATGCGACGATGAAGACCGCCGACCGTCTTTCGATTGAAGACGCGCAAAAGTTGATCTACGCGAATCAGCAAGGGCGCGCGCTCAAGATAAAATTCGACAAGAACAAGAGTACCGATACCGAATTCAAATTCCTCATCGACAGCATCCAACGGCCTGAAGACGACAGCGAGATCGAAATCGCCTGGGATGGAGACGCGGCCGATATCGATCGCAAAGGCAAACTCATTTTTCCGATTTCGGGCAAGAATAACTTTAAAGTGTTGAAGATCGAGATCGGAGACGCGAACAACCAGTCGCTCGTGATCAATTTCTCGGATCCGCTTGACAAAGACCAGAATTTCGCGGGATTGGTGTCGGTCGAAAACACCGATAATTTGCGATTCGCGACGGAAGGCAACGTCCTGAAAGTATTTTTCGACAACGAATCCCAATCGCAAGCCGTCGATACCGTTTCGAACGTCGCCGTTGCGATAAACGAGGAATACGAACAGGCAATCGCGCGTCAACAAAAAGGTGAACGTCTCGTCGAAATCTTCCAGGGCGTAAAGAATTCCGACGGTTACAAAATGAAGAAAGCGTATTCGCAAAAGATCGTCTTCGAACAAGTAAAACCCGCGATCCGATTTATAAAGAGCGGAACTATTTTACCGACGTCAAGCAATCTGAAACTCAATTTCGAAGCCGCGAACCTCAATGCCATCGACGTCAAAGTTTATAAAATATACAAGAACAACATCATGCAGTTCTTGCAGGACAACAAACTCAATGGCAGCCGAAACCTCAAGCAGGTCGCGCAACCCGTCGCGAAAAAGAAGATTGCGTTGCGCCAGAATGCGATCTTGAATTACGCGAAATGGAATACGTACGCGCTCGACTTATCGAAAATAATCAGCGTGGAACCCGGTGCGATTTATCGCGTGGAAATGTCATTCAAACGTTCCTATTCACTCTACAACTGCAACGGCGCGGGCGATCCGGAACCCGAGGAAGGCGAAGAAGAGGAAGAAAACGAAGACGACGTGAATTACAGCGGCAATTCCTACGACGATTATTACTATTACGAAGACGAATACGATTTCAACAACGAAGACGATCCGTGTACGAACTACTATTACTACCGCAGTCGCATCGCCACGAATTTATTGGCGTCCGACTTGGGCGTGATCACGAAACGAGGCGACGACAAATCGTATTTCGTGGCCGTGAACAACATCTTGACCACCGAACCGATTCCCGGAGCGACGGTCGAATTGTATAATTATCAACAGCAAAAAATAGCCGCGGGTGCGACCGGAATCGACGGAACCGCTATTTTTAAACCGAACAAATTCGCGTATTTCGCTATCATTACAAAGGAAAGGCAAAGCACATATCTGAAGCTTGACGACGAACTTTCGCTGTCGGTGAGCAACTTCGACGTGTCGGGCGAAACGTTGCAGAAAGGGCTCAAAGGTTACATCTACGGCGAGCGCGGCGTTTGGCGTCCCGGCGACGATCTGTTCCTTTCGTTTATCTTGAACGACAACGCGAATAAGCTTCCCGCGAACCATCCGATCAAGTTCCGATTGACCGATCCGCGCGGCAAAGTCTCGTATCAAACCGTGCAGAATTACAACAAGCTCAACCATTACAAATTCGTGGTTCCGACGCAACAATCCGCGCCGACCGGGAATTGGGAAGCGATGGTCAGCGTCGGTGGCGCGCGGTTCTACAAAAGCATCAAGATCGAGACGATCAAGCCGAACCGCTTGCGCATCAAGAATTCGTTCACGGGAAATTTCCTTTCGGCCACAAAAGAAAGCAAGAATACGATGAGTGTCACTTGGCTTCACGGCGCGGTCGCGAAGGATTTGAAAACCGAAGTGCAGATGAAATTGTCGCAAAAACCAACCGAATTCAAGGGTTACAAGGATTTTGTGTTCGACGATCCGACGCGTCATTTTTACGACGAGGAAGTCAATATTTTCTCGGGCAAAGTCGACGAGAACGGAGCCGCGACCTACGAAATCAAACCAAACATCGAATCCCAGGCTCCGGGCATGCTGAAAGCCGCGTTCATCACGAAGGTCTACGAAGCCGGCGGCGATGTGAGCACCGATGTGAGCGCGACCGATTATTCTCCGTATGAAACTTACGTGGGCGTGAAAACGCCCGAGGAGAACCGCTACGGCATGCTCGAAACCGGAAAGAACAACACATTCGAATTCGCCTCGGTAAACGAACGCGGAATGCCAAAAGCAAGTACGGCTCTTGAAGTCAAAGTCTTTCGCATGGAATCGCGCTGGTGGTGGGACGCGTCGAGCGAGAATTTGTCGCGCTACAGTTCGGGAACGTCGGTCACGCCGTACAAGGAATACAAAGTCACGACCGACGGTTCGGGCAAGGCGAAAGTCACGTTCAACGTTCCGGAACAGGATTGGGGGCGTTACCTGGTTCGCGTTTCAGACATTTACGGCGGACACGCGGCGGCCCAAACCGTATTCATCGACTGGCCGTCATGGTCGGGCAAGACGCGCCAAACCGACGGGGAATCGGCGAGCATGCTGATGTTCACTACCGACAAGAAGAAATACGCGACAGGCGAGAAGGCCAAAATTTACTTCCCGTCGAGCGAAGGCGGACGTGCCTTGATCTCGGTCGAAAACGGCACGAAAGTCTTGCAGACGCTTTGGGCGAAAACCAAGAAAGGCGAAACCATGGTCGAATTGCCGATCGGAGCCGATATGGCGCCAAACGTCTACATCAACATCACGCTGTTGCAACCGCACGCGAACACGAAAAACGATTCGCCGATCCGATTGTACGGCATTACGCCGATCGAAGTCGTCGATAAAAACACGATACTCGAGCCGCAGCTTTCGATGCCCGAGGAACTAAAACCGGCCCAAACCACGACGATAAAAGTCAGTGAGAAGAACGGGCGAGACATGAGTTATACCATTGCCGTGGTCGACGAAGGCTTGCTCGATCTGACGCGTTTCAAGACTCCGAACGCTTGGGAAAGTTTCTATGTGAAAGAAGCGCTCGGCGTTAGGACTTGGGATATTTACGATGACGTCATCGGTGCTTACGGCGGGAAAATCAACCAGGTTTTCTCTATCGGTGGTGACGCGGCTTTGGGCGGCGGAAAGGCTAAAAAAGCGAACCGTTTCAAACCTGTCGTGATCTACCTCGGGCCATTCCAGTTGAAAGCGGGTGAAACGGCGTCGCATAAAGTGACATTGCCGCGTTACATCGGGTCAGTTAGGACGATGATCGTGGCCGCGAATTCGAAAACAGGCGCTTACGGAAATACCGAGAAAGCTACTCCGGTACGCAGTCCGCTTATGGTTTTGGCATCGCTTCCGAGGAAAATCACGCCATCGGAAAAGGTCACGCTTCCGGTTACGGTTTTTGCGATGAAGAACAACGTCAAGAACGTCAAAGTCGAAATCAAGACGACAAATAACATCCGGATCGTCGGGAATGCGACACAAACCGTTTCGTTTTCACAACCCGATGAGAAAATGCTGTATTTCAATCTCGCGGTCAACAACGCGACGGGAATCGGGAAAGTCCAAGTGATCGCGACGTCGGGCAACGAAAAATCGACGTACGATGTAGAACTCGATGTGATGAACCCGAATCCGGTTACCAATACGTTTACCGACATTCTGCTCGCGCCGAACAGTTCGAAAACAATTACGTGGGACGCTTTCGGGGAACGTTCGAGCATTAAGGCGGCGCTTGAGGTTTCATCGGTGCCGACAATCGATTTGAACCGACGTTTGAATTACTTGATCCAATATCCGCACGGTTGCGTCGAACAGACTACGTCGTCGGTGTTCCCGCAATTGTATCTCGCCGACGTGATGGACATCGAACCTTCGCGAAAGGCAAGCATACAACGAAACGTTTCGGCGGGAATCCAGCGTCTGAACAGCTTCCAGCTTGCCAGTGGCGGCGTCGCGTATTGGCCGGGAATGGGTTACGCCGACGATTGGGGAACTTCGTACGCGGGACATTTCTTGCTTGAGGCCGAGAAAAAAGGCTATGTGTTGCCGTTCGGATTTAAATCGAAATGGATTTCATACCAACAAAAAACGGCGAAACAATGGCGTTACGAACCGCAATACGGGAATGATTTGGGTCAGGCGTATCGTTTGTATACGCTCGCTTTGGCCGGTTCGCCCGATGTCGCGTCGATGAACCGACTACGTGAAACCGCAGGAATTTCGAATGAGAGTAAATTGCGACTCGCGGCGACTTATGCGCTCATCAAACAGAATTCTGCGGGATTGGCGTTGCTTGCCAAATCGAAGATCGATGAGTACGACGAACATTATTATTACTATGGTTCGGCCGAGAGAAATCGCGCGATGGCGTTGGAAACGTTGCTGTTGCTCGGACAGCAGAAACAAGCATTTGCGACGGCAGGGAAACTCGCCAAGGATCTGTCGGCGAACCGATGGATGAGTACGCAGACTACGGCGTATTCATTGTATGCGATGTCGAAGTTCGCGCTTGCAAACGGTCGCGGCGGGCTTGAAGTGTTGTTCGTGGAAGGCGGGAAAGACGTTTCGGTAAAAACGACGAAATCGTTCGCAAGTAGGAATTTGGTCGCGAATCCCGGAAAGAATTCGGTTACGCTCAAGAATACGAAAGGCAATACGGTTTACGTGAGATTGTTGAATAGTGGAATTTTGCCTGTCGGAAAAGAGTTTGCCGAACAGCGGAACCTCAAGATCGCAACCGTTTTCAAAGACCGAAAAGGCAACGTCGTGAATGTGACCAAAATCAAGCAAGGCACCGAATTCATCGCCGAGGTCTCGGTGACGAACCAAAAAAACGAATTCGTTGATAATGTCGCGCTTACACAGATTTTGCCATCGGGCTTCGAGATCGTCAACACGCGCTATACCGATTATGGCGACGCGACGCAGAACACCGCCGATTATATTGACATACGCGATGATCGGGCGAATTATTATTTCGGTTTGAAAGCGGGCGAAAGTAAGAAGTTCAGCATGTTGCTCAACGCGTCGTATTTGGGCGTTTATTATTTGCCGGGCTTGCAATGTGAGGCGATGTATGACAATGACTTTTTAGCGAGGAATAAAGGGCAATGGGTTGAGGTTGTGCGTTAATTAACAAAATAGGTGGGAAAAATGTACCGGAAAACAGTGCGATAAGGGTTGCTTTGTAAGACCTAACAGGTTTTCAAAACCTGTTAGGTCTACAAAACGTCCAAGCCATAAAATTTTTAAACGCCATCCAACATGAAAAAAGAACCCTTCCAACCCAATCATTTCTACCTGATCCGAAACACCGCCAACAACCGCGAAAAGATTTTCTTCGAAGAGCGCAATTACTATTATTTTGTGAACTTGTTGCACCGACATTTGCGCCACATCGGAACGTTGCACGCCTGCTGTTTGCAGGAAGACCGTTTCGAAATCGTGATCCGAATCAACGATGAATCAACGATCGCCGAAAAATACCGTGAGAAAATCCACCTGCCGCTTTCCCACTTTTTCAACGCTTATTGCAAAGGTGTCAACAAAGCCTACGGTCGGTCGGGAAGTTTGTTTAGAGAGCATTTTTTCAGACAAAATATCGCATTCGATGAAATAAATCACGTCATCTGCAAACTTCAATCTGTCGGAAATTCAAAAGGCATCCGAGTTTTTTCAGTAAACCACAACCAATAAGATGTCCATCGGAGTAAAACAAATGAGTTGTATTTTAGCGCTGATCGGCTTGGTTTTGCTGTGTTCGGTCGGACGAAATCGCAATACGATCAATGTGCGGAAATCCGAAAGCGATTCCGTTCCCAAAATTTTGTACGACTACTTACCCCAAATTCAAAAAATAACCACCGATTCGATCGTTTATCCGTACGAACCGTTTTACGACGACAGCACCGGAAATTTCGTCGCAATCGGGCATTTGGTTTCGTCCGACGAATTCCACGCCGTCAGCACGTCATTCAAGGACAGTTCGCTCACTTTTTTTCGGTACGATGCGCCCGAATGGAAAATCATCGGGAAAGAAAAACTGCCCGATTTCGTCTTTCTCGAAACCCAGGATTTGGACAATGACGGAAGGCGCGAAATCTTAACGAGAACGCCGCCAAACATGAACGGCAATTGCGGTTACAACATTTTTTATCTGTCCGAAAAACGACAGGGCGTACATTTTTCGGGCTATCTCTTCGGGCGATTCGAACCGATGCCGAACGCGCAAGTCCACTACATTTACGAAGGCAGTTGGTACATGCCGTATACGCAAACGCTTTACGAATGGCGCAACGAAAAACTGATTCCGGTGCGCGAAGTGTCGGTCGAACTCAAAAAGGCCAACATGCGGACGAACGCCCAATGGATTACCTTTTCGGAGAATCCGACGTACGATAAAGACACGCTGGTCGTGAAGTTCAAGAAAACGTATCGGGAACGCAAACACGCGAAACTCGTCGATGAATTTTTCGGAAAAAAACAGACGGAACAATGAACCGAATCAAATCTTTTTTCACGAAATGTTGGTCGTGGATCAAACGCAACCGAATCAAATCGGGTATTGCGTTCGTGCTTTTGATCGCGTATTATTTTTGTTTGCCGCGCACGCTTTTCAACGAACCATTCTCAACCGTAATTGAAAGCCATGATGGCGAACTGCTCGGAGCCAAAATCGCCGACGACGGCCAATGGCGTTTTCCCGCAGCCGATAGCGTTCCCGAAAAATTCCAAAAGTGCATCGTCTATTTCGAAGATGAAAATTTTTACAAACATCCGGGTTTCAATCCCGTTTCGATGTATAAGGCATTCGTCCAAAACCGCAAAGCCGGAAAAGTTAAGCGCGGCGGAAGTACGATCACCCAGCAAGTCATCCGATTGTCGCGCAAGAACAAATCGCGTACGTATTTCGAAAAAGGAATCGAAGTCATTTTAGCGACGCGGCTCGAACTGCGTCATTCGAAAGAGACGATACTCGAATTGTATGCGGCACATGCGCCTTTTGGCGGAAACGTCGTCGGGTTGGAAATGGCTTCGTGGCGTTATTTCGGGATTCCCGCGAACCAACTTTCCTGGGCCGAAAGTGCGACGTTGGCGGTTTTACCGAATGCGCCGAGTTTGATTTATCCAGGGAAAAACCAGCAACGTTTACGCGTGAAAAGAGACGCTTTATTGCTCAAGTTGCACCGCGATGGCGTCATAGACAAAATGACCTACGATTTGTCGCTCACCGAACCATTACCGCAGAAACCGTATGATTTACCGCAGACCGCCCAACATCTGCTCGAGAATATCGCCGCGAAAGACAAGGGAAAACGCGTGCGAACCACGATCGATCTGGCGCTTCAGGAACGCGTGAACCAGATCGTCAGGAACTGGCACAACCAATTCAAGCAAAACGAGGTGAACAACATGGCGGTTCTGGTCATTGACATCAAGAACCGCGACGTGATCAGTTATGTCGGGAATGCGCCGACCGATGCCGATCACGATAAGGACGTCGACATCATTCCGGCACCCAGAAGTACGGGAAGCATTCTCAAGCCGTTGTTGTACGCCGCGATGCTCGACGACGGGGAAATTTTGCCGAACACATTGGTTCCCGATATTCCCGTGCAGATTTCGGGTTTCGTGCCCCAGAATTACGATTTGACCTACGACGGAGCGGTTCCGGCGCAACGCGCGTTGGCTCGGTCGCTGAACATTCCGTCGGTGTTGATGTTGCAGGATCACGGCGTGAACAAGTTTTACGAATTGTTGCAGAAGTTCAAGTTGCGCGACATCAACAGGCATCCGGATCACTACGGATTGTCATTGATTTTGGGCGGTGCCGAATCGAATCTGTGGGATTTGTGCCGAACGTATGCGAATTTGTCGTCGACCGTAAATTACTTCAACGGCAATCAGGCGAAATATCGGTCGGGCGAATTCGCGGCTCTCAATTATTACGAGGGTTTCAAGACCGATTTCGGAAAGGAAAGTTATCAAAAAACTTTGCTCGGAGCGGGTTCGATCTGGCTCGCCTACAACGCGATGAAGGAAGTGAACCGGCCCGAAGGCGACGAGGCGTGGAAGTTTTACGATTCATCGCTTGAAATCGCATGGAAAACGGGTACGAGCTTCGGGAACCGCGACGCGTGGGCGATCGGGACCAATGCGAATTACGTCGTAGGCGTTTGGGTCGGAAATGCTTCGGGAGAAGGCAGGCCTGAACTCACGGGCGTGAATTGTGCGGCTCCGGTTCTGTTCGACGTTTTCAATGTGTTGCCTCGCAAGAAATGGTTCGCCAAACCGCTTAACGATCTTGAGGAAGTCGAAGTTTGTGCGCAAAGCGGTTATTTGGCGCAAGACGATTGCCCAAAGACGAAACAACTCGTCCCGCTGCGTGGAAAAAACACCAAAGTATGTCCGTATCACAAACTCGTGCATCTCGACGCGGCCCAGAATTTCCGCGTGAACAGCAGTTGCGAAGACGTTTCGAACATCATAAACAAAAAGTGGTTCGTGCTGCCGCCGGTCATGGAATGGTATTACAAAAGCCGTCACATCGATTACAGGCCGTTGCCGCCGATGCGTGACGATTGCGCAAACAACGAGAAGGCGCAGATGGATTTCATCTATCCGAAAAGCTACAGCGCGAAGATTTTCCTGACTAAAGATTTCAACGGAAACATTCAACCGGTAGTAGTAAAAGTCGCGCACTCAAACCCGAACGCCGTGCTGTTTTGGTACGTCGACAACGTGTTCAAAGGCAAGACGCAAACCTTTCACGAAATGGCCGTCGTAGCCGAAACGGGTTTCCACAATATCACGATCCTCGATGAGAAAGGCAACGAGATAAATCGCAGGGTCGAAATCGTCAAAGAGTAAATTGTATGTTGTTCCAAATCATATATTTGTAAAAACAAATTTTATGAAACAACAACTACTTTTCCTTTTCGCTTTTTTATCGTTCAGCATCTCGTCATTCGGCCAGGTAGTGATCAATCAACCCGCCGATATCACGCAATGCGACAATCCGGTTTTCGACCTGACCACGACCATTCCCGAGATTTTGAATGGGCAGCCGTCGATCTCGGTTAGTTTTTACCTGACTCAAGCCGATGTCGTGAGTGGCATAAATGCGATCCCGAACCCAACTGCGTTTGCGACTTTAAATACATTCACGACGATTTGGGCGCGTGCCGACAACCAGACCGGGATGTTCGCGACGACTTCGTTTCAATTGATAAGCGCGGTGTTGTTCGATTACAACGTTCCGCCAGCGCAGCACGATTGTAGCGCCACGGAATTCGGGACGTTCAATCTTATCTCGTTGATTCCGCAAATGGTCACTCCTCAACAGGATTACGACGTTTTTTTCTTTGAATCGGAGATCGATGCGATCAACGTCAACAATGTCAACGCAATCGTAAACACGGGTAATTACACGATGGTTGCTCCGTATTTCCAAACCATTTATGCATCGATCCTGACAATATCGGGATTTGATTGCCGTGTCGTAGTTCCTATCCAATTAGTTGCGGGGAATTGCACCGGAAATACGATTTCAGGAACCGTGCGATACAATCAAAACGGCGATGATTGCGCGACATCGACCATTGGGATGCCAGGCATAAAGGTCAGCAATCTCAACGGTAACGATTTCCGCGTCGCTTATACGAACAACGACGGCGATTACGAGTTTTCGAACATTTTGGCGGGTACGAACACCACGAGTATTTTCGCTGCCGACCTTTCACCCGGAATCACAGTCGCGGGACAGGATTCGTATACGTTTCCGATTGTCGATGTCAGTAACGAAACGGCTAATTTCTGCCTGAACTCCGTAGCGCTTACCGATGCCGCGATTTACTTTTTCCCAGTCGGGCAGGCGCGTCCGGGATTCCAAGCTGTGTATGCGCTGCAGATCGTCAACGAAGGCAACCAACCGTTGACGGGAAATGCTTCGATTATTTTTGAAAATACGAAAATGCAGTTCATGAGTACGACTGTTCCATCGCTTACGGCCGGTGGAAACCAAATGACGATGTCGTTTGCCAATTTGGCGCCGCAAGCCGCGATTTTCGGTTACGTTTATTTCATTGTCGCTACGCCGCCGACTGTCAATGCTGGCGATTTGCTTGCCTTCGATGCTTCGGTGCAAGTGGTTCAGGCCGATGAGAATATGTCCAATAATTCGGTCGCATTCAGCCAAACGGTCGTGAATTCATACGATCCGAACGATATTACTTGTCTGGAAGGCGCGACGATCTCGCCCGCTCAGGCCGACGGTTATTTGCATTACACGATCCGATTCCAGAATTCGGGAACGGCCGACGCGATCAATGTGCGCGTCGAAAACCAACTCGACACCAACCTCAATTGGAACACTTTCGAACCGATCGTGGCGAGTCATACGTATTTCGCCGAACGCATCGGAAACACCATAAATTTCAGGTTCAACAACATCAATTTGCCTGCGGAACAGGACGATGAACCGGCGAGCCACGGCTTTATAACCTATAGGATCAAACCGATTTCATCAATAGAAGTCGGCGATGTGATCCCAAATTCGGCGTCGATTTTCTTCGACTTCAATGCTCCGATCGTGACCGATGAAATCACCACGACGGTTCAAATGTTATCGGTTCCGACAAACAATTTGAATACTTTGAAACTGTATCCGAATCCCGCGAAAGGCAGTTTTTCTATCCGATGCGAAACTTCAGGAAATCTCGATGTCTCGATTTTCGACGTGCGCGGATCGAAGGTTCTCGAACGCAAATCAATTGCCCACTCACACGAAACGAACGTCGATATTTCGTCGCTGACGTCGGGGATTTACATCGTAAAAATGAACGTGAACGGGCTTTCGGTAGTTCGGAAGCTCGTCGTCAACTAATATTCATTCATGATTATGAAAAGAAAAATACTATTGCTTGTTTCGTTCTTATGGGTTTCGTTCGCCGTTGCACAAGCCGGCGCGAATATGCCTCCGAACATTCATCAATGCGGGAACGAGGTCTTTGATCTGACCGTTCAGACCGCGGTCATTCTAGGGAATCAGAACCCGAGTCAATTTTCGGTCACATATTTCACATCGCTGTCGAACGCCCAAACGAACTTGAACCCGATCGCGAATCCATCGTTTTACGTGAGCCCATTGAGCCAGGTGATTTTTGCGCGCGTTACGAATTCATCGAACGGTACGTACGCGACGACATCGTTCACGGTGAGTTGGAGCACAGGTCAAGGTCCGTTTATCTCTCCTTTGCCCGACGTCACGGCCTGCGATGCTTATCCGCTGCCCGCGCTTTCAGTCGGAAATTATTACACGGGTCCGAATGGAACGGGAAGCCTGATCACGATCGGGACACTAATTACACAAACCATGATGGTTTACGCGTATGCGAACCAATCGGGTTGTTCGTCCCAAACCTCGTTCATGGTTACGATTTTGGGATCGCCACAGGTTGAAGTTCAAAATGTTTTCGCATGTACGGAGTTTGTATTGCCCGCACTCCCGGCGCCGGCAAATTATTTTACAGGTCCGGGTGGAACGGGAACGATTTTGGCCGCAGGACAAACCATCACGCAAAGCATGACGCTTTATGTTTTTGCCCAGAATGGATCCTGCACGTTTGAAAACAGTTTTACCGTAACAATCGGTGAGATCCAAGCCAATAACCCGAATCCGATTGAATCGTGCAGCGCCGACGGCATGGGGATATTTGATTTGACGACGGTTATGCCCGAGGTAAGTTCGGCTCCCGGAGCGTTGATTACGTTCTACTCGACCATGGCCGACGCGCAAGCCGACGTAAATTCTATTTTGAACGTTTCGGCGTTTGTCAGTCCGACTTCTATGCTATTCATACGCGTTCAAATCGGGGATTGTTTTGATATCGTGCCGTTGCAGCTCATTTCAAATGTTTGTACCGACAATTATATTTATGGCTCCGTTGTGCTCGATACCGGAAACGACGGCTGCGGACAAGGAAATGATGTGTACATTCCTGGTATCGCGTTAACACATACGTTCGGAGGTCAGCAAACGACCATCTACACAACTACTAACAGTTATCTCGAAATCCCGAACGTCCAGTCAGGCACGAACGTGATCGCGGTTGATCCGACTTCGCTTCCTGCGGGTATTTCTGTTGCCGAACCGACCCAAACCTTCGATGTCGGGACAAACGAACAATATGACGCGTCGTTTTGTGCGACAGGAGTGATTTCTCCAGATACGTCGATCTACATCATTCCGACGAGCCAGCCGATTCCCGGATTTAATGCAACGTACCGCATCGGATTGCTCAATATGTCCTTGCAGAACTCGACAGCGACGGTAACCGTAACATTTGATAACAGCAAGCTTACGTTTACTGACGGCACGTACGTTCCGGTCGCGCAAACCGCAAATACGGTAACCTTTAGCGTGCCTACGATTCCAGCGCTTGCGACAGGGGAATTTGAAGTTTATTTTCAAGTCGCTATGCCTCCGATTGCGAATTCGGGCGACGTGCTGACGTTGACCGCGAGTTCGGTAATTTCTCCAGCCGACTCGAATGCGGGAAACAACACGATTTCCCTTGAACAAACGGTAACGAACTCCTACGATCCGAACGATATCACGGTTCACGAAGGCGCAACGATCACGCCCGCGCAGGCTGACGATTATTTGCATTACACCATACGTTTCCAGAATCTCGGAACGGCATCGGCCCAAAATGTGAGAATCGAAAACATGCTCGATGCGAACCTTGATTGGTCGACGTTCCGACCGGTTTCGTCAAGCCACTTTTATCGTGCCGAGCGCGACGGGAATGCGGTCGTATTTTATTTTGATTCGATTTTTTTGACGGCGGAACAGAATGATGAAGATGCCAGCCATGGTTACGTTTCGTATAAGGTCAAGCCGATCTCGGGCATACAGGTTGGGGATTCGGTGACGAACCAAGCGGGAATTTTCTTTGATTTCAATCCTGTCGTGGAAACGAATGGCGTTGTGACGACGGTTCAGATGCTGTCGGCCGATGACACTGCTTTTGGAGGAATTTCGATATATCCGAATCCGACGCAAGATGTGTTTAAAGTTCGTGCGTTGAACGTTTCGGAAATGAGTATTGAAATTATCGATGCGAGAGGAGCGAAGGTCATGTCCGATCAATTGACGCTCGACGGGAACGAGGCTTCGGTCGATGTTTCCCAGTTGAATTCGGGGTTGTATTTCGTGAGAATGGTTTCAGGAAATGCTTCGGTCGTTCGGAAATTGATGGTCAGATAATGTATCTCATACTTGGCGTGATTCCGAATTCGGTCAAAACCTGCGTATCGTAATTTTGCGTGCGACATATCGAGTTGCAGTTTACGAAATTGACTTTAGTCGTTTTGTATGACGAGAGACTCGCATACTCGAGACCGGAGAACGTTCGTCATCAAGTAACGCGAACTCTAGCCCGGATAGCAGCGGCATCCTTTTGAGCGCTTCTTTAGCGCGCAAAAGATATAGCGGATAGCCGGAACAAGCTCCTGAGATTGCTTTAAGCAGTAAACAGTAAGCTTCAGGCTTTTTGTGGATAAAACAGGAAAATCCGTTTTTTCATAACGCTCAACTCAGGCACTCAGGCACCGAGCACTCAGGCACTAAAAATAAAAAAACCGCCGATCTTGCGAAAGGCGGTTTAATTTTAATCGGCAATCACTTCTTCGCCACCGGCGTTGTAAAAGTGATATTCGAGGAACGTGTAAGCGTCACGTGGTATGATCTTCACCCATTTTTTGTGCTCCAAGAACCACTTGGATCGCACTGATGGAAAACCTTTACTGAGGTAAGCAGCCACAAACGGATGCGTGGCAAGCACGACCTTCTTGTGGGTTTTTAAGATGCGTTCCAAATCAGAAGCGATGCGGTCGACGATCAGGATTGGTGCCTGAATTTCAGCGTTGACGTTGTTCGGATCTTCTTCGTTTGTTTTGATTTTTACTTCCGGCCTAACTCTTTGTCGGGTTATCTGAACGAGTCCGAACTTGCTAGGTGGCAAGATTTTGTGTTTGGCCTTGTCGTCTTCCATTTCCTTGCGGAGATGGTCGAAAAGCACTTTGCGATTGTCAGGATTGGTCATGTCGATAAAATCGATGACGATGATCCCGCCCATATCGCGGAGTCGCAACTGGCGTGCGATCTCGGCAGCCGCGATCATGTTGACCTCGAGTGCCGTGTCTTCCTGGTTGGAAGCTTTGTTTGAGCGATTGCCCGAATTTACGTCGATGACGTGTAACGCCTCAGTGTGTTCAATGATAAGATAGGCGCCACGGCTCATTGAAACGGTTTTTCCAAACGAGGTCTTTATTTGACGTTCGATGTGGTAGCGTTCAAAGATCGGGGTATCCTTTGATTGATAGAAGCGTACTATATTCTGTTTTGTTGGAGCTATCTCTGAAAGATACTCTTTGATCTGGTAAAACAACTCCTCGTCATCTACATTGATTCCCGTGAAGGTATCGTTGAATACGTCGCGCAATATCGAAGATGCCCTGTTGACTTCTCCCAATACTTTGGACGGATGATGCGCAGTCGGTAATTTTTTACACATTGCAGCCCACCGCGTAAGCAGGTTTTGCAAGTCTTTGTCCAGCTCGGCTACTTTTTGCCCTTCGGCAACGGTGCGGACGATTATGCCGAATCCTTTCGGTCTGATGGATTGTACGAGTCGTTTCAATCGGTCTTTCTCTTCTTTGGATTCTATCTTTTGCGAGATGGAAACCCTGTCAGAGAACGGGACCAATACGATAAAACGTCCGGCGAGCGACAGTTCTGAACTGATACGCGGGCCTTTGGTTGAAATCGGCTCCTTGACGACTTGAACTAGTAAGGATTGGTTCGATCCTAAAATGTCGGTTATGACACCGTTCTTGTCGATCTCTTTTTCAAACTGAAAGTTTTTAAGTGAAGAATCTTTTAATTTACCTGCGCTTACAAGCTTTAAGAATTTCAATTGGGAAGACAAGTTCGGGCCTAAATCGTGATAGTGTAAAAATGCATCTTTATCACCGCCAACGTTCACGAACGCTGCATTTAGTCCTGCGACGGGCTTGCGGATCTTCGCTATGAAAATATCGCCGACCTGGAAGTCGCTTTTTTCTTCTTCCCTGTGTAATTCAATTAGTTTTCCATCTTTTAATAAGGCAAAATCTACGGCTTCAGAACTCGATCTGATGATTAATTCTTTATTCACACTGTAAATTTTTATCCGATAGTTGAGGTTCAGGGTTCAGGGTTCAGGGTTCAGGGTTCGAAAACCTTGCACCTTACACCTTGCGCCTTGTACCCAAATAGGGGATGGATTAAACAATAAATAACAGGTATGTAATTACCCGGTGGATTACCTGAAAAGCTCTCTCAAACGCCGCGCTGCTTGTAGCTTTGGACATCTGACTTTTCGATTGTAACCCGATTTCAATGAACGATTTGTAATTTTTCTAATTTTCCTAAAAAGAAAAAAGTAGTTAAAGAACTACTTTTTCTTCTTGTGACGGTTAGCTCTCGCACGTTTTTTACGTTTGTGCGTCGCTACCTTATGTCTTTTTCTCTTTTTACCACTTGGCATAATGCGAATTTTAGTGATTAATTATTGGTTATTTTGCTTCGTTGTTGGTTTTAACACCTTCAACAAACACCTTTGCAGGTTTGAATGCCGGGATGTTGTGAGCAGGAATTTTGATCGTGGTGTTTTTAGAGATGTTTCTTCCTGTTTTTTCAGCTCTTGTCTTGATGATGAAGCTTCCAAAACCTCTCAAATAAACGTTGTCTCCTGTTTCGAGAGAAGTCTTGACCTCGTCCATAAAAGATTCTACAGTTGCCTGAACATCGCCTTTTTCAAGACCTAACTTCTCAGAAATTTTCGCTACGATATCTGCTTTCGTCATTTTCTTGCGTTTTAATAATTGTGTGATATTTTTCGAGGTGCAAATATAAGAATTAAAAAACCAATAATTCAACCATAATTAATTAAAATTTAATAACATAAACTTTTACTTTTGCCGCTTTCGCCCGTAAACATGGACTTCGCTAAACGTCTTATTCAATGGTATTTACAAAACAGGCGCGAATTGCCTTGGCGCGAAACCACGAATCCTTACCATATATGGCTTTCTGAGATTATGCTCCAGCAAACGCGGGTTGCGCAGGGAATGCCGTATTATTATAAGTTTACCGAGACGTTTCCTACAGTGTTCGACCTCGCGAACGCCGACGAGGAAAAAGTGCTCAAATTATGGCAAGGACTCGGCTATTATTCACGTGCGAGAAACCTGCACGGAACCGCGAAAATCGTAGCGCACGAACTCGGCGGAAAATTCCCTTCGAACTACAAAGATCTACTCCAATTGAAAGGTGTCGGCGACTACACGGCGGCCGCAATCGCATCGTTTTCATACAAGGAAGCGGTTCCCGTTGTCGACGGAAACGTATTTCGCGTCCTGTCACGTTATTTCGATATTGAAACCGACATCGCATCGCCCAAGGCCAAGAAGGAATTCGCCGCGCTTGCATTCGAACTCATGCCCAAAGACGATCCCGCGACGTTCAACCAGGCGATGATGGAATTCGGAGCGTTGCAATGTGTCCCGAAGAATCCCGCGTGCATGTTTTGCCCGATGAACGACGGCTGCCTCGCACTCGCAAAAGGAAAAGTCGATAAACTTCCCGTGAAACTCAAGAAGCAAAAGATCACGAATCGCTACTTCAATTATATGGTGTATCAGGATGCTGTCGGAAATACGCTGTTGCAGAAACGCGAAGGCAAAGGCATCTGGCAGAATCTTTACGAATTTCCATTAGTAGAAACCCAAGCAGCTGCTAACTTGGCAATTGTTTCGGATGCGATAGCAAAAAACGAAATCCTTTCCGTTTCTGAAATCGACCAGACCGCGATCACGCACAAACTTTCGCACCAGCATTTGTTCATCCGATTCTGGAAAGTCGAGGTTTCAGGAAAATTGGAAAATGGAATTTCGATAGACGACGTTCGTGGTTTTCCGGTTCCGGTAGTGTTGGGGAATTTTATCGACAGGCATTTTTTTAGGTAACGGTTGATGTGTTGATTTGTTGATTTGTTGATTTGAATCGTTGCCTGCCGATGGTATGTTAAATTTTGTTGATGATCGTCGTTCGAAGGCAAAGTTCAAACAGAGTTTCTACGACAATTAGAATATCAATTAAAATGAATCGTTGCCTGCCGATGGTATATTAAGTTCTATCGATGATCGTCGTTCGAAGGCAAAGTTCAAACAGACATTCTCCGACACTTAGAATATCAATTAAAATGAATCGCTGCCTGCCGATGGTATATTAAGTTCTGTCGATGATCGTCGTTCGAAGGCAAAATTCAAACTGAGATTCACGACAATTAGAATATCAATTAAAACGAATCGTTGCCTGCCGATGGTAAATTAAGTTTTGTTGATGATCGTCGTTCGAAGGCAAAATTCAAACAGAGATTCTCCGACAATTAGAATATCAATTAAAATGAATCGTTGCCTGCCGATGGTATATAAGTTCTGTTGATGATCGTCGTTCGAAGGCAAAGTTCAAACAGACATTCTCCGACACTTAGAATATCAATTAAAATGAATCGTTGCCTGCCGATGGTATATTAAATTTTGTTGATGATCGTCGTTCGAAGGCAAAGTTCAAACAGAGTTTCTACGACAATTAGAATGTCAATTAAAATAAATCGTTGCCTGCCGATGGTATATTAAGTTTTGTTGATGATCGTCGTTCGAAGGCAAAATTCAAACAGAGATTCACGACAATTAGAATATCAATTAAAATGAATCGTTGCCTGCCGATGGTATATTAAGTTTTGTTGATGATCGTCGTTCGAAGGCAAAATTCAAACAGAGATTCTCCGACAATTAGAATATCAATTAAAATGAATCGTTGCCTGCCGATGGTATATTAAGTTTTGTTGATGATCGTCGTTCGAAGGCCAAGTTCAAACAGACATTCTCCGACACTTAGAATATCAATGAAAATGAATCGCTGCCTGCCGATGGTAAATTAAGTTTTGTTGATGATCGTCGTTCGAAGGCAAAGTTCAAACAGACATTCTCCGACACTTAGAATATCAATTAAAATGAATCGTTTGCCTGCCGATGGTATATTAAGTTCTGTCGATGATCGTCGTTCGAAGGGAAAATTCAAACAGAGATTCTCCGACGATTAAAATATCAATTAAAATGAATCGTTGCCTGCCGATGGTGTATTAAGTTTTGTTGATTATCGTCGTTCGAAGGCGAAGTTCAAACAGAGATTCACGACAATTAGAATATCAATTAAAATGAATCGTTTCATAACACCGGAATTCAAATAAACACCTAAGCGTAGCCCAACTGATAAATCGCAGCGGAACAAATCAACAGAGCAGCCCGCCAATAAAAACTAACTTATCAATAGCAAGCGAGCATTCAAATCAACAAATCAACAAATCAACACAAACCAACTCATCCACGGCAGACAAGTATTTCAAATCAACAAATCAACAAATCAACGCATCAACAAAAACCAACTCATCCACGGCAGGCAAGTATTTCAAATCAACAAATCAACAAATCAACAAATCAACAAAAACCAACTCGTCCACGGCAGGCAAGTATTTCAAATCAACAAATCAACAAATCAACAAAAACCAACTCGTCCCCGGCAGACAAGTATTTCAAATCAACAAATCAACAAAAACCAACTCATCCACGGCAAACAAGAATTCAAACAAACGATTCAACGATTCAACAATTAAACTTATATTTACACATCTAATCCACGAAACATGAGCGGAACCTTAAATAAAGTCATGCTGATCGGCCATTTGGGCGACGAAGTCAAAATGCATTATTTTGACGGCGGCAATTGCATCGGGCGTTTTCCGCTGGCCACGAATGAAACGTATATCAACAAATCGACGAACGAGAAGATCACGTCGACCGAATGGCACAATCTCGTCGTGCGAAACAAGGCGGCCGAGATCTGCGAAAAATATCTTTCAAAAGGCGACAAGATCTATGTGGAAGGCCGAATCAAATCGCGCCAATGGCAAGCCGAGGACGGAACGACGAAATTCACGACTGAAATCCAGGTCACCGAATTCACGTTCCTAAACGTAAAGAAAGACCTTGATTCGAACCGACAACCTTCAGGATCGGCGCCGAAAGGCACGAGTTACGAACGCGGGGATCTGCCTGAAAACGACCTGCCGTTCTAAGTTTAACCAATCACCAAAAATTTGGACCCCGAGCCCAATAGCGAACTTCTTTCCACGAGCATCGGCCTGACTGCAGGCTTTGCGGTCATTTTCGTGCTGCTTTTTTGTTCGGCATTGGTGTCGGCGGCTGAGGTGGCACTTTTCTCTCTTTCGCCCAAAGATTTAGAAGATTCGGCCAAGCGCGATGCCAAGAAAGCCGCGATACTCTCAAAACTCCTTCAGCGTCCCAAGAAATTGCTCGCGACGATTCTGGTCACGAACAGTTTCGTGAACATGGCCGTCGTGATACTTTTCTTTACGATCGGCACGACGTTATTTTCATTCATCAAAATACCGTTGCTCAAATTTGTGGTCGAAATTATTGTCGTCACGTTTTTCATTTTGCTTTTCGGCGACGTGTTACCAAAAATCTACGCGAATAGAAACAACTTGCGATTCTCTCACTTCATCGCGGGTCCGCTCACGTTTCTCGATGCGGTGTTGACTCCGGTCAGTATTCCGTTGCGATCGATCACGCGATTTCTGCACCGTAAGCTCGGCGGAAAACAAAGATCCAATTTCTCGGTAGATCAATTATCGCAGGCGTTGGAATTGACCTCGAGCGAAGAAACGTCACAACAGGAACAGAAAATCCTCGAGGGAATCGTATCGTTCGGAAACACCGAAACACGACAGGTCATGAGTCCGCGCATCGATATTTTCGCGCTCGACATCACCGATTCCTACGCCGAAATCCTGCCGCAGATCATTGAAAAAGGATTTTCGCGCATTCCCGTTTACGAGGAAAACATCGATCATATCACGGGCGTTTTGTTCGTGAAGGACTTGATTCCGCACATCGGGAAAAAGGAATTCGATTGGAAGGCTTTGATCCGCGAACCGTTTTTCGTTCCTGAAAACAAGAAACTCGACAACCTGCTCAAGGATTTCCAAGGCATGAAAAACCACTTGGCGATCGTGGTCGACGAATACGGCGGAACATCGGGTTTGGTGTCGCTTGAAGATGTGATCGAGGAAATCGTCGGCGACATTTCAGACGAATTCGACGACGACAACATTTCGTATTCCCAGATTTCCGACAACACGTTTTTGTTCGAAGGCAAAGTCAATCTTCGGGATTTTTACCGTATCATTGACCTCGACGAATCGACTTTCGAGGAAAGCAAAGGCGAGGCCGAGACGTTGGCGGGTTTCCTACTCGAGATCCTTGGAAATTTCCCCAAGAAGGGCCAAAAAATAAATTTCGACAAATGCCGTTTTACGATAGAGTCAGTCGATAGAAAGCGCATCAAACAAATCAAAGTTACCGTTGAACATGCTTAAGAAAATTACGCCTTATGTTTTAGTTTCGTTTATGTTGTTGTCGATCGCCGGCTGCAAGGACGACGTGTTGCCAAAACCCGGCGGATTCCTGAGGTTGGATTATCCCGTGGCGAATTATGCGAATTTCTCCGACGGCTGCCCGTACGGTTTCTACATGAACTCGAACGCGTTCATCAAGCCCGAGAAAAACTGCAGCTACACGATCCATTACCCAAAAATGAAGGCGACGGTTTACCTGACTTACAAGACCGTCAACGGGGACATCGACAAATTGCTGCGCGATGCCCAAAAACTTACGTACGAACACGTGATCAAAGCCGACGCGATAACCGAACAACCGTTCGTGAACCGCGATAAGAAAGTTTATGGTATGTTTTACAGCGTCGGAGGAAATGCCGCGACCAATTCGCAATTTTACCTGACCGACAGTACAAAACACTTCATTACGGGCTCGCTGTATTTCTACGCAAAACCAAACTTCGATTCGATCATGCCCGCTGCCGATTATATTAAGAATGATATGCAGACTTTAATGGAAACTCTTTACTGGAAATAGCCTCTCCCTAAAATTAGGTAGTTTTAAAATATCCCTTAATTTGGGGATTGTTTTGTTTGGAGGGATAGGGTACTTTGGTGGGGAATCTTAATCAAACAAACTATGCTCTTGATACGAAAAATCAATTATCAGTTTCTTGTTTTTATTGTTATTGCGGTACTGTTGGCAGGCTGCGAAGCGCAGGAAAGTGTACTACAAAGCTCGCGTTCGACCCAACAAGCGACTATAACTTATAAGACGCTGTCTGAATGCAAGGGAGATGAGGCTCTCAATAAAGCAATGTCGCGTTTTGTCCCGAATATAAAATCGCCCAGTTTTACACTCCGAGATGGTGAGGGCGAACAACATGAGATCGTGATCGATTCTGCTACGGTTAAAATAGTCAACACGCTTAATGAGCTTACCTATAATTTTCTTGTCAATAAATATGTTTCCGAAAAAACCGAGAATCTAATCTTCCAGATCAAAGATCCCGGAACAGCTCAAGAGGAATTGAAGGCTTACCTTGTAAAGTACGATTTGTTACTAGAGCCGGGATCAGAAGAGTATATGGAAATATACGAAGTGATGGAGGACAACAAGATTTGGGCGCTCGGAGGCTGTGTGAGCATCACTATTTATACTGACTATCAATGCGGATGTGCCGGACACTGGCCCGGACAAGCTTGTACATGTCCGCAAACCGCATATACTGCTTCGGCGACGTATACGTTTTGCGACGGCGGTGGCGGCGGTGGCGGAGACGGAGGCGGAGTTCCTCCTACATCAGGCGGAAATCCTCCAACAAATCCGGGTCACGGCGGTGGAGGAGGCTCGATAGGTGTTATACATACAGCAACGGTCTTGCCCTTGAATGATGGAGCTATATTTTTGGGCACATTAACAATGGAGCAAAAAAAATTTTTAGATAGGAATCCCGATATTGCAGAGGAGATTAGTTATTATATTAATCAAGGAGGCGATGAGGGGTTTGCGACTTGGGCTGTAGATTATTTAATGGATCATCCTAGTATTACATGGAGCCAGTTTGTGAATTGGTTTATGATGCCAAGAGAAGGACAGGATGTTTTAAGTTATGATGAAACTTACTGGGAAAATCCTAATCTTACTTTTCCTCAGCAAAATTTGCCAACATGGGCAAATTTTCAAAGTGCGTATCCAACAAATAATGGTGCTACATTAGTTCAAACAATTGGTGGCGCAGTTCAGCAAGCTTTCATTGATTATCCAAATTTGGTAGCAGGGTATTGCGCATTAAAGGTTTCTAGAGGATTAAATTATTCAGGGATTAATATTCCTCAAATTATTACAACTAACGGGAATCCAGGTACAGTAATGGGGGCTGATGGGAAATATTATTTTTTGAATGCAAAGGCTTTGAATAAATGGATGAAAGAAACTTTTGGAACAAATCCGGCAACTACAACAACTCCATACAATGCGAACCATGTTCATATAGATGGTAGTGAAGGAGGGATGAATGGCCAAAACTATCCTGCTTTAACATCAGGAATAAAAGGTATCTATTCTATGGTTTCAACAAACCCCTTGTGGGCTTCAGGCCATGCTGATTTAATTAGTGAAGGAGTCTGTGTTTTTGGATGTCATTTTTACGACACACCTCCAGCTCCAATTGACTATATTGATATATGGACACTAGAATAAAACCTAAAAAAATGAAAGCAAAAATCAGCATAATTATATTTACTAATTTACTAATATGTTGTAATACATACAAGCGAGAGAATTTTACCTATAATCAAAATGAAAAACAATTATGGATAAACTCTTATAAATACGAAGTCTTTTACGGTTGTATTAAAGAAGGTTTGCAAAATGACAGCTTAAGGGTTATTCTTAAAAACAGGGACTTGTTCAATCCTAATCTCGAACTTGATTTTTCTACAATTGATCAAGCCAGACAAATTGGGAAGGAAATAGTTGATAATCTACCTACGCCGTTTATTAAAATAGACCAAGGAGATGAAAATCTTGAGGGTAATAAATTCATTTCCTTTGCATGTTTAAATTATTATGCAAGCAAGGAACTCGACTCGATCGCCAGGATTGAGTATGATATGCATAAAAAGAAGAAATAGATCAAGCAAAGCAATAAAAAGGAATGAGAGAGATTGAATTACAAACAGAAATTTGCTGAGTCTCGGATGTTTTAAAAAGAAATCAAAATCCTAGAATATCATGTTAATAGAATTTTAATCTATGAAAAAATTACTTTGTTTGATATTTATGCTCGCGACTTGTTCATGTGCATCACTTAAAAATTACAATGCCATTGAGAAATATTTAATGGATATAGTAAGTAACAAGACACTTCTCGTTTCTGAAAAATTAAGTAATACCAATACTTTAAGAATACTTTACGAATCCGAAGACATAAATAAAGATTATGATCATGAAATTCCGGTCGATGGAAACCGGAGCAAAGTTCTTGATCAAGTAATTTGGAATAAGATTTTTGACACTAGTAATAATGAAGTCTCGACAATATGGAACAGTTCGGAATTATCAAAAATTGAATTGGAGCAGGTTTCTCAAAAAGAGTTATGGAATTCGGCATTTCTAAACAAATACACTGGTAATAGCAAAAAAATTTTATGGGTGTCAGATGTTATTTATTACAAGCCAAAAAAAATGGCAATTTTCTCATATAAGACAGGAAACACAGACACTCCAGGTTCATCAGAAAGTGCAGCTGTCATAATGGTTTTTGAAAAGGATAAATGGCGTTTTTTGGAAAAAATTTACGATTATCAGTTTCAGTGAATTTTAAAAAGGACTAAGTGCAAAATCAAAATTATTACATGGCCACCTGTCTCCATTATTACAAAAGCCGTGAGTTGGATTCGATTGCTAATCTTGCATTCGAAAAGTTGCAGAGAAGTTTGGAAGAATATTATGGAAAAAAGAACATTAAAAAATAGATTTAAAACTATTGAATGCATAATAGGTTTGCAAAATAGCAAGACCCTTTTGTTCTGGAAAAAGTAAGGAGGTCTAAATACTGAAAGGATATTGCCAAGGCAGAAGATATGAAAGAGCTCAGATTATCCAATTTTGCGTTAGAGAAAGTATCGCGAAAGGATTATGAAGAAACTACGATTATTTATTCCAATCCTATCTGCTTGCGCAAGTCAAAGGGAGCGAAAATCGGATAAGGAAATTTTGTGTATGAATTCAAATTAAAATATTTCGAATGAGAACTGTCTGTGCGATTACGAAGGAAATTGGTTTGATTCAATCGTCGGTCAACCCACAAGGAAAAACCGTTAATCCAGTTGGAACCCGTAATAATCCCTGCCAATGAAGTCTTCTACCAGTCTTTGTTTGTTTTTCGCCTTGTCAATACTCTTACAATCTTGCTCGGCTTATAATCCAGTTTCGACTTATCTGAAAGAACAGAAAAAATGCCAGTCCGGACGGATATTTGTATTTCCAGAAAAAGTATCTGATCTCCGGGCCATATCTATCTTACAAGGCACCCCTAGGTTGAGTTCAAGTGGCGTTAAAATATGGGCCGGCTCTAAAATGTATAGTGAAGTCGAATACGAGGAGTTGAAAAGAGAGCACCTTAAAGATGATGAAATTCGTTATTGGAAACCCGAAGATTTTAAAATCCATATGGAAATGCTAAAAGTAAATTTTCTGTCAGATCTCAAGTCTATCCCAAAAGAAATTTTACAAGGAGATCGCTTATTTTTAAGTTTTTCGGAACCTATCCAGTATAAATACAAAGACCAAGTTTTCTTTTTTATTTCAGAGAGCACAAATATTGGTGTTTCGACATTTTCAGGAATTGTCGTGATGAAAAAGGAAAAAGGCGAGTGGAAAATTGTTGAGAAGATAGCGTCTTCAGAATTGCATTAGTTTCTATAGTATTCAATCTAGGAGGTGGAGTTAAGTATATTTACGTGTGGATATTAAATTAACTTGAATTGTGAAAAAGGCATTACTAGCGTGTCTACTCCTTGTTGCATGCGCCAGCCAAAAAGATAGAAAGTCAGATAAAGAAATATTTGTCTACGAGTTTAAGATACATTATTTTAAAAAATGCTTGAAGTACGGTTTTGGTGATTCGCCAGAAATCCAGAGAATTTTAGCGTTAGATAAGAGCGGATATTCGGAGCCGGTTCTTGGAATGTTATATATAGAGATCGACAGCCTTGCAAAAAAAAGAGCGATGTATTATAAATTGTTAGACATCAATTCGACTAAAGAGCATACCGGAGCTTCAAAAAAGGAACGAGTTTTAAGTAATTGTCTTTGTGACTATAATTCAAAGTGGTTGGATTCGATAATTAAGAAAAAATACAAAGGGAATTAAAGTGTAGCGAAGTTAATAATCGGATAATCGGAATTTTTTCTGTATCACAAAAACTGGCTGAATTTGGATATCAAAAAATACAAAGAGTTTTAAAACACAAATAAAAAACGGATAGCTAATTTCAGCCCGAAGGCGTCCATTATCTATCCGTCAAATATCTAAAATCTGTAAATCTGAAATCTGTAAATCTAAAATCAAGCAGCGTGAGCGCCTTTCTTCGCGCAACATCCGCCTTTCGCTTCTTTCTCTTGACAACCTTCTTTCTTGGTCGCGTCGGCTTTAGCCTCTTTCTTTGACTTTTTCTTCTTGTCTTTTTCTTTCACGGGATCGCCGAAATTCATCGCCTGGTTGCCCGATGATTTCACGTCTGACACTTTGTAGGTTTTTCCGTCTCCGGTTTTCTCTACGGTCTCGACGATTTTCTCGGTCGATAGTACGGCCGCATCGAATTCCACGGTCGCTTGTTTCTTGTCATAATCGACAGTTGCTTTGGTCACGCCGTCCATTTTGGCGAGTTTGTTTTCGATCGTCTTGGCACAACCTACGGCGCAAACCATTCCGTCAATCTTGAAACTCGCGGTTTCAGGTTTAGCCGATACCGCGGCAGTCGTTTTTTCAGTAGATGTATTGTCGGCGGCGGGAGCGGCGCTTTCAGTTTGTTTGCAAGCCGACAGGAAAAGTACCGGCAACGCAGCGATAAGCAGTGATTTTCTCAAATTCATGACTATATTTTTTAATGTTGGATTTTGGGCTTGTTTGGAACCGCTGACAAAAATAAAGAAAAACGTTGCCTCAAGTCATAATTTTATTACAATTTTGGGTTGTTAATTAACAATAATGAGCGCCAACCGCAACAAACTTCTACTTATCGCAATACTCGGTTTGATTTGGGGAAGTTCATTCATTCTCATCAAACGCGGGCTCGTCGGGCTCACGCCGTATCAGTTGGGTTCGCTGCGCATGGTTTGCGCGGGCTTGTTCTTCATGGTCGTCGGATTCAAAACGTTGCCCAAGATTCCGCTTGAGAAATGGAAGTACATCGTGCTCACGGCGTTCTTCGGGAGTTTCTTGCCGGCTTTCCTGTTCGCGATCGCGCAAACACATATAAGCAGCACAATCAGTTCGATCATGAATGCGCTCACGCCTTTGAACACGCTGTTGATCGGGATCGTGTTGTTCGCGCTCGATTATAAACGGACTCAGGTTTTAGGCGTCTTCATTGGGCTCGCAGGTTGCATTCTTTTGATAACGGGAGGCGAAGGCGGCCAATCGGGAAATAATAACTGGTTTGCGCTATTGGCTTTCGCGGGTGCGGTTTGTTATGCGATAAACATCAACCTGCTCAAAAAGTATTTGTCGGATCTGTCACCGCTCACGATCGCCACGGGAAATTTCGCGGCCATGTTGTTACCTTGTCTTTGCATTCTGTTTTTCTCAGGATTCTTTGAACAATGGCACGAGGCGAAAGTACAGCACGCGACAGGTTTCGTCGCCTTACTCGGAATTCTCGGAACAGGAATCGCTAACTTGCTTTTTTACCGATTGATAAAGGTTTCTACGCCTGTTTTCGCGTCGTCGGTGACGTATTTGATCCCGATCGTCGCGTTCTTTTGGGGTGTTCTTGACGGCGAAACGTTGTCCGTTTGGCAAGCTTTGGGCGCGGTGATTGTTTTGGCTGGCGTCTATCTCTCAAGCCGCAAATAAAAAAGGCTGTCTTACCTGACAGCCTTTTCCAAAATATTTATATCTGCGATGCGGTACTCAGGCACTCAGGCACAGAGCACTCAGGCACTCTACTGAAAATCAGCTTCTGTCACGCCTTCGTTAACCTTAACGTCGCTCGCAATGAATTCAAGATCCATTCCGCCCGCAGTCATTGACATCTTGTGCGGCA
Organism: Flavobacterium sp.; assembly: GCF_004211145.1. Classification (GTDB taxonomy): domain Bacteria; phylum Bacteroidota; class Bacteroidia; order Flavobacteriales; family Flavobacteriaceae; genus Flavobacterium. The sequence continues at coordinate 39,904 of NZ_SEBS01000016.1, read as the reverse complement.
ATTTCACGCCTTTTACTTCTTTGTAATCGCCGAAGTTCATGGTTTGCGTTCCTTGCTCCGACGTTTTGGACTCGGCTACGCGCAATCCCGTTTTGGTGTCGTAGTACGTTGTGGTTTTTCCGTTTTTGATCGCGTAGGCTTCGGTTCCATTGATGGCTTCGATGCCGTCGACTTTAAGGTCGGTCTTCTTCAACAAATTCAATTCCTTGATCGGATACGCGTTGTCTTTCAAAGCAACCAAATCGTCGCCCGTGAAATCCTTGCGTTGGCCTTGTTGCTCGATGTAAGCCGCGGTTTGGTTCGTGACTTGTTTCATCACGGTCATTCCCATGGCGTTCATGTTGGCCGACATTTTCCCGTCAGCCGATGTCTTCATCGTCAACACCAAAGGCGTTCCCTGGATCGATCCCGCATATGTTGTCGATACCGTTTTGACCGCTTTCGCCGCCTTTTCGCCTCCGATCGCCTTGATGTAGTTTTCGAATACCGATTTTGCGGTAACTCCCGCAGGAACCGTTTTCTTGATTACGGGTTTTGCAGTCGGCGCACCGAATTTATCGAAATACAAGATCGGCGTTTTCGTGTCGGCGCTGAATTTCTCAAGACCGGGCAAAACGTCGGAACCTTTTCCTACGACAAGGATTCTCGCGTTGTCTGATAGGAAATATTTTTGTGAAACGCGTTGGATATCCTCAGGCGTTACCGCGTTGATGCTCTTCATGTAATTCGTGTAGAAATCGGCAGGAAGTCCTTCAGTCTCGATGTTGAGCGCATAACGTGCGATGGTTTGCGGCTTGTCGACCTGCATTACGAAACGCCCGATGTAACCGGCTTTCACGACATCAAGTACTTCATTCGAAACTTTTTCAGTCCGGATGCGTTTGATTTCCTTCATGAATTCAACTACGGCGCTGTCAGTAACGGCGTTGCGCACTTGGGACGACGCGGTGAATGTCCCGACGTAACGGCTTCCCGCGATTCCGGAACGCGCTCCGTATGTCCAGCCGTGTGCCTCGCGAAGGTTCATGTTCAAATAACTGTTGAAATCGCCTCCGAGAACCTGGTTGGCCAGGATCACAGGGAAGAAATCAGGATCTTTCATTTCGAGGCGAACGGTGTTGATGACCGAAATTTCCGACTGTACCGCGTTCGGCATGTCCACAAAATTGATTTGCGTGTACTGCACGTTCTGCGGATCGGTGTACGTAATTTTTGGAGCGGTCGCTTTTTTCCAACCTCCGAAAAGTTTCTTGACGAGTTTCTCGGCATCTTTCGGTTTGAAATCACCGATGACGACCAAATACGCATTGCCCGGAACGAAGTACGTGTTGTAATCGTTTTGGACATCGGCAAGCGTCACGTTGTTGATGGTTTCCTCGCTAAGATATTCGCCCGACGGATGCGTTTTCCCGAAAGCCAACACATTGCGAACGCGTCCGGCAACTGCAGGAACGCTTTTTTCTTGCGATTTCAGGCCTTCGATGAGTTGGGTTTTTTCCTTGTCGAATTCTTCTTGGGTGAAGTTCGGGTGAAGCGCGCCTTCAGCCAAAAGCTCGAGCACGCGCGCCGAATATTTGGACAAGCAGCTTGCGTAAGCTCCGTTCGAGTTGAAGTTCAGGTCGGCGCCCAGGAAATCGACTTCCTCGTTGAACGCGTCTTTCGTTATTTTCTTGCTGCCTTTCCCGATGAGTTCGCTCGTCAGGTCAGAGACGCCTTTTTTGGTGCCTTCAGCATACGGAGCGTTGTCGATCGTCAGGTTATAGGAAACGCGCGGAAGTTTGTGGTCTTCCACGAGCAATACTTTCAAACCGTTTGGAAGCGTGAACGTCGACGGCTTCTTCACGTTGACGACCGGAGTCGGTCCTTGTTTTGGTTGCGGTCTGTCTTGTGCTTGCATAGAGAGAGTTAAAAACAAACCTGTTAAAGCGATTATGATTTTTTTCATGATTCTTGTGTCGTCTTAATTTTGGGCTTTGTCTTTGGCTGGAGCGTAATCGAGCAACAGACGTTGGTTAGGGTTGAGATATTTCTTGGCGATGTCCCTGATTTCCTCGCGCGTGATCGAACGATAGATTTCGATTTCAGTATTGATCAGGTTCACGTCTCCGTAAAGCATGTAGTAACGCGCAAGATTCTCGGCGATTCCTTCGACGCTGGCGTTTTCGTTCACATAGCCGTTTTCGATTTTGTTCTTGAGTTTTTCAAGATCTTTTTCTGAGATAAGGTCGGTTTGGAGCTTGACGATTTCCTCGTCGGCTTCTTTCAAAATGTCCGAAACCTGGGTTTGTCCCAATGGCAATCCGTATAAAATGTACATACCATAATCTTCCTGGCTGAAGCTGAACGCCCCGATCTGAAGCGCCATTTTCTTGTCGTCGACGATTTTCTTGTAGAGTTTCGAGCTCTTCCCGTCGCTCAAATACGCTGAAATCATGTCGAGCACTCGGGCATCACGGGTTTTCATCGATGGCGTGCGGTAGGCGGCGACCATCATCGGGATTTGGATGTTCGAATCGATGTAGGACGCTTTGATCGTCTCGGTGATCGGTTGCTCGGTGAACGTTTTGCGATCGATAGCGGGGCCTTTTGGAATCGAACCGAAATATTTCTTGATCCATTCTTTTGTCTGTGCCGTTTCGAATTGACCTGCGACGACCAGAACCGCGTTGTTGGGAATGTAATATTTCTTGTTGAACGCTTGGAATTCCTCGAGTTTCGCGGCATCGAGATGTTCCATCGATCCGATGGTCGCCCAACGGTACGGGTGGTTCTTGAATAGGTTCTTCTTGACTTCGGCCAACAAGTTTCCGTACGGTTGGTTGTCGACGCGAAGACGTTTTTCTTCTTTAACGACTTCATTTTGGGTATCGACGCCGATCTGGTTGATGATCGGGTGCATCAAACGTTCTGATTCCATCCACAAACCGAGTTCGAGGCTGTTCGATGGGAAGACTTCGTAATAATACGTGCGGTCGTCTGAAGTGTTGGCGTTGTTTACGCCTCCGTTTGACGTGACGAGCTTCATCCATTGGCCGCGCTCGATGTTTTTCGTGCCTTCAAAAAGCAAATGCTCGAAGAAGTGTGCGAAGCCTGTGCGATCCGGATTCTCGTCCTTGGCGCCGACGTGATACATTACCGACGTGATCACGACCGGAGCCGAATTGTCGTTGTGCAAAATAACGTGCATGCCGTTTTCGAGGTCGAATTCCTCAAACGCCACTTTTTGGGCAGTGACGGTCCCTGATAGCAGAAGCGCTGAACCCAAAGCCATTATCGTGTTTTTCATAAAGGTATTGATTATTAATTGTGTGTTTGTATGTGTTTGTGTGGGATTGTTACGCAAAAGTAGGTTTTTTTGGTTCAGGGTACAAGGTTCAGGGTTCGATGATTTAAAGTCGCCGGCGATCCGGGATTGTTTTTGGACTGGCTTGCTGCATATTCGCGGGTCTAATAGTCGTTCAAAGCCGGATGTTTGCGCGAGGGATAGCAGCGGCATCCTTTTGCAGACCTGGGGTTTCTAAACCTCAGGCTGCAAAAGATATAGCGGATAGCCCGACGGCGGCTCTCGCCCAACATGACAGAGGCGAGGGCGGCAACACAGCGGGATCTTGCTTGGAATCCAGCCGCCGACGCGCCCAAAATATCATAAATCCGTTATCTTGAATCTTATATCTTTTACCGTGAACCAAAAAAATCACCCGACATCTTGCTAGAACGCGAATTAATTGTATATTTGCACCCATTTTAATTTTAATCAAACATATTGTTTATGTATGCAATCGTAGAGATAGCAGGGCAACAATTTAAAGTAAGCAAAGACCTTAAGGTTTTCGTTCACCGTTTGGAAGGCAAAGAAGGTGATGCAGTTTCGTTCGCGAAAGTGCTTCTTCTTGACGACAACGGAACGGTAACTTTGGGCGCCCCGGCTGTAGAAGGTGCTTCAGTAGAAGCCAAAGTGTTACAACACGTAAAAGGTGAAAAAGTAATCGTTTTCAAAAAGAAACGTCGTAAAGGCTACAAAAAGAAAAACGGTCACCGCCAGTCGTTGACACAAATTCAAATTTCAGGAATCGTTTTGCCGGGTGCTGCCAAGAAAAAGCCAGCTGCTGCAAAAAAGACTGAAGAGACTGCAACAGAAGAATAATTAACATTTAAAAAGATACGTCATGGCTCACAAAAAAGGTGTCGGTAGTTCTAAAAACGGACGCGAATCAGAATCGAAACGTTTAGGTGTTAAGATTTTTGGTGGACAAGCTGCCGCAGCAGGAAATATCATCGTTCGTCAACGTGGTTCGAAACACAACCCGGGCGAAAATGTTTACATGGGTAAAGATCACACGCTTCACGCTAAAGTTGACGGTGTTGTGAAATTCCAGAAAAAAGGTGAAAACAAGTCTTATGTTTCTATCGAGCCGTTCCAGGCTTAATCGAAAACTATATAAGTTAGAAACCCGTTCGAAAGAGCGGGTTTTTTTATGCCTTTACGTTAGGTTTTGGCGGGCGTTTCCGTTGGCAAACGTTAATACTTCGCTTGCTGTCAGAAGTTTAACATAAACCAAAGTTGCCAGTTCATATCATTTCATTTCCTTTGCGCGCTTTTAAATTTAAACGACAATTTTTATGAAGATGATTAAAATGATGAGCGCCGTGATTGTTATGGCGATTTCAATGACCGGGTTCGCCCAAACAAAAAAAGTAGCGGTCGTGACTTTCTACGCCGACAAACAGGTCGGGCTTTCAGATGTCGGACTTGGCGCCGTTTCATTGGCTACCGATCTGACGAACGACCCGAACTTCAACCTCCAGCCGCTTATCCAACAATTTCACGACAAATTCTTCAACGAGTACGCCAAGAAATTCCCATTTGAACTCGAGGCCGAAGCGACGGTAATTGGAAAACCTGAATACCAAAGTTTCACGCCCGAATACGAAAAAGGATTCGAAGCGACTCGCTACGTAACGGCTCCGGGCTACAAGGCGATCACGCCGAACTACGGAAAAGCCAACACTCAGGCCATGACGAAACTATTCGCTGAATACGATGGCGTCATGTACGTATTTTTGACGTTCGAGCTCACGAAAGGCTTCGGCGTCGGAGGAACGGCGAGCACAAAAATGCGTGCCTATACGAACATCGTTCTTTACAACAAGAAAGGCGAGAAGGTATTCACGATAAACGAGAATGCGAATTCAAAGAAAACGGGAATGATGGTCGGTGGAATGCCCGTCATGAAGACCGATAAAATCCTCCCAATGTGCGAAAGCGCCTTGACCGAACTCATGGCCGATCTTGACAAGAGAATCCAGAAGATCATCGATAAGAGCGCGAAGAAGCTGTAATCGGAAATGGATGGAATGTAAGCGACATGTGATAGTGTCGCTTTTTTTATGGGTTTATTTTTCGATTAATTTTATGGCTTCCGAAACATAGCGGTCAGAGTCATAATTGAGCGCGCTGCCCACGATTACGAGATCGATCTTGATGCCGTTACGTTGTACTTGCGTTCCGTCAGGATAAAAGCCTCCCAACGCTGTGAAACTTGCTTCCTGTTTGTCTGAAAGTATATAGGATTGGAAGTTCATCGGCGAACCGGCCGTTTGCTCACCGATTACTGTTGCATTAGGGGCTTGCTGTAACATCATCGCGATGTATTCGGCATTGCTCATCGTACGGCGATTTACGAGCACGATCACTTTCCCTTTGTAGAAATCTGAATTGGATCGTCCGGCCTTGAAAGGATCGGAGATTATGCTCGTGGGCGCGTCGGTATCGGCGTTTCCATAAGCCGGATTCTCAAGATATGGCGATAGTACTTTTACGAATTGTTTTCGGGTCGGATAAAGAAAATTGGCAAGCTTATTTGGCGAAAGATTACGCGGATAATTGCGTAAATCGAAAATGATTCCTTTCGTGTATTTGTTTTTCTTGAATATCTCGTCGATTTCGTTGTCGGTGATTTTTTCGAGATTTATGTACACGATATCGGGTTTTGGCATCGACCAAGTTTCGGTTCGGCTCTTATATAAAGCTTCGGGATTTTTAGTTTCATACGTTTTGTAAAGCCCGATGTTTATTCTTTTCTCCGACTTCAGACGTTTGGAATATACCGTAACGTCGAGCGACTCGGTGTTGTCGCGCACGATAAAACCTCTGCCCAGGAAATCGTCGAGATTGTTCTGGTTCGAAGCCGAAATCAAAGGTGCGAACGTTTTGTCGATATATTCGCGAATGGGCAAACCTTTGATTTTCGTGATCACGTCGCCGACTTCGATTCCGTCTTTCGACGCCAATTCCTTATTCGCGATTTGGACGACGAGCAACGAATCGTTGATGATTTTCACTCCGAAAGCAGGGAATCGGTTAAACAGGGAATCGGCGAAAAAGTTACTTACCGAATACGAATGTGAGTCGTTGAGCCGCGCCGTCATCTTGAGTTTTGCGATTTCAAATTTCGCACTCGTGTCGGCGTCGATGAATTCGAAAATCATTTTCGGAAGGGATTTTCGCCAGTTCTCATCGCACAGATACTTATTGACGTCCCAGTATTGGATTGCGTTCCAAAAATTGATCAGCAATAACAGCCGATGACTTTTCACGCCTCGGTCGAAACCTTTAAACCCTTTTTCATTTTCGAAGCTGATTATCGTGCTCAACGCGTAAAATTTCGCATAGTGGTTTCCGATATTTTTGTTGCGTCGGAGTTTGTGGAGTTCGTCTTTAACCGAGTCGGAAAAACCAATCGAATCAATCCAATCGAAATCTGCGTTTTTAGAAAAGAGCGACAGCGTTTCGTCTTTTGATATTTTGAATGTTGGATTTTTAGCGTTGACTTTTGAAAACAACGAATTGATTTCGGCCTCGATTTCCGATTGATCGTTCACTTTTTCGGATTTCTCAAGCAATGCGACAAGTTCCTTATCCCAATCGAATTTTCCTTTGCTGACTTCAGGATGTTTGTACTTCATCAAACCCCAAACGAGTCCAAGTTGCTCGATTTTTTGTATTTCCGAAACAGGTTGTGCAACGACATATCCCGTCATCATAAATACCAGAAGCAGATAAACGTTTTTCATGTAAGTTGTTTGGTGACGGAAAATTGCAAAAACGCGAGCATTTTTGGAACGAGCTTAACAAATATTTGTTAGTCGAAAGGCAAAATAAGTAGTCGTAAAGTCTAAAAGTCGCAAAGTCGGAACGGAATGCAATTGTTTATGTTGACACTCAAAGCAGTTATTCCTACAACCAATAAAAAACCCTCACGTTTCCGCAAGGGTTTAATCTTTTAATCTTTAAATTTTTTAATCTTTAAATTTTTCAGTAAAGACTAGTATCTGTAGTATTCCGGCTTAAACGGCCCGGCAACTTCAACACCGATGTAAGCCGCCTGGTCGTCTCTCAAGACTTCCAACTCAACGCCCAATTTCGCAAGGTGCAACGCTGCAACTTTCTCATCGAGGTGTTTCGGCAACATGTAAACGTCGTTGTTGTAAGCCGCGCTGTTCTTCCACAATTCGATCTGAGCCAACGTCTGGTTAGTGAACGAGTTCGACATTACGAAACTCGGGTGACCGGTCGCGCAACCAAGGTTCACCAAACGACCTTCGGCCAAGATGATGATGTCCTTTCCTGCGATCGTGTATTTGTCGACCTGAGGTTTGATCTCGACTTTGGACGCGCCGTGGTTCGAGTTCAACCAAGCCATGTCGATTTCGTTGTCGAAGTGACCGATGTTACAAACGATAGTCTTGTCTTTCATTTTCTCGAAGTGGCTTCCCAAAACGATGTCTTTGTTTCCGGTAGTCGTGATGATGATATCGGCAGTTGCGATGACCGTATCCAATTTCTTCACTTCGAATCCGTCCATTGCAGCCTGAAGCGCACAGATCGGGTCGATTTCAGTTACCGTCACGATTGATCCGGCGCCACGGAATGAAGCCGCAGTTCCTTTTCCGACGTCACCGTAACCACAAACCACAACGCGTTTTCCGGCAAGCATCAAGTCAGTTGCACGACGAATCGCATCAACCGCCGATTCCTTACAGCCGTATTTGTTGTCGAATTTCGATTTCGTAACCGAGTCGTTCACGTTGATCGCCGGCATTGGCAATGTTCCGTTTTTAACGCGCTCGTAAAGTCTGTGAACTCCAGTAGTCGTTTCTTCTGAAAGACCTTTGATGTCGGCCACCAATTCAGGATAACGGTCCAAGACCATGTTCGTCAAATCGCCACCGTCGTCCAAGATCATGTTCAAAGGCTTGCGATCTTCCCCGAAGAAAAGCGTTTGCTCGATACACCAGTCGAAATCTTCCTCGTTAAGACCTTTCCAAGCGTAAACCTGGATTCCCGCGTCGGCGATTGCAGCGGCAGCGTGGTCTTGCGTAGAGAAAATGTTACAAGATGACCAGGTAACTTCGGCACCAAGAGCTTGCAACGTTTCGATCAAAACCGCAGTCTGGATCGTCATGTGAAGACATCCTGCAATGCGCGCGCCTTTAAGCGGTTGCTCAGCTCCGAACTCTTCGCGAAGTGACATCAAACCCGGCATTTCAGCCTCAGCCAATTCGATTTCTTTACGTCCCCAGGCAGCCAGGGAAATATCTTTTACTTTGTACGCCACATAAGGCATTGTCGTTGTACTCATGTATCTTATCTTTGTAATTAATCTATTTTTGCGCAAAAATACGCAATAAGGTTGTATTAAAAAATGGCTTTCGGGAATATTTATTATATGATAAACATTTGTATTTTAAATATTTGAAGCCGTTGCGCATTTGACGAATGACAAAAGACAAAAGACCAACGAGACTCGCATTGCCGATAGAAACGCGCTGAAATCCGCGTAACCCGATTTTTATCAAAAACCGATTTAAAGTCCTTCGGCTTTCGTCTTTAGTCATTCGTCAAAATTTACATCATATAATCAAGTCGCAGTCCTTTAGACTTTCGACATTCGACATCCGACTATGCTATTCAAAACATTCCAAATAGGACCGCACACCAAACTCTACATCTGGAAGATCGAAGAAGAATTCAATGACCTTTTCGACGAGGTCCATTTGACCGACATGAACATGGTTCGGCTCATGTCGATGAAGTCCGAGCAGCACCAACGCGGGTTCCTGTCAGTCCGAAAGTTATTCCAGGCAGCAGGATATTCTGATTTCGACGTCACCTATGACGATACCGGAAAGCCGCATTTGAACGACGGGCATCATTTATCGATTTCGCATTCGCACGGGTTTTCGGCCATTATCGTGAGCGACGTAAAAGTCGGTATCGATCTCGAATTGATGCGCGACAAGATCATCAGGATCGCCGACAAATTCACGAGCGAGGACGAAGAGCATTATCTTGACGCGACGTCGCCTGATTACGTGGCAAAACTCACCGTAGTCTGGGGCGTGAAGGAAGCGATCTTCAAGATCCGAAATGAAATCGGCATCAGTTTCAAAGATCACATCACGACCTTTTCGTTCGATCTCGAATCCGGTTCGGCAAGTGCGATGCTCGATTTTGAGGACGAGAAGCACTTCTTCGACGTGAAGTTCGGATTCGTCGAAAACCACATGCTTGTCTATGCTTTTGAACGTTCGGATGAAAAATCTTTATAGCGACATTTTATCGGCGAAAGCCAAAAGCGAAAAACTGCTTGCGATTTTGCTCGATCCCGACAAGATCGATTGGGACAACCTGAACGCGCTTATTTCCAAGATTTGCGAATCGCCCGCGACGCACATCTTTATTGGCGGAAGCCGCGTTTTTACTGATCGCATCGATGAACTCATCGTCGAAATCAAGGATCATTGCGAACTTCCCATTGTCTTGTTTCCCGGAAATCCGTCACAAATCTCGCATCACGCCGACGGGATTCTGTTCCTTTCGTTGTTGTCCGGACGAAACCCGGATTTTTTGATCGGACATCACGTGAAAGCCGCGTCGGAACTTCAAAGATCGAATCTTGAAATCATTCCGACGGGTTATATTCTGGTCGAGTCGGGAAGTGAGACCGCGGTCGCGAAAGTAAGCGGAACGCAGCCCTTGTCTGACGAAAATGAAATCGTTTCGACGTCGCTCGCGGGGCAGATGCTCGGCAAGAAATTGATTTATCTCGAAGCAGGTTCGGGCGCGAAGAATGCGGTTTCGGCCCAAGTCATACAATCGGTTTCGGAACATCTCGAAATTCCATTGATAGTCGGCGGCGGCATCCGATCGCAATCGGGAATCAAGACCGCTCATGAAAATGGTGCGGATTTGGTCGTCATCGGAACCGCGTTTGAAAACGACCAAAATTTCTTCGAACGTGATTGATTTGTACGATTTTTTCCTCTCGTCTTACAAGCAGACGCCTTGGTCAGTCATCGCGATTGAGACCATCGTTTTTTTCTTCGGGATCGCGAGCGTTTGGTTCGCCAAAAAAGAGAATATTTTGGTCTATCCGACGGGTTTGGTCGCGACGATTCTCACGGTTTACCTGCTTTATCGCGCGAATTATCTGGGCGACATGCTCGTAAACGTCTACTATTCAATCATGAGCATTTACGGATGGTACAAATGGCTCGGTAAAGGCACGACCGACGCGGGCTTATCGATTTCGAGAACAAACGGCAAAGAAAAATTAACAGGCGCTGGAATGTTTTTACTCACGATTGTGGTTATTTTCGCAATATATTATAGCACAAATACAGAGATAAGGACTGAAAACTACCTGGATATTTTCATTACCGGCCTTTTCTTCACCGCGATGTGGTACATGGCTTTGAAGAAGATCGAGAACTGGACGTTGTGGATCGTCGGCGATTTGATCGCGGTCCCGATTTACGCTTATCGCGGCCTGGGAATCCTCTCGCTACAATATGTGATTTTTACGATTTTGGCCATCATGGCGTATGCGGAATGGAGAAAAATATTGAACAAATCCCAACAGGGAACAGCATAAACGAAGCTTTGGACTTCGCACATAAAATGGGTTTTACCGAGGCTGATCTTTCGCAGATGCGCGAGCACGGCATCAGTCTCGAAACCGTTGCCAACGAACTTCGCATCTTTAGCGAAGGCATTCCCAAGACGATGCTCGACCGCGCGGCGAAACCCGGAGATGGAATCTTGCAGCTTTCGGAACCGGAATTCGAAGCGGCGGCGCTTTATTTCGACGAGAAGAAGAACCAGTTCAAGCTAAAAAAATTCGTTCCGGCATCGGGCGCTGCGAGCCGTATGTTCAAGTTCCTGTCGACGTTCTTGAATGAGTTCGACATCAGGACCGACACGATAAACGCATATATCAACCGCACGAAAATGTCGGCGCTTTCAGTATTTCTCGCGGGTAAGGACAAGTTTCCATTTTATAAAGATTTATTGGCGGAACTCGACGGCAACCGTTCCAAAAGCGAACTGCGCGAAAGCGACCGACGCAATTACGACCTGATCAAGACCTTGCTCGATCCCGAACATTTTGATTTCTGCAACAAACCCAAAGGTATCTTGCCGTTTCACAAATACAGTGACCACGTGGCGACGCCAATTGAGGAACATTTGCGTGAAAGCGCGCGTTATGCGAGTTCGAATGGGAATTCGTATTTGCATTTTACGGTTTCGGAAGCGCACCAAAGCGAGTTTGAGACAATCATCGACCGTGTAAAAGACAAAGTCGAAAGCGATTCGAACGTAAAACTTCACGTGAATTTCTCATATCAGGACCAGGCGACCAATACCATAGGCGTTGATATGCAAAACAAGCCTTTCCGCGACAACGAAGGGAAACTCGTGTTCCGACCGGGCGGTCATGGCGCGCTGATCAACAACCTGAATAAGATCGATGCCGACATCGTGTTCGTCAAAAACATCGACAACGTCATCCAAAACCATATCGACATCATCACGCTGTACAAGAAAGCGCTCGGCGGAATCCTTATCGAGCTTCAGGAGCGAATTTTCGACTACTTGAAACGCATCGACAGCGGTTACATCGAGCCCGGCGACATAGACGAAATGATGACGTTCCTAAAAAAGAAACTCAGCATTACTGTGATGAGCGATTTCTCGAAGTTCACCAACGAGAACAAGATCGCCTACATCAAGCAGAAACTTAATCGCCCGTTGCGCGTGTGCGGCATGGTCAAGAATGAAGGCGAACCCGGCGGCGGACCGTTTTGGGTACGTGGCCAGCAAGGGAATATTTCGCTTCAGATTGTCGAAACGTCACAGGTCGAACTCCAAAACCCGCAACAGGTTTCCATCATCGAGAAATCGACGCACTTCAATCCCGTCGATATCGTGTGTGCGACCAAGGATTACAAGGGAAACAAGTTCAATCTTGTTGATTTCGTGGATCACGAACGCGGCTTTATCGTAAACAAGACCAAAGATGGGCGCGACTTGAAGGCCTACGAACTTCCGGGCTTGTGGAACGGCGCGATGGCGAAATGGAACACGGTTTTCGTAGAAGTGCCGCTCGTCACGTTCAATCCCGTGAAAACGGTGAACGATTTATTGAAACCAGCGCACCAACCGCAACATGGACAAGGATAGAATCTCATCAGAACTTACATATAAAGCCGTTCGTTCCAGCGGCGCGGGCGGGCAAAACGTCAACAAAGTATCATCTAAGGTCGAATTGTCGTTCGATCTTGAAAAATCCTGTTGCTTTTCAACCGAAGAAAAAGAATTGCTGTGTGAGAAACTCGCCACACGGCTCACAAAATCGGGAATTCTCGTCCTAAAATCCGACGAAGACCGCAGCCAGCTCAAGAACAAAGAAATCGTGACGAAACGGTTTTTTGAGATTATCGCGCAGGCGTTGCACGTTCCAAAAATCCGCAAGGCGACGAAGATTCCGAGGTCGGTCGTGGAGAAACGGCTGCGGGCGAAGAGTTCGAATTCGGAGATTAAACAGTCGCGTCGGAAACCGGAGTTTTGATTGACAATGAATAATGAATAATTAATAATTAACAATGAATAATTAGTGATCATGGTCAGATTGACGGGTCGACTTCGATACGAATGTCATTGGAGCGAAAATAATTATTCATTATTAATTATTCATTATTAATTATTAATTTCGCAACGTCTCAAAGGGGTGCTCTACCAAGGGCTGAGATTATACCCAACGAACCTGGAACAGGTAATGCTGTTTAGGGAGTGACGAAGAATTTCGGAGTGCACGCCGAGTTCTCGCAAAACCAATTTATAACCAAGAATAATTCCCCCTTTTATTCGTAATTCTTTACGGATGAAATCTTTATTTTATTTTTTTGCCACGAAGGCACGAAGGCACGAAGGTGTCAGTTTTTTAAATCTTGGGCGTGCCGGCGGCCATGGCGAGCCGGGAAATGACAACTATTTTTCAAGCCGCCGTCAGGCTGTGCGCTTTTATCTTTTGCCAAACCTTCCAGGTTCTTGCAAAAGGATAACCGCTTCCATCCTTCACGCGAACGTCATCTCTGTAACCGCGTTGCTTTTTTCACTCAGCGCATTTTCGCAAGAACAACCAAAAGACACGACTTCGACACAAAAACTCGATGAGGTGATCGTGCGGTCGGTGCGCGCGAATTCAAAGACTCCGGTTACGTTCACGAATGTTTCCAAAGAAGAAATCGCCAAGCGAAATCTGGGTCAGGACATCCCGCTTTTGCTCAACTATTTGCCGTCGGTGGTCACGACTTCCGACGCAGGAAACGGGATCGGTTATTCGGGAATCCGAGTTCGCGGAACCGATGCGACGCGCGTCAACGTAACCGTAAACGGCGTTCCGTACAACGATTCGGAATCCATGGGAACGTTCTGGGTCAACATGCCTGATTTCGCGTCGTCAACCGAGAGTCTGCAATTGCAGCGAGGCGTCGGAACATCAACGAACGGTTCGGGCGCTTTCGGAGCCAGCTTAAATGTGCTCACCGATTCGTATTCGGAGAAAGCCGCGGGCGAAATCTCGAATTCATTCGGAAGTTTCAACACGCGCAAACACACGGTGAAATTCAGCACGGGACTTTTGGGAAACCATTTCGAGCTTGCGGGACGTTTGTCGAACATCGAATCCGACGGTTATATCGATCGCGCGTTCTCCAAGCTCAAAGGTTACTTTTTGCAGGGAACGTACGTCAACAAAGGCACGCTCGTCAAGGCGCTCGTCTTCGGCGGAACCGAGAAAACCTACCAATCCTGGAACGGCCTCGAAGACCCGGAAAAACTGCGAAGCGACCGAACCTATAACAGCGCGGGCGAATACGTCGACGATAACGGCGTCACTCGTTTCTACGACAACCAAACCGACAACTACCAACAAGACCATTACCAATTGCATTGGACGCAAAAATGGAGCGAGCGTTGGAGTTCGGCTTTGGCATTGCATTATACGATCGGGAAAGGTTATTATGAGAATTACCGCGTCGGCGAAACCTTGTCTGATTACGGAATTCCTTCACAACTCATTGACGGAGTTCCGATTTTCAACAGCGATCTGATCGACCAGAAATGGCTTGACAATGATTTTTACGGAACGACGTTTTCGATCAATTATAGGGATTCCAAATTCGACGCGATAGTCGGAGGCGGCTGGAATCAGTACGATGGCGATCATTTTGGGAAAGTGTTGTGGACACGCAGTTTGGTGCTGTTGGAGTATGGGCAAGAATATTATTTCGACAGGGCCACCAAAAAAGACGGGAACGTATTTGCCAAGGTGAATTACCAGATCGTTCCGAAACTCAATCTTTTTGCCGATCTGCAGTTCAGGCGCGTTTCTTATGATGCGAACTCGGCCGAAACCGGATTCGTCAACGATCGTTTCGATTTCTTCAACCCGAAGGCCGGTGTCACGTTTTCAGCGTCAGATCGCAGCAACATTTATGCGTCGTATGCTCGTGCCAACCGCGAACCCAACCGCACCGACTATGAAAACGGAAGCCCGCGTCCGGAACAATTGGATGATTTCGAATTGGGTTGGCGTTACGCGAGTCCAAAGGCGAAAATCAATGTGAACGCATATTATATGAAGTACAACGACCAATTGGTTTTGAGCGGAGCGCTTGACGATGTCGGAAATCCGATACGCGAGAACAGCGGCAAGAGTTACCGTTTGGGAATTGAGGCCGATGCGGCGATTTCGGTGACAAAAGCGGTTTCTATCCGTCCGAACGTCACGGTAAGTTCAAACAAAAACCAGGATTTCGTATTTCAACGCGACGGTGTTTTGACGAATCTGGGCGATACGGACATTGCGTTTTCGCCGAATGTCGTCTTCGGGAATATCGTAACGGTTGCGCCTTTTGCTTATTTCCAGATTTCGCTTTTGTCGAAATTCGTGGGCGAGCAATATATGGGAAATATCGATTCTGAGATGTCGAAGCTTGACAGTTACGCGACTTCGGATGTCAACATTTCGTACGAATGGAAGGAAAAGTGGTTTTTCAGGTCGATCGTTTTATCAGGTTTGGTAAACAATGTTTTCGATTATGAGTACGAATCGAATGGGTATTTTTATACGTATGACGATGCGAATGTGACGTATGAAGGTGCCGGTTTTTATCCGCAGGCCGGGATTAATTTCTTGGTCGGGTTAACTTTGAAGTTTTAGTTATATGAGTTTAGTTGTAAATCCCGATCGGTTTTGGCTGGTCGGGATTTTTTTTGGCTGGATTTCTGACCGAGGGCGCGAAGTTCTTCCAAGTTATTTAGTTACTTGATTTTAAGAAAGTTTGCGTTTTCTATGTTGCGCCGTGTTTTTGTGATTGTGTAACTTGTGACCGGGGAGGGGTCGCTGTTGTCCCTCCGAAAAAAATCGTTAGGCTGGATATAGAAATACCGTAGATAATGTTAAAGTTTCCAGCCAATAAGCTGCGATGTGATCCCGACGGTTATTGCTGTTGGGATTTTTTTTTGGTTTTCTGCCACGAATGCACGAAGTTTTATACGGCATGTTGCGGATGGAATTTGAAGTAACGGTTCGCGTGACGTAGGACGTCTTGTTTCGAATTGGATTTTTGCGGTTGGGTTGCTTCGCGCGCGCGGAAGACCTAACAGGTTTTCAAAACCTGTTAGGTCTGAAAAATACCAAAATCCACCCAACTTGAATTACACATTTTCTGCGTATTTTGTTAAATCTCACCGAGGCTTTTTTCCATTGTGCATTTTCATTTTCCCTACCTTTAGGCTCCCAACACAACCACATGAAAAAAATCCTTTCCGCGATTGCCTTTTGCGCTATTTTTAGCGCCTATTCCCAACAGAAACCAAAGTTCACCTACGTAAAACCGCTCATCGGAACCGCGAAAATGGGACACACTTTTCCAGGCGCGACAGTTCCGTTCGGGTCGGTGCAATTGAGTCCTGAAACCGATACGATCGCGTTTGAAAAAGACCGCAAATACAACGGCAAAGTCTATGAATATTGCGCTGGTTACCAATATGCCGACAAAACTATAGTCGGTTTTTCGCACACGCATTTCAACGGAACGGGCCATTCGGATCTTGGTGATTTTTTGATGATGCCGACCGTCGGGAAATTACAATTGAATCCAGGAACTGCCGATCATCCCGAGAAAGGCTATCGCTCGAAATTCTCGCACGACAAAGAAATCTCCCAAGCGAATTACTACAAAGTCAAACTCGACGACGACAATATAATGGCCGAAATGACAACCTCGACGCGCGTCGGCTTCCATCAATATACATTTCCAAAGTCCGATCAGGCGCACATCATTTTGGATTTAATGGCAAACATTTACAATCACGAAGAGAAGAATGTTTGGACCTACATCCGAATCGAAAACGACACGTTGGTCACGGGTTACCGGCAAACGAACGGATGGGCGAGGACGCGAACCGTATATTTTGCGATGTCTTTTTCAAAGCCGATAAAAAATTACGGCATCAAAAATTACGATACCGAAAATATTTACAACGGCTTTTGGCGCAAGTTCGACCAATCGAAAAATTTCCCCGAAGCCGCGGGCCCGAAACTCAAAGCGTATTTCGATTTCGCGACGTCCGAAGGCGAAAAAGTCAAAATCAAATTCGCGCTTTCTCCCGTTTCATCGGCCGGCGCCTTGGCCAACATGAAAGCCGAAATTCCGCATTGGGATTTTGAAAGAGCGAAGTCGGACGGGCAGAAACTTTGGGAAAAGGAACTCGACAAAATCACCGTCGAGACCATAAACGAAGACGACAAAACCAATTTCTACACGGCGATGTATCACGCCTTCATCAATCCGACGACGTACATGGATCTGGACGGGCAATATAAAGGACTCGACCAAAACGTGCACAGGGCCGACGGCCTCACGAACTACACGACGTTCTCGCTTTGGGATACGTATCGCGCGTTGCATCCGCTGTTCAATTTGGTGCAGCCGAAACGCAATTCGGACATGATCAAGTCGATGCTAGCGCATTACGACCAATCGGTGCATCACGCGTTGCCGATCTGGTCTCATTATGCCAACGAGAATTGGTGCATGATCGGTTATCACTCGGTCTCGGTTATTGCCGACGCCGTGGCGAAAGGAAACGCGAACTTCGACACGAAAAAGGCGCTTGAGGCGTGTATTTCCTCGTCGAACATGTATTACAACGACGGAATCGGGGATTATGTGAAAATGGGTTATGTGCCCGAAGACAAAAGCGGCGCGTCCGTTTCAAAAACGCTCGAATACGCCTACGACGATTGGTGTATTTCCCAACTTGCGAAGAATATCGGAAACACTGAAGTCGCCCAAACATACGCGAAACGAGCCCAGAATTTCAACAACGTATTCGATAAGAAATCAGGATTCATGCGTCCGAAGTTGGCCGACGGAACCTTCAAAAAAGAGTTCGATCCGCTCGACACGCACGGCCAAGGTTTCATCGAAGGCAACGCATGGAATTACAGTTTGTACGTCCCGCACGATGTCGCGAAATTGACCGAATTAAATGGCGGAAAGGAAAAATTTACACGCCATCTCGATTCCCTTTTCACGATGCAATTGCCCGATAAATACTTCGAAAACACTGAAGACATCACACGCGACGGCATCATCGGAAATTACGTCCACGGAAATGAGCCGAGCCATCATGTCGCGTATTTGTACGATTATCTGGGCCAATCCTGGAAAACGCAGGAACGCGTGCGGATGATTTTGCGCAAGATGTTCCATTCCGGTCCCGACGGTTTGGGCGGAAACGACGACGCCGGGCAAATGAGCGCGTGGTATATTTTCACGTCTTTAGGATTTTATCCCGTCGCTCCTGGTTCCGACCAATACGCGATCGGAAGCCCGCTCGTCAAAAAAGCGACTTTGAAGTTCGAGAATGGAAAAACGCTTGTGATTTCGGCCAAAAACCAATCGGAGAAAAATGTGTACGTGAGCAAAATCGAACTCGATGGCAAAGAGATTCCGCGCGATCTCATTTCACATTCCCAACTCGTAAACGGAGGTGAACTTACATTTTACATGACCAACAAACCTAGCAAATGAAGAGAATAATTTTCCTTTTACTCATTGGATTTTCGGCTTCGGCCCAAATGGTCGATGAGGTCCAAGATCCCGTCGAATGGGTAAATCCGCTTATCGGAACCATGTCCAAACCCGAATTCTCAAACGGAAACACCTATCCCGCGATCGCGATGCCGTGGGGCATGAATTTCTGGTCACCCCAAACCAATAAAATGGGGCACGGCTGGATGTACGGCTATCAGGACATGAAGATTCGAGGCTTCAAGCAAACGCACCAACCGTCGCCGTGGATGAACGATTACGGCCAATTTTCGATCATGCCGACCGTCGGGAAAATAAAAGTCAAGGAAGACGATCGCGCGAGTTTCTTCTCGCACAAGTCCGAGGTCGCGAAACCGTATTATTACAGCGCGTATCTCGCCGATTACGACATGACGACCGAGATCGTGCCCACGGATCGCGCCGCAATTTTCCGATTCGCGTTTAAGAAATCCGATTCTGCGAACGTGGTCATCGACGCGTTCGACAAGGGTTCGTACGTGAAAGTGATTCCGTCCGAAAATAAGATCGTCGGCTACACGACCAAGAATTCAGGCGGCGTTCCCGCGAATTTCAAGAATTATTTCGTGATTAAATTCGAGCGTAAATTCAATTATTTGGGCACTTTTTCGGGCGATAAATTTACGATGGGAAATTTGGAACTCACAGCCGATCATTCAGGTGCCGTCGTCGGATTCAAGACATTTGAAGGCGAACAGATCGTGATGCGCGTCGCCTCGTCGTTCATCAGCCTCGAACAGGCCGAACTCAATTTGAAGGAAGTTGAGAACCACAGTTTCGAAAGCGCGAAGCAACAAGGCAAAAACCAGTGGAACGACGTTCTGGGCAAGGTGAAAGTCTCGGGCGGAACCATCGACCAGATGCGGACGTTCTATTCGTGTCTTTACCGAAGCGTCTTGTTTCCGCGCAAATTCTACGAGTTCGACAAAGACGGAAATCCATTCCACTACAGTCCGTACAACGGAAAAGTCCTGCCCGGTTTCATGTTCACCGACACGGGATTTTGGGACACGTTCCGCGCGCTTTTCCCGTTCGTGAATTTGGTTTATCCCGAAATGGGAACTAAGATGCAGGAAGGTTTGGTCAATGCGTACAAGGAAGGCGGTTGGTTGCCGGAATGGGCGAGTCCGGGTTATCGCGACATCATGGTCGGTAACAATTCGGCGTCAGTCGTGTCGGAAGCTTACATAAAAGGACTTCGCGGATACGATATCGAAAAATTGTATGAGGCGTTGCTCAAAGGCGCGAACAATGCCGGCCCGATGGAAGCCGTGGGGCGTTTCGGTGCCGACTATTACAAGACGCTCGGTTATGTTCCGTACGATGTAAAAATCAACGAAAATGCCGCGCGCACGATCGAATACGCATACGATGATTTCGCGATCTATCAATTGGCGAAACTTTTAAAACGCCCCAAGAAGGAAATCGAACTCTACAAAAAACGAAGCCTCAATTACAAAAACCTATTCGACAAATCGTCGGGCTTGATGCGTGGAAAAAACAAGGACGGGAAATTCCAATCACCATTCAATCCGTACAAATGGGGCGACGCGTTTACTGAGGGCAACTCGTGGCATTATACCTGGTGTGTTTTCCATGACGTGAAAGGTTTGATCGATTTGATGGGCGGACGCGAGAAATTTGCGATGAAACTCGATTCGGTGTTTTCGCTTCCGCCGAAGTTCGACGACACCTATTACGGCGGCACGATCCACGAAATCCGAGAGATGCAGGTTGCGAACATGGGCCAATACGCTCACGGCAACCAACCGATCCAGCACATGCCGTATCTGTACAATTATGCGGGGAAACCTTGGCTGAGTCAACATTGGGTGCGCGAAATCATGAACCGCATGTATTTGCCGACGCCCGACGGTTATTGCGGGGACGAAGACAACGGCCAGACCTCGGCTTGGTACGTGTTTTCGGCGTTGGGATTCTATCCGGTAACTCCGGCGAGCGACCAATATGTGATCGGCGCGCCTTTGTTTAAGAAGGCCGTGATTTCGCTCGATGGCGCAAAGAAGGTTTCGATTTTTGCCGAAGCGAATTCATCGGAAAATAGATTCATAAAAAGTGCGACGAAGGACGGGAAGCCGTTTTCTGAAAATTACCTCCGACATTCTGAACTCAAAAATGGAATGGAGATCCGATTCGAAATGTCGAATAAGCCTAATCTTACAAAAGGAACGAGCGAGGACGACGCTCCGTACTCGCTGTCGACCGAAAAGAATTAATTATAGATGCGAAGATAACCTTGCAATACCTGGACGCGATACGGTTTCATCGGATAATCATAACCCGATTCCTGACCCGAATATTGGCCTGTGTATAAGTTGTATTCGGCGTCGTCGCAGGGGCAAACCGCGCTGATTCCCTGGATCACCATCGTGGAACAGGACGAGATTTCCTGGTTCGGGCAAGCCGCGTCATATGCCTGATAGCCGCTGCCCGTGTAGAAAACGATCAGGCCGCGTTCGCCGTATCCGCCAATGAAGCGTCCGTTGCCAGGAATCGTGAGCGCGCTGTATTGCGGAAGGCTCAAATTGAGGTCGACCGAGAACGTATAATTTTCAATATACGGATTGTTGTTGTTGAAACCGGAATCGTCGCAAGCAAACAATAAAGGCAATAGCAAAAGCGCCAAAAATCGTTTCATTTTAAAAAATTAAAAAAATGTTGTGGTCAAATTTAATTTATTTAAATTTGGGATGCGTACGATTAACATATAATTATACGCCAGCGAATATATAACGTTTAACCTTTATCTTTGCATTCAAGGAAATCCCGTGCGAGTGGGATTTTTTCTATTTATATAGATGAACCTGAGCGGGAAAATGTTCCGCAGGACGAATGAAAAAATACACCGAATTATGACTGCAGTATCTTATTACACCGAAGAAGGACTTAAAAAACTTCGTGAAGAACTTGACCACCTAAAAAGCGTGATGCGCCCGAAAGCGTCACAGGATATAGCCGATGCCCGAGACAAGGGTGACTTGAGCGAAAACGCCGAATACGATGCCGCGAAAGAAGCGCAGGGATTGCTTGAGATGCGCATATCGAAACTCGAGGAATTGCATGCCAATGCGCGTTTGATCGACGAATCACAACTCGATACGTCAAAGGCGTTAGTGTTGTCGAAAGTGAAAATCCGCAACCAGGCGAACAAGATGGAAATGACTTATACGCTCGTTGCCGAAAGCGAAGCCGACCTTAAAGCCGGAAAAATTTCAGTCACATCGCCTATAGGAAAAGGTTTGCTCGGAAAATCAGTCGGAGACACGGCCGAAATCACGGTTCCAAACGGGACGCTTCAATTCGAAGTCCTCGAAATCTCACGCGATTAATCAATTCTAAAGCAAAGCGTGTCCAAAGCGCAGCGTGTCTAAAAATCAAATCATGTCCATTTTCACCAAAATCGTAAACAACGAAATTCCAGCCTATAAAATCACCGAAGACGAAAACTTCCTCGCTTTCCTCGACGTCAATCCAAACGCGAAAGGCCACACGCTGTGTATCCCGAAACAGGAAGTCGACAAGATTTTCGACCTCGATGCCGATCTGTACGAAGGCTTGATGAAATTTTCAAGACGCGTCGCGATCGCACTGGAAAAAGCGGTTCCGTGCAAACGCGTCGGGATGGCTGTGATCGGGCTTGAAGTTCCGCATGCGCACGTTCACCTGATTCCATTGAACCACATGGATGAAATGCGTTTCGAGCAGAAAGTGAAACTCGAAAAAGAGGAGTTCGAACAGGTCGTCAAAGATATCCGTGCAGCCCTTTTAACCGAATAAACTCACATATAATACTTTAAAAAGCCGCCATTTGAGCGGCTTTTTTTATTCGCCTCATTTACAGTAAAATAACGCGAGTGCCAGTGTTTGCAAGCGTTAAAGTCTTAAAAACGTGGGAATTTTAACGTAGGAAAATCCTTTGAATGGCTACATTAGCGCGTTTTTTAACTTAACCCACATTTTTATTACGCATGAAGAAAATTATTCTTTCCATGTTGGTTGCCGCAGCGGGTTTACAAGCCAATGCGCAGTTCCAACAAAATTTCGATGCCGCCACAACTTTACCTACGGGTTGGTCGGCAATCAACCAAGGCGATCCCAACGGTTGGGAAGTTTCGGCCTCTATTACTGGCAGCGCTCACAGTGGAGCCAATGCCGCACGCATCGTTTACGGTTCAGTTGCCCATGACGATTATTTGATTACGCCTCAAATTGCAGTAGTTACAGCTTCTACGACGCGTTTTTCCTTATGGGTAAAATCGCGTTCGACTTCGTTTTTGGAGCCTTACGATGTCCGTTTGTCTACGACGACGGCGACGGCGGCCGCTTTCACGACGGTGCTTCAGGCGACTCAGGAAGCTCCTGTGACTTGGACAAAATTGGAATTTGACCTTTCGAATTACATCGGACAAAGCGTTTACATCGCGATCCACGCTACCGGAACCAATGAATTCGAATTGTACGTTGACGACGCCGTCAGCGATTCGATGCCGAGCTGCATCGCCCCGACAGCGCTCACAGCATCGAACCTTTCGACTTCAGGCGCGACTTTGGGCTGGACGGGAACAGGAAACTTCGTAGTGGAGTATGGCCCGACCGGATTCACCCAAGGAAACGGAACGATCATCGACGCGTTGACGAACTCTTCCACTATCGCCAATTTGTCGGCGAACACGACGTACCAATTCTATGTTCGCAAGAACTGTGGGAATGGAGATCTGAGCACTTGGGCCGGCCCGTATTCGTTCACGACGCCTTGTGCTGCCGTGTCTGCTTTCAATGAAACGTTCGAATCGACCGCGACTGCTACGGTGATGCCGAGTTGTTGGTCTAAAAATATCGTTTCTACCGACTCTGGGTCGTACGTATATGTTTCTACATCTGACGTTTACGCCGGGACAAAGGCGTTGCGCATGGGTAATTCGGGAGCTGCGACAGCTTCACTTTACGCGATTTCTCCAGCTCTTAACAACGTAGGTGCGCAAACACACCGTCTGCGTTTTTGGGTTAAAGGTTCTGCGGGGACGACGTTCCAAGTCGGTACGATGGCGAATCCTGCCGATGCGACAAGCTTTACATCGGTTCAAACCATTACGATGACAACGACGTTCCAGGAATTCGCGGTAAACTTCACGGCTGCCTCAACGGCAAATTTCGTGGCGTTCAAAGCGGCTTTCACGACGACTTACGGATACGTGAGCATCGACAACGCGGTTTGGGAAGCGCTGCCTTCTTGCGCCGACGTAACTGGTGTTGCAACGGGAATCGTCACGGCTTCTTCCGCTATCGTGAACTGGGACGCTGTCGGACAGACGTATCAATATGTAATCGGAGCTACGACGGTTGTCGATCCATTTTCACTTACTGCCGTTGATGTTGCGACAAACTCGGCGACAATTCCGGTTTCTCCGAATTCAAGCTACAAGGTTTGGGTAAGAAACGTTTGCCAGGGTTCAGTCGGAGCTTGGAGCAACCCGATCACATTCACGACTCCATGTGTGGCGATTGCCGCTGCGAATTTGCCTTGGACTGAAGGTTTTGAAGGTGTCACGACTGTTGGTACAAATGCTTTCCCAGGTTGTTGGAGTGAAGAAAACGGAGACTGGAGAACGTCGGTCAACGCTACTACGGCTTACGATTCGGACGCTCATTCAGGAAACAATTTCGTGACAAACGCATGGACTGCGACGAATGAAAAATTGTGGACGCCAGGTTTTGAGCTTTCGGCGAACCAACCATACGAGTTCAGCTTCTGGTATGCGAGTTTCCAAGATTCGGCTGATGAACCGTATGACGATTGGGATTTGTCGGTACTTGTAAATTCAGCACAAAACGGGACTGGTTCGACTGTCGTTGGAACGCCGGTTGTTTCAGCGGGACAATTCGCTCCGACGGCTTACACGAAAATCACGCGTACGTTCACGCCGGCTTCAACCGGAGTTTATTACTTCGGGTTAAATGTCAGCGCAAACGGAACGCCTTGGTATTTGAGCTTCGACGATTTCGAATTGAAAGCGGGAAGTCTTTCGACTCCTGATTTCTCGGCGAAAAACATCTCTTTCTACCCGAACCCGGTTAAGGATATGTTCAACCTTTCATCGGCTGAGAACATGACCGAAGCTTCGGTTTACAACGTTTTGGGTCAGCAAGTGATCAAGAAAACGATCAACTCTAACGAGGCTGCGCTTGATCTTTCTTCGCTAAACGCCGGAACGTATATCGTGAAAATCGCTACGGCGAACGGAACGAAGACAATCAAGATTGCGAAACAGTAATTCGCTTTTAGATATTTGAAAAAGGCTGCCTGTAATGGGTGGCCTTTTTTTTTTTGACCGACGGAACCGATACGATTTGTGGTGCGTTTTTCAAGACGCAACCTTTTTTAAAATCCGCCTTCTGCTAAAAAAAAGTAATGAGAAAAGTATTGTTGCTGATCCCGATTCTGTGTGTATTTATATCGTGCGATAAAGAAGTTGGGTCCGACGGCGTCGTTCAGGATTCAGAAACCGGGCAATCGATCGCCGGCGTTAACGTAAAGATGAAGTCTGAAGATCAGGGAAGTGAAACAGATGTTACCGACAGCGAAGGCTACTTCAATATTTTTAAAATTTCAGTTGCGGTCTTGCGAGTTGTAATACCGATTACTCCATCACGTTTACCAAAGAAAATTACGAAACCTTGACCATTCGCGATAATTATCGCAATAACGCCGAATTTTTAGATACGGAAACCCGAGATACGATGATCGTAAAACTAGGTCCGGCTAATTAAAAACGGTTTGGCGCAATCCACGTAATCGTTGCTATTGGACTACTTTCGGAAAACTTGCCTGCATGATCGTGCCTTTCCCGATTTCGGACGACAATACTCTGATCCTGCCTTTGTGATAATCCTCGACGATGCGTTTGGTAAGCGACAATCCCAATCCCCAGCCGCGTTTCTTGGTCGTGAATCCGGGTTCAAACACTTTTTTGAATTGGCTTTTTGAAATGCCTTTTCCTGAATCGCAAACTTGTATCTTGATAAATTTTGAATCTTCCTCGATTCGGACTTCGAGCTTTCCGCGGCCTTTCATCGCGTCGATGGCGTTCTTGACGAGGTTTTCGATCGTCCAGCTGTGCAGAATCGGGTTGAACGATACCATTACCTTTTTCGTAGGCGCTTTAAATGTGAAAGATATTCCCGTAAAACGCGATTGCAGATAATCATACGACGCGCGCGTCTCGGCAATGATGTCGCGGGTTTCGAGTGCCGGTTCCGATCCGATTTTAGAGAAACGGTCGGCGATGGTTTGGAGTCGGACGACATCTTTTTCGATTTCAGTCACCGTGGTTTCGTCGACATCGTCGGCCTTCATGATTTCGATCCATCCGATGAGAGATGAAAGCGGCGTTCCGATCTGGTGCGCGGTTTCCTTGGCCATTCCCGCCCATAATTTGTTTTGGGTCGACATTTTCTGGCTTCGGTAAAAGTTGTAGACCACGATCGCGAAAAGGATCACGATCGCGAACAGAAGAATCGGATAATACTTGAGTTTATTGAGAAGGGACGAATTCCCGTAGTATAGATATTGCGACTTTCCGGCCGAGATTTCCATCTTGATAGGTTCATTTTCCTTCTTCAATTTGTTCAAATACACAGCGAGCTTTTCGGGACTTTTTTCAGTTTCGGGATCGAGATTCGCCGAACTGATCACCGAATCGTTCTCGGTCAAAATAATAGGAATCGTCTTGTTTTTTTGGATGATCTGGATCGGCAGCCCGATGTCCTGGGTTTCGTCGGCGTTATTTATCGATTTTTGGCTTTCGGCCCAAAGTTCCATCTTGTCGCGCTCCTCGGTCTTGAGTTCCTGAAAGAACGAATATACGTTCAGGATAATCGCTATTACGATGATGAATGAAAGTCCGATGATGATCCAACGCGAGACGGTGCGTTTGTCGGTGAATTGCATATTTTGGATTTGTGTAAAGATAACGAATAATTGATTTGATTATTGGAGACGGCTCGCTTTGGACACGGCTGCGCCTTTGGACACGCTGCGCTTTGGAGACGCTGCGCTGGGGAAACGCTTCGCTTTGGATTTGTTTTCGTTGGGGAGGTTGTTTTTGGGTTTTTGGATTAATGAATAGATTATTTGACGCGGTGGCTTTTGGACATGCTTCGTTTTGGTATTGTTCGCGTTGTAGATAATGAATTGATCTTAAAGTGGAAATTGACTTTATTTGATCGGGGCGAGTTTCTGTATTCTCTGATTTTTTCAAACGTTTGATAGGTGTTGCGCAGTCGTGAACTCATGAGTTAGCCGCTTGTTGGATACGTTTATTCGCCGAGTTCAATTTAATTTTTACTTGAACTTAAAATGTCCGTGCTGAGGTCTCGAATCCTAAGCGAAGCGTGTCCAAAGGGGCGGCCGTGTCTTTAGCGCAACGCATCAAAAAGTTAATAACTTCGGCAGAAAACACGTACTCCAACCACGCCCAATTCCTTACATTTGTCCAAAGCCAAAACACAAATGATCAGCATCATTCCGGGCGAGCTCAGCACCCAAAAACTACACGGTTATTTGCAGTCGGCGGTCGGGCCGAGGCCTATCGCGTTTGCGAGTACGGTTGATGAAAACGGGAAACCCAATTTGTCTCCGTTCAGTTTTTTCAACCTGTTCAGCTCAAATCCGCCCGTGTTGATTTTTTCGCCTTCGAGGCGCGTGCGCGACAATACGGTAAAGCACACGTTGCTCAATGCGCAGGCGACGAAACAAGTCGTGATAAATGTCGTGAATTTCGACATCGTGCAACAAGCATCGTTGTCGAGTACCGAATATCCTGATGGCGTGAACGAATTCGTGAAATCGGGATTGACGGCTGTTGCGTCTGATCTGGTAAAGCCGTTCCGCGTGGCCGAATCGCCCGTGCAGTTCGAATGTAAGGTCAACGAGATCATCGCGCTCGGAACTGAAGGCGGCGCCGGAAACCTGATTATCTGCGAAGTGCTCAAAATGCACATCAGCGAGAAAATTTTGGATGCCGACGGAAACATCGATCAACACAAAATCGACTTGGTTTCCCGATTGGGCGCCAATTGGTATTCGCGTTCGAACCAAGGCTTGTTCGAAGTTCCGAAACCGCTTACGACGCTTGGCATCGGAGTCGATTCGATCCCGAGTGAAATCCTTGAAAGCGACGTGTTCAACGGCAATGATTTTGGCATTTTAGGCAACGTTGAATCCTTGCCTACGCATGAGGAAGTCGCTATCTTTGTAAAGCAGGATTTCGAGGTCAAAGGCGTGCTTAGTTCTACCGACGAGCGCAAGCAGCACGAACTCGCCAAAGAATACATCGACAACGGTGACGTGCAGGCGGCGTGGAAAGTCTTATTAGCAAAAAGAGTTTAATTTTAATATAGAAAAGATGGAAGTTACAGGAAAAGTCAAGGTCATCGGCCAGGAGCAGCAAGTGAGCGCATCGTTCAGGAAAAGAGAATTGGTCGTTACAACTGACGAGCAATATCCGCAACACATCATGATCGAGTTCACGCAGGACAAATGCGATTTGTTGAACAATTATCGCCCGGGCGAAGAAGTGAAAGTTTCGATCAACCTACGCGGACGCGAATGGGTAAGCCCGCAAGGCGAAACGCGTTACTTCAACTCAATCCAAGGATGGAGAATCGAAAAAGCGCAAGCCGAGGCGCCACAGCAACAATACAACCAGCAACAGCAACCGCCAATGCCGGCTTCACAGACGTTCGCGCCTGCGCAGAATATCAACGAAGAAGAGCACGACGATTTGCCGTTCTAGAAAAAAACCTATCCAAGTTGAGCCCGGCCGTCATAAAGCCGGGTTTTTTATAGCATGTATTTCCTAACCAAAGAGCTTTATTTTCCGCCTGTCGAGGACGCCGATCCTGACGGATTGCTTGCCGTCGGTGGTGATCTTTCACCCGATAGGTTGCTGCTCGCGTATAGAAACGGCATTTTCCCGTGGTTCAACGACGACGACCCGATCTTGTGGTGGTCGCCCGATCCAAGGATGATTCTGCAGTTCGGCGACCTCGTCGTTTCCAAAAGCATGCGAAACGTCCTGAACCGAAATGTCTTCAAAGTCACGTACGACCAGGATTTCGAAGGCGTAATCACGAACTGCCAGCGTGCGCCGCGAAAAGGTCAGGTCGGAACTTGGTTAAGCGAGGAAATGAAACGCGCTTATATCCATTTACACGAACTCGGACACGCTAAATCAGTTGAGGTTTGGCTGGACGATGAACTCGTTGGAGGTTTGTACGGAATCGATCTCGGGAATGTGTTTTGTGGGGAAAGTATGTTCTCGCGTGTCTCGAATGCGTCGAAAGTCGCGTTCATTACTTTCGCGCGCGATCTTCAGCGCCAAAATTATCGGTTTCTCGATTGCCAGCTCTACAACGACCACTTGGCAAGTTTGGGATGTGCCGAAATTTCGCGAGAAGTATTCATTAGGGCGTTGAAATCATAAATTTCATCGAAAATAATTTATAACCCTATTTTTTTAAGGGGTAATGAAATATATTTGGTCAAATCTTAAACTTTAACCCCATGAAAATAGGATTGCCTAAAGAAATAAAGAACAATGAGAACCGAGTCGGGCTTACACCTGCAGGGGTTTATGAATTGGTGAAATACGGGCATACGGTTTATGTTCAGGCATCGGCAGGAGATGGAAGCGGTTTTTTTGATGAGGATTACGCGTCGGTCGGTGCTGAAATCATGCCCGATATCGAAAGCGTGTACGCGATCAGCGACATGATCGTGAAAGTCAAGGAACCGATCGCGAAAGAATATCCGCTGATCAAGGAAGGTCAAATCCTGTTTACATATTTCCACTTCGCCTCGAGCATGGAACTCACCGAGGCTATGATCCAAAGCAAAGCCGTCTGTATCGCCTACGAAACGGTCGAAGATGCCGAAGGAACATTGCCGCTTCTCACGCCGATGAGCGAAGTCGCAGGCAGAATGGCGATTCAACAAGGTGCGAAATATTTAGAGAAACCAATCAAAGGCCGAGGCGTTCTGCTCGGAGGCGTTCCGGGAGTTCCTCCGGGAAAAGTCCTGGTTTTGGGCGCCGGCGTCGTCGGATTGCAGGCCGCGAAAATGGCTGCGGGTCTTGGCGCGCACGTGACGATCCTCGATATCAACATGAAACGACTTCGACATGTGAACGATGTAATGCCGAGCCACGTCGTTACTGAATATTCAAGCGAATACAACATCAGGCGCCATATCAAGAACCACGATCTCATCGTTGGCGGCGTTCTCATAAAAGGCGGGAAAGCGCCCAAACTCATCACGCGCGACATGCTCAAGGAAATGCGTCCGGGAACCGTTCTCGTAGACGTTGCCGTCGATCAGGGCGGCTGTTTCGAGACGACCCACGCCACGACCCATGAAGACCCGACGTACATCATCGACGACATCGTGCATTATTGCGTAGCGAACATGCCGGGCGCGGTTCCGTACACATCGACGTTGGCGCTTACGAACGTGACGTTGCCGTATGTTTTGAAGATCGCGAACCTCGGTTGGGAACTGGCTTGCCAAAAGAACGCCGATCTTGCGAAAGGCCTCAACATCGTCGAAGGCGAAATCGTGTATGAGGAAATTAAGGACTTTTTTGCAGAGAAGGTTTAGAAGCTGATCCAGCTGTCCGCTATTAGTCCTCGGCCTAAAGCCCGGTTTTTATGAAATTCGCGTCGGGCTTCCGTTGGTCGCCGCGCCAATTCCTAAAAACCTGGGCTTCAATCCTGTGGGCTAACCACTTCCATCTGGGCTAGACCACGATCGCTGAATCGCGCTTCGGGAAAAAGTGTACTTTCGCGTAAATTGACACGAAATGCAACGGCCTACATTCACGACTTTATTCCAAATCGTTCTTTCAGCAATGTTCGTATCGGCAATCGCGTGCGATCAAAAACATTCAGAGTCGAAATCGGTTAAAGAAACTTCGGGAAAACCCGTTATCATAAAAGCAAATTGGAAAGCATTTCCAATCGGAGACATCGATTTTGATGCGGTTCAGGACACGGCTTTCATATTCACGCCAAAATACTTCGGAACAAAGAATCCAGATTTTCCCGACCAAATGGATTTCGCAGGTTGCGTCGACAACGACTGCTTCAACACGGTCAGGTTTTCAAACAGTCTGCCGGATTTCAAAGTTGACGATACGCTTTGGGGAACAGTCGAGTCGATCGAGGATCTGGACGAGGACGGCTTTAAGGAAATAATCTTTCAAACCAATTGGTGGATCGGAACCCATGTCGAGATCACGATTCTTTCATTCGACCTGAAAACCAAAAAATGGGTCCCGTTGGCCAGCAATGACCTGTACGGCGAAGAAAGTTACAAGGACAGGATCTCGAAAATAAACAAAAGCCAATTTAATTTCAAGATCGAATATATGGATACGATCGCAGGCGACTTCGCAACGAAGGAAATCCGCGTGGAAATCAATAAATAACGCTAATCGGAAACGTCAGTCGTGCCATCGGATTCCTCGTGTACGAATTTATCGATCGCCCAATGCGCCAGGTAAATCAAAGGCGTCAACAAGACAGCGATCACCAGTTTTACGGTATAACCTGTGAATCCCGATTTGATATAGGTGTCGAAATCGATCTTTCCCGTCATGTAAAAAGCGATTCCCAACACGATAAAGCTGTCGAACAGTTGCGAAATCACCGTCGATCCCGTCGTGCGCAGCCAAATAAGGCGTTTTCCCGTGCGTTTCTTGACGAAGTGAAAGATCGTAACGTCGATTAGCTGTGAGACCAGAAAAGCGATGATGCTGCCCACGATGATCCAAAGGCTTTGTCCGAACACGGCCGAAAACTGCGCGTCGGTCACATTTCCTTTCAAATCGGCCGACGGAATCTGCAACGCACAATACAACACGACAAAACAGTACACGATCAGCGCTGCGGTAATGTACGAAAGCCGCCTGACGCCTTTTTGCCCGAAATATTCGTTTATCAAATCGGTCGTGATAAAAACGATAGGCCAAGGCAAGATCCCGATACTCATCACGGTGTCGCCAACATAAATCAGTTTGCCCCCGATGAGTTCGGCCACGATAGCGTTTGTGATGAAAATCCCCGCGAGGATTACGTAAAGCGTGTCTTTTTTTGTCTTGAACATCAGGATTTGGTTTTCTTCC
Organism: Flavobacterium sp.; assembly: GCF_004211145.1. Lineage (GTDB taxonomy): Bacteria > Bacteroidota > Bacteroidia > Flavobacteriales > Flavobacteriaceae > Flavobacterium. Next base: position 8,213 of record NZ_SEBS01000016.1, on the reverse strand, counting down.
AGCAATCATCGACGTGGTCATCGACCATTCCCGTGGCTTGCATGTGCGCGTACACGACTGTCGAACCCACGAATTTGAACCCGCGTTTCTTCAGGTCGGCGCTGATTTCGTCAGACAGTGGCGTCGTGGCGGGCGCGTCCTTATGCGATTGCATTGTATTTACGATTGGCTTGTGATCGACGAATCCCCAAATGTAATTCGAGAAACTTCCGAATTCTTTTTGGACTTCCATGAAAGCCCGGGCGTTCGTCACGGCCGCTTTTATTTTGGCGCCGTTGCGCACGATTCCAGTGTCTGACATTAAATCAGCGATTCTTTCGTCGTCGTATCTGGCGACTTTTTCGTAGTTGAAATTGTCGAATGCTTTTGCGAAATTCTCGCGTTTCTTCAAGATCATAAGCCAACTCAATCCCGCCTGGAACGTTTCGAGTAGGAGGAATTCGAACAGTTTTGCGTCGTCGAAAACCGGATCGCCCCATTCCTCGTCGTGGTATTTTATGTAAATAGGGTCAGCACCGCTCCAGCCGCAACGTGTCTTTTCCATTAGAATTCTTCTTCGAGATAACTTGGGAATCCGTTGTCTTTTTGCTTGCCGAAGGACGCGCGCGAATGCGAACCGTTCTGAAGTCGGTCGATGATGGTTTCACATTCGGCATCGAGGTTCGTCAGGTCGGCGATTGGGCTGACCCCGACGATTTTCCACGCTTTCGGGTTTATGTTTCCTTTCGCGTTTATGAATGCGACCGCAACAAGCGAGTTTTCAGACGCTGCGAACGGCTGTATTTTTTCCTTTGGTTTCGCGTTGTAGAAGAATATGGAGATCGATTCTCCGTCTTTCGTGACCTCGGTTCTTTTGACAAGTTGTATGTCGCCTGACAAATTGTTGCCTGTTCCTGCAGTGTTCACGGCGGCGAGCGCGATTTCTTCGTCCGTCCATTTCGGGACATCTTTTTTGTTGTCGAGCAGCAGGCGATATGTCGTGAATTTTGTTTTCGGATCGGCGAATAATTTTGAGACTATGGCTGGATTCGGCATGTTTCCGTTTGTGAGATCGAGTCGTACGAGTTCGAGATTGATCTCGGCGATTTCGAGTTTCTCGACTTTTTCGAACCATTGCGCAACCGCTTTTTCCTTCTTGAACGGATATAGAAGAATGCAGTAGGATTTGAGTTCCTCGGCCGGAGAAGAAGTGAAATACTCGTCGTCCTTGCCGTCGCTCGATTTGGATTTCCACGCGGCGACGCGCTTGTATTCGAGTTTCGCGTCCGTAAGCAACAGTTTTCTATAACTTTTTCCCTTACTCGGATTGACTTGTTTTTGCTTGAATAGTTCCGATGCGAACGACACGATCGGTTCCTGATATTCCTTGACGCCGTAAAATTGGAAAATTTCGGGGAAAAGCGCCTTGCTGTTTTCAGGATCGGCGTTGAATACTTGGAACAAACTTGAAATCTCGTACCTATTGTTCGATAACGGCAAATCGTATTCGAGCAATTCGATGATCTTCTTGTAAGCGGCCTTCGATTTTTGTTTCGCCAGACCTCTGATCACCGAGAGTTGCATCGCGGTATTCACATCGTCCTTCTTATAACAACTTTCGAGGAACGGAATCACCTCGGGATCATTGATTCGTCCGATTTTTTCGAGAAGCGTCGTGATCGCCTGGGTTTCGTCGGCGCGGAAATTGAATGTCGTCAAAAACGTCTTAAGCTGCGGTAAATCCTCTTTCTCGAAATCGACCATATACGCCGATTGCAAAGCAGAGAAACGGATCGTGTCGTTTTCGCTTCGCGCGTCTTCGAAGAACAATTTCGTCTTCTTGTCGAAAATCGAAAAATTGTGTTTCCCGTCTTGAGGCGTGAACGAATCGGCGATTTTCTCGATGAACACGTCGTTATTCCGGTAATCTTTCTCGACGAGCGCGCGCAGCCACCAGATATTGCCGTCCTGCATGAAAACCTTGTATTTTACGGCTTGTTGGGAATTCTGCTTTTGGGCCATGACGTCGAGCGTGTAAAGCTTTCGAGCGTCGTCGTAGTTTTCCTTTTCGGATGTCAGATTTACGAGGTCGGCTTTCTTTTTTGAGTTCGAATTGGCTTCGAAAACCGCGTCCCAGGACGAATCAGGAATCTGTCCGCTCGATTGTCGCGGATCGGCGATATACGCTGCGACGGTTACATTGTCGATGTCGACCGTCGCGCTATTTTCATCCGCGTCGAACTGGTCGAAATCCTCATAGATTTTCTTCTTGAGGTTGACCATGAGCGAGTCGCGGTTCTTTGCATAATCGTAGCGATGGCTTTCCCAGGCGCTCAGCGTTACGTTTTTTCCCGATGCCGAGGTGAACGAAAACTGCTTCTCGAACCTTTCGAACTTGTTCTCCATCTCGGTGTCGTACGGATTCACGAACGACTTTGGGCTGTTGATCTTCCAAAACAGCTTCTCGTTTTGTTTTTCAGGGATTTCAATGCTGAAGCGGCCGAGGCTGTCAGTAAACTTTCGCGTTTGGCTTTCGTACTTGAACGGTTGTATCGCGAACGATCTGAAGAACTTCTCGGTGCTTTGGGCCGACGCTTTCACGGTTCCGAGCATGTAATATTTTTGGCCCGAGATTACGGTTTTCAATCGGATTTCGCGGTTTCCGATCTTCGATTGGGATTCGTAGCTGTTTGGCGAACGCGCGATTTCCTTTACCGAAGTCGTTGCGTCGAATTGCGTGTAGAATTCGTCCTGCATGCGCTTGAGTTCGAACGCTGTTTCTTCGAGTTGCGAATTGTCGGACAACGTTTTTTCGGTCAAAAAATACCAGGCTTTCTCTATTTCGTCCCACGCATTGAGTTCGATGTTCTCAGGATTGCTCGAATCGCGGTTGCCGTACAGCGTGAAATAAGACGGTACGTTCACTGAGAATCCGCCTTTCGCGGGCGTGACGGTTTCCCAACCCGTCGTGTTTTTCTTGAGTTTTATATTGTTGAAAATCTCATTTTCATATTGCCTCACGTAGTTTCCGTTGCCCGACATGCTCACGCAGATCACTTCCAAAGGCGTGATGAAATACTTGTAATGTTGTGTGTTTCCGGTCTTGGTGCGGCTTTTTATATCGTAGCCGGTGTAATTGTCGTCGGTGAAATATTTCTTTTCGAGGATGTCGCCGGGAATGTTTTCGTAGAATAGACTGTCGAGCGTATTCGCACTGAAAGCCATCTCGTCCTTCCGCAGGTAATCGCGCAACGGAATGCGTTTGAGGTTTACGATGCCGCCGTTCGCGAGATCGGGCGTATCGATGTTGTCGGAACTGAAAATAGGTTGGGCGTGCATCGGCAAACGGATCATGCCGTCGGCGGTAGCGCGTGTTTCAAATTCGGGTTTGATGAAATATTCGTCGATTTGCTTCTTTATATTTCGGCCTTGCTGCGTGTAGGCGTCGACAACGGGCGTAACCGTGTAGCCTTTCTTGCGCAGGATTTCGATTACACCGTTTTTTCCGGGCAGGTGAGCCGCTCCGACTGCCGCGAACAGGCTGCCTTTTTTGGCGATCGAATCGATGCTTTTGGCCATCACCTGGTTTCGGTCCAGAATCAAAGCCTTGAAGTATCCGTCGGGCGTGGCCAGCGTGTAGAGCGAATCGAGCATGTCGAGATTCTTGTCGCGATAATAATCGAGAAGCGCCTGATTGAACGACTTGTCCTTGAGCAGTTTCATGATGGCTTGCATGTTTTCCTCGCGCGGCGTGAGGTTGCCCATTTCAGCGCCCATGATCGAAAGCATCGACGTCTTGGCGTTTTCGAGCCCGACAACCTGCTTCTTGTATTTCTTGCCCGTTTGGTAAATGAACATGTCGAGATACGTGTCTTCCTGGTAATCCTTTTGGTTTTCGTTGGTTCGGAACAACAAATTATTCATGATGTTGTTGTTGCTCACGAACAGCGGATACAAGTCTTCACGCGTAATTGGCTGTTGGTAGAACTGCGAATAGAAACCGTTTGACGCGTACATGTAATTTTGGTACGCGGGCGTTCCCATCACATCGTACAATCCGATCCAGGTTGACGGGTCGCTCTCGTTCGCCACGTAATCGGACGCGAGCAAATGCTTGAAAAAAGCGTCCGACAAATGATAGGAAACCTTTTCGCTCACGTGCATCGAACCGTACAGATACGATTTTTTCGCAAGCCCGTTGCCGGAAATTTCCCAAAGAAGGCTTTGGTATTTCTTGGGTTGGGCGATTGCCGACGCGGCGAGCAGCAACAAGAGGAAGTGATACTTTTTCAAAATTCGATGTTTGCGAAATGCCTGTTCCGTAAATGTAGCAATACTTTGTATAACTCTTATACTGCCTTACAAAGTATAAACGCAAAAAAAAGACCCCGAAAATGGAGCCTTTTTGATCGTCTTGAGTTTATAACCGCGATAATTTCAGTGTTTGGGATTTGCCTCCTGACGTTTCAAGCCTGATCAGGTAACTTCCTGCCGAAAGCGCGCTTACATCGAGTTCGTTGTCGCCCGCAATAACTTTTCCTTTCTGCACCATCGCGCCCGTGAGGTTGAAGATCGCGTACGATGAAGGTTCGTTCACGTAAAGCGTCGCGACACTCGAGGTTGGATTCGGATAAACGAAGGCGAGTTTGCCGACGGTTTCTTCGGGCGAATCGATTTCTTGGAATGTTTCCGACGTTGGACGCGCGGTGCTCTCGACTTGAACGAGCGACCATTGCTGGTTGTTTCCGCCGCCATACGTCCAGACCTGGATATCGGCGCCATTGGCGGTCGAAACGTCCTGCACGTCGAGCGATTTGCCGCTGAGTACATTCGTGATGCGATAAAAGCCGCTGCCGACACTGACGACCTGCCATTTGAAATCGTTCGTCGAGGCGAATGTCTTTTGCACGACTTTGACACCGTCGGCCGCGCTGTTGCTGGCGGGAGAGAGATACATCTGGGTCGATTTGACGCGGATGTAATAATTCCCGTTGCCAGCATCTTCGAATTTCCAACGCTGATTGGCTCCGCCGCCGCTCGTGACATCCCATTGCTGGATACGCGAACCGCTCGTGGTCGAATTGTCGGCGACATCGAGGCCTTTGTTGCTGTGTCGCGCGATTAAATTGTAGTAACCCGGAAATCCCGATGGAGCGGCAGTCGGAATCCATTTGAACGTCACTGCCGAACTCGCGGGAACAGTATAATTGAACGCATTGCTTCCCGAGACGACTTTGATCGTGTTCTGCGCGCCGGCGTTGTAGATGACCGTGACGATCGAGTTGTCGGTGTTTTTGAAGGCAGTTGCGTGGATCGATCCGTTCGAGCTCGAACAGCCGATGCGTTGCGCATTTGTTTTTACGAATTTCGAGAATTGCCCAATGATGTAATACGGCGAATTTCTTGTAAAACTCGTGCTGTTGTTTACCGTAACCGCGCCCATACAAGTCGTGCAGCCGCCCGGCGTTCTCGGGCCGTAACTTGGATTCGAGGCGAGATTCCATTCGAGTGTGGCTTTTGACCAGTTGTTCGACGATCCGACCATGACGTTTTGCATGTGCCAGCCGAAATCTCCTGAGAAATTGCCTGGGCCGCCCACGTATTGCTCGGTAAAATACACATTTTTGTTCGTCGCGTTCTTAACGGTTGACATTGCCGAAATATTTCCCGCATAAAGATGGAAGGCCGCGCCGTCGACATAGGAACTGTTGTTGAGCACGTCGATCGGATAAGCGGTATTGTCACAATTGTGGTCGAACGCGATGACTTTAACGCCGCCGAACCCTGCCGAGGCTTTCTGAGGTCCGAGATGGTTGTTGATCCAATCCTTTTGTTGGGCCGACGTCATGAGCATGCTGGGTTCGTTGTACGGATTTTCAGGTTCGTTTTGGGGCGTAACTGCCCAGATGTTGATGCCTTGGGCTTGCATCGCCTGGAAATACTTTACGAAATAGCGTGCGTAGGCCGCGTAATATTGGGTTTGTAGACTTCCGCCGACCCAGGAATTGTTGGTCTTCATCCAGCGAGGCGCCGACCATGGTGTCGCGAGCACTTTGATGTTCGGATTGATGAGCAGGATTTTCTTTAGAATCGGGATCAGATAAGTTGCGTCGGGACCGTTGAGGCTGAAGTTGTTCATGTTCGTGTCGCCCGAGGTTTCGTTGTAGCTGTAGGACGAATTCGACAGATCGGAAGCCGCGATGGAAATGCGCACGACCGACGAACTCAAACCCGTGCTTGGGTTGAAAAGTTCCTGGAGCAAATTGTTTTGTTGGGTCGCGGCCATGTTGAAGATGACTTCGGCGGAACCCTGAGTGAGACACCAGCCGTAACCGTCGATGGTTTGATACGTAGTTCCGGGCGTAACGGTTACCGTGGACGGATTGGTTCCCGAATTTGCGCCGAAAGAAACATTTCCCTGTTGTGCGAGAAGTGCGGTTTGGTCGCCTTTGGTAAGCCAGGGCGTTACGGTTTGTGAAATGGCGTCCGCTGTTGGAAGCAACGCAAAGATGGCGGCCGTGGCGAGGCCTTTAAATGTAATCTTGTGCATAATAAATAGGTTTTGGATAAAATAAGATTTTACGGTTATCTTAAAATTACCTTTTTATTTTGCTGATGTGGACAATTTGCTACTTTACAAAAACCCATCAATTACGGAATCGTCAGTTTTGACGCGGTTTGGCAATCGTCGTTCGAGTCGTCGCGTTGGGATTTTGTAGTGTTTTGATTTGGATGATGAAGTGCGCAAGGGATACAAGTGGAAATCCTTTTGGGCAAAAAATTCGTGATCCTGGGGAAATTCAATCTGCGCAAAAGATTGGAGCGGTAGCCCGACGGCGGCTTTTTTAAAATCGCGAACCTGGAAAATACGTCCAAGCCGCCGATGCGCCCAAAAACAAAAAACCCCGCTCTTTCAAGCAGGGTTCTTATCAATCGTGAATTATGATTAACCTAAAGCGGCTCTTTTGAAACCGGTTACGGTAAGGCCTGCATCAACCGATTTTACATACGACAAGACGTTCATTGAAGAGTCTTTGATGTAATCCTGGTTTACAAGCGTGTTGTCCTTGAAGAAACGTTGCAATTTTCCTTTTGCGATATTGTCAAGCATAGCCTCCGGCTTGCCTTCCTGACGCAATTGGTCTTTTGCGATCTCGATTTCTTTCGCGACAGTGTCGGCGTCAACGCCTGACTCGTCAAGTGAAATCGGGTTCATCGCAGCGGCTTGCATCGCTACGTTACGTGCAGCTTCTTCAGCTCCGGCAACGTTGGCAGACAATGAAACCAATGTAGCGATCTTGTTACCTGCGTGGATGTAAGATCCTACGAAAGGTCCTGAAAGTTTTTCAAAAGTTCCGATCTCGATTTTTTCTCCGATTACGCCTGTTTGCTCGATCAATTTCTCTGAAACTGTAAGTCCGTTGAAATCAGCGGCAAGGAATGCATCTTTAGAGTCGAATTGGATCGCAAGGTTAGCTAAATCTGTAGCCAATTTAACGAAACCTTCGTTCTTACCTACGAAGTCAGTTTCGCAGTTCAACGTGATGACAACGCCTTCAGTCTTGTCGGCATTGACAACAGCGATAGCAGCACCTTCAGTTGACTCACGGTCAGAACGGTTTGCGGCTACTTTTTGTCCTTTTTTACGAAGGATTTCAATTGCTTTGTCGAAATCGCCATCGGCTTCAACAAGTGCTTTTTTGCAGTCCATCATACCAGCTCCGGTAGCGGTGCGTAGTTTGTTTACGTCTGCAGCAGTGATAGTTGACATATTGTTTTTTTATTAAAAGATGAAAAGATTGAAAAATTTAAAGATTCAGACCCGAAGTCAACTGAATGTTAACCGCAAATCTTTTAATCGTTAAATCTTTCAATCTTTGAATTGTTTGTTATTCTTCAGTTTTAGCTTCAGCGTCTACTGCGGGAGCTTCTTCAGTTGTAGCTTCAACTGCTGGAGCTGCTTCGGCCTTTGGGGCTTCTGCCGCTGCAACCGGAGCTGCTACTTCTGACTCTTCTCCTTCAGCAGCATCGTCGAAAGCGGCATCAGAATTTCTGTTGCTCAAACCTTCGATAACGGCAGCCGATACCAAAGAAAGGATTTTGTCGATTGATTTGGAAGCGTCATCATTTGCAGGGATAACATAGTCAACTTCACGTGGATCGGAGTTGGTATCTACCATTGCGAAAACCGGAATGTTTAATTTCTGCGCTTCTTTTACTGCGATGTGTTCAGC
>NZ_SEBS01000070.1 GCF_004211145.1 Flavobacterium sp. | reverse complement strand
CCTTCGTGCCTTCGTGTCAAAAAAAAATGCAACAAAAAAAACTTCTTGCCTTCGCGCCTTCGTGGCTTCGTGTCAGAAAAACACGTGTCGTCAAAAAACAAAAACCTTCATTCCTTCTCGCCTCCGTATCAAAAAAAAAAACGCACCGCAAAAAAATTCGTGCCTTCTCGCCTTCGTGCCTTCGTGTCAAAAAACTACATCATATCAAAAAACTTCATGACTTCGCGCGTTCCTACCTTCATCAAAAAAAATGCATATCCTAAAAAAAAACCAACAAAAAATTTGGTCACAAAACAAAACTCAACTTACTTTGCAATTCAAAGTACTTTATTTGTGAGTAACCAAGACTACCTGAACGACATCCGCGACATCAAGCAAATGATGAACCGCTCGACCCAATTCCTATCATTGAGCGGATTGGCCGGAGTAATGGCCGGAATCTACGCGTTGATCGGCGCATGGTTCGCGGCTCGAATCCTCGACCAGCACCGCGGCTATTACGTAACGCTCGAAAGCACGACGTTCAAGGCGATAGTCGCGATCGCGATCATCGTGTTGGTGTTGTCGATAATCACGGCGTTGATTTTGTCAGGCTTCAAGGCCAAGAAACGCAACGAAAACCTTTGGAACAGTTCCTCGAAACGATTGATTGCGAATTTCTTGATCCCGCTTGGCACGGGCGGGATTTTCACATTGATTTTGTTACGTCACGAAGTCTACGGCCTGATCGCTCCCGTAACGTTGATTTTCTACGGGCTCGCCTGCGTAAATGCGAGTAAATATACGTTGCGCGACGTTCGTTACCTTGGGATCACAGTAGTCATTCTTGGTCTCATCTGCACCGAATTTTCAGGCAACGGGCTGCTGTTCTGGGCATTGGGATTCGGCGTGAGCCATATCATCTACGGGGCTATCATGTACGTTAAATACGAGCGAAATTCCTAATATTTGCCCCCGACAGCGCGTAACCTTTGCACATTGAACCTTGCACCTCTATCTTGAAAAACATCATACAAAATATAAATAAGGCGTTCGACCACCGCATCCGATTGGGCATCATGAGCGTTCTCATGGTAAACGAATCGGCCGACTTCTCGACGCTCAAGGAACTGCTCGGCGTGACCGACGGAAATCTCGCAAGCCACGCGAAAGCACTTGAATCCGAGAATTACATCGTCGTCGAGAAACAGTTCATCGGTAAGAAACCCAACACGAGTTACAAGGCGACGAAGTCAGGTCGCGAGGCGTTTTCGGCCCACATTGACGCGCTTGAAAAACTGATCCAGAAAAACTGATATTTTTTTACCTATTAACTTTGAAATACAAAGTACTTTATTATGACAAGCCAATCTAAATTTATTTCGAACAAACAACTGAGCCTGCTCGCATTCGTAGGCTTCAACATCGCGCTGATGGCGTTCCGTATGCTCGTTACAGGAACGATCGGATACGGATTCCTGCTTTGGAATTTGATTTTATCCGCCGTTCCGTGGCTCGTAAGTTCCTGGCTTTGGACATCGTACAAAAGTTGGTTCGGTTTCACTTTGCTGTCGATAATCTGGCTACTGTTTCTCCCGAATGCGCCGTACATCCTAACCGATTTCCTACACTTCCGAAACCTGAAATCCTCAATGCCAGCTTGGTTCGACTTATTGCTGCTCGCCTCCTACTCGATCAACGGCATGTTGTTCGCGCTCGTTTCGATGGCGCAGATGCAACGGTCGTTCAAGATCCGATTCGGGGAAAAAGCGTCGGTCGCGCTGATTGCCGCAAGCGCGATGCTGTCGGGTTTCGGGATTTTCCTCGGGCGATACGAACGCTACAACAGCTGGGACATTCTTTCGAACCCATTCGGTCTGGTCGCCGATTCACTCATATTGCTTACGAAACTCCACACGATCGGTTTTACTATCGGCTATGGCTTGCTGTTGTTGCTCGTGTATTTCTTCTTCCGTACCAACTCTAAAACCCTTTGATATGCACTCATCCTTGAAAAACAATTTCAACGCTTACGTCCACACGACCGGGGAATTCTCGACGTGGATCGCTTTTATTTCGTTCGCGATCGGGACGGTTTTGTTCGGCGCCCACCAATTAGGATTGGGCAGCGATAACCTGATCGTGTTCGGATTCGTCTACGTGATCATCGCGGCCTTATTCAACTTACTCGTGCTTTTGAATCTTATTTTGTTGTTTGCGAAAGAGCACGACTACCGACGATATTTCGCGATCAAAATCCTGATCCTGCTCGCCAACATCCCGGTCGTCTTCTTCTACCTCACATTCATCTAAATAATAAATAATAAAAAATAAAATAATGGAAACACAACCAATCGCAAAGACCAATTTTTTCCAATCGAACACGGTGCGCATGATCATCGTCGGATTGCTCACGCTCGTGCTGCTGATACCGCTCGCGCTCGTCCAAAACCTGATCGCCGAACGGGCCGAAAGGCAAAAAGCCGTCACCGCCGACCTGAATGCCAAATGGGGAACCGACGTTTATTTTTACGGACCGATCGTGCGCATTCCGTACACGACCTATGAAGAAACCGTAACCGTCGACCAAAAGACGAAAGCGGCCGTCACGCAACGCACCGCCAGTACCGATTACGCATATTTCTTTCCTGAAATGCTCAACAACAATTCGTCGGTGACGACCGATAGACGCCATTACGGACACTACGAATCGGTGGTCTACACATCGGCCATGAAGTTCGACGGACATTACGCGAAACCCGATTTTTCAGGCCGGGGCATTCCTGAAAGCGACATCCAATGGGAAAAGGCGTCGGTCATCATCAAGAGCACGAATCTCAAAAGCATCCGCGACGAAATCAAAATAAATCTGGGCGGAAAATCGCTCACGTTCGAACCTGTGTTCAATGCGTCCGAAAACGATACGGTCGACGGTCTGGAAACCGGTTATTTCGACGCATCGGTGTTGCGTGACGCTGCGAAAGTGCCGTTCAATTTCAACATCTCATACCGCGGAAGCCGACAATTGACGGTTGTTCCGATCGGAAAAACGACAACAATGAGTTTGAAATCGAACTGGCACGATCCGGGTTTCATCGGCAACTTTTTACCCGATTCAAAAAAATATAACGAAAAAGGCTTCGAAGCGAAATGGAAAGTATTGCACGTGAACCGTCCGTTCGGGCAACAGACGTTTGGGGAATTACCGAATTTGGAGCGCTTCGCCTTCGGACTCAAATTCGTGATCACGGTCGACCAATACCTGCAGAACGAACGCGCCGCGAAATACGGTTTCCTCACGATCGGGCTTACGTTTTTGATTTTCTTCCTGATCCAAACCATCAGCAAAGTGCGCATCCATATTTTCCAGTATACGATGATCGGCCTCGGATTGGTCATGTTCTACACGCTTCTGATCTCGATCACCGAACACAGTAGTTTCCTTACGGCTTATCTGATCGCGGGAACGTCGGTCGTCGCGTTGATCTCGCTGTATTCGGTCTCGATCCTCAAGAACAGGAAATTCCCGGCGTTCATCACGGCCTCGCTGACGGTTTTGTACAGTTTCATTTACGTGATCATCCAACTCGAAGATTACGCATTGTTGTTCGGAAGCATCGGATTGTTTGCGATTTTGGCGGCCGTGATGTATTTCTCGCGCAAAATCGACTGGAATTAATTGACAATTGATAATTGACAATTGATAATTATTGTCAAGACAAATCATTCTGCAAAATCTGAAATCTGAAATCTGTAAATCTAAAATCTGTAAATCTAAAATGGACACAAACTCCTCCGAATACTGGGTCAACCACTTCACCCACAACGCCAAGATCGATCGCATCGACTGGACGACAAAAACGAATTTATCCGATGGCCAAAAACAGCGCATCCTGCGTTCGCTACAAGCCTGGCAACTCGGCGAAACGTCTGACGGCGCGCATTTGCTGCATGCCGCGAACAAATACGCGAACCGGACGCACGATTTCATTTACCCGATCGCCGTCGAACTCTTCATAAAGGAAGAACAAAAACACGGCAATAACCTCGGGCGTTATCTCGATATTATTTGCGAGCCGCGCGTGCAAAAGGATTGGGGCGATTCGCTGTTCCGAAAAATCCGCTATTTCAACACGAGCATGGAACTCTGGACGCTCGCCGTGATCACCGTGGAAAGCGCGGCCCAATTGTTCTACCAATCGCTCAAAGACGCGACGGGTTGCCCGCTTTTGAAACAGATTTGCGACGACATCATCAAAGACGAAGCGCACCACATCGACTTTCAGGCCGAGCGCATGTTAGCCATTTACCGCGCGCATCCCGCCGTGTTGAAACCTTTGGCGTTCGCGGTTTACAAGACGTTTTTCTTCTCGACCGCGGCCGTCGTCTGGTTCGGGCACAGCAAAGTGCTTAGCGTCGGAAGCCCGACATTTAAACAATACATGGTCGATATGTCGTGTAAATTCCGGAACACTTTCGGACGCATTCGCGAGGCGGTTTCAGAACGGTCGGTTAGCGATGTAACGGTATTTTGATTGACGAAGGACGAAGGACGAAAGACGAAGGACGAAATGACGAAAGACGAAAGACGAACGACGAAGGACTGACGTAATCGGAAGGCAACGACTCAAATCAACGAATCAACAAATCAACAAATCAACAATTAAGCGAATCAACAAATCAACAATAAAGCGAT
>NZ_SEBS01000069.1 GCF_004211145.1 Flavobacterium sp. | reverse complement strand
CAATAGCGACCATGGCCCGTTCGTCTATCGGTTAGGACGCCAGGTTTTCATCCTGGTAAGGGGGGTTCGATTCCCCCACGGGCTACAAATAAATTCCAACAATCCGTGTTGGAGCCAAGGTGAATAACGGTCCGTTCGTCTAGGGGTTAGGACGCCAGGTTTTCATCCTGGTAACAGGGGTTCGATTCCCCTACGGACTACAAAAAGAAATTACAAATTCAGACAAAACAAAATGGCAAATCATAAGTCAGCATTAAAGAGAATCAGAAGCAACGAAAAGAGAAGAGTGTTGAACAGATACCAACACAAAACAACGCGTAACGCTATCAAAGCTTTGCGTTTGGCTACTGACAAGAACGATGCTTCGTCAAAGCTATCTGCTGTGATCTCAATGATCGACAAGCTCGCCAAGAAAAACATCATTCACGATAACAAAGCTTCGAACTTGAAATCGAAACTTACCAAGCAAGTTGCTAAACTAGCTTAATCATGAATCGTGTAGAAAATAAAAAAGCTCCCAATCGGGAGCTTTTTTTATGCGTTTACTTTTTTAGAAGATGTCCTGAAGTTCCGAAAGCATTTCCTTGGAGATCGGTTTCGACCTGAAATCGATCACCTGAGGATACGATTTGGATTTCTCGATATCCTGAGGATCTATCGTCGACGAAAGCACGATAACCTTCGCCGCCCTGAACGCCTCGTATTTGTCGGACGAAAATAAATCGAGGAATTCCCATCCGCCCATGATCGGCATGTTAAGGTCAAGGAAAATCAATTTTGGGAATTCGCCTCCTTTTTTGTTCAATTCATCAAAATAAGCGATGGCTTCTTCACCGTTTTGAGCGGTATCGACACTTGACGCAAATTCAGCCTTCGCAATTACCATCTTGTAAAGCATCAGTGTGATTGGGTCGTCGTCCACGCAAAGTAATTTGTGTAGCATTTTGTAGTTGTTTGTAAAGAAATTAATGTATTAAGTGGTTTGTTTTTTAAAGGTTAAGGTAAATGTGGTGCCTTTGTCTACGGTACTGTCAACTGTGATATTGCCGCCCATGCTTTCGATTTGCGACTTGACCAGGTACAATCCGAGACCTTTACTGTCAGGATAATTGTGGAAACGCTGGTACAGTCCGAATATCTTGTCGCGGTTGCGTTCCATGTCGATGCCGATACCATTGTCCTTAAAGACGATCACGATGGAATCGCCGACCATTTTCGACGATACGAATATTTTGAGTTTCCTGTCCGGATCGCGGTATTTGATCGCGTTGGTAAGCAAATTTAGCAAAATGCTTTCGAGGTACGCCTTGTTTATATTCAGAATCGAAACTTTTTCGAGTTTGATGTTGATGATCGGTTTGTACATCGCGATCATGAAACTCAACTGGTTGAACACGTTTTCGAACACGTCCTTGATCAGGACTTCTTCCTTCTGTATCGACGGATTGTCTTTGATGATGACGACTCGAACCAAATCATTGATGGTTTCATTAAGCAGATGCGTCGACTTGTGGAAACCGTTCAGGATGTCTTTCAGCTGCTGATTCTCGATTGGCATGTCCTCGATGAGATTGAGCAATCCCGTAAGATTCGACAACGGAGCGCGAAGGTTGTGCGATGTGATATATGAAAACTGCTTCAAATCCTTGTTGTTCTGCGTGAGTTCGCGAATCAACTGCTCTTTCTCTTTTTCCTGTCGTTTCTCGTCGGTTATGTCGCGCTGTATCGAGATCCAATGCGAATGTTCGCCTTCAGTGTTCGTGATCGGGATCATCGAGAAATTCACCCAATATTGTTCGCCCGACTTCTTGACGTTGAGCGTCTCGAACTTGAATTCGGTTTTGTTCTTAAGCGCCTGCAATAAGCGTCCGACGTCTTTGCGAACGGCTTTCCGGTCCATAAATATTGTCGGGGCTCGACCGATGACCTCGCTGGGTTTGTAACCCGTCATCGCTGAAAACGCAGGATTCACGAATACGATTTTCGGGATCGTATTTCCGGTTTTGTCCGACTCGGTGATGATGACCGAATCCTTCATTTGCGTAATCACCGTCTCAAGCAATTTAAGTCGTTGCTCTTCCTGTTTTTGGCGCGTCACGTCCTGCATCGCCCCGATCATACGGATAGCTTTGCCCTCGGCGTCCTTTACCAGAAAGGCGCGGTCGTATACATATTTATACGAACCGTCGGCACAGGCGAAACGATATTCATCCTGCCATTTCTCGGTTTTTTGTTCGAGGAACGAGTAGAGTTTCATCGCCATTTTGATGCTGTCCTCGGTGTGGATCCGATCGAACCACCAACGTGAAGTATTCCCGACTTCGTTGCGTTTATAACCGAAAACACCTTGAATTCCTTTGTTCCATTCGAATTTGTCGTCCTGTATGTTCCAATCCCAAATCGTATCGCTCGTCGCTTTGGCCACGATGTCGTACCGTTCTTTGGCGCGCTCGGTTTCCTCGAACGCATTTCGATTTTCGATGAGTACGCCAATCATGTTTCCCACGCGTTCCACGAGATTGATTTCGTCGGCGTGAGGTGATTTTACCCGTTTGTAGTAAGTGGCGAAAGTGGCCACGACCTTGCCCGAGGTTTTCTTGACTGGCACCGACCAACAGGCTTTTACCCCGAATTTTTCAATCAGATTTCTATAATTTTCCCACAACGGATCGTGTTCGATGTCTGAAACGATTACCTTTTTTCCGGTATACATGGCTGCTCCGCAAGAACCCACATCGGGACCGATTTTAATTCCGTCAAAAACTCCCTTAAATTCTTCGCCAAGGGAATCGCCGGCGATGTGCTTCATCGTATCGTCATCGTTGAGCATCAGGATCGTGCAGTACGAATCGGGGATGAGTTCTTCGATACTGGCGACCAATTTATTGATGACCGTGTTGAAATGTATCTTCGGGTTCGCATTCAGCTCATAAATCTCCTTTTCAAAATTCAGAATCGTTTCCTGCAGTTTTCGCGTCGTGATGTCCTGCATCGCGCCTACTTTCTTGACCGCCGTATCGCCCGATCGGATGATGTCGAAACGGTCGAGGATATTCGCGTAACTGCCGTTGAGCCTCCTAAAACGATATTCGAGTTCGAAATGCCCGTTCTTTTTGTTTCGGACGGCATTTCTCAAGAATGAGAGTACATGTTCGCGATCGTCGGGATGTATGCATGAAATAAAAAAGTCGTTGTCGGTCGTATCGTTTTCGAAATCATATCCGAAAAGCGTTTTATAATTCGAGCCGACAAGCAAAATCTCGCGGTTCGCGTAATCGTAATCGTAAATCGCATCGCTCGTCGCCTTTGCGATAGCGGTGAAGCGTTCGTTGATCTCGCGTATGTGTTTCACGTTTTCGACGCGGATGGTCACATCACGCGAATTCAGGACGAGGCCATTGACGGCATTGTCATTTAAGGCGTTCGTACCTATGGATTCAAGCCAAAGGAACGATCCGTTGGCATGCCGCATCCGGAATGGATTTGAGTAAATACGCGGTTCGGTCGCCAATGTAACGTAAAACGCGCGCACTTTTTCAGTGTCGTCTTCGTGAACGAAATCCAGGATGTTCTTATGCAGAAGCTGGTTTGTTTTTCGGCCTAAGATCGTTTCGTGGTTCGGGCTTGCATACAAAAAGTTGCCGTGGACGTCGAGAATCGTGATTAGGTCGCCGCTTTCCTGCACGAGCGTCTTGAAACGCTGTTCACTCGACGAGATGATTTTTTCAGACGACAGCCTGCTCGTAACGTCGGTCGAAACTACGACTCGCGCGTTCTTTCCGTCGAATTCGATACTGCTGCTCTGGACTTCCACATCCATGATGTCGCCGTTTTTCTTGAGATGTCGGGATGTGGTTTTCGTGAACGGATGCAGCGCATTGTTACGTATCGTTACCTCGAGCAGAAGCAAATCTTCCTGCGGCCGTATGTCGCGGATGGTCATGTTCAGGAACTCGTCGCGGCTGTAACCGTAGTGTTGGACCGCGGCTTCATTCACGTCAAGGAATTTAAGCGTTTCGACGTCGTAAATCCATTTGGGCATCGGCCCTGACTTGAACAACGTCTTGTATTTTTCTTCCGACTCGCGCAATCTTCGGCTGATCTTGAACCGCTCCAGGCTGTACGTGACGCTTTTGAAAAGCTGTGAAGGCGTGAGTTCGTCCTTGAGCAGATAATCGGAAATGCCGAACGAGAGCGACTTGTATCCGAAGTCTTTGTCGGCGAAACCCGTAAGTACGATTATCGGAATGTCATCGACGATGCAAACGACGTCATGAAGCAGCTGTTCGCCTGAAACGTCGGGTAATTTGAGGTCGAGAAGCACGATGTCGACCGTATTTTTCTCGAGAAATTTTTTGGTTTCTGAAAACGAACGGGCTTTGTGCAAAACCGGATTCTCGAAGGTTTCCGATAAATAATCTCCGATCAATACGTAATCTCCCGGATTATCCTCAACGATCAAAACCTGTAATCCGGTAGTTTTATATTCCATCTATGCCGATTTTGAATTGCGTGCAACAATGGAAATCGCGATTGGGTGCATGACGCGCCAATCCTTCAAGACGAAAGAGAAAAGGTAATCCAGGTTCAAGAGTCGATACACGAGCATCTGTAATTGATTGGTTGAAGTGTTCGTTGCAATCGCAAATCCTCGTTGGCGAAATCGATTCCGATACGGCCGTGGTTTCCGTAAAACGACTGGCAGGAAGCGCGGCCGTTGGTTCGATATAGGGATTTTTAAAGG
>NZ_SEBS01000093.1 GCF_004211145.1 Flavobacterium sp. | reverse complement strand
GGCAGAACTCCGTCGGTGAATTTTACGCGCTGGGTCTGGGTGACCCGTTCCCGATTTCGTCTCTGACCGGAACCGGTACGGGCGATTTGCTGGACGAAGTTGTGAAGCATTTTCCGTCCGACGGCGTCGAAGATCCGAACGCGGGCATCCCGCGCATTGCCATTCTGGGCCGTCCGAACGTCGGGAAGTCGTCGTTTCTGAACGTCCTGATTGGTGAAGAACGCAGCATCGTGACGGACATTGCCGGCACCACCCGCGACGCCATCGACACGCGTTACAGAGCTTTTGGGAAAGATTTCATTCTGACCGACACCGCCGGGATCCGGCGCAAAGCCAAAGTGAAGGACAACATCGAGTTTTACTCGGTTATGCGCTCGCTGAAGGCCCTGGAAGAGTCGGATGTGGTGATTGTGATGCTGGACGCCACGCGCGGTCTGGAAGCGCAGGATATGAACATTATCGGACAGGCGGTTCGGGCGAAAAAAGGGGTTTTATTGATGGTGAACAAATGGGACGCCATCGAGAAAGATACCAAAACCGCCGATACGTGGAAAAAAGAGATCGTGCAGCGCATGGCACCGATCGATTACCTGCCCGTTATTTTCGCTTCGGTCGTAGAAAAACAGCGGATTTTCCAGGTTATGGAAAAGGCGATGGAGGTGTACGAAAACAAGCATAAAAAGATTTCGACCTCGAAACTCAACGAGGTCATGCAGCAGGAAATCATGAACTACCCGCCCCCGGCGACGAAAGGAAAGCTGATCAAAATCAAGTATATGATTCAGTTACCGACGCCCTCGCCCACGTTTGTGTTTTTCTGTAACCTGCCACAGTACATCAAGGAACCGTATACGCGGTATCTGGAAAACAAACTCCGCGATCACTTCGGGTTCGATGGAGCACCAATAACGATATTTTTCCGGCAAAAATGAGGGGTCCGCAGACAACGGCCTCACCTCGAACACGGTATTGGATTGGAGCGCTGCTGGTTTTTCTGGCAGCGTTTTGTTTTGCCTTAAAG
>NZ_SEBS01000015.1 GCF_004211145.1 Flavobacterium sp. | reverse complement strand
AACGTGAACGGTGGTGCGGTTTCATTGGGACATCCGCTTGGAGCTTCAGGTGCGCGTATTATCGTTACTTTGCTGAATGTCATGCAACAAAACGACGCGAAGACCGGAGCCGCTGCGATTTGCAATGGCGGCGGCGGTGCATCTGCCATTGTTTTGGAAAAAATATAGTATTTTTGCCGTGAACCCTAGCCCGGATCACAGCGAAAATCCTTTTTATAAAAAAGTACTGGTTTTGCCAGGCGGTGACGGCGACCAACGGAAGCCGAAAACGACTGTTGCAAAACCGTATTTTTTTAAGAAAGATTGAAGCGAAGAGCCGGATTAGCTACTAAAAACAAACTAACCGAATGTTCGGAATCTGTAATCTAGCCATTATTCCTTTGCGTGCCGAATCAAGCGACCGCAGCGAGATCGTTTCGCAGGTGCTTTTCGGTGAACATTTTGAAGTGCTCGAGGTACAAAAAAATTGGTCACGCATCAAATTGCATTTCGACCAATACGAAGGCTGGATCGATACCAAGCAGTTCCACGAGGTTTCCGAGAGCGAATACAAGCAGCTTTGCGACGACGCTCTCGTGCTGAATTCGGATCTCGTGGAATACGTCGCTGCCCCGAACAATGCGCTGGTCCCGATTACGCTTGGCGCCTCGCTTTCATTCCTGAACCACGACGACATCAACACCAATAATTTCGAGTTCGAGGGATTGCGCGTGAGCGGCATCCGACCAAAACAGAATCTTATTCCGACGGCTTTCATGTATTTGAACGCTCCGTATCTTTGGGGCGGAAAGACGCCGTTTGGCATAGATTGTTCGGGCTTGACGCAGATGGTCTACAAACTGAACGGCTATAAATTACCACGTGATGCGTCGCAACAGGCCTTGGTTGGCGAACCTTTGAGTTTCATCGAGGAAAGCGAACCCGGTGACTTGGCGTTTTTCGACAACGAAGATGGAAACATCATCCACGTCGGGCTTATCATGGAAAACAATTACATCATCCATGCAAGCGGAAAAGTACGCATCGACAGGCTCGACCATCTCGGGATTTACAACGCCGAAACCAACAGGCACACGCACAAACTCAGAGTCATCAAAAAATACATATAAAAAAACCCGGGCAAAATGTCCGGGTTTTTTATTCGTTTGGAGGAAGATTATCTTCCGGCCGATGCTTTCAGCGCGGCACGTTTGTCCTTCATTTCAAGGTAACCGTACACGCTAATAAGGTTGTCGATCACGCCTTCGTTCTTAGGATCCAACGAATACGCTTTCTCCAGGCTTGGCAACGTCGATTTGAAAAGAGCGATACGCTGCGCTTTCAACGCGTCGTATTTCTTTTGGTCAGCGGCTGACGTACCTAATTTGTTCATTTGTTCAACCAATGTCTTATCGCCTTTCAGTTTAAGTGCGGCCAGGTTTACGTATGCGTTCGTATATTCGGGTTTCATCTCGATCGTGCGATTGAAATGTGTCTCGGCCTCGGCAGCCTTGTTTTCCTGCATGGCAAGCACACCGAGGTTGTACACGGCGTCGGCATCGTTCATGTTCGCCACCTTTTTATACTCGTCGTAGCTTTTCGTATCGAGAACCATTTCAGATTCCAGTTGTTTCAAAGCGGCATCGTTCGGATTCGCCGCAAGCGCCTGCGTAAGCACGGTTTTCGCTTCATCCTTTTTCTTTTGGCTGATCAGGATTTTAACCATGTTGCCATAAATCTCGGCTTGCTTCGACGGCTCTTGCTCGTCACGTGCGGCATAATAAACCAAATTCTGTTTAACGGCGTCGTCGCGTTCTTTTTTCGTTGGGAACGTAACTTCGGCGTCGTTGGCCTTATTCTTGGCGAAATAGTTTGTTTTTTCGCCCGTGTATTTCATTGCCACAAGCTCATTGTAATATTTCATCGCAGTGTCGTAATCCTGCGCATTTACCGCGTAACTGGCGGCATAATACAAATTGTCGGCGTCTTTTTTGTCGAGCAGGTAAATGGCGTGCAGTACATCTGAAGCTTCTTTGAACTTATTTTGCTTTCCCAACGAAATCGCATACGTAAGTGCTTGCGGTTTGAGCGATTGCAATGTTTCGAGAATGTCGTCGGTGTACACTTTTTTTCCTGATTTTTTCTCGAATTCAAGCGTGGCGTTCAAAGCTGTGGCCAGACGCGTAAGATTCTCAGCGCTTACCGAGCTTTCCGCCAACTGGACGTTCTTCGCATTCTCGGGAACCGAAATTTCCATGATCGGAGTCATCGCCTTGTAGAAATCAAGATAAACTTTATCGGATTCGGTCGAGCTGGCAACCAAAGGTTCGGCTTTTGCGACGGCCGCTTTGTACTCTGCAAGATCCTTTTGCGACGGCTTTTCAATCGCGTAGATTTTCTTGAGCGTTTTAAGCTCGTCTTTTTGCGCGAACGCACTTGCCGAAACAACAAGCGCTGTCGCTAAAAACAATTGTTGGATTTTCATACTATTTAAATTGTGTTATTCTTTTGTTTCATCGGTGTCCGCATCGTCGGTGTCGTCCGAATCATCGGCCGCATCTGAAACTTCTGCGGTGATATCCTCGGCTGAGATCGGACCGTTCGCTTCGATTTCCTCAGCATCGACCTCAAGCGCTTCTTCCTCTTTCATGACTTTGGTCACGGCAGCGATCGAATCGTTTCCTTTGATGTTGATAAGTCGCACACCTTGCGTGGCGCGGCCCATGACACGAAGATCCTCGACTGCCATCCTGATCGTGAGTCCCGATTTGTTAATGATCATCAAGTCGTCGGCATCGGTAACGCTGTTGATCGACACGAGTTTTCCGGTCTTGTCGGTGATGTTGAGCGTCTTCACTCCTTTTCCACCGCGGTTCGTGATGCGGTAGTCGTCGAGCGAGGAACGTTTCCCGTAACCGTTCTCAGAAACCACGAGGATTTCAGAATTCATGTCGTTTACGGTTACCATTCCGATTACTTCGTCTTTTTCGTCGGCCAATGTGATGCCTCGGACTCCTGAAGCGGTTCTTCCCATCGGACGCGTTTTTCCTTCCTCAAAGCGAACCAATTTCCCTGATTTCACGGCAACCAGAACCTGGCTGTTCCCGGTCGTCAGTTTCGCTTCGAGTAGTTCGTCATCTTCCCTGATGGTAATTGCGGCCACACCGTTGGTTCGAGGGCGCGAATATTGTTCCAGAGACGTCTTTTTCACCTGACCTTGTTTGGTCACCATGATCACGTAATGATTGTTCACGTATTCGACGTCCTTCAAATCTTTCGTACAAATGAATGCTTTTACCTTATCGTCGTTCTCGATGTTAATAAGGTTTTGGATCGCGCGACCTTTGCTTGTCTTGTTTCCTTCAGGAATTTCGTAGACACGCATCCAGTAACATTTTCCTTTTTGCGTGAAGAACATCATATAGTTGTGGTTCGTCGCCACGTATAAATGCTCGAGGAAATCGGCGTCACGTGTCGCCACACCTTTTTGCCCGACGCCACCGCGGTTCTGCGTCTTGTACTCGGAAAGGGGCGTGCGTTTGATGTAACCCGCATGCGAAATCGTGATAACGACGCTTTCATCGGCGATCAGATCCTCGATGCTCACGTCACCTCCTGCGTATTCGATTACCGAACGACGGTTGTCTCCGTACTTTTCACGGATTTCCATCAATTCTTGTTTGATGAGATCCATTCTGAGTTCCTTGCTCGCGAGCAAATCCTTCAAGCGTTGGATGGTTTTCATCAGTTCTTCATATTCAGCGCGTAATTTATCTTGTTCGAGACCAGTCAATTGACGCAGACGCATCTCGACGATCGCACGTGCCTGGATTTCAGATAATTTGAACGCTTCGATCAATTTCGAGCGCGCTTCGTCACCGTCTTTCGATGATCGGATCAAGCGGATCACTTCGTCGATGTTATCGGACGCGATGATCAAACCTTCCAAAATGTGCGCGCGTTCCTCGGCCTTGCGCAACTCATATTGCGTACGGCGCACGACTACTTCATGCCTGTGCTCGACGAAATAGTGGATAAGTTCCTTGAGGTTCAACAACTGCGGACGGCCTTTTACAAGCGCGATGTTGTTCACGCTGAAAGACGACTGCAATTGGGTAAACTTATAGAGCGTGTTCAGGACGACGTTCGGAACGGCTTCGCGTTTCAATATATATACTATGCGCATTCCGTTTCTGTCCGATTCGTCGCGAATGTTCGATATGCCCTCGATTTTCTTGTCGTTTACGAGGTCGGCCGTTTTCTTGATCATTTCGGCCTTGTTGACCTGATACGGGATTTCAGACACGATGATGCACTCGCGTCCGTCTACTTCCTCGAAATTCGCTTTGGCACGCATGACGATTCGTCCGCGGCCGGTCTTGAACGCTTCACGAACGCCTTCGTATCCGTAAATGACACCGCCGGTAGGGAAATCGGGCGCCTTGATGTGGTTCATCAATTCGTCGATTTCGATTTCCTCGTTGTCGATGTAGGCAAGCGTTCCGTCGATGACCTCGGTTAGGTTGTGCGGCGCCATGTTCGTAGCCATACCGACGGCGATTCCCGACGCTCCGTTTATGAGAAGGTTCGGAACTTTCGTTGGCATGACTTTCGGCTCCTCGAGCGTGTCGTCGAAG
The DNA here is from genome assembly GCF_004211145.1 of Flavobacterium sp. GTDB lineage: Bacteria > Bacteroidota > Bacteroidia > Flavobacteriales > Flavobacteriaceae > Flavobacterium. The sequence continues at coordinate 88,760 of NZ_SEBS01000015.1, read as the reverse complement.
TTGAGTTGGAAGTCTACGGTTTCTTTGTCGATGTCGGCAAGGATTTCTTCTGAGATCTTTTTCATCCTGGCCTCGGTGTATCGCATCGCCGCAGGGCTGTCGCCGTCGATCGATCCGAAGTTACCTTGTCCGTCTACCAAAAGGTAACGCAAGCTCCATTCCTGGGCCATACGAACCATGGTGTCATATACTGAGGAGTCGCCGTGCGGGTGATATTTACCCAAGACTTCCCCAACGATTCTCGCAGATTTTTTATGGGCGCGATTTGAAAGTACGCCGAGCTCGTACATACCGAACAATACGCGGCGGTGTACGGGTTTGAGTCCGTCCCTGACATCTGGCAGCGCACGTGACACAATTACCGACATCGAGTAGTCGATGTAGGCCGTTTTCATTTCATCTTCAATGTTAATCGGAATTAATTTCGATCCGTCAGACATATTCAGTTTGTTAAAATTATTTTAGTATAAAAATCCTGCTAATATAACGTTTTCAAGGCGTTTTTTATCGAGCGCAAATGCTAATTTCCCCTTATTTTATTAACAATTTGGCGACTGCCGACGTTAATAAATTAGTAACTGTTTAACTCGTTTATTGCCATATTTTTTGTCACTTAGCTGTCAGTAGATTTGGCAGGGAACGGTTTTTGTAAAAAGAGCTGCAAAAAACTAATATTTCTACTCCCAAATAATACACTATGGATGATAATTTTTCACCAAGGGTCAAAGACGTCATAACCTACAGCAAGGAAGAAGCCTTGCGGTTGGGTCATGATTTCATTGGCACCGAGCATCTCATGCTGGGAATCCTCAGGGACGGCAATGGAAAGGCGATCACTATACTGAACAACCTTTCGGTCGATCTTGAGCATTTGCGCCGCAAAGTCGAGATACTCAGTCCTGCCAACCCGAACGTCGATATCAGCAATGAAAAGAAAAACCTTCACCTGACGCGCCAGGCTGAACGCGCGCTGAAAACCACATTCCTCGAAGCGAAGGTCTTTCAAAGCACATCAATCAGTACCGCACATTTGCTTTTGTGCATCTTGAGGAATGAAAATGACCCAACAACCAAGCTGCTCAACAAGCTCAAAATCGACTATGACGCAGCCAAAGAACAATATCTGAATATGACGCCAAACGAAGAAGAATTCATGGAAAACCTTCCGAGGAACGAATCGTATAACGACGATCCCGGACAAGATGACAGTTTGAAAGAGGGGAATTTCAACAATCCCCAGAACAAATCGAACAAGAAATCGAAAACACCCGTACTCGACAATTTCGGTCGCGACTTGACCGAGATGGCCGAAGAAGGCAAACTCGATCCCGTAGTAGGGCGCGAGAAAGAAATAGAACGCGTTTCCCAAATCCTTAGCCGACGCAAGAAAAACAATCCGCTTCTCATCGGAGAACCCGGAGTCGGTAAATCGGCGATCGCCGAAGGTCTGGCGCTTCGCATCATCCAAAAGAAAGTATCGCGCATCCTTTTCAACAAAAGGGTCGTGACGCTTGACTTGGCGAGCTTGGTTGCCGGAACGAAATACCGCGGCCAGTTCGAGGAAAGAATGAAAGCCGTCATGAACGAACTCGAGAAGAACGACGACATCATTTTGTTCATCGACGAGATCCACACAATTGTGGGCGCCGGCGGTGCGACTGGTTCACTCGATGCTTCGAACATGTTCAAACCGGCTTTGGCGCGTGGAGAAATCCAATGCATCGGAGCGACAACTTTGGACGAGTACCGTCAATACATCGAGAAAGATGGAGCACTTGAAAGACGCTTCCAGAAAGTCATCGTGGAGCCGACATCGGTCGAGGAAACCATCACGATCCTCAACAACATCAAGAACAAGTACGAAGATCACCACAACGTCACGTATACCGACGAGGCGATTGAAGCCTGCGTTAAATTGACGAACCGCTACATGAGCGAGCGTTTCCTTCCGGACAAGGCGATCGATGCTTTGGACGAAGCAGGATCACGCGTGCACATCACGAATATCGACGTGCCGAAGCAGATTCTTGACTTGGAACGTCAACTCGAAGAAGTGCGCGAACTCAAGAATACGGTCGTCAAAAAACAGAAATACGAAGAAGCCGCGAAATTGCGCGACGACGAAAAACGTCTGGAGAAAGATCTTGCGATTGCCCAGGAGCAATGGGAAGAAGATTCGAAAAGCAACCGTATCGTCGTGACCGAAGATAATGTGGCCGACGTGGTGTCGATGATGACCGGAATTCCCGTGAACCGCATCGCACAGACTGAAAGCAACAAACTCGCGAAACTTCCGGATCTTATCAAAGACAAAGTCATCGGGCAAAACGAAGCGGTTCAAAAGATCGCGAAATCGATCCAACGTAACCGCGCGGGATTGAAAGACCCGAACCGTCCGATCGGATCGTTTATTTTCCTCGGACAGACAGGTGTCGGTAAGACCCAACTGGCGAAAGTTTTGGCTCGTGAACTTTTCGATTCCGAAGATGCTTTGGTTCGTATCGACATGAGCGAATACATGGAGAAATTCGCAATCTCGCGTTTGGTCGGAGCGCCTCCGGGCTACGTCGGATATGAAGAAGGCGGACAATTGACCGAGAAAGTACGTCGCAAACCATATTGTGTCGTCTTGCTCGATGAGATTGAAAAAGCGCACCCTGACGTTTTCAACATGATGTTGCAGGTCCTGGACGACGGTTTTCTCACCGATTCACTCGGCCGTAAAATCGATTTCAAGAATACCATCATCATCATGACGTCGAACATCGGGGCGCGTCAGTTGAAAGACTTCGGTCAAGGTGTCGGTTTTGGCACATCGGCGAAAGTCAACCAGGCCGACGAACACGCGAAATCGGTTATCGAGAACGCGTTGAAGAAAGCATTCGCGCCTGAGTTTTTGAACCGAATCGACGATGTGATCGTATTCAACCCGTTGGAAAAACACGACATCGACCTGATCATCGAGATCGAGCTCAAGAAATTGTACGCTCGTATCGCTGAACTTGGCTACACGTTGCGTTTGTCGGACAAAGCGAAAGCGTTCATCGCCGACAAAGGTTTCGACAAGCAGTTCGGGGCGCGTCCGTTGAAAAGGGCGATCCAGAAATACGTCGAGGATGCGTTGGCCGAGGAAATCATTTCGTCTAAAATCGGCGCCGGAGACGAAATCTTCATGGATCTCGCCGATGATGCCGCCGACGAACTCACTGTAACCGTGCAAAAGGCGCAGGAACCAACGAATTGATAATCATAATTTAATATTGAAAACCCGCTGAGAAATTGGCGGGTTTTGTTTTTTAGCCGAAGATTGCGCGAATTTCCCGAATTGACTTGTGTTCAGAAAATTCGTGTGATTCGTGGCTAAATTTTTCTAAATACTAAGGAGAAAAAAGGTCCAAAAGAGATAACTTTGATTCAAATATCAGCCTCATGCAAGAGCAAAAATTGGTCATCGGAAGCGAGGAATGGTGCTCCTTCCCTGCCCTTGGAATTCCTAAAATACGAGCGCGCGTCGATTCGGGCGCCAAAACTTCGGCATTGCACGCCATCAATATCGCGCCTTTCCGCAAAGACGATGAAAACTGGGTCCGTTTCGACGTGAACCCGATACAGAAAAACCTTAAAACCGTGTTGCATTGCGAGGCGCCGCTCATCGGGAAGCGCGTCGTGAAAAGTTCGAGCGGATATCGCGAACAACGCTACGTGATAGGAACCGAGTTGGAAATCGACGGACAGACCTGGCCCGTTGAAATGACGCTCACGAATCGGGATTCAATGGGATTTAGGATGTTGTTGGGCCGGGAAGCGATGATCGGTCGAATAATCGTCGATCCATCTCAAACGTATGTGCTGGGCGAGCCGTCGTCGGATAATCTTAAAGTTTTATATCGCGACGCAGTGAAGGCGAAAAGCGGACTTCGAATCGGGCTTCTCGCGAGCAATCCCGAACTGTACAGCAACAAACGCATCATGGAAGCCGGCGAAATGCGCGGCCACGAAATGCATTTCCTGAATATCAAGGAATGTTATATGAAACTCGACGCACACAATCCTGAAATCCATTATCGCGGCGGCAAAATCCTTAACGATTACGACGCGATTATCCCAAGAATCCGGCCGAGCATCACGTTTTACGGCTGTGCGTTGACGCGTCAGTTCGAAGCCTTGAAAGTGTATTGCCTTAATTCATCGCACGCCATCACGCAATCGCGCGACAAATTATATTCGCTCCAATTGTTGCTCAATCACGGCGTCGATATCCCGACGACAGGCTTTGCGAATTCGCCATTGGATACCGATGATTTGATCAAGATGGTCGGAGGAACGCCGCTTATCGTCAAGCTTCTCGAAGGCACACAAGGGAAAGGTGTCGTTTTGGCCGAGACGAAGAAAGCCGCTGAATCGGTAATCAATGCTTTCAAGAGTCTGAACGCGAACATTCTCGTCCAGGAATTTATCAAGGAAGCCGACGGAAAAGACCTGAGGTTGTTCGTAATCGACGGAAAAGTAGTCGCCGCGATCCAGCGCGAGGCCTTACCCGGGGAATTTCGCGCGAACATTCACTTGGGCGGAACGGCGTCGGTCATAAAACCCACGCTCGAAGAGAAAAAAATCGCGATCAAGGCCGCGAAAGCCATGGACCTGAAAGTCGCGGGCGTCGATATCATCCGATCGTCGAAAGGTCCTTTGTTGCTCGAAGTGAATTCTTCTCCGGGACTCGAAGGCATCGAAGGCGCGACGAACAAGGACATCGCGGGTGAAATGATCAAGGCGATCGAGAAGAATTTTAAGCTTCAGATCAAGTGAATCCCTATCTCGACATCGTGATCAGGAGCGCGGCGGTTTATGTGTTCATGGTCGTCGCGTTGCGGATTTTCGGGAAAAAAGAATTGTCGCAGCTCAATACGTTCGATATCATCCTGATTTTACTCATCAGCAATTCGGTGCAGAATGCGATGGTCGGTCCCGACACGTCTCTTTGGGGCGGATTGGCGGCCGCAACGGTCTTGTTTGCGCTCAACTTCGTAATCAAGAAAACCATCGCGAAATCGAGTTTCTTCGGAAATCTGTTGTCCGACAAACCTCAGATACTGATCCACAACGGAAAACCCGATTTCAAGATACTGGGCAAACTCGATATCAGCCACGACGAGTTGAGTGAAGCGATGCGTGAACATGGCGTCGAACATTATTCGGACGTGAAACTGGCGATGCTCGAACCCGATGGAAACATAAGCATCATTTCAGGCGAACATGACCGAATGCGCCAATCGCATTTTAAACGTCGACGCAATCGCAAGAATATCGTTTCGGTCTAGATATTTTGTGCATCGCATCGGAAGAACGCTTTTATCAGATTGAAAATCTTTCGTTTACATTCTACACTCTTTAAAAATCATCGGCATATTTTCTGAAATAAAAAAGCCCGCTTCTCGCAGGCTTTGCTTTGTTTGAATGACACCGTTAAAAAAGTCCCGGGCCCGTATTCGTGCTCGGTTGGCCGCTCGCCGACGAATAATTCGAAAACGACCTGTAGCGCCCAATGTGATGATGGTCGTGGTGTTTTTTCCTGTCGTGCGAATGTTCGTCGCGATCAGATAAATCGCCATCTTTGATACCTTCCGGTTCCTGAAAACTGTTCAGAACCTCGCCGTTCTCACGCTGATCATCCCGATCAGACGCGAAATTGTCGCGATTGGTTTCCATCTCAAATGCATTTGAAAATCAATATAAAAGTACGAAGCATTCTGGCGAAAATCAAAAATCCGGCGTTAAAATCACCGCATAAAAAAGCCCGTGAAAATCACAGGCTCAATTCGTTACATATTTCCGGGTCCGGTATTCGTCGTGGGTTGATCGTCGGCCGATGAATGGTTTTTAAACGATTCGTATTTTCGGTTCCCGAACTGCTGGTGATGCGAACGCTCGTCGCGGCCTTCATCTGCGATATCATTTCCCGAAACGTCCTTATCGGCTCCGATGTATTTTTCATCGTGTTCGCGTGCGTTCTGTTTCTTTTCTTGCGGATCTTCCTGGTGTCGATCGCGGTTGTTGTTAGTTTCCATAGTTGTGTGATTTAACGTTACCGTAAGTTACGCACGTTATTTTTGGGATGGAAAGGATTTGGGAAAGTGTTTAGATAATTAATTTGATGATTGAGATAATTAGTTAATTAGAAAATTAGCGGATTAGCGGATGGGCAATCCCGCAGATGGATGTTTTGATCGCGTTGGGAGCCAAAATGCTCTTATAAAAGGAATTTGAATTTATGGAAAACAATATCTGTTCGCGATAAAATTTTAGTCAATCAAACAAATAGAAATTTTTCTAATCGGAACATATCATTCAAAGAAATAGGAACAAAATGCAAATTGAATAAGCAAGCTGCCTTGACAATGGATTCCGACAATCTACCATTGAAGATGCAAACGCCCCTTGAAGACAAGCTCCAACAATCGTCAATATAAAATACAAATCTCCACGGAAGACAAGTATCATTCGCTAATCCGCTAATTTTCTAATTAACTACTCGACTCAATTATCGAATTAAACCGCCGGCTCCTGTTGACTCAAACAATGAAAACTTCCCAATCCCCAAATCAAATCAGTCGAATCGATTCCGACGACCTTGCGGGTTTTGAAACAATCCTGTAAGATCGAAAGCGCCTTGTCGTCGTTGGCATCGCGGAATGTCGGGACAATTACATTTTCGTTTGAGATGTAGAAATTTGCGTACGATGCGGGAAGGACTTGGTCGTCCCAAATCACGGGTTTCGGCATCGGAAGTTCGATTATATTAAGTTGCTTTCCGGTTTCAAGGCGCAACGTTTTCAGGGTCTCGAGGTTTTCCTGAAGTATTTTGTAGTTCTCGTCCGACTTGTTTTCCTCGACGACCGTCACGACCGTATCTTCGTTCACGAAGCGCGTGATATCGTCGATATGTCCGTCGGTATCATCGCCGATAATGCCGTCGCCGAGCCAAAGAATGTTGTCGACGCCATAGAAATCAACCAGATATTTTTCGATTTCCGATTGCGATAAATGCGGATTGCGATTTTTATTGAGCAGACAGGCCGTCGTGGTAAGCAACGTTCCCTTTCCGTTGAATTCGACGCTTCCGCCTTCCATGACGATTCCGGGATTGAAAACCGGAAGTCCGAGCGCTTTCCCGATTTCGGTCGGAATCACATCGTCGAGATCATACGGCGGATATTTGTCGCCCCAAGCGTTGTAACCCCAATCCACGATCGCCTTCTCGCGCGTTTCACGGTTCACCAAAAACGCCGGCCCGTGATCGCGACACCACGCATCGTTCGTCGGATGAAAATAAAATTTGACGTTGTCGAGCAGCGCCTCAAGGTTCGACACCACTTTAGCGTAATTCGAATTGTAGATGCTGAGCAACGCAAACTCGCGCATTTCCTCATTCGCAACATTTATGCAGACTTTTTGGTGAGATGCCACGCGCAAGATAAATTCGCAATACGAATTGTAAATCGTATGGATCTTCCCGGGCCACGACGCTTCTTTGTGCGGCCATGATAACCAAAGCGCGGTTTGTTTTTCGAATTCTGCTGGGAAGTGGAAGTTTAGTTGTTTTGGAGTCATTTTAGTTTGGAAATTTGAAAATTTGGAAATTTGGAAATTTTTCTCAAAACACGAAGGATAATCGGTTAGGCATTTTCAAATTTTCAAATTTCCAAATTGTCTAATTATTTAGTCTTCATCAATAAACCGCTTCGTAATCGGCTGATAACTATCAATCCTGCGATCGCGCAAAAACGGCCAATGCATCCTGAAGAAATCCGATTCGTTCTTGTCGATGTCGACCACGACCGTTTCCTCGTCTTCATGCGAACCCAAGTACATCAATTTGCCTTGAGCGTTCGTCACGAAACTTCCGCCCCAGAATTTCATCGCTCCGTCTTGTTCGAAACCGACGCGGTTCACGCTCACGACAGGAACTCCGTTTGCGACGGCGTGGGAACGCTGGATCGTTTGCCAGGCGTTGTATTGGTCTTTGTTCGTTTCCTCGTCCTGGTCGGTCGCCCAACCGATTGCCGTCGGGTAGAACATGATTTCGGCTCCCATGAGCGCCGTGATGCGGCTGGCTTCAGGATACCATTGGTCCCAACAGATCAGGATGCCGATCGTCGCGAATTTTGTCTTGAAGACTTTATAACCCAAATCTCCGGGCGTGAAATAGAATTTCTCATAATAGGCCGGATCGTCGGGAATGTGCATTTTGCGGTATTTCCCGAGGTAGGAACCATCGGCGTCGATGATCGCGGTCGTGTTGTGGTACAGACCTTCGGCTCTCTTTTCGAACAACGAAGCGATAATAACAACGCCCAGTTCTTTCGCTACCGACTGCAAGGTTTCGGTGCTCGGTCCCGGAATCGGTTCGGCCAATTTGAAATTGTCGTAATCCTCGACATCACAAAAATAAAGCGAGGTAAAAAGTTCCTGTAAACACACGATTTGCGCGCCTTTTGCAGCGGCGACGCGAACTTCACGAATGGCTTTCTCGAGGTTTGCCTGTTTGTCGGCGACACACGACATTTGAACCAATCCGACTTTTACGTTTGACATAGCGGTTGTTTTAGGGTGCAAAATTAGGGATTAGATGATTGGGATTAGTGGATGATTAGAATAATTTTATGAATTAGATTAGCGGATTAGCGAATTAGCAGATTAGCGGAATAGCGGATTTGTTCGATAAGCAACGAGAATGTTATCTTTTTCAAAAAACCATTCGCTAATTCGCTAATTTTCGAATCCGCTAATTTTCGAAACCGCTAATCATCAAAGTAACTCTTCGCTAATCCCAAAACTCCTCAAAAACACCTTCGTCGTCTCAATATCATAATGCAAAATGCGGTCTTCCTTAACATGCGGAACTTCGTCGCGGTAGGCTTTCAGGAAGGTTTCGATGAATTCGCCCGACTTCAAAGGACGTCGGAAATCAATCGCCTGGGCCGCGTTCATCAACTCGATCGCCAAAATGGTTTCGAGGTTGTCGATGATGCGCAACGCTTTCGTCGCGGCATTCGCGCCCATGCTCACGTGATCTTCCTGCCCGTTGCTCGACACGATGCTGTCGGTGCTCGCGGGATTCGCCAAATGTTTGTTTTGGGAAACGATGCTCGCGGCCGTGTATTGCGGAATCATGAACCCCGAATTCAATCCGGGATTGTCGACCAAAAACGCCGGCAATCCGCGAAGTCCGGAGATAAGTTGATAGGTTCGTCGTTCCGAAATGTTTCCGAGTTCCGCCAAAGCGATTCCGAGGAAATCAAGTGCCAATGCGAGCGGTTGTCCGTGGAAATTTCCGCCCGATAAAATCAAATCGGCGTCGATGAAGATGTTCGGGTTGTCGGTCACCGAATTGATTTCGGTCTTGAAAACTTTGTGCACGTAATCGATCGCGTCCTTCGAAGCGCCGTGAACCTGCGGCATGCATCGGAACGAATACGGATCTTGCACATGCTTTTTCGCCTGTTTGATGATTTCGCTTCCTTCGAGGAAAACGTTGATGCGAGCGGCCGTGACGATCTGGCCTTTGTGCGGTCGGACGATGTGGATCAGATCGTTGAACGGTTCTTTTCGGCCATCGAACGCCTCGAGCGAAATCGTCCCGATCAAATCGGCGAGATACGAGTATTTATGCGCTTTGATCAAAATGTGCGCGCCGTACGCCAACATGAATTGGGTTCCATTCAAGAGCGCTAATCCTTCTTTCGATTTGAGCACGATCGGTTGCCAATTGAAATGTTTCAAAATATCGGACGAATGCTCTTTTTTCCCATTGAACCAAACTTCGCCCTCGCCCAACAGCGGCAACGATAAATGCGCCAACGGAGCCAAGTCGCCCGAAGCGCCGAGCGAACCCTGAGTGAAAATTATCGGTAAAATATCCTCGTTGTAAAAATCAATGAGACGTTCGACGGTTTCCACCTGAACGCCCGAATTACCATAACTCAGCGACTGGATCTTGAGCAACAGCATGAGTTTTACGATCTCGGTCGGAACTTCCTCTCCCGCTCCGCACGCATGCGATTTGACAAGATTTTCCTGCAATTTGGATAGGTTGTCGTTCGAAATTTTTATGTTGTAAAGCGAACCGAAACCAGTGTTGATGCCGTAAATCGGCTCGTCCTGGTTGTCCATTTTCGCGTCGAGATATTCGCGGCATTTTCGGATATTGAGTCGTGCTTCTTCAGATAGCGCAAGTTTTTTGTCGGATGAAATGATTTCGCTTAACGCATCGAGCGTTAAAATGTCGGTACTGATATAATGGTGGGTTTCCATCTTAAAATTTTAGGTTTCCAAAATTCCGCATTTGAACCGGATATGGCAAGAAAATTTAGAAGAATTAAAATTTACGAAAACGTTTTCCGTTATGTTAAAGAAACCAAACCACAGCACATGAAAAAAAGTATTCTTCTCACGTTCCTTTTCGCTTCTATGTTTACGATACGCGCCCAAACGAAGGCAGTGATATCGGGAAAAATCATCAATTCGGCGGTAAATGAAATCAGTATCATCGGTCTGTATACGTCCCAAAAAATAAATTTAGGGACCGATGGAAGTTTTAAGACGACACTGGCGCTCGATTACGAAGGCCAATATTATTTCCACACCGGACTGGATGGAATGTCGATTTACCTTGAAAACGGAAAAACGCTTATCATAAATGCCGATTATAAAAATCTATTCAAAACATTAAAATTTCAGGGAACGCTGGCAAAGGAAAATCAATATTTGGCCGCCAAATCCGTGCTGTTACAAAAAACCGATCAAAAAGCGCTTTATACGCTGGGCGAAAATGACTTTTTGGCGTCGATCGCGAAAACGGCGAAAAGTCGCGACAGCCTTTACAAATCGTCGGATATAAAAAATACGCGGTTCAAAAAATTGGAAGAACGCGACCAATATTATGCGACCCAATACGAATACTGGATTTATCCCGAATGGCACAAAGATATCGCGCAATTGCCTGATTATAAATCCTCAGAAAGTTTTCCGACGCCCGAAAAATCAAAGATGGTTTTTGACAATCAAGACGATTTCACGTTCTCGAATGTTTTTATGGATATGGCCAGGCGAAGCGTACAGGATCAACCGAATTTGGCCCAGGACACGACTACCGTGCACAAACTTCCGTTCGAAAAAATCAAACGTCATTTTAAAAGTCCTGTGATCCGGGATGCGATGTTCGCCGGCTTCGGTTTTTTCATCAACGCCGGTAATCCCAACAGCGAAATCATCTATAAAAAGTTGATGGAAGAGATCAAAAGTGAAGTCCTTAAGAAAGACATTACTCAAAAGTTTACCAAACTCGCCTCATTGCTTCCCGGAAAACCCGCGCCAAGCTTCGATCTTGAGAATCTCAACGGCTCCAGGACGACGATGGAAAACCTCAAAGGAAAATATATCTACATAGATTTTTGGGCGACTTGGTGCAAACCTTGTCGAGAGGAAATTCCCGCGCTTAAGGAAATCCAGGCGAAATACAATGGAAAAAATGTGGAGTTCGTCAGTATTTCCATCGACAATGTAAGAGACAAAGAAAAATGGCAGAATCTCGTCAAAAAAGAAAATCTCCAAGGTGTGCAATTGATTGACGGTTTAGGCTTCAATTCTAAATTGGTCGCCAGTTACATCGTCGAAAGCATTCCGCGTTTCATACTCATCGATTCAAACGGAAGTATTGTATCGGCCGATGCTCCTCGCCCATCCGATCCTGAATTATCAAAACTTCTCGATGCGTTGCCGCTGTAACCGGCTATAATTTTTGATTTCGGAATTTACAGATAACAATCGCCATTCATCTTTATTTTAAATGACGGTTTTGTTAATTGCTATGAATTATCCGTAAAAATTGGCAAATTGCTTGGGGTTTTTCAAAAAAGAACTACTTTTGGAACCATGCCAACGCAAATCACATACACTCTCTACATCACGACCACTACGGTTGCAACAACGGTTGGCACTACCACAACCCCTTTGGGGTAATCTGAAAACATATCAACCGTACTCCGTGTTTTTTCGTTTTGAAAAGACAAAATCACTTGCATTTACACCAAGACAAACAAAATGAACGTATTGAAATTCGGCGGGACATCGGTTAGCGGTGCCCAAAATATTAAAGCGGTCTGTGAGATCGTGAAGCACAAAAGCGAAAAAGAACAACTCATCGTCGTGGTTTCAGCCTTTAGCGGCGTGACCGATTTATTGCTCAAAGCCGCATCGACCGCAGCGTCGAAAGACGAATCGTACCGCGAAATCGTATCCGAAATCGAGAAAAAACACCTGGACGCAATCAAGGAATTATTGCCGATACAAATCCAAAGCAGCCTGTTGAGCCATGCAAAACGTATCCTGAATCATTTAGAGACGTTGCTTGACGGATGTTTCCTGCTGGGCGAACTATCGAACAGGACTTCAGACACGATCGTCGGATTCGGGGAATTATTGTCGTCGTGCATCATTGCCGAAGCGCTCAAACAATACGTTCCGTCGAGCGAATACAAAGACAGCCGAGAGCTTATCAAAACTGACAACCGTTTTGGGAAAGCAAATGTCGATTTTGAGATGACTAACAATTTGACTGTCAGTTATTTTAGCGAACACCCTGTCAGGGTAACCGTAATGCCCGGATTTATCGGCTCATCCAAAGATGGCGACAACACGACCTTAGGACGAGGCGGTTCCGATTACACGGCAGCCATTTTCGCAGCGGCCGTCAATGCGGAACGAGTCGAAATCTGGACCGACGTAAACGGCATGTTCACCGCAAATCCGAAACTCGTGAAACAGGCGCGCCCTATCGAGTCGATCTCATACCAGGAAGCCATGGAATTGTCGCACTTCGGTGCAAAAGTGCTTTATCCGCCCACGATCCAACCGGCCTTGGACAAGAACATTCCGATCTACATAAAAAATACATTTGAACCCGATGCGTTCGGAACGTTGATATCAAACAATCCCGATACGTCGTCAAACCCGATAAAAGGTATAACGCATATTGGAGAAATCGCATTGCTGACACTCGAAGGCTCGGGAATGATCGGCGTCGCGGGTTCTTCGAAACGATTGTTCGAAGTCTTGTCCGACAACGGCATCAACGTGATTTTCATAACGCAGGCGTCGTCGGAGCACTCGATCTGCATTGGGATTCTCGACAGCGAATCCGATAAGGCGAGTGTTGCGATCAACAAGGCATTTTCAGTCGAAATCTCCCAACACAAAATCGAACCTTGCATCGTCGAAAACGGGCTTTGCATTGTCGCGCTCGTAGGTGAAAGCATGAAAAACCACCAGGGAATCAGCGGCAAGATGTTCAGTACGTTGGGTAAAAACAACGTAAATATCCGTGCGATCGCTCAAGGTGCGTCGGAACGCAATATTTCAGTCGTCATCAACGAACGCGATGTGAAAAAAGCGCTCAATACGTTGCACGAGCAGTTCTTTGAAGACAATACGAAACAGCTCAACCTATTTGTGATGGGCGTCGGAAATGTCGGCGAAAAATTCCTCGACCAAGTGCACCAACAAAAGAAATTCCTGCGTGAAAATCTCAAGATAAATCTGCGCGTGATTGCGCTTTCGAACTCGCGCAAGATGCTTTTCGACGAAGAAGGAATTTCGTTGAAGGACTGGAAATCCGGAATGGAGAATGGCGAAACCGCGAACAAAAAAACGTTCATCGAAAAGGTAAAAGCGCTCAATTTACGCAACAGCATTTTCGTCGACATCACCGCGAATGCCGAAGTTTCAGAAACCTACGCCGATTATCTCGAAGATAATATCGCGGTCGTCACGTGCAACAAAATCGCGTGTTCATCAGAATATGGCAACTACAATCATCTCAAAAATTTGAGCCGAAAATACAATTCGCCTTTCCTTTTCGAAACGAACGTCGGAGCCGGTTTGCCGATCATTGATACGCTCAAACACATGGTAGCTTCGGGCGATAAAATACATAAGATCCAGGCAGTCCTATCAGGTAGTCTGAACTTTATATTCAATAATTTTAATGAAAACACGAGTTTTAAAGAAGTCGTCAAAGAAGCAGGCGTTCAGGGTTTTACGGAGCCTGACCCGAAAATAGATTTAAGTGGCGTCGATGTAGCCCGTAAAATCCTAATCCTTATCCGTGAAAGCGGTTACGAAATGGAAATGAGCGATATCGAGAATCTGTCGTTCCTTCCCAAAGCCTGTCTCGAAACAAAATCAGTTCCCGAATTTTTGGAATCCCTCGAAGCGAACGCCGCGCATTTTAACGACCTTTACGAACAGGCCCGATCCAATGACAGCCGACTGAAATATGTCGCCCAGTTCGAAAACGGAAAAGCGAGCGTCGGCTTGCAGTTCATCGCAAAAGACCATCCGTTCTACAACCTCGAAGGCAAGGACAATATCGTGCTTTTCTTCACCGATCGCTACGTCGACCAACCGCTTTTGATAAAAGGCGCAGGTGCGGGCGCTGCGGTTACGGCGAGTGGGATTTTTGCGGATGTGATTCGGGTCGGGAATATCTAAGACACGCCGATGGCTTTAGACACGCTGCGCTTTGGACGCGCCGCGCGGGCTTTAGACTTTTGAAACGTACAACCAAATTATAATAATTTATAGCATCTAAAGCGTAGCGTGTCCAAAGCGCAGCGTGTCTAAGAGCGTAGCAAGTCGCAAATGGACTACATCAAAATATTCTCCCCCGCCACAATTGCCAACCTTTCCTGCGGTTTCGACGTGCTTGGCCTCTGTCTCGACAATGTCGGAGATGAGATGACCGTGCGCAAGATCGACGAAAGGACCGTGAGGATTTCCAAGATCGAAGGCGCCGATTTGCCTTTGGAAACCCAGAAAAACGTTGCAGGAGTCGCGGCTCTCGCAATGCTTCGCGAATGGGAAACCGACTTCGGGTTCGAAATAGAAATCAACAAGAAGATCAAAGCCGGCAGTGGAATCGGGAGTTCGGCGGCGAGTTCGGCGGGTGCCGTTTTCGCGATCAACGAATTGCTCGGACGGCCATACGAATTGAAGGACTTGGTAAAATTCGCGATGCAGGGCGAAAAACTCGCATCGGGAAGCGCCCACGCCGACAACGTCGCTCCTGCCCTTTTGGGTGGTTTCACGCTCGTGCGCAGTTACGATCCGCTTGACGTGATCAGGATCGAATCGCCTGAGGAATTGTTCGCGACCGTCGTCCATCCGCAAATCGAATTGAAGACAGCCGACGCGAGATCGGTGCTCAAACAAAACATAACGCTCCAAAACGCTATCGTCCAGTGGGGAAACGTCGGTGGTTTCGTCGCGGGATTGTACACGAAGGATTACGATTTGATCGGGCGTTCGTTGCAGGACAAGATCGTCGAACCGATCCGCGGCATGTTGATTCCGGGTTTCGACCAACTAAAAAGCGCGGCCCAGTCGCACGGTGCTTTGGGTTCGGGGATTTCGGGTAGCGGACCGTCGGTATTTGCGCTGAGTCGCGGAGAAGAAACGGCGAGAAACGTCGCTTCGGCGATGAGTCGCGTGTACGACCAAATCAACGTTCCTTACGAAATCCATGTGTCGAAAGTAAATCCAGGCGGCATTAAAATCCTTGAAAAAAAGTAGCATGAACTATTACAGCTTACATCATAATTCGCCAAAAGTCAGTTTCAGGGAAGCCGTAATCCAAGGCCTAGCGCCCGATAAAGGTTTGTATTTTCCCGAAAGCATAACGCGTCTGCCCCAAGATTTTTTCGACGGGATCGGAAATTTTTCGAACGCCGACATCGCGTTTGAAGCGATAAAGCAATTCGTCGGTGATGAGATTCCCGAGGCCGAATTAAAAAAGATAATCGAGGAAACACTTTCGTTCGATTTTCCGCTTGTCAAAATTGATGAAAACACCTATTCGCTCGAACTGTTCCACGGCCCGACGATGGCGTTCAAGGACGTCGGCGCGCGGTTCATGGCGCGTTGTCTGGGCTATTTCAACAAGGAAAATCCCGACGCGAAAAACACGGTTCTCGTCGCGACATCGGGCGATACGGGCGGCGCGGTCGCAAGCGGATTTCTCGGTGTTTCGGGCGTCGACGTCGTAATTTTATATCCGAACGGAAAAGTCAGCGACGTACAGGAACGCCAACTCACGACGCTCGGACAGAATATAAAGGCGTTGCGCGTCGATGGCGTTTTCGACGATTGCCAGGACATGGTGAAGCGAGCGTTTCTCGACGAAGATCTGCAACATGAAAATTTGACGTCGGCGAATTCGATAAACATCGCGCGCTGGCTGCCGCAAATGTTCTACTTCTTTTTCGCGTACAAGGAATTGAAGAAATTAGGCAAACCGCTTGTCGTTTCTTGTCCGAGCGGAAATTTCGGAAACATCTGCGCGGGAATCCTAGCCGAAAAACTCGGCCTTCCGATTCAACATTTCGTAGCTTCGACGAATGAAAACGATACGGTCGTGCGCTTCCTGGACGATTGGAAATACGACGCGAAACCATCGGTCGCGACACTGTCGAACGCGATGGACGTCGGGAATCCAAGCAACTTCATCCGCATCAGGGAACTGTACAACGACGATAAATCGGAATTCGAAAAGGCGTTTTCGGCTTATTCGTTTTCGGACGAGGAAACCGTTTCGGCCATGAAAAAAGTTTACGCTGAAACCGGTTATCTGCTCGAACCTCACGGAGCGGTCGGATATTTGGGGTTGAAGAAGGAATCGGTCAATTTCCCGGATTCCGTCGGATTCTTGCTCGAAACGGCTCATCCCGTGAAATTTTTGGACGTCGTGGAAGCGGTTTTGGGAATATCGCCCGAAATCCCGGAGCAAATTCAAAGCGTCATGGACAAAACGAAAGTTTTTTCGGAGATCAAAACGTATGAGCAGCTCAAATCGTTTTTGCTAACTTCGCGAGAATGAAAATTGTGTTATGGATGCCTTTCGATTTAGTGAGCTTACCAAAAATGAAATCCCCGAAATCGCCAAATTCGGCACACTTCTGAATCCTGATAAATCGGTTCAGGAGCTTTCAACTTTGCTTGAAAAAATGTTCCGCATGGAAAATTACAACTGTTTTGGTTTGTTCAAGTCAGATGATTTGCTTGCGGTTTCGAGCGGTTGGGTTACGGTCAGGTTTTATTCGGGCAAACAGCTCGAAGTCGACAATGTCGTGGTTTTAGAGAATTATCGCTCTCAGGGAATCGGCACGATTTTGTTCGATCACATCGAAAATTGGGCTATAAAAAACGATTGCAACACTGTTGAACTAAACACGTTCCTCAAGAATACGCGGTCACACAATTTTTACGAGAATCGCGATTACGAAGCGTTGGGTTACCATTACGTGAAGAAATTAAATGGCTTCAACAGGACGTTCCACGCCGAAATGGATAAAAAATGAAAAAGTCGACGTTAGAGGTTTTCAACGAAAATGCTTTAAAATATCAAACCAAATTCATGAAGATGGATTTGTACGATGCTACGTATATTGATTTTTTAAGTCGGCTGAAATCGAACGCCGAGATTCTGGAAATCGGATGCGGACCCGGAAACATCACGCGTTATTTTCTCGATAAACGTGCTGACCTCAAAATCCTGGCCACGGATTTTGCTCCCGCAATGGTTGAACTTGCCGAGAAAAATAATCCCGAAGTGGAATGCATCGTCTTGGACGCGCGCCACATTTCGAGCTTGGAAAGGAATTTCGATGCCATCGTCTGCGGATTTATCGTCCCGTATTTTTCGAGGGAAGAATTTGAAAAATTAGTTTGTGATTCGGTAAAAGTGTTGAATACCGGAGATTTGTTTTATATTTCCTGCATCGAAGGCGATTACGATAAATCAGGATGGATGGCTTCGAGCGATGGCAAGGTTTCAGCTTTCGTGCATTACTATGACGAAAATGATATACGGAAAATTTTGTCGATGGCGGGATTTTCAGTACTCGAAACGTTTAGGGTCGCGTATGAAAATTCAATTCATTTGGTTGTGATCGCTAAAATCCCATGAAGAAATTGTGGGTTTTAATTTTGGTCTCCCTAATCGGATGCTCGAAAAATCAACAAAAAATTGAAGAGCCTGGCTCCGCCGAAATTCCCGACGAACCTAAAATCGTCCTTATCGAACCAAAAATAGACAGTCTTCCCAATCTCGTCTATAGGCTTACCCACGAAAATCGCGAACATTCTTTTGAATTATACTGCACGAAAATAAAGGATGGAACGTATCGCGCCGATTCGATGATGATTCAAAAGAAATTAATCAAGGACAAAACGCAAATCGTTAAATTCACTACCGATTGGACGTTCTCACACTTCAGTGAAATGTCCTTTACGATTTCCCAAGACGTGAACTTTGATGGCTTTTCCGATATTTCGGTCAGCAATTATACGGGAATGTACACGATGACGTTATGCTTTTGGCTGTACGATCAAGAAAGCAAGAGTTTCGTGCACGAGCCTTCGCTGGACAGTATCGCCAATCCGGATTTCGATGCGAGGACAAAGCGAATTTATTCCTCCTGGCACGTCGGTCTTTCAGAGTTTGGCGAAGACGTTTATGCATGGAAAAACGGGAAAGCGGTGCTTTTGGAGTCGATTGTTGAAAATCGCGATTTCGGTGGCGCCGACAGTTTGTATTATCATTCGAAGCGGCTTATAAACGGAACGTATATCGAAAAAGATTCTATCGTCAGGAAGGATTACTGATCTCCAAAAAAGCTTTCCCCAAATTTTCGATGATGTCCGAAGCCGTGAAACTCTCGGTTCCGGTTTTGGGAAGCGCCAAATCGGCGGTCAGGCCGTGCAAATAAACGCCGAGCTGAGCTGCCGACAACGGTTCGTAACCTTGTGCGAGCAAGCCCGTGATGATTCCCGTCAACACATCTCCGCTTCCTGCGGTTGCGAGCGCGGCGTTTCCTGTGGTGTTTTCGAATATGGACTTACCGTCGGTGATTCGCGTCGAAGCGCCTTTCATTACCAGGATCACTTTGTGTTCGAGCGCGAATTTCATCGCGGATTTCTCAATTTCTTCCTGGCTTTCGAAATGTCCGATGAGCCGTTCGAGTTCTTTTGGATGCGGCGTCAGGATCGTATTTTGGGGAAGCAATGAAATCCAATCCTTATGCTCCGACAGTATGTTCAACCCGTCGGCGTCGATGACCAAAGGCGCCTTTACGGTTTGGAGAAAATCGTGAAACGCTTTCTGGACGGGTTGCTCCTGCCCGATTCCCGGCCCGATTCCGATTGCCGACGGCGTGATTTCGAATTCGATCCCGGAGAGATGTTTTCGTTCGACGTCGGTGATGACCATGACTTCGGGAATCGAAATTTGGAGGATTTCGTAGCCACATTCTGGAATGAATGCTGTTACCAAACCTGCACCCGAATGAATTGCGGCTTTTGACGAAAGCGTGATCGATCCCATTTTGCCGTAACTGCCACCGATCAAGAGCGCATGGCCTTGCGTTCCTTTGTGCGCGTTCGGAGCCGCGGGTCTGTATATTTTCCTGGCCGCCGTTTTCGTGATTCGTTGGTTTTTCACTTCGAGGTTCTTTATCGGGTTAATCGTCGTTCGCAAGGAACTTCAATTTACGATTAGAAACGAAGATCGGCAAACAACTTAACACGGATTTGGAATGCTGCATTATTCCTTTTGCGATAGCGTCGCCAATACGTTCTCGAGGTTTTCGATCGACATCGTGAAGCCTTCCTTGAAGCCCATTTCGATCATCCTTTCCAAACGTTCAAGCGATTCGTTATAAATGGAAATGCTCACTTTGGTTATGCCGTTCTGTTCGCTGAAATTGTAATTCCAGTCGGAACCCGGCAATTCGGGATTTTCATCCTTGTCGGCAAATGCGTTGTGCATCTTGAAATTCGTCTTCGGAGTAATCGATTTGTATTCCTGGATCGACCAGCGTTCAAGACCATCGGGACTTACCATGGCGTAAAACCGTCGTCCGCCGACTTCAAAATTCATGTATTTCGTCCTGGATGACCACGGTTTGGGCGCGACCCATTGATCGAGTAGTTCAGGCTTGGTGAAAGCGTCCCAGACCAATGAGAGTTCCGCGTCGAATTCCCGGGTTATGAATACCGTTTTCGCTGCTTTGTCAACGGTAAAATCGAATTGCAAATTGTTGTTCATTTCTTATTTTTTTTAATTGTTGCTAATACGTCGTCGAGTTGATTGAATTGGGTTTCCCAGATTTTTCGATACTGTTCCAGCCAAACGTCGATCTCTTTCATTTTTTCTATTTCGAGCGAATAGTAGATTTCCCGTCCTTTTGATTCCTGTTTTACCAGGTCACATTCCGTGAGTATGCGCAAATGTTTGGAAACCGCTTGCCTGCTGTTCTCGAAATGTTCCGCGATCGTATTAGGAGTCATCGCTTGTGTCGCGATGAGGCCGATGATTGCGCGTCTGGTCGGGTCGGCAATCGCCTGAAAAACGTCACGCCTTATTTCCATATGATTTATCTGCTACTATGTGGTTGCGAATATATGTGCAATTATTTGGTTGCGCAAATTTTTTGTCGTTTATTTTTAGGAAGATATTTTCAAGGTCGAATTTAAAGCGCAATTTGACCGATACATGAAAGTGACATCACGTGATTAAAATGTCAGATCGTGACGTTTGGATGTTTCCCTAGCCCGGATGGCAGCGAAAATCCTTTTGAAGAAAAATGCATGGGTTTGCCGATTTGCGACAGCGCCCGACGGAAGCTCGTCGCAAAGTGCGCAAACCCGCATTTTTCGAGAAAGATTGCAGCGGACAGCCGGAACAGCTCCAATAGAATATTTATCAAAATGTGTATTTTTCCTGCAACTGGCTTATTTTGGAAATGCCGACCTTGATCCCGGGGAAAGGGCGATGCTATCCGTAAGGAATTCCAGTCATGACGCGCTACATGAAACACACATATTTTCTTAAAATTAAATTGACGGAAAACGTTTCAAACATTCGCCGATTCCTTAGTTTTCAAATTCGCCAATTCCTCTTTTTTGTCTATTTTAGCGCCACGAAACCTAAATCCTGAGAATAATGAAAAATACAGCGCTCACGCACATTCACGAACAACTTGGAGCGAAAATGCTTCCGTTTGCGGGCTACAATATGCCGATCACTTATGAGGGCGTGAATGCCGAACACGAGGCCGTGCGCAAATCGGTCGGGGTTTTCGACGTGTCGCACATGGGCGAGTTCTTTCTGGAAGGCCCGAAAGCGATTGACTTGATTCAAAAAGTAACCTCAAACGACGCTTCGACGTTGACCGAAGGACGCGCGCAATATTCATGTTTGCCCAACAACGACGGTGGAATCGTTGACGATTTGATCGTTTATAAATTTAATGACGAAAAATATCTGCTTGTCGTAAACGCGTCGAACATCGAAAAGGATTGGGATTGGATTTCGTCCCACAACGATCTTGGCGTGAAAATGACGAATGCGTCCGACGACTATTCGTTGCTCGCGATCCAAGGCCCGAAAGCGGCTGAGGCGATGCAATCGTTGACATCGGTAAATTTATCCGAAATCAAATATTATCATTTCGAAGTCGGTGATTTCGCTGGATTCAATGATGTGATCATCTCGGCGACTGGTTACACGGGATCAGGCGGATTCGAGATTTATTGCAAGAACGATCAGGCCGAAATGATCTGGAACAAGGTTTTTGAGGCCGGTAAAGACTTCGACATCAAACCTGTCGGATTGGCGGCACGAGATACGTTGCGACTCGAAATGGGATTCTGTCTCTACGGAAACGACATAAACGACACGACGTCGCCTCTCGAAGCGGGTTTGGGTTGGATCACGAAATTCACGAAGGATTTCACGAACTCCGAAAATCTAAAAGCTCAGAAAGAAGCCGGCCTTTCCAAAAAACTTGTCGGTTTTGAATTGACCGAACGCGGCGTTCCGAGACATGATTATGAAATCGTGGATTCTCTGGGACATGTGATCGGGGTCGTGACATCGGGAACCATGGGGCCGAGCGTGAACAAAGGAATCGGTTTGGGTTATGTGCCGTCGACGTTCGCGTCTACCGATACGCAGATTTTCATCAGGATCCGAAAAAACGATGTTGCCGCTAAGGTTGTGAAATTGCCTTTTTATAAAGTGTAGATTGGCTGTAAGTTACAGAATCTTGCTTATTATCGTTGGTGAAAATCCTGTAAAAAAACGTGGTGACGTTTGGCGTAAAACTTTTGAATATCTGACTAAAATGCTATTTTTGCGCACCGAAAAGAGTTTCGTGTCTTTGCATCACTGGGCCTTTCTGTCAAAAAGAACAACGAGTAGAAAACTTTGTGCCTCCGTGTCTTCGTGGCAGAAAGAATAACGAACATTGAATATTGAACAACGAATTTTGAAGTTAAAATAGAAATGGGAAGAGCATTCGAATTCCGCAAAGGAAGAAAAATGAAACGTTGGGCGGCAATGGCCAAAGCGTTCACAAGAATCGGTAAAGACATCGTCATGGCGGTGAAAGAAGGCGGCCCTAACCCGGAAGCCAACGCCCGTTTGCGTGCCGTTATCCAAAACGCCAAGTCGGCGAATATGCCAAAGGAAAACGTTGAACGCGCGATAAAGAAAGCGACCGACAAGGACACCGCGAACTACAAGGAAGCGTTGTTCGAAGGCTACGCGCCTCACGGGATAGCGATACTAATCGAAACGGCTACCGACAACAACAACCGCACGGTCGCGAACATCCGCAGCTATTTCAACAAATGCAACGGCACGATGGGAACGCAAGGTTCTGTCGAGTTCATGTTCGATCATACATGCAATTTCCGCATCGCAAAAGGAAATCTTGATCCTGAGGAATTGGAATTGGAACTCATCGATTTCGGGGCCGAAGAGGTTTTTGAGGATGAAGACGGCATCTTGATCTATGCGCCTTTCGGAAGTTTCGGATCGATCCAAAAGGAATTGGAGAACCGCGGCATCGACATCCTGTCGTCGGGCTTCGAGAGAATTCCGCAGGTTACGAAAGCGTTGACGGAGGCTCAGGTCGCCGACGTGGAAAAACTACTTGAGAAGATTGAGGAAGATGATGACGTGATGAACGTGTATCATACTATGGAAGAAAGTGAGTAGGTAATTGACAATGGATAATTGACAATTGACGATTGACAATTGACAATTGTTGCTTTTGGAGTAGATATGAGCCTTGGGATTCCGGGGCTTTTTTTTATGCGGATAAATCAATTTTTTGGATGCGGGTTAACTTTTTGGAGGGTTCATGCTTGCATTGGCATTGGTCGCTTCCGTGTTACATTCGAACAAGCCGAATCGGGAATTGGCTTGCGATGGACGAAGATCGACATCGGATAATTCCCGAAAGCGAGATCGAGTCGCTACACAGCAGCTGCAAAAAAGGCCCGTGTGTTTTCAGGTTGTTGAGCTCGGCAAAGATCGGGCGCGGTCCGTTTAGCGGTAAATCCACTATAGTGATGAAATGCTTCGATGGTGATTTGGACATGACATATTCGCTCCCGAAACAGTCGTGTATAAATTCCATGACTTGGTCGGATGCAAAGAAAACATCGAAATTTCGGGATATGAAACACATGGAGTCACGCATTTTCATGATTCGATGATACTTAATCGATTGTTGGAGCAATCCGAAAAATGCCCGCGACGTCCGGACTAAAGTCATCACCAATTATATGTATTTCAAATTCGACCGCCCCAAATCTATGAAAGACATAAATCCCGCCCACAAAATCCTAAAAAGCCTATAAACGAAAAAACTCCGGACATAATCCGGAGTTCTACTATTGTCAAACCAATTGTCAATTATCAATTGTCAATTATCAACTGTCAATTACTTAATAAATTCAACCTTCTGAGCTTCCTCAGCATTCACGCTGTCAAAGAAACCTTGCTCGTTCATCCATTCATCGCTGAACACCTTGCTCATGTAACGCGAACCGTGGTCAGGGAATATCGCGACGACATTGCTGTTCTCGTCGAATTCGCCTTCCTCGGCATATTGCTTGATCGCTTGCAGGACTGCGCCCGATGTATAACCTACGAACAAACCTTCTTTCTTGGCGATTTCACGTGTCACGTGCGCGCTGGCTTCATCAGTAACCTTGATGAACTTGTCGATCAAATCGAAATCGGTAGCCGATGGAATCAGGTTTTTACCGAGACCTTCAATTCGGTACGGATAAATCTCGTCGTTGTCGAATTCTTTGGTTTCATGATATTTCTTAAGCACCGACCCGAAAGCGTCGACACCCAGGATCCGGATGTTCGGATTTTTCTCTTTTAGGAATTTCGCGGCACCTGAAATAGTTCCACCGGTTCCGCTACACGCGATGAGATGCGTGATTTGGCCGCCCGTCTGTTCCCAGATTTCAGGACCTGTAGTCTTGTAATGTGCGTCGATGTTAAGCTGGTTGAAATATTGGTTGATGTAAACCGAACCTTTGATTTCTTCATGCAATCTCTTGGCAACATTGTAATAAGAACGTTCGTCGTCGGCTGAAACATGGGCCGGGCAAACATATACTTTCGCTCCCATTGAACGGAGCATGTCGATCTTATCTCTCGAAGATTTTGAACTTACGGCCAAAACGCAGCTGTAACCTTTAATGATGCTGACCATGGCGAGACTGAAGCCGGTGTTACCCGAAGTCGTCTCGATGATCGTGTCGCCTGGTGAAAGAATTCCTTTTTTCTCAGCTTCTTCAATAATATAAAGGGCAATCCTGTCTTTTGTGGAGTGTCCCGGATTGAAAGCTTCTACTTTGGCGTAGAAATTTCCTTTGAGGTTTTCGGTGACACGGTTTAACCTTATCAAAGGCGTGTTTCCGATTAATTCCAGGACATTATTGTAAGCTTTTATTTCTTCTTTCATAAAAAAAAATAGTTAATCAAGGTGTGGGATGCTTTTCGGCAAGCCTTGAATCCTTGCAAAATTAACAAAAAAAATCTAATCAGTCTTTAATTTTTTCCAAATCTAGTAAAAAACTAAACTCCCTTGCAAGCTCGCGCAAGGCCTCGAAACGTCCGGAAGCCCCGCCGTGACCCGCTTTCATGTTCGTATCGAGAAAAAGTAAGGCGTCGTTTGTTTTCATTTCGCGCAATTTCGCGACCCATTTCGCGGGTTCCCAATATTGCACTTGGGAATCGTGTAATCCCGTGGAAACGTACATGTTGGGATAGGCTTTTGCCTCGACGTTGTCATAAGGCGAGTACGACTTCATATAGTCGTAATATTCGTTTTCATTGGGATTTCCCCATTCGTCGTATTCTCCCGTCGTCAGCGGAATGCTGTCATCGAGCATTGTCGTGACCACATCCACGAACGGAACCTGTGCAATGATGCCGTTGTACAACTCGGGCGCCATATTCGCGACGGCTCCCATGAGCAAGCCTCCGGCCGATCCGCCTTCCGCATATAAATGTTCGGGCGACGTGTAACCTTGAGCGATCAAGAACTTCGAACAATCGATGAAATCGGTGAACGTGTTTTTTTTCTGCAACAATTTTCCATCTTCATACCACTGTCGGCCCAAATCCTCGCCTCCGCGAATGTGCGCGATCGCATAGATAAAGCCGCGGTCAAGCAATGACAGGCGCGTTGTCGAAAAATACGGATCCATCGACGCTCCGTACGAACCGTACGCGTATTGCAACAACGGATTTTTGCCGTCCTTCTTCGCGTTCTTATTGTAAACGAGGGAAATAGGTATTTTAGTGCCGTCCGAAGCAGTTGCCCATTGGCGTTCTTCAATGTAATTTTCTTTGCTGAATTTACCGCCCAGAACCTGTTGCTCCTTGCGAACGGTTTTCTCTTTGGTTTCCATATTGAAATCGATCACCGATGAAGGCGTCGCCATCGACTGGTAACCGTAACGCAATATATTCGTGTCGAAATCCACGTTCGTCGTCGTGTAAGCCGTGTACGTTTCGATTTCAAAAGGCAGATAATACGCGCCTTCCCCACTCCACGGTTTGATATGGATTTTATTGAGGCCGTTCGAACGTTCCTCGATAACCAGATAATCCTTGAAAATGTCGATGCCTTCAAGCAGAACATCCTCGCGATGCGGGATCAGTTCCTGCCAGTTTTCTTTTGATGTGGCATTCTCAGGCGTTTTCATCAACTTGAAATTTATCGCCTCGTCCTTGTTCGTCATCACGTAGAAACTGTCGCCGTAATGCGAGATGCTGTATTCCAGGCCGCGTACACGTTTTTGGAACACCTCGAATTCACCTTCGGGATTGTCGGCCAGTAAAATCCTGGATTCGCTCGTAAGCGTGCTCGAGGAACTGATTACGAGGAATTTCTTCGACTTTTCCTTGTGGACGCCCACGTGGAACGTATCGTCCTTTTCATGGAAAACCAATACGTCATCGCTTGACGGCGTATTCAATTTATGTCGGTAAATCTTGTCGGAGCGCAACGTTTTTTTGTCTTGGCGTGTAAAGAAAAGCGTTTCGTTATCGTTCGCCCACACGCAATTCGGCGCGGCGTTTTCGATCACGTCAGGGAAAATTTCGTTCGTCTCGAGATTCTTGATCTGAATCGTATAGATCCTGCGTCCGACCGAATCCACGCCAAA
Source organism: Flavobacterium sp. (assembly GCF_004211145.1). Taxonomy (GTDB): domain Bacteria; phylum Bacteroidota; class Bacteroidia; order Flavobacteriales; family Flavobacteriaceae; genus Flavobacterium. The sequence continues at coordinate 62,162 of NZ_SEBS01000015.1, read as the reverse complement.
CGACGCGAATTTATTGTTCGGGGAAATGCTCACGCCTCCAAGCTGGAAAAACGCGTGCCCTTTCGCCATTTCATTGCAATCGAACAGGATCTCCTCGGGCGCATCCAAACTTTCCTTCTTACGCGAATAGATCGGATAATCCTTTCCCGTCTCGAAACGCGTGATATACCAATAACCGTTGTAGAAATACGGCACCGACTCGTCGTCCTCCTTGATGCGCGCCTTCATTTCGATGAAAAGCGCCTCACGAAGCGGCTCTTGGCCCACCGTCATTTTTTGGTAATAGTCGTTTTCCTGGTTCAAATAATCGATGACCTCAGGATTCTCGCGGTCGTTGAGCCAATAATAATTATCGATGCGAACATCCCCGTGCATCTCGAGGCGGTGAGGTTTTACCGCGGCAATCGGGGCTTTTAAAGGTTCCGGCATTTTATTTCTTGTTTTTTGGAGTCGCGCAAATTTAACGTAAAAGAAACCGTTTTTACACGATTTTGAACTTTTCTTAACTAGGGTGTTTAGCTGCAATTTAGTAAATTCGCAAGCATTTAAAAAATAAAAGACATGTTTGGAGACTTAATGGGAATGATGGGAAAACTGCAGGAAACCCAACAAAAAATCGAAGAGACGAAACAACGCCTTGACACTGTTCTCGTTGACGAGCAAAGCGGCGACGGCTTGCTCAAGGTCACGATCACAGCAAACCGCAAAATCAAGTCCATCAGCATCGACGATTCGCTGCTTGAAGACAAGGAACAACTCGAGGATTATTTGATTTTGACACTCAATAAGGCGATCGAAAGAGCGACAAAAGTGAACGAGGCCGAACTTGAGGCGGTAACGAAGATGAATATGCCGAACATTCCGGGGATGGATTTGTTTAAATAATTGAAAGATTGAAAGATTGAAAGATTGCGGTCGAGAAGTTTCAGAATGAAGATTTGGGCGTTCCGGCGCATGGAAGTTTTTTGTAAATTGGACGAGTAAGTTGCGCCGTCGGGCTACCGCTGCAATCTTTTGTTTTACAAAAGGATTTTCGCTTGTATCCCTAACGCGGTCAAGTTGCCGAACGATTTCTTTCCAATGAAAAACCTAATCATCCTGTTCGCACTTTTCTTCGTTTTCCGCTGTCAAAAAAAGCAGACCTTCGACGAAGGCATTTACATTCTCAAAAACTACGTCGAAAAAGAAAATTACAAAGATGATTATGCCGAAAAGTATCTCGCCAAAGTTTCCAAAAACGAGATAACCTACTACGGAACAGTAAAAACCTGGGGAACGATTTCCAAAAGAAATTTTGAAGACGAAAAAAACCGCATCGTCAACGATTCCACGATACGTTTGGAAACATTTATCAACATCGATACGCACGAAGGAGAATTCATAAAAATCAATGCGAGCGAAAAAATTATCGGCCCAAAAGGAATCGATGTCAAAGCGCTTTCCGATTATCTGAACAGAAAACTCATCGCGGGAACTTATAAATACGGAGATGTAAAAGTGATCTTCACTCCAAACGGGCGCATCGAAAACTTCGGAAAACTCAAAACTTTTTCCGTTCGGCCCAGAGTCGGAACCTTATGGAATTATGATTCGCGTACGATGCTGATCAACGGAGAAGCCTGGAAATACGGGTTTACCAAATCTGAACTTGTATTGACGCGATATTCAAATCGTCGCGATGAAAACGAAGCTTTTGTGCTCAGCGATTCGGTGATTGGTTTAAAGCGACAAATCAGGTAAACGTTTTAAGAACGCGTTTGTATTCTTTCCATTTCGGGTCGTAATTGAATCCGCAACCGAACTCAAAACCAAGATTTTCCCTGTCATTTATTTCGGTCAAAATTTCCTGAGCCGATTGAGCGTCGTCCACATAAACGTCCATGATAAACCCAAAGTCGGTCGTAACACGCGACACGCGATGCGCGACACATTTTTTTCGGAGCGCGTCGAGAAAGAAATCCTCAATCGACATCATATCGGGAAAATCGGGATTGTCCTCGTTTGGCATTTCAACCGAAAACTGCAAATCGTAAGCACATTGCTTTTTGTACGGATAGTTTACGTAAGCAGTATTTATTTGTCCGGTCGCCGCTTTTCCCGATTCAGTTTTGGTCAGGATTACGGCAATCGTTTCTTCTGGATAGACGTCACTTGATTTTTGGATTGATTCCCAATCGACATGATCCGAGTTCCGTCGGAAAAAATCAAAAAGTCCCATCAGAATTCCAATTTCTGCAACGTTTCCACCACATAACTATGCATAACCTCGCGATAATCCAAATGCGTGACGATGCGCAATTTTCCTTGTCCCATGCTGCTGATGTGGATGTTTTTCTGCTTCAATTTCTCAAGGAAAACCTGCTCGTTCAAACGAGGATTTATCGTAAAGATCAGGATGTTCGTCTCGATCGGTTCGACTTGGTGTACCCAATTTTTCTGGCTTAGTATGTAACCGAGTTCCTTCGCGCGTCGGTGATCTTCGGCCAAACGCCCGACGTGGTGCTGCAAAGCGTAAATTCCCGCAGCCGCCGAATATCCGACCTGACGCATGCCGCCGCCGAGGATTTTCCGGATGCGCAGCGCCCTGTTGATCGTTTCCTTGTCTGAAACCAAAAGCGATCCGATCGGAGCGCCCAAACCTTTAGACAAACAGACTGAAATCGTGTGGAAAGTTTCACCGTACAATCTCGGATTTTCGCGTTTGGCGACCAGAGCGTTCCACAATCGCGCGCCATCCAAATGGAATTTCAGATTGTGCTTGTCGCAAACCTGACGGATCTTTTGCAATTCGGCTATGTCGTAACATGCGCCACCGCCTTTGTTCGTCGTATTCTCGACGCAGACCAACGACGTGAGCGGGCTGTGATAGAAATCGGGCGGATTGATCGCCGATTCGACCTGCTGCGCGTTGATCATGCCGCGATCGCCTTCCAAAAGATGGCAGGAGACGCCGCTGTTGAACGAAACGCCTCCGCCTTCGTAATTGAAAACGTGGGCATATTTATCGGCGATGAGTTGCTCTCCGGGATTCGTATGCAATTTTATCGCGGTCTGGTTGGCCATCGTCCCTGACGGAAAGAACAGAGCGTCTTCCATCCCGAAGATATTGGCAACCATTCGCTGCAAGGCGTTTACGGTCGGGTCTTGTTTGTAGACGTCGTCCCCGACTTCGGCCTTGAACATATATTCGAGCATTTCAGGTGTCGGTTTGGTCACCGTGTCGCTTACGAGATTTATTTCCATAAAGTATTCGTTGTTGTTGCCGCTTGGCTTATGCAAAATACGGCCAAAAAAAAATCCTCACGAAATATGAGGATTTAAAATTTTCGTAAAATGTGTCACTGGCAATTCGTGGCCGCTTTTACCGATGAAATTTTTCCGTCACGGCTCGTCGTCTTGATACATTGTGACGATTTGGCGTTGAAGAAAAGTTTGTACGTGTTGGCGCCGTCGCGGACTTCCTTGACTTCCCCGAATCCACGGCTTTGCAGTTTCAGGTAAGCCGCGGGCGCTTTGATTCCGACTAGATCGCTGTTGTCGACTAATTTCGGGGTCGCCGATTTATGACGATTTCCGGGTTTCGAATAGCTGCGTTTGTGCTTCACATCCTTCGAATCCTGGCAAAATGCTGATTGGCTGCCGATTAGAACAAAAAAAGCGAGTAAAAAAATTTTCGTGAGTTTCATAGTGTAGGTTTTATATCCTAAAGATAAATAAATATTGCGAGCTTCGTCCAGCGAATTGGAAACAACGCTTTTCAAAAGGTTTCTATTTGCGTATTTTTGCCACAAGATTATATAAATATGACGAATTCCGAACAGGTAAAAGATATTTCAGAACGTGTCAACGCGCTTCGCAATTACCTCGACATCGATAGAAAACAAATAGAGATCGCGAACGACGAAGAGAAGACGCTCGCGCCCAACTTCTGGAACAACGCCAAGGAAGCCGAAGCGTTCGTTAAAATCCTGCGCGGCAAGAAAGCCTGGGTACAGGATTACGAGAAAGCGCTCGTGCTCGCCGATGAACTCCAACTCGCATTCGAATTTTATCGTGAAGGCGAATTGTCTGAAGAAGAACTCGACGAAGCATACGCAAATGCCAATTCACACGTCGAAAACATCGAATTCCGGAACATGCTCGCCGACGAAGGCGATTCCCTGTCAGCCGTACTCCAAATTACAGCAGGCGCCGGAGGAACCGAAAGTTGCGATTGGGCGTCTATGCTCATGCGCATGTATTTGATGTGGGCCGAAAAACACGGATACAAGGTAAAGGAACTCAACTTCCAGGAAGGTGAAGTCGCAGGAATCAAGACCGTGACGCTCGAGATTGAAGGTGATTTTTCGTTCGGATGGCTCAAAGGTGAAAACGGCGTGCATCGATTGGTGCGCATCTCGCCTTTCGACAGTAATGCGAAACGCCATACCTCATTTGTTTCGGTATATGTTTATCCTCTGGTCGACGATACGATCGAGATCGAGATCAATCCTGCCGACATCGAAATCACGACGGCTCGTTCGTCGGGCGCGGGCGGACAAAATGTGAACAAGGTCGAAACCAAAGTGCAATTACTCCACAAGCCGACGGGAATCCAGATACAATGCTCCGAAACGCGTTCACAGCACGACAACCGCCAACGCGCGATGCAGATGTTGAAATCCCAGTTGTATGAAATCGAACTCAAGAAACAACAGGAACAGCGCAACGACATCGAGGCCGGAAAGATGAAGATCGAATGGGGTTCCCAAATCCGAAACTACGTGATGCAACCGTACAAACTCGTCAAAGACGTTCGGACTTCATACGAAACGAGCAACGTCGACGCCGTGATGAACGGTGAGATCGACGAGTTTTTGAAGGCGTTCTTGATGATGATGGGGCAACGGGAGGAAGAAGTTTAATTTTGCTTTAGGCTTTATGCTGTAAGCTTTAGGCCTTACGTATCCTAGATTCAACAACGGTTCCAAATAACTTGGACGCAGTTTCGAATTCGAAATGTCAAACTGATACACTAAAAATAAAAGCGGTTCTCAATTGTTGAAAACCGCTTTTTCTATTTATAAAAGATTGTCAGATATTAACCGAAATCGTCATCCGCACTTTACACGAAAGCCTATTGCGTAAAGCATACAGCCTAAAGCAAATCACGTAACGACTAACTTCAATCTGAACAAACTCGTCGTCCTTACCTTAAAAGAAGCCTACTGCTTAAAGCTTAAAGCCTAAAGCCTACAGCCTACAGCAACTACGGCCGAATATTCCCCTCAATCGAATCGTCATACGTCTCCCCGACTGCCGCTCCGTAAAGTCGTTTCGCCATCGCGACGAGCATGCCGTTCTTCGTATCCCAGTAGTAACCTTCGGTCGGGACGACTTTGATTACGGTGATTCTCGGATCATCCTTGCCTTCAGTAAACCAGGTTTTCATTTGGGCGTCCCAGAGTTCGTCGATTTTCTGTGCGTCGCGCGAGATTTCGGCGCGTCCATAAATCGAAAGAAAATCGCTGTAACTCGAGCCCTGGAAGAGCAATTGCACGGCCGGATCTTTTTCGAGCTCTTTATTTTTATGGCTGTCGTTCGCGCTTAGGAACCAGAAGTTCGCGTCGTCGTCGATTTTTTCGGGCGCCATCGGACGGGCTGAAAAACTGTTTCCCGTTTCAATCTTCGTACACATGAAGCACGAACCCGCTTTTCCTGCAAGCGACTTGATCTTGTCGATGGCTTCTTCGCCGAATACGTCCTTAAAATTATCTTCTTTCTGGTTTTTGTTGATACTGTCCATAATTTCGGTTGTTTTTGTTTAGAGTTTAAAGTTAGAAATCGATTTCGGGAACCGGTTATATTATTCGCGGGCTTTGTTGCAGGATTTGGCAACGGCTTGCTATATTTGTGTAAATACTTGTCCATGCGCCCAAAATTCCTTCTCATTTTTCTACTTGCATTCGCTGCCTCGGCCCAGAATATAAAAGTCATGTCTTACAATATCCGCGTGGATTTTGGTGGCGACGGGGAAAACAATTGGGAGTTCCGACGCGAATTCCTCGCCGACCAGATTTCGTACAACGAAGCCGATTTCATCGGAACCCAGGAAGGAAAATTACATCAGATCAAATATTTGGACAGCGTTTTGGTCGATCACGCCTACATTGGGCGCGGTCGCGACAATTCGGAAACCCAAGGCGAATACAGTGCGATTTTCTACAACGCGAAAAAGTTCAAACTGATTTCGCAAAATACGTTCTGGCTGTCTGAGACGCCCGAAAAAATGTCAAAAGGCTGGGATGCCGCGCTCGAACGCATCTGCAGCTACGGATTGTTCGAGGACAAAAAGTCGAAAAAGAAATTTTATGTTTTCAATACGCATATGGATCACATCGGCGAAGTCGCGCGTACGAACGGCGCGAAGCTCATCCTCCAAAAGATCAACGAAATAAACACCAAAAAACTTCCCGTAATCCTAACGGGCGATTTCAACAGCGAAATGACGACCGGCGCCTATAAAAGCATCGTCAACGAATTGAATGACGCGCGCAACGTTAGTAAGACGAAACCATTTGGGCCGGCCGGGACGTTCAGCGGATTCAAGTTTCACGAGCCCGTCACATTGCTTATCGATTACATTTTTACATCGGGGAATATCGAAGTTAAAAAGTTCGCCGTGCTTAGTGATTCAAGGGATTGTAAGTATCCGTCGGATCATTTGCCTGTTCTTGCCGAACTAAAATTTTAACAGGAAATATTCCGTTTACTTGTCGATATTCCAAAAGGTTTGATTACCATTGTATACCAAAACCAATAAAACGAAATCATGAAATCAGCTATTCTGGCTATCGCCATGCTATTGCCTATTTTTATCTATTCACAAACAACATTTCAAAAAGGCTATTTTATCCAAAATGACGGACAAAGAAAAGAAGTCCTCATCAAGAATCTCGATTGGAGCAACAACCCTACATCGTTCGAATACAAGACGACCGATGACGCTTCGGTTGAAACGACGACAATGGCAAAAGTGACCGAATTCGGTATTGACGGCGTTTCCAAATACACACGGGCGACCGTCGACATGGATCTGGCCACGAAGCGCCACGGGAATCTTCCCCGGACGCGGATCCCGGAATTCACCAAGAAAACCGCTTTCCTCAAAGTGTTGTCAGAAGGCAAGGAAACCCTTTATGCCTACGACGATAACGGTGTCAACCTATTTTTCTATAAAACGGACGCCGACAGCATCAAGCAGTTGATCTACAGAAAGTATGTCGGTAAAAACAATGCATTGCTCGAAAATGTTGCGTACAGGACACAATTGAAGGCAGAAGTGAATTGCGCTACCGATGACAAGTCGGCGAAAATAGAAAGGCTGAAATATAACCGTGATGATCTTACCGACTATTTCGACGAAATCAACTCCTGTGGCGGTTTAAGTCCTTCAGCGACTGAACAACCGGTCGCCACGACAAAACTCGCACGCAAAAAAGGTGTGTTAAACTTTAGTCCAGCCGTCGGATACAATCTGTACAAAGGAGAAATCGACCATCCTGTAGACTCGCGCGACCTTTCATTTTCTAAATCCGGAGTAAGCATCGGGCTTGAAATCGAGTATGTTTTGCCGACCAACAATGGTAAACTCTCGATTATTTTTGAGCCGACCTACCATTCGATCGGAAAAGTCGAACAAACCAATACCATCAATACGGTTTTGGACGAGCACATGACGCTCAAGTACAATTTGCTGAAGTTTCCGTTGGGCGTGAGATGGCGTTTTTTCATTTCGCCCGATTCCCAGATCTTCGTAAATGGCGTTTTCAACTACGGTATGGTCCTGAACAACGAAATAGAGATGACTCAAAGCAATAATCTTGGTATCTTTACCTCTACCTATACGTTTGGTGCCGGCGTAGGGTTCGCTTATAAGAGATTTGCGGCCGAGGCGAGATTTTCGTCAAGTGCCGGTTTGGTGAGCAACCAAAACGTTTCGTCGTCCATACAGATAGGTCCGAATTTTATTTTCAGATATAACATATTCAAGCGTTGAAAAAATACATTGCCTTACTCCGCGGCATAAACGTAAGCGGACATCACGTCATCAAAATGGAAGCCTTACGCCCGGCATTGGTCGAGCTGGGGCTTTCAAACGTTTCGACCTATATCCAAAGCGGAAACATTCTTTTCGAGAGCGACGACAGTCCCGCGAAACTCGAGATGATCATCAAGAACAAAATTTTCCAGAAATTCGGGTTCGATGTCGCGACGTTCGTGTTGACGCCCGACGAACTGAAAACAGCGCTGGCCGACAATCCTTTCGCGGCAAAAACACCTGAAGATTCCGTGCAGCCGTACGTTGGATTTATGTCGGCGATTCCCGATGTCACGAATGTCGCCGTCATGAAATCACAGGATTTTCGCGGCGATGAATTCCATGTGATCGACAAACGCATTTATTTGTGGTACGCCGATTCGGCCGGAAATACGAAACTCAGCAACGCCGTTTTCGAGAAAAAACTCAACATCAAGGCGACGTCGAGGAATTGGAAGACGATAAAAAAGTTGATTGAACTTAGTAGTGAGTATTGAGATTTGAGCGCCTCAACCTCAAGACCCAAGACTCAAATCTCACAACTATCAAAGCCATTCCACCAGCGAACACCCGATCCCAACCGTCGTCTGCCTGTGGTTGTAATCGATAAGCGTTTCGCCATATCCGTGCGACGCCTGCAAATAGCCGCGTAAATTCCCTTTGACGGGAAATGACCATGAAAACGTGAGGTTTCCTTTTACAGCCGTTCCGAAACTCAGATTGTGGCTTCCGATAAGCGACAAAACATGCCCTTCACTCGCGTAAATCACGTTGAGATCGGCGCGCCCGAGTTCGTCGGTTATGTTCGGATTATCGTCTTCCTCATCGGGCAAACGAATCCACGGACGAGCGTAAATGCTCCATCGTCCTTTTTCCAATCCCGCGTGAAAAATGATGCGGTTCCAGCTTCTCGAGAACGGAAGGCTTTTCCCATTGCTTTGGTGGTTGAACGCCACACCTACCATTCGGCCCTTGAACCCGAAAAGATCGAATTTGATCGGAACGTTCACTATTAGTTCAGGTTCATAGTTGATCTCGCGGAACGGCCTCGAAAGCGACCCGTTGTAAACCTGCCAATGCGATACCTGCGTATATCCGACCCAAAGATCGGCGTGGTTCCAGAAAATGCCCTGCAATAATTTCGTCTTGAAACTGATCTGGAATTTGGTTTCGATGTTGTTATAGTCCTGCCCTTCGGGAACGATGTATTCTTCGCTTCCGTTTCCTGACCGCGGTTTCTCATTCGTGCTGCTCGTCCATCGGACAGGAAGCAAAAAAATCGGTTTGTAAGGCGTGATGATGAATGTGCCTCGCGTCGAGGTGGAATCGAGTTCCCAACGTTGCGCCATCGTTCGAGGTTTCGAGGAATTCCTGACGAGTGCGTCGATTTGGGCAAATGCCGATACTGAAAACAAAGCCGCGAACAGCAATACGTATTTTTTCAAGATTTTGATTTTATTCTAAGGTACGAAACGGGAATAAAAAAACCGCATCGCTGCGGTGTATGTTTTTTTTTGCCGTGAATTCGCTAATCTCAAATGGATAATCTCAGATGGAATCTTATGAAATTCGCGAATTCGCGGCCAAAATTCTAAATAAAAATCTTCAATAAATAATAGAAAATTCCCGCGATAATGGCCGAAACCGGAATCGTCAAGATCCAAGCCCACAACAAATTGATCGTCACGCCCCAACGTACGGCCGAAATCCTTTTCGTGATTCCAACCCCGATGATACTTCCCGTGATCGTATGTGTCGTGGAAACCGGAATTCCCAAATGTTCCGTCAGGTAAAGCGTCGCGGCTCCCGCGGTCTCGGCGGCCACGCCTTCAAGAGGCGTAACTTTCGTGATCTTGGAACCCATGGTCTTCACGATTTTCCAACCTCCGCTCATCGTTCCTGCAGCGATCACGACGAAACTCGCCAATGGAACCCACCACCAGAAATCATCGTTCACGAACATTTTGAAACGGTCGGCCGAATCGGCAGCCAAAAAAGCCGCGTCGCCCATGTCGAGCTTGTAGCAAATGACCGCGGCACCGATGATTCCCATTACTTTCTGGGCATCGTTTCCACCGTGTCCCAAACTGAACAAGGCTGAAGATACCAACTGCAGTTTCTTGAACCATTTGTCGGCTTTCGTCGGATTCGCCTTGCGACAGACATTGAGGATGATGATCGTTATGAAATACGCGATGACCATACCCAGCAAAGGCGCAAAGAATATGAAAAGGAATGTCGGGACGACTTTAGCGTAATTGATCACGTCGACGGTTTCCCCGTTGATGATCGCCGAAAATGCGCCCGCATGAGCCAAAGCCGCTCCCATGAATCCGCCCAGAAGCGTATGCGAAGAAGACGACGGAATTCCCAATTTCCAGGTAACCAGGTTCCAGATGATCGCCGCGATCAATCCCGCGAGAATGACTTCGAGCGTGATGAAATTCTCGTCGACCGATTTCGCGATCGTGTTTCCGATCTTGAATTCCCCGATCCAAAACTTCGAGATGAAGTAAGCCGCGAAGTTGAACATCGCCGCCCAAAGCACGGCCTGGAACGGGGTAAGTACTTTCGTGGCAACTATCGTCGCGATTGAGTTCGCCGCATCGTGAAAACCGTTGATGTAGTCGAAAATAAGCGCAAGGACAATGATGATAATAAGTAAGGTCAAATCCATTACTGAGTGTTGTTACTTATTATTTAAGAGTGTTTTACCGAAATCTGCTCGATAACGTTGGCGACGCTTTTACATTTGTCCGACGCCGATTCGAGAGCTGAAAGCACTTCTTTATACTTGATCACGTTTTTCGCGTCGGTTTCGTTTTCGAAAATGTCGGCAACCGCTTTGTCGAAAACCGTGTCGGCCTTGCTTTCGAGTTTGTTGATTTTCTTACAGACGTCGGCTATGCTTTTGTGGTTCTCGAGATTTTTGAGTTCCTTGATCCCGACTCCGATGAGTTGACACGCCTCAAGGTTGATCTCGGTCAATTTACGGATCGATTTCGTGATTTTTTCCACTTGGTACAAACGCATCCGACTCGCCGCTCCGTGCATGTAATCGGCAACGTTGTCGATGGCTTTGATGAGTGAGTGTATGTCTTCGCGGTCGAAAGGCGTGATGAAGTTCTTGCTTAATTCGAGGTGCGTTTTATGCGTGATTTCTTCGATTTTAGCTTCCAGTTCCTCTATCTTGCGGAAGTATTCCTCGCGCTGTTCTTTGGGGACATTGATGGCTTCGTGCAACGTTTCGGCCAAAAGGATAAGGTTGAACGATGCCTGCTCGAAAAGCGGGAAGAATTTTTTATCTTTTGGTACTAAAAACTGGAAAATGCTGTTCAGGTTCATGTAGCTGATTTTGATGGTGCAAAGGTAGACATCCAATGTTAAGCGAATATTAACTTTATGTAAGCCGCCGATTAAGCAGGGATTCAAAACTCCGGGTTGCTATTTCAAACGATTTCGTACTTTTACGCCACAACAATTTACAACTTTTTTTCAGCCCACACAGCCAATAGACATTATGGACTTGAACTTCAACCAGAACGAAGACCACAACAAGCTTTTACTTTCTTCCCTAAAACAAAAATTCGCGACCGTGAAATTGGGCGGTGGCGCAAAACGCATTGAGAAACTGCATGCCGAGGGCAAGATGACGGCTCGCGAACGAATCGATTACCTGCTCGACGAAAAAGCCTCGAGCATAGAAATCGGTGCTTTTACGGGCGACGGAATGTATGCCGAACACGGAGGTTGCCCATCAGGCGGAGTCGTCGTAAAAATCGGTTACATACGCGGCAAGCAATGCATGGTCGTGGCAAATGACGCGACCGTGAAAGCCGGCGCCTGGTTTCCGATTACGGGCAAGAAGAATCTTCGGGCACAGGAAATTGCGATGGAAAACCGTCTGCCGATCATTTACCTCGTCGACAGCGCGGGCGTGTACTTACCGATGCAGGACGAAATCTTTCCCGATAAAGAGCATTTCGGGCGCATATTCCGCAACAACGCCATCATGAGCAGCCTCGGCATCACGCAAATTGCGGCCGTCATGGGAAGTTGCGTCGCGGGCGGAGCATATTTGCCGATCATGTCCGATGAAGCGCTCATAGTCGATAAAACCGGAAGCATTTTCCTCGCCGGAAGTTATTTGGTAAAGGCCGCCATCGGGGAAACCATCGACAACGAAACGCTTGGAGGCGCAACGACGCATTGCGAGATTTCGGGCGTGACCGACTACAAGGCCAAAGACGACAAGGACGCGCTCGACACCATAAAGAACATCGTCTCGAAGATCGGAGATTTCGACAAGGCCGGATTCAATCGCGAGAAGCCGCAGAAGCCGTTGTCGGACGAAAAAGACATTTACGGGATTTTGCCCAAGTCGCGCGCCGAACAATACGATATGATGGAAATCATAAAACGTCTCGTCGACAATTCGGAATTCGACGAATACAAGGCCGGTTATGGCCAAACGCTGATTACGGGTTACGCGAGAATCGACGGTTGGGCGGTCGGAATCGTTGCGAACCAACGCAAGGTCGTGAAATCGAAGAAGGGCGAAATGCAGTTCGGAGGCGTGATCTATTCGGATTCGGCCGACAAGGCCACGCGTTTCATCGCGAATTGCAACCAGAAGAAAATCCCGCTCGTTTTCGTTCAGGACGTGACCGGATTTATGGTCGGATCGAAGTCGGAACACGGTGGCATCATCAAAGACGGAGCGAAAATGGTGAATGCGGTCTCGAATTCGGTCGTGCCGAAATTCACGGTAATCGTCGGGAATTCCTATGGAGCCGGAAACTACGCCATGTGTGGAAAAGCATACGACCCGAGATTGATCTTTGCATGGCCAAGCGCCGAACTCGCCGTCATGGGCGGAACCCAGGCCGCGAAAGTGCTGATGCAGATCGAAGCCTCGTCGCTCAAAGCCAAAGGCGAAACGGTCGACGAAGCCAAGGAAGCCGAACTTTTCAACAAGATAAAGGCGCGTTACGACGAGCAGGTTTCGCCTTACTACGCCGCGGCTCGTCTTTGGACCGACGCAATCATTGATCCGCTTGAAACGAGAACGTGGATTTCAATGGGAATTGAGGCGGCGAACCACGCCCCTATTGAGAAAAAGTTTAATTTGGGCGTGATTCAGGTTTGAGTCTTTAGATTTGAGTATTGAGATTTGAGTATTGAGAAATCGGCCGAAATTAAAGTACAATGACAACGATTAAAGTCCCAGTCTCAATTTACTGACCTCAATAATCTTAATGAACTTAATGATCTTAATGGTTCAAATAAATTGAGAACATCAAAATTCCCGTTCCCGTCTTAACTAACCTTAACTACCTTAATTGTTGAAAAAAACAACAACAGTTAAAAAATACATTGGTCAAATTTACATCCAACTTAAACCTCAATTCAATAAATTCGTAGTTCTAAAATCACGACTATGAAAAAGTTGCTATTGTTATTCCTATTTTTCGCGCTTTCGGCTCAAGCCCAGGATTCCGCGATTTCTACCGACAAGGAAAAAGTCAAGGGCAAACTGTCGATCACGATGTTGCGCGAATTGAAGTCGTCGCTTTCGAAGAATTTCGGAAAGAATCTTGACAGCCTTAAGGTGATAACGATTTTTTATTACCAGCCAAAAGCAAACTGTGCGAGCGACGCGTACAAATTCATCAAGCCCGACAAACCTGAACCAAAAGAAGCGAAATGGGTAAAATCCGAAGTACTTTATATGTGTTTCGAAAAAGGGATTTCAAGCCAGTACATAAAATATGACGAAGGCGCGACGGTCTACAACGCATTCTTCAGCGAAAATCGCGATTGTGAAGGTTTGGTCACCGTCGATTCGGACGGAAATTACATACTCATAAAGAAACGCGGTTCAGCGTCGACAGCCAACAAATTCCTCGAAGAACTTCAGGGTAAAAAGTGATTTTTCTATTGAAGTTGTAACAATCCGCGGGATTACGCCACCAATTACAAAACACGATACATGAGAATAGCCTTGATTTTATTGTTTGTTTCATGGGGCGCGTCGGCCCAGATTTTCGCCGAACACAGCTTCACTCGAAAAGATTCGCTGCATGGAGGTTTGCGCACCGAACGTACTTGTTACGACGTGCAGCATTACGGCCTCGACATCAGGATCGATACTGAAGCCAAAACGATTACGGGTTTCAACGACATCACATTCAAAGTTGTCGAACCGACGAGCAAAATCCAGATCGATCTGTTCGAGAACATGAAAATCGACAGCATCGTTTTCGAGAAAAAGAAACTTACGTACAAGCGCGAATTCAACGCCGTTTTCATTGACTTTCCGAAACCGCTTTCAAAAGGTATTGAGAAAACGCTTCGATTTTATTATTCAGGGACGCCGATAGCAGCACCGCGTGCACCGTGGCAGGGCGGCTTCGACTGGAAAAAAGACATCAACGGCAAGACGTTCGCGGGAGTTGCGGTCCAGGGAACCGGCGCGAGTTTATGGTATCCCGTGAAAGACACCCAAACCGACGAACCCGACAAAGGAGCCACGATAAAGGTCGCGGTCCCGAACGGTTTGATGAACGTATCCAACGGTCGGTTCAAAGGTTCGAAGGATCTCAAAAACGGTTACACGCGTTGGGATTGGGAAGTGAAAAGCCCGATAAATACGTACGACATTACGGTAAACATCGGCGATTACGTGCACATACATGACAATTACAAAGGGCTCGATATCGATTATTACGTGTTGAGTTATAATAAGGAAAGAGCGAAAAAACATTTCGAGGAAGTGAAGCCGATGATGGATTGTTTCCAGAGTAAATTCGGGAAATATCCATTCGCCGAAGACGGTTACAAACTTGTCGAGACGCCGTATTTGGGCATGGAACACCAAAGCGCCGTAGCGTATGGGAACGGTTATTTGAAAGGATATCGCGGAAACGACATGTCGGGAACGGGTATCGGCCTCACGTTCGATTATATCACGATCCATGAAAGCGGACACGAATGGTTCGGGAACAGCATTACGTCAAAAGACATCGCCGATATGTGGATCCACGAAGGCTTCACGATGTATTCGGAAGCCGTTTACATCGAATGCACGCTCGGATATGAAAAGGCGAACCAATACATGAACGGCATCCGCAACAACATCCATAATTACGAGCCGATCATCGGGCAGTTCGGCGTGAACAATGAAGGTTCGGGCGATATGTATCCGAAAGGTGCATGGCTGCTTCACACCTTGCGTCATGTCGTGAACGACGATGCGAAATGGTGGGCGATGTTGCTTAAATATTCGGAAACCTACCGACACAAGATCATCGATACCAAAACCGTCTGCGACTTTTTCAGCAAGGAAAGCGGTTTGAACCTTACGCCTGTTTTCGATCAGTATTTGCGTACGACGAAAATTCCGGTACTTTCATTCGAAGAAAAAAACGGAACCGTAGCGTATTGGTGGGACAACGCGGTCGATGGGTTCGAGATGCCTGTCGATATTATGATCGGCGACCGTAAACTCCGACTCGAGCCCACAAAGGAAAAGCAAGCGCTGTCTAAAATCGCGAAACTTTCAGAAATCAAGGTTCCGACCCAATACTTTTTGATCACTACATCAGGAATTTAAATTATCCCTAATTTTACCTATCTGATTTTAAATAGTTGTAAATTAGAGTAGTAATTTTAAACAACTTTATTATGGATAGAGTAAAAAGCTTGAACAAATGGGCAAACGCGCACACGAGTTATCCAATCGACGCGTTGCGTATCGCATTGGGCGCTTTTTTGTTCATTACGGGAGTTCTGTTTATCAAAAACAGCCAAGCCACTGCCGACGTGATCGCGCAGTTGAGCAATTTTGACGGCGGCATGTTCGTGTTCCATTACGTGGCCGCGGCGCACATGATGGGCGGCATCATGATCATCTTTGGACTTTTGACGCGTTGGGCGATTTGGGCGCAATTGCCTATTTTGATTTGCGCGGTGTTGTTGAATTTCGTGACTGAAATGAGTGTGCGGAATTTGTTGTTTTCTTCGGTTTGTTTATTGGTCTGCTTGTTCTTTTTGTTTTACGGCAGCGGGAAACATTCGGCGGATTATTATTTTAAGATGCAGAAATAATTTATCATTGAGTTTTGATCCTACCCTGAAATTTTTAAACAATTAAGATAGTTGAGAAAAGTTAAGATCAGAAACTTTTAACGTTACCAATCTTTCGCATTAAACGTTCAGTTGTTTTTATTTCAAAATGTAGAATCAATAATTTTGAAATTTTAGATTAATTCTGTCTGCTAAAGAGTTTAAATTATTGAGAGCATTGCGTTGTTAAGGTTAGATTTCCTTAATGAACTCAATGCTCTCAACATTCACAATAATAAAAACCATATTTCTTTTAACCAAAAAACCTAAACAGTAAACCCAAATCGCTTAACTTTTCTAAACTATCTCAACTGTTCAGAAAAAATTATATTATTTCTCACTAAACGTTTCCCTCCGTTTAATCTTCCCACTGCCCGTTTCTGAAAATTGAGCCACAAATCGAACTTCCTTCGGTTTTTCATATTTTCCTAAACCTGAAAACAAATCATCAGGCAGCGAAAACTCCTCACCTTCAACAAACAAAACCAATTTTTCCCCAAGGGATTCATCAGGTTCACCTGCGACGAAAAACCGTTGCTTGATCTTTTCCGACAACTTGGCCTCGATCTGCTCCGGGATTAATTTGATTCCGCCGGAGTTCACGATATTGTCGCGTCGGCCCAAGAACACGAACTGGCTTTCATTGACCAATTCGACGAGATCATTCGTGACGATCACATCGCCTGAAATCCTGCGCGCATGGATGACCAGGCAATTGTTGTCGTCATACGAGATCGTCACATGAGGCAAAACCGTAAAGGCGCTTTCCCCTACCCGTTTGGCGGCGATATGCGTGATCGTCTCAGTCATTCCGTAGGTTTCGTAAATCTCGGTGGGTAACTTTTCGAGTTTCTTTTCGAGCTGGGCGTTTACTTTCGCGCCTCCGATTATGAGTTTCTTGATGTTGCCCAAATCGGCGATCGAATTCTCGGCCTGAAGCGGAACCATGGCCGCGAAATCGTATTTCTGGTCGTTATTCTTAAGCGGATTTGCGCTCGGTGCCACGAAATCCATGTCAAGCCCGAGGATAAAACCGCGCACGAACATCATTTTTCCCGCGATATATTTCGTCGGCAAACAGTGCAACGCTTTATTTCCCGGAGAAAGATCGAAGAAATCGCCCGTCGCCAACGCCGAATTCACCATCGCCTGTTTATCGATTTTGATGATCTTGGGAGTTCCCGTAGTTCCTGACGTATTGATCTCGATATCGTCCTTGTCGTCGAACCAATCGAGCAGGAACAAGCCGCAGTGCTTTTCATATTCGTCGCCTTCCTTGATAAAACTGTAGGCCACGCGCAACAGATCGTCGCGATCGAGGTGAAAACCGTTCAAAAGGAAGCGGTGATGCACGTTGTTGTAAGTCGGGATATGTGTCATGCTGCGTCGGTTTTAGGTTGGATAATCGTGAAGTCGGCTACTTTTCCGAAGAGTTTCTGACGCCAGTTCGTCCACTTGTAGCGTTTAGCTAAAATTAATAAAATTAGCGGATATGTGATCGCAATCGACACGATCATTTCAGTAAGCATTCCGCTGTTGTCTTCCATTTTCGTATATCGGAACATCGCGTCGGTCTGGAGCGCCGTAAAATCGGAAGTGATGAGCAATGCAGCCATGAGGTTATTGCCCAAATGAAAGCCGAGTGAGAGCTCCAGACCTTCGTCCATCAGCGTCATGATACCCAATAAGAATCCTGTTCCGATGTAAAACGCCATCACGCCGAAGCCCAATTCGAAAACCTCGGGATTCGCGCTGTGGAAAAGCCCGAACATAACCGATGTCACGATAAACGGCAACGCTCGGCTCTTCGAAGCGATTCCGATCTGCTGCATCAAGTAACCACGGAACAAATATTCCTCGAACGCGATCTGCGCAGGAAAAAGCAACAAACTTATGATGACCAGAACCGTAAACTTAAACGGGTCGAAATTCCACACAATGTTCGAACTGTCGATGTAATAGGAAACCGCGAATCCCGCGATAGTGATGATCGTGATCACCGAAAACCCCATCAATACGCGACCGAAATCGACTTTTTTGCGCGATGTCGTCAACGATAAAATGCTGCGCTTGTGCAACACGTAAACCATCAGGAACAGCAAGCCGAGCAAAAATAAAAACGGAAGCAGGTTGGCGACCAGTGAAAAATTCTTGGGCAGGTTCTTGATCATTTCGTACATCTGGGCCGTTTCCTCGGGCGTCGTGAAAAAGAATACGAAAACGAAATTGATGACGAAAATTCCTGTTGTCAGCGCGGCGGTCAAAAGCACTTTCCACGGCGTATTGTCGCCTTTGTAAGCTTGTTCTATAAACATTGAAAATTGTTTGGTTCGTTATATCTACTAAATTAATCTAATTTTGCGCTCCCGATTTCATGTAGGGATATTTTTATGATACAAGTTTATCACAATCCGCGTTGCGGGAAATCCCGCGAATGTCTGGCGTTTTTGGACGACGAAAAAGTCGGGTACGAGATCGTCGAATACCTCAAGACAAAACCAAAATTCCGCGAGATCCAATCGCTTTTAAAGAAACTGCGCGTAAAAGCCATCGAAATCGTCCGAACCAAAGAACCTGAATGGCAGCCGTTTAAAAACGAAACACTCACAAACGACGAAATAATTCACATCCTCGTGAAACATCCGATACTCATCGAGCGACCAATCGTCGTCAAAGGGGACAAAGCGGTTGTCGCACGTCCTTTAGAAAAAGCGGCCGAAGTTATCAGGTCATGACGTCATCTAATTGTAAAGTCGAAAGCCGGAAGCCGCATCGCGAACAAGTGCGCCCTTTTAACAAACCTTTATGAAACAACCGCTAAACCAAAGTCTAATTTTGCACTCGAACGCCGAATAAATTTACCTTTCATGAAAAAATTACAATGGGTTTTCGCCTTGCTGCTTTCCATAACTTCTTTAAGCAGTTTCGCGCAAGCCGGTCCAAAAGTCAAAGTCACGGGAAAAATCGTTGAAAAGACAACCAAGCAACCGCTCGAATATGCGACCGTAACCTTTACGTTGCCCGACAATCCGAAACCTGTAGCAGGCGGAATCACGGATCCGAAAGGTGAATTCTCGGTTGAAGTTCCCGCTGGGACATACAATATCAGTTTCGAATTCATTTCCTTCAAATCGTTCGTGATGACGGGGAAAGCTATCACTGAAAACACAAATCTAGGAAGCGTCGAGCTGTCTGAGGATTCCCAGCTTTTGAATGAAGTCGTCGTCCGAAACGAAAGAACGACGGTCGAAATCAAACTCGACAAGAAAGTTTACAACGTCGGACAGGATTTGATGGTAAAAGGCGGAACCGTGAGCGACGTTCTCGACAATATTCCATCGGTCTCAGTCGACCAGGACGGAACCATCAGCCTTCGAGGAAACGAAAATGTGCGTATCCTGATCGATGGAAAACCTTCGAATGCGATCAACATCACCGAAGCCTTGCGCATCATTCCCGCCGACGCGATCGAAAAGGTCGAAGTCGTCACGAATCCATCGGCGCGTTACGATTCTGAAGGTGGCGGCGGTTTGCTGAACATCATCTTGAAAAAAGGAAAAAACCAAGGCATAAACGGAACATTCATCGGTACCGTCGGAGATCCGGATAATTACGGATTGTCAGGTAACCTGAACTTCAAGTCGAAAGACATAAACGTTTTCACGACAACGGGTTACAACTACAGATTGAGTCCCGGAAACATGTTGAACGACACGCGTTATCTCGACGACGACAACAACACGACGGGTTACATAAACGAGCGCCGCACGAACGACCGATTGAGCAAAGGATACAACTCCAACTTCGGGTTCGACTGGTATCTCGACAAAAGCCTGACGTGGACGAATGCGATCAACCTGCGCCGAAATACGAACGAGAATCCTGAAATCGTAAAGTACTTCAACTACGACGCAAACCGCGTTTTCACAGGTGTCGACACGCGTTTCAACGATCAGGATGGAAACAGCGAGAACTACGAATATTCGACCACGATCGTGAAAGACTTCAAGAAAGAAGGCCACAAGTTGACATTGAACGGGTCGTTCTCGATCAACGACGACAAGGATTTTTCTGAAATCAATTACGGAGCCGAGAGCACGCGCAACATCCAGGAGCAGAACCGCAACGTGATCCAGGCCGATTACGTGTTGCCGATTGGGAAAAACAGCCAGTTCGAAGCCGGTTTCAAAGGCGAGTACAACCGTTTGCTCACTGATTATTTCGTCGGACTTTTGAATGAAGACACAGGTGTATACGATTCGGATTCGCGTTACACGAACAAACTCGAATACAAGGAAAAAGTGAATGCGTTGTATGTCCAATACGGTTCGAAAATCAATAAATTCTCGTATTTGCTCGGCCTTCGTTGGGAAGATTCGAACATCGACGTGAACCAACTTTTCACCCAGGATTTCAACAACAAACGCTACAACAATTTCTTCCCGAGCGCTTTTTTGACGTATGAATTGGCCGAGGAAAGCAACATCTCCCTGAGCTACAGCCGACGCATTTCACGCCCGCGCGGCCGTTTTATCAACCCGTTCTCGAACTATTCGAGCAATATCAACATCTTCCAGGGAAATCCTGATTTGAACCCGTCGTTCAGCGATGCGTTCGACGTCGGTTATTTGAAGCGCTGGAAGAAACTCACGTTCAGCACCTCGATGTATTTGAACCACACGAAAGATTCATTCCAGGTCATCCGACGCGAATCCGGAGATCTGGCGCAGGTAACGCCCGACAGCCCGCTCACGCCGGTTATCCTTTCAACGCCTGTGAACTTGGGCGACGAATACCGTTTCGGGTTTGAATTCACGTTCAACTACTCGCCTTTCAAATGGTGGAAATTGAACAGTAACTTCAACTTCTTCCGAAACCAGACCGTCGGCGATTACACCTATACGATAACGAACGAAGACGGCACGACCGAAACGATCCTTGAAAACCTCGACAACACCGCGTACTCATGGTCGACGCGTCTGACGTCCAAAGTGACGTTGCCATTGAAAATCGACTGGCAGACCAACTTCAACTACAACGGCCCGCAAAAGAACGCCCAAGGTGAAAGCCGCGGCGTACCGAGCATGAACCTAGGTTTCAGCAAGGATTTCTTGAAGGATAAGGTTACGGCTGCGTTGAACGTCCAGGACGTTTTCAACTCACGCAAGCGCATCACCGAAACCTATTTACCGGGAGTTTTGGAGTCGTACAGCGAAATGCAATGGCGAGTGCGTCAGGTGACATTTTCACTCACATACCGTTTCAACAAGAAGAAATCGGAGCGCGAAGAACGTCCGCGTGGAAACGATGGCGGCGGAAACGAGGAATTCCCCGGGTAACCGTTAGAATATGAGCGCTGGATTTGTCCGGCGCTTTTTTTTTACCATTAATTCAATTGAAAGGTTTTGGGCGTGCGGAATACTGAACTTCTGACTTCTTATAAATAGTCATGATTTTTCAAATCAAAACCGAACCGATACGTTTACTGTGCAGGAGCGCTTAACTTTCTCAACTATCTTAACTGTAAAAAAAAACCATGTAGTAAACTTTAAAAGTGCAAACAAACACTCACTTACAGCCAACAAAAAAGGGAAGCGCAAACTTCCCTTTAATTTCTTCAACCAGCTTCTAGATTGCCGATTGTTCTGACTTTGCTTTCCTAGCGGCGCGTTTTTCTTTCCAAAGTTCCCAGCTCGCTCCTGCAACCCAGTAAAATACGAAGTTGACAAGGAATATCATAAGCCAGAAGCCGATAGTGAAAATACACAGGAACATTAAGAAACCTAAGTACTGTTGAAATTCAAACATGTTTTCCGGAATTTTTTGAATTATACGCAAATGTAACAATAGTATTTTTCCCGACCAACTGGCGAATACATTTTTATAAAAAAACATTTATGCGTACTTTTGGGACGCTATTTTTTTGGGCAGCATTTCCCGCTTTCCGCTGTAGCTTTTGAGCAGAATCGCTTTTTTGCACTTGTTTGACGGGCTTCCTTCGGTCGCCGCCAAACGTCGGCAAAAAATGCGCTTCCGCCGCAAAAGGCTGCCGCTTCAATCGGGGCTGCTATGGGAAGTTCGGAAGTTTTTGGTTTGGAAGATCGGAAGCCCAATTAGTAACGACCACATCGACGGGAGGCAATAAATCAAATCAACACCCGAGGCGCAGCCGAACAGTATGGAGCGCAGCGAAATAAAATCAACGAATCAACAAATAAACAGTTAAACCATTAAACAGTTAAACAACCAATGGAATACCGAATAGAAAAAGACACCATGGGCGAAGTAAAAGTCCCGGCCGACAAATACTGGGGCGCCCAAACCGAACGTTCACGCAACAACTTCAAGATCGGTCCGTCAGGCTCGATGCCGAAGGAAATCGTAGAAGGTTTCGCTTATCTTAAGAAAGCCGCAGCGTACGCGAATCACGACCTCGGCGTTTTGTCGGTGGAGAAACGCGATGCGATCGCAGCCGTGTGCGACGAAATCCTCGCAGGCAAACTCGAATCGGAATTCCCGCTTGTCATCTGGCAGACTGGTTCAGGAACGCAGTCGAACATGAACGTGAACGAAGTCATCGCGAACCGCGCCCAGGTGCTCGCGGGATTCAAGATCGGTGAAGGTGAAGCGGTCGTGAAAGCCAACGACGACGTGAACAAATCCCAATCGTCTAACGATACTTTCCCAACGGGAATGCACATCGCGGCCTACAAAGCGGTCGTCGAAGTCACGCTTCCGGGAGTCGAAAAACTACGCGATACGCTCCAGGCGAAATCAACCGAATTCATGAATGTCGTGAAAATCGGCCGCACGCACCTGATGGACGCGACGCCGCTTACGCTCGGGCAGGAACTTTCAGGTTACGTCGCCCAATTGAACTACGGCATAAAAGCGGTCAAGAATACATTGGCGCATCTTTCAGAAGTCGCGCTTGGCGGAACCGCAGTCGGAACAGGATTGAATACTCCTGCCGGCTACGACGTCAAAGTCGCAGAATACATCGCGAAATTCACAGGTCATTCATTCGTAACGGCCCCGAACAAATTCGAAGCCCTCGCCTCTCACGACGCTATCGTGGAATCGCACGGCGCTTTGAAACAATTGGCGGTTTCGTTGAACAAGATCGCGAACGATATCCGCATGTTGGCCTCAGGTCCGCGTTCCGGAATCGGCGAGATATTAATTCCCGAGAACGAGCCCGGATCGTCGATCATGCCCGGAAAAGTAAACCCGACGCAATGTGAAGCGCTCACGATGGTTTGCGCCCAGGTCATGGGGAACGACGTCGCGATCTCGGTCGGCGGCATGCAAGGCCATTACGAACTCAATGTTTTCAAACCGGTCATGGCCGCGAATTTCCTGCTGTCGGCGCGCTTGCTTGGCGATGCCTGTGTCTCGTTCGACGAACATTGCGCGCAAGGCATCGAACCGAACCACAAACGCATCAAGGAACTGGTTGACAATTCGCTAATGTTGGTAACCGCGTTGAATACTAAAATCGGGTATTACAAATCGGCCGAGATCGCGCAGACCGCACACAAAAACGGAACGACGCTAAAAGACGAAGCCGTGCGTTTGGGATACGTTACCCCAGAAGACTTTGACGCTTGGGTAAAACCTGAGGATATGGTCGGGAGTTTGAAGTAATTTTTTATGCTTTAGGCAGTGAACTTTGGCCGCGAAGTCGCGAATACGTCTGTGCAATCAGATTGAAATTCGCGAGTTCGCGGCTAACTTTTTTAAGACGTTTTGATGTTCAGTAAATGCTCGAGTGCGAGTTCCGCGATCGAAATCTCACGCATTTCTCCCTTGCGCACTTTTCCCGTGATCGTAATCGGGAAACTCTCGACAAATTTCCAATATTTTGGCACTTTATAATGTGCGATGCGATCCTTGCAATAGGATTTTAGTTCATCCTTGGTCAAATTATTGCCGGATTTTAATTTTATCCACGCCATGACGACTTCGCCGAGTTTTTCATCAGGAACGCCGATCACTTGAATGTCTTCGATCGATTCGTGTCCGTAAAAGAATTCTTCTATCTCGCGAGGGGAAATATTCTCTCCTCCGCGGATGATCACGTCTTTGATGCGTCCTGAAATATTGATGTAACCATCATCGTCCATCACCGCCATATCGCCCGAATGCATCCAACGCGCCTCATCGAGGACGCTCGCCGTCGCCTGCGGATTGTTCCAGTATTTTAGCATGACCGAATAACCGCGCGTACACAACTCTCCAGCCGTATTCCTGGGTACGATTTCGCCCGTTGTCGGGTCGACGATCTTTATTTCCAGATAATCCTGGACCGTCCCGACCGTTCCGACCTGTTTCTCAAACGGCGCCCCGATGACGGTTTGGGTTGAAACGGGCGACGTTTCGGTCATTCCGTAACAAATCGAAACATCTTTCATGAACATGCGCGACTGTACCTGTTTCATGATTTCAACGGGACAAGGCGAGCCTGCCATGACGCCCGTTCTCAAAGTGGAAAGGTCGTATGAGTCAAAATCGGGAAGCGACAATTCAGATATGAACATCGTCGGAACGCCGTAAAGCGACGTACATTTCTCTTGCTGGACCGTGCGCAATGCCGTCGCAGGTTCGAAACTTTCGGACGGAATCACGATACAGGCGCCGTGTGACGTGCAACACAAATTCCCGATCACCATTCCGAAACAATGGTAAAATGGAACGGGAATGCACACGCGGTCGTTCTCGGAATACTTCAAACGAACACCGATGAAATAGCCGTTGTTGAGCAAATTGTGGTGTGTGAGCGTAACGCCTTTTGGGAATCCTGTTGTGCCTGACGTGTATTGGATATTTATAGGTTCATCGAATTGAACCGAGTTTTCGAAGGTTTCCAAAATTTCGTCGGATATCGAATCTCCTACAGCTAAAAAATCAATCCAATCCCTGTCGAGATATAAAGTTTCCTGCAATTCCTCGCAGTTTTCCTGAACCGATTCGACCATCTGCTTGTAATCGCTCGTCTTGAATGTCAACGCCGAAACGAGCAATTTAATGCCCGACTGATTAAGCACGAACTCGAGTTCGCTCGACCTATACGCCGGATTGATGTTGACCAATATCACGCCGATGCGAGCCGTCGCATATTGCAACAAAACCCATTCGGGACGGTTCGGTGCCCAAATCCCGACGCGGTCGCCCTTGCCCATTCCCTTTTGCAACAGGCTTTTTGCGAGGATCGAAGTCTGCTCCAGAAATTCCGAATATGTCGCGCGATACGAATGGGAATTCGAAACAAGTACTTCGTGGTTGGGAAACTTCGAGGCGATTTCTTTGAGATTTTGCCCGATGGTTTGTCCGAGCAACGGAATATCCGACGGTCCGGCCGAATAAGAATATGGAGAGGTCAAAACGATGATTTTAGATTACCGTTAAAAGTAGTGAAAGTTGCAGAGAATCTTAACATACGCCGTATTGCAGCATATTTTAACTGAAAAATCCCGCTGTGAATAACGGGATTTTCGTATCTAATTTAAAGTTATTCCTTTACGAGTTTGTGTGTCGATGTCGTGCCCGACGCCGTGGTTGCCACTACATTGTAAATCCCTGATGCGAGATCGTGAATGTCGACGGTCGTATCCGAACTTTGGAAACCGGCTAGCATTTTTACTAATCTGCCCGAAAGATCGTAAACGCAAACATTCGTTAAAATGGCCGCGTTGCCCGCGCGAAATCCGAAACTTTCACTCGCTGGATTTGGACTCAAGATGAACTCGCTTGACGAAAATTCCGTCGCATGCAACGAACACGAATTGATTACCATAACCGGAACGTGTGAATCGGGCGCGGTTCCGATACCGAGTTGGCCTGACGAATTTTGTCCCCAAGCGTAAACGCTGCCATCGGCTTTTTGCGCAACCGTGTGATTATATCCGGCATGTACTGAAACCCAATCGCTGTCGGTCCCGATCTGCGTGGGAACATTCCTGTCCTGGGTCGTACCGTCGCCGAGCTGCCCTAAATTATTCTGTCCCCAGCCCCAAAGTGTACCGTCAGTTTTGATCGCGAACGAGGTGTTGAAATAGGCGCTGATCTTCGCCCAATCCGAATCGGTACCTATCTGCACGGGAAAGGACATAAATGTGATCTGCGGCCCCAATCCCAAAGCCCCGACGCCGCTTGACCACGCGCCCCCGAAAACGTACAGTCGGCCGTCATTTTTGAGTGCAAGCGTATGAAGACTGTAAGCACCTGATGCGATTGCTGACCAATTCGTATCGGTACCGATCTGCAACGGTACGCTCGAACTTCCGATTCCCGTAAATTGCCCTATGGCTCCCGCTCCATTGCTTCCCCAACCCCAAAGCGTGCCGTTTGTTTTCACGCCGATCGTCGCGTGATGGATCGCAACTGCATCTTTCCAATTCGTCTCGCTGCCGACCTGATTCGGCGTGTAATGGCTAGTTGTGGTTCCGTCGCCAAGTTGGCGGTACGTATTGCTTCCCCAAGCCCAAAGCGTGCCGTCGGTTTTTACGGCTACGGTGTGATCGCTGCTTCCCGACCCCGATTTCCAGTTGGTAGCCGTGCCAACTTGTACGAATACCTTGGATACGTTGGAAGGCCCGTATGTTCCAATGCCCAAATCACCTTGTTCGTTGCAGCCTGTTCCCCATAATGTTCCGTTCGTCTTGATGCCGAATGTGGTCAGCGCACCGGTAAAAACTTTGGCCCAGTTTGTCTGGTTACCGGCCTGAGTGGGTTCATAAATATAACTTACGTTTCCCTGGCCGAGCATTCCCCAGTCATTCATAGCTCCGCCCCAAGTGTGCAAAGTGCCGTTGTCTAATATGACTGCGCCATGAAAAACCCCGGTCGATACACCCGTGACGCATTGCGCGAAGCCTGAGACCGCAAAAAGTAGCAACAAAGTAATTTTCCCCATTATATATTGTGTTGTGATTGATTTCGAAAGCAGCAATCTACACAATAAATCACGAAAAATCAACGAATTGGATATTGTGACATTCGAATTTAGGATTTAAAAATTTACGCTGTCAAAAAATTGAATTTCCGAAAAAAGAACTCAAAAAAAGACGAAAATTCTTGCTTTTCTTTCGAATTTCATTTGTTTTGGCAGAAGTGAAAATCTTATGCAATCAGAATTGTATCGCGTTGAACTTGTCTCTATAAGCCGTCGGCGTCATCCCGACGTTTTTCTTGAACAACGTCCTGAAGGATTTCAAATCGTTGTAACCCGAATCGAGCATGACTTCGAGCACGCTGTGTCGCGATTGCTCGAGCATTTGCTTTGCGGCTTCGATACGTGTTTTTTGAAGATATTCGATCGGAGTGATTCCCGTGGCCTGTTTGAACCGGCGTACGAGGTTGCGGCGACTCGACGGAACATCGACGATGATTTCCTCTATCGTGTTCGCTTCCCGGAAATTCTTGCGGATTTCAAGCTGCGCCTGTTTCACGAGCGAATCACCGTGATCTTCAATCGGCAGAAAAGTGCCAAAGTAACTTTGCTGTTTACGATCGATATCGACTGAAAAAATCTTAGCCGTCCGAACGGCAACCGCGCGACTGCAGAATTTCTCGATCAAATAGATCATCAAATGGAAACTGTTCGTGGCGCCGCCGCTCGTGAAGATGCGATCTTGCTCCGTGACGACGGCGTCGGCTTGGACAAGGACTTTTGGAAATGCCGAGGCGAATGCGTATTCGGCGTTGATATGCGTGGTCGCGGGCTTTCCGTCAAGCAAACCGGTCGCCGCCAAAAGAAACGCGCCCGTGCAAAAACTGGCGATGTGTGCGCCGTTCGCATATTGGTTCTGCAACCACGGAATCCAATTGCGGTTCGTGGCGAGCTGGGACGGCATCGCGTCAGGCTTGAACGCGGGAATCAAAAGTAGGTCGTAACGCGCCTGGGAGTCGGGTTTGGTCAGTTCGTATTCCGAATACAATAACGGCCTGGAATCGTCCTGATACAACAATTCGATCTCGAAAAACGGATCGCGTTCGACCTCTACGTAAAAACGGTTTACGGTTTGGAACACGTCGAGCATGGCGGCGACGCTCAAGAGGCGATTTTCAGTGGTAAGCAGGATCCCAAGTTTCATATCGTAGTTTTGTCGGAACTCAAATATAAGATACTATGGCTTAAATGCCCTTTTCTTAAACTTTTAATAACAAAAAAAGCCCCGTACTTGACGAGGCTTCTTAAAATTATCTTACTAATTTTTAAGGAACTTGGTAACCGACGTACCTATTTCAGAAAAAACTTTTACATAATACTGTCCTTGCAATAAAGTCGACACATCAATCGTGGCATCGGTCTGTGGGCTTACATTTGTCAGCACCAATTGTCCGAGCGCGTTATAGAAACTGATCGATTTGAGCGCCGCATTATCTTTGGAGGCGATGCGTATTTCTTTGCCGGATGGATTCGGATACAACACAAAATGTTCTGAAAACTCAAAGTCGGCTGTTTGCAAAGTTTGGATAACAGTAATAGCGGGTTCGGTTACAACAGGGAAATTGTAATCGAAGTAAATCGAAGCCGAATTGCTGAAAGTGTCGCCAACGGTCAAGGTAGGTTTGGTCTTGATTTTAAATGCAATGAACCCATTGTTGCTCTCAGGCGCAAAAGGCAGGTCGATATTCTTGAAAATAAATTCAACACGTTCATTTATGGCACGGAATTCGAAATTATGGCTGGAAACCATAGGGATAAGAGTTTCTATATCGTATTTTGTTGTGTCGATGACATCCCTGACGACAATGTTATGAGCGTTCGCGTCACCCGTATTTTCGAATCGGATCACATAATGCACGTACTGGCCGGCCATTTCAGGACCTACAACCTGTCCTTCGATACATATCTTATCATTCGGGTCGTAAGAATTGGCAATTGTTTCATGAAAAACGATCGTATTGTCCTGTAGTTGCGTATCGCTAAGTGTTGATGATATCGTGGCCGTGTAATTCAAAATATCGCCTCCGTTCAATGGAGGTGTATCCATAGGTGAATTAAGATGGAACTTGATCGTGATCAATCTGCGTTCGAAAGGCTCAAGGTTTTCAAAATCCCAGACAAGATCACCCGCAGATTGTGTAGCTAAGGCAATATCGGAATCCACAAAATCCAATACAGACTCGTCATATTGCAAATGTACCGTGCCTGATTGATCCTGCGTTCCTTTATTCTTGATGAGCAATTGATAAGTTATCGTTTCTCCAGGAAGACACACATGTCTCGAAAACAACAGGACTTCAAGGTCAGGGAACGTACCATTCGGGGAAATGCAGAAATCATGTTGTAACGGACTTTCCTCATCAGGAAAAACCACACTGACCGAACTTGGCGATACCAAAAAATACTCAGGGTTTTCCAAGATTGGCGTCAAGGTGTGGTTTCCTGCAGGCAATGGTATGTTAAACGTATCTTGATTATAGAGGGAGATGCCGGTTTGAGTGCCATCTGTCAGACTCAGGCGAACAAAATTCGCATAATCGTCAGAGCCGTCACAACCGTTCATCTCATAATCATAACGAAGGACGCCGGTAAGGGCGTATGAGGCATCTAGAGGCGTGAACGAGCAATAGGAATTCACTTCGCAATTTTCAATCCCGTAATAATTGAGCTTATTATCTATATAGGCAAAAAGGGATTCTGGTACACATATATAACTTATGTCAGGATTCCCGTCAAACATAAGATCCGAAATACCGTTCGTTATGATATGCATTGTCGGTGCAAAAATCGATTGCAGGTTGTTATTATTGGCAAAAAATACCTCCATTTCAGGGCTGTTGCCCACATCGATCGACGTCAAATTATTGTCGTTGCAGAAAAGCCGTTTCAGGGAAACGCAATCGCTCAGGTCAAGTTCGGTCAATTGATTATTACTACATTCAAGGTGGACTAATTGTACTTTTCCTTCGAGGTCTAGCGAGGCAAACTGGTTATTATTGCATTGCAATATCTCCAGTTCGTCCAGACCAGCCAAATCGAGCTGACTAAGGCCGCTATTTTTACAATATATACGTTTCAGGGTTGGCCAGGAAGAGAGTGCTAAATCCGGCAGTTGCGGACTGTAGGAATAATCAAGATGTTCCAGCTGACTTAAACCGCTCATATTCAGCGAAACGAGACCGTTGCCGCCACATCTGAGTTTCTTTAGATTCGCAAGCATGGTAACATCCAATGAAACATAATTGTTAACCGAGCAATCTAACTCTTCGAGCGTAGAGTGTTGCGAAAAATCGGGTAATGGCAGATTCGGGCTGCTGGAATATCTTAAAATCTTTAGTGACGGAATATTGGAGATATTTAAAGATGTGAGGCCGCTTCCGCCGCAGTTTAATTCCTCTAGCTGCACCAAATCACTGCAGTCAATTTGTTGGATTAGATTTCCGGTACACGAGAGTTTTTTCAATTGGGTAAGCCCGCTAAAATCCAACGACTGGATGCCGGTAATATTGGAGCAATCCATCTCGATCAGATTCGCAAGCCCACTAATGTTAAAATTTATCACGTTCGTCACACCTCGGCACTTCAACGTTCGCAGGTTTGCAAATGCTTCAATGCCCGACATATTACCGGCACCAGGGCCTGAATCCCCCCATGAGCCGGAAACATCGAGATAGTATATCGCGATGGCTTCGTTTACTTGGATTTGCCCGTCAGAATTCGTGTCGATTGAAACCCAGGTTCCATTCACGTCTTTTGCCATATAAGTCTCGTCCGAAGCTGTAAGCAGTTTTGCCTTAAAATTGGTTGGGAGAGAAACAACCTGGGCTTCTGAGACAAGACCACTAAAGAATGTCAGGTAAATAACAATGAAGATTTTTTCATAACTATAGTTTACGATTGGAATATTGAACAGTTAACATAATTCGAAGCGTTGTGATTGGTAGACGTTTTTTTCTTTAAATGGTTGCGTCAAAAAAAAAAGCCCCGTATTTCTACGAGGCTTTATTATTAAGGCGAAAAGAAATTATTTCTTCTCGTTCTTCTCCATTTTAGCTTTCAAACCGGCAAGGATGTCGTTGTTGTCTCCCAACGTCGGCGCCGAAGCGTTGTTGTTGTTCGAGCTTTCTTGCGACTGGCGAACGTTCTTCTCCTCTTCCTCACGGAAAGTAGCAGTGTGAGACGCAACCACGCGCTTGAACTCCTTGTTGAATTCGATTACTTTGAATTGGGCAGTTTCACCTTTCTTAAGTTTCTTGCCGTCTTCTTTTTCAAGGTGACGCGCAGGGATGAACGCAACTACGTCATCTCCGAAGTCAACTGTCGCTCCTTTATCAACGATCTCAGCAATCGTCCCTTCGTGAAGGGTTCCAACTCCAAAGGCAGCTTCGTGCTTATCCCATGGGTTTGGTTGTGTTTGCTTGTGACCCAATGACAATTTGCGTCCGTCTACGTCAAGTTCCAATACGACAACTTCAAGTTTGTCACCAACGTTCACGAATTCTGAAGGGTGTTTCACTTTTTTAGTCCAAGAAAGGTCAGAGATGTAGATCAATCCGTCGATTCCTTCTTCCAATTCTACGAATACACCGAAGTTTGTGAAGTTACGAACGATACCTGTGTGTTTAGAACCTACAGGGTATTTAGACGTGATGTCGGTCCATGGATCTGGAGTCAATTGCTTGATACCAAGTGACATTTTGCGGTCTTCACGATCCAAAGTCAAGATTTGAGCTTCGACGACGTCGCCAACTTTCACGAAATCCTGAGCCGAACGCAAGTGCGTAGACCAAGACATTTCGCTAACGTGGATAAGTCCTTCAACGCCTTCAGCAACTTCGATGAAAGCACCGTAGTCAGCGATAACGACAACTTTTCCTTTCACTTTGTCACCAACTTTAAGCTCTTGACTCAAAGCATCCCATGGGTGAGCGTTCAATTGCTTAAGACCAAGTTGGATACGAGTTTTCTCGTCATCGAAATCAAGGATTACGACGTTCAATTTCTGGTCTAGTTCAAGAACTTCACTTGGGTGGTTGATACGTGACCAAGAAAGGTCAGTGATGTGGATAAGTCCGTCAACGCCTCCAAGGTCGATGAATACTCCGTAAGAAGTGATGTTTTTAACGACACCTTCGAGTACCTGACCTTTTTGCAATTGCCCGATGATCTCTTTCTTCTGTACTTCGATGTCAGCCTCGATAAGCGCTTTGTGCGATACTACGACGTTCTTGAATTCGTGGTTGATTTTCACGACCTTGAATTCCATGGTCTTGTTCACGTAGATATCGTAGTCACGGATCGGCTTAACGTCGATCTGCGATCCAGGAAGGAACGCCTCGATCCCGAAAACGTCCACGATCATACCACCTTTAGTGCGGCATTTCACGAATCCGTTTACGATTTCGCCAGTGTCATGAGCGTTGATAACGCGATCCCATGATTTGATGGTTCTAGCTTTACGGTGAGAAAGTACGAGTTGTCCTGTCTTGTCCTCACGAACGTCGATCAAGACTTCTACTTTGTCTCCAACTTTCAGGTTCGGGTTGTAACGGAATTCGTTCAACGAGATAACACCTTCTGATTTGGCGTTGATGTCGACGATTACGTCACGGTCAGTCATTCTCACGACTGTTCCGTCCACTACTTCTTCCTGATCTGTTGCGATGAAGGTTTTTGAAACGAGTTCCTCGAATTCCTTCAAGTTTGTCTCATCAACGGCGTCGATACCTTCTTGGTAGTTGTTCCAGTTGAAGTTGTTCAAAAAGTCTTCTTGTGTTTTTAATAATTCAGACATGCTGATTAATAATTTGTATCCTGCTTTTACCGGATTTCTTAACAGATTAAAAACAGAAGTTGTTTTTTTGTTTTTTTAGCGCCTTTCCGGAAATCCGTTCTCCATCAAAAAGGTGTGCAAAATTAAGGCATATTTATTTACCTGCCAAACAAGTAAACCAAATATTGTCTTAAAATGTTAAATGAAAATGGCGGACATGAATTTTTCGTAAATTGTCGAACAACAACAAATTGCTATTCGAACCGTGGAAATAATTTTACGCCCACGAATTTCCGCTATTGCAACAATCTCAACGAAGCTTGCGGGAAGTCTTTTGCTGTTTTTTCTGTTGTTTTTTTCGACCGGAACATCGGCGCAACTCGTCGTAAGCAAGACCGACGAAACCTGCGACGGCAACGCCAAGATTACATGTACGATTACCAATCCGGCTCCATCGGCGACGTTCGAATTCCGAATCTTCAAACTACCGGATCTCGTCACTCCTATTTCCATACTGACATCGAACGGAGGCGAACTCACAGGTCTGGACGCCGGAACGTATCGCGTGGTTGCGACGGTAACTGTGAGCGGTGTTCCGACTACGTTTCCGTCCCAGGACGTCACGATCGTAGAAATGATTACGCCCTTGCAGATCAGCGCGACTTTTACCGAGGAACATTGCGAGGACGGCACGATAACCGCAGTCGTCACGGCCGGGTTCCCGCTCGAGTATGAATTGTTCGAAGGTCCTGAAACCGTAAGCCCGCAAAGTTCGCCTCTCTTCACGGGATTGTTGCCCGGGCTTTACACCTTACGCGTGACCGATATATGCGGCGCAAAACAATCCATATCGGTAACGGTTCCGCATAACGAAGTCGTATTCTATGTAGGCGGCATGGGTTTTCTTCCCGAACTCCCCGATTGCAACCACATTACCGTCACGAATCCCGTTTATCCAGCCGATCTCGACGATGATAATTTGCTCTATCCATTGACAATGGTTTACACGGTTTATTCGCCGAACGGAACCAATAATGTCGTTTTGAGCAATATCGGCACGACGGGAAATCCTGATTCGTACACGGCTTTGCAGACCATCCCGTTCTGGTACGGCCAAATGTACACGTACGACTTGACCGTGACCGACGCTTGCGGCACGACGGTTTCATTTCCGGGCAACGTCGTCGATTTGACGTTGACGGCTTCATTCGTGCCCCAGTTGGGCGAGTGCAGCCAATACTTTTTCTATATCGAGCCGTCGGTTTACGTCGCTCCTTACAATATCGTATTTACATCTTTTCCCGCCGGTTTCGATCCGACGACGTACAACCCGAATCATCCCGGACCCTTTTCAGGTTCCACGACCGATTACGGCGACGACACGAATACCGTTCCGTTCGGCGATTACAGTTTTACGCTTACCGACGCTTGCGGCCACACGTATTCGGACACCCAGACTCTGGAACCGCCTGATTATACGATACACGCGATTCCGGTTCCGCATCCGGGTTGCGAGGCGTATTTGAGCGATGTGCAGATTCAGGTTATCGAATTCGACATCGCCTCGATCGTGATTACGGTCGCGCCTCCTGAATTCCCGTATCCATTGCCGTTCCAGGTTCCCGCGGCATGGATTACCGAACCACAGGAAGCGTGGCTCTTCGACTTGTGGTCGGGCAATTACACGATTGAGATTACTGACACTTGCGGTCTCGTCCATCCAAAAGATTTTACGGTCGACCCATTCCTGGCAAATCTGCCGCTCAATGATTCGACACGCGCCGATTGTGAACTTGGCAAAGGAGGAATTCGGGTACGTGGCGGAAACGCGAACCTGATCACCTCGGTCATCATCACGGCGGCTCCCGCGGGTTTCCCTGAACCGTTGCCGTTCGACGCATCGCTTTATATCGCAGGCGGAACCTTCACGATGGGCGGCCTGCTTCCCGGCGATTACACGATGGTCATTACCGACAACTGCCTCGTCCATCCGCCCGAAGTGTTCACGGTCATGCAATATCTGCCGCCTGTAAGCGACATTCAATTATCCAAAAATTGCGCGTCGTTCAATTTGGCGATCGCACATACGTCGAACGCGACGACGCAAAAATTCTGGTTGCAGAAGAAAAATTCATCAAACCAATGGACGCAACCGAATACCGGGACGGTTTATGTCGATGGAATTCCTTTCAGTGCCGCGAACGCACTGGAACTCCAAAACAACAGCCCGAACCTGAACCTGCAGTACATAGGCGAATTCAGATTGGTCACGACATTCCAGGCGTATGAGAACGGCAATATCGCCCCCACGAAGGAATGTATGGAAACGTTGCTGGAATTTGACAATACAGGTGACGTGGAAATTGTCGACGTTATAAAACTGACCTGTGACGGCGCACTCATAAGCGTCAAGGTAATTGCCGACGGGGTGCCTCCATTCCACTACAAAATCATCGAAAAGAACGGAAATCCATTCGTGATCGACAACGGCAACAACGATACGTTTATTGATCTGGAACCTGCGGTCTATAAATTCTCGGTAGAACATTTTTGCGGGCAATCGGTCGTGAAAGTCGTGGATATCGCGTCGCTCCCATCGCTTATAAATGCGATTCAGCCGAACTTTCCGTTGATAGCGTGCGACGACGACGATCGCGATGGAACGGCTGACTTTGACCTTACGCAATTCAACGCGACGATCATCGGAACCCAAGACCCGAACGACTTCGCGCTGACCTATCACAGTTCGTTGGAAGATGCCGAAGACGGCGTGGACGCGCTTGCACAACCCTATAATTCCGCGACGGCTCAGTTGTTCGCACGCCTCAAGTTTACGAATGGCGACTGTTACCAAGTCGTTTCTGTCGAAGTCATCGTAAACGAATATCCGAAACTCGACATGGAATTGCGTTACGGTTTATGTCCGAATGCGTCGCTTAACATTGTCGCCGATTCCGGAATGGATTCCTATTTATGGTCATCGGGCGAAACCACGAACCAAATTACGGTTTCAACAGCGGGAACGTACACGCTTACAGTGACGCAAACCAATAACGGAATTACGTGTACGGGAATGTATACGATCGAAGTCGTTCCTGTTGTTTCCCCAACGATACGCGAAGTCGAAGTCACCGATTGGACTGACAGTAACAATACCATCGTCGTCCACACGAACGAAACCGACACAGGCGATTTCCTGTATTCGATCGACGGCACGAATTACCAGCAATCGAATACGTTCACGAATCTCATGCCGGGCGAATACCACGTTTGGATAAAGGACATTGGCGGTTGCGGCGACGATGACGAGATCGTGCATTTGCTCATGTATCCGCGATTCTTCACGCCTAACGCCGACGGTTACAATGATTATTGGAAAGTCAAATACGACCAATACGAGCCTGCGCTTTACACGTACATTTACGACCGATATGGAAAACTGATCACGGGATTTCCCGTCGGTTCACAAGGCTGGGACGGAACGTATAATGGGAAACTCTTACCGTCGACCGATTATTGGTTTTTGGTGATTCGTGAAAATGGAAAGGAAAAACGAGGGCATTTTTCGATGAAAAGATAGTTTTAGTGCCTGAGTGCCTGAGTGCCTGAGTGCCTGAGTGCAAATTACAAAATGAAAAAAGTCGGACATCAAAATCCGACTTTTTTTATAAATCTTTTTTAATTTTTTTACCTGAGTTTTGAGTGACTTAAAATATAATTGAAAAA
Source organism: Flavobacterium sp. (assembly GCF_004211145.1). Classification (GTDB taxonomy): domain Bacteria; phylum Bacteroidota; class Bacteroidia; order Flavobacteriales; family Flavobacteriaceae; genus Flavobacterium. The sequence continues at coordinate 25,505 of NZ_SEBS01000015.1, read as the reverse complement.
GATTATTCTTTTTCTGAAAACGAACTCAGGCACTCAGTTTCTCAGTCACTCAGGCACTTTCCAATCAATGCCCGACATTCACAACTTCCGCCGAATCGTGCTTATGCTTAAACAAAACCGCAAACGCAATAGCAACGATCAACGCATAAACCGCGAACGAAAACCAGATGCCGTGCCAGTCTTTCAATCCGTCGACGGTAAAATAATTTTGGATCACGTAACCGCTGATCGAGCTTCCGAGGATCGCACCGAAACCGTTCGTCATCATCATGAAAACGCCTTGAGCCGACGATCTGATTTTCGAATCCGTAGTCGTTTCGACGAACAACGATCCTGAGATGTTGAAAAAGTCGAACGCCATTCCGTAGATGATATTCGACAAAATAATAAGCAATAAACCGAAAGATTCCGGCGCCCCGAAAGCAAAGAAACCAAATCGCAAAACCCAAGCGAACATACTGATCAAAATCACGTTCTTGATGCCGAATCGCTTTAGGAAAAAAGGAATCGCCAGGATGAACAACGTTTCGGAAATCTGGGAAATCGACACGATCATCGTCGAATAACGAACCACGACCGAGTCGGCATATTCAGGAATATTCTTAAAGTCTTTTAAATAAGTGTCGCCGTACATATTGGTCAACTGCAACGCGGCGCCGAGGAACATCGAAAAGAAAAAGAACAACGCCATTTTCGAATCGCCGAGCAATCGGAACGCATCCAAACCGAGCTTTTTGGAAAGAGGCGCGTCTTTGTCGATGAGTTTCATCGGCGGACATTTCGGTAAACTGAACGAGTATAATCCCAACAATATCGCTCCGATTCCGGCGAAATAGAATTGGTTCGCATTCAACGAATTTCCGAACAACGAAGCGAATTTCGTCCCGACGTCAATCCCGAAAGTCAAAGGCGAAAACGTATCGCTGAACAAATTCGTGATCCACATCGCCACGATAAAACCGATCGTTCCCCAAACCCGAATCGGCGGAAACACCTTTATCACATCGTAGTCATTATCCTTCAATATCTTGTACGACAAAGCATTCGAAAGCGAAATCGTCGGCATATAAAAACACATTCCTAGGAGTAAAATCCAGAAGAAATTCACGGGATTGTCGGTTCCGGCCAAGACAAACAATGTCGCGCCGTACAAAATGTGCAGAATTCCGTAGAGTTTTTCGAGATTCATCCATCGGTCGGCGATGATTCCCATCAACGCGGGCATAAAAATCGAGGCGATTCCCAAAGTCGAAAATACGGCGCCAAATTCCTGTCCCGACCATTTTTTAAAGTCGAAGCCGTATGTTCCTAAAGTTGTAAGCCACGCGCCCCAAACAAAAAATTGCATGAAGCTCATGGCGGTAAGTCGTAATTTTAAACTCATAAAAGGTTTGGTTTGTTATGGCCGTAAATCTAAGGAATCGATTTAGATTTTGTACACGAGGTCGAGTACTTTATCGAGTTGGTCTTCGCGGCTAAGGTGTGAATTGTCGATTTCGATCGCGCCATCGGCTTTGCGCAATGGAGAATCGTCCCGGTGCGTGTCGATGTAGTCGCGTTCTTCCACGTTTTTAAACACTTCGTCGAACGTGACGGTCTGCCTTTTTTCGATCAGTTCTTCGTACCGACGTTGGGCGCGCGTGTGCGGGCTCGCGTTCATGAAAATCTTTAGTTCCGCATCGGGGAAAACGACGGTCCCGATGTCGCGTCCGTCCATCACGATGCCTTTGTCCTTGCCCATCTGCTGTTGTTGTTCGACGAGTTTGGCGCGCACCTGCGATATTTCGGCAACTTTGCTTACGAATCCGGAGACTTCGATCGTCCGGATTTCAGCTTCGACGTTTTTGTCGTTCAAAAACATTTCCCCAAAGCCCAATTCGGCGTTGAAGACGAAATGCAATTTTATCTTCGGAAGCAATTCCACGAGGCGTCCGACGTCGAAATGATGCGCATCGATCAAATGGTGTTGCATCGCGAAAAGCGTTACTGCGCGGTACATCGCACCCGTATCGACGTACACGTAGCCGAGTTGGCGCGCGAGTTGTTTCGCCAAAGTACTTTTTCCGGTCGACGAAAATCCGTCTATCGCGATCGTAATTTTTCTATCCACAATCAATATTCTTCTCCAAAATTAATGGTCAGCCCGAACAGGCTGGTGTTGGCCGCAAGCGAATAACGCGAGTACGAGTAATTGAATTTGAGCCTGTTCAACTTGAGACCGAAACCCGCTGAAATTCCTGCGAAGTTGCGCTGTTCCAGAATCCGCATTTCCTCGCCTCGTCTAAAATTGTATCCGATTCGTACGTTGAAGCTTTTCTTCGGAAACAATTCGGCCCCGACAATTACGTGGCGCAACGCATTGTTGAAGAACGACACTTTCTCAGGCGTCGAACCGCCGTCGATATTGCCCTCGGCTCGAGCCGGATTCGAGAACGAAACGTCCCACTGCTGCAGGTTTTCCAATGTCAAATGCCAACGCAACGGCACGTTTTCAGGTTCCTGGGAAACGCCGAACAGGATTTCGTTCTGTACGCGTTCGTTCGCGCCTGCGTAAGTCGTGAATTGCATGCCGAGATTCCGGATCGAAAACGCCCAGTTGATATCGTTCACGTCATCGATGTAAATCGCACCGAAGTCAATCGCGCCACCGAATGAATTATAGCTTTCAAGCGTCGATGAAATCAGTTTTCCCGTCGCGCCCAGATATAAATTCGTAAACGGGACATTGTAGGCGTATCCGACCGACAACGCGATTTCACTTCCCGAAAAGTCTTGTGTTTTCTGTCCGTTTTCGTCGTAACCTTCGAAATTTCCGTAATTCACGTAATTCACGCCGGCTTGCAACGTTTGCACGTGTCGGTCGTAAACGTAAGCGTATGAGGCCGTGCCGTATGTGACTTCGCCAAAATAACTTCCGTAATTCAACGCGAGCCGATTGTCCATCTCGGGATTTATCGTCGCCGGGTTGAAATTCGCGGTGTTCGGGTCTTCGTCGTAGATAGTAAGCACTTTTCCGCCTAAAGCTGCCTGCCTCGGCGATGTCACCAGATTGAGAAATTGATAGACGCCTTTACCTCCTATCTGCGCGAAAGACAGCGCATTGCATAAAAATAAGGTTACAAGGAGGAATTTTCTTAGCATATTTCGTAGCGGATTACCCGAGGTTATAACGCTGATGCGAAGATATTATTTTTACAAAAATAAACCCCTGTGAAAACAGAGGTTTTATTTCTATAAAGTTTTTGCGTTTTTGACCTTCTGGTCCGTAAGCGCAAATTTCAAAACTTCGTGCATTTCCTTTACATAATGGAACGTCAATCCTTCGATGTAATCGGCTTTGATCTCGTCTATGTCCTGCCTGTTCTCGTGGCAAAGAATGATTTCCTTTATGCCGGCGCGTTTCGCGGCGAGGATTTTCTCCTTGATGCCGCCAACGGGAAGCACTTTTCCACGTAACGTAATTTCGCCAGTCATCGCCAAATGTTTCTTGACCCGTTTTTGCGTGAGCAACGAAACCAATGATGTGAGCAACGCGATTCCTGCGCTCGGTCCGTCTTTCGGCGTCGCACCTTCAGGAATGTGGATATGGATGTTGTGTTTCGAGATCACGTCGGCATCGAGACCGAGGAATTTGTCGTTCGCCTTAATATATTCGAGCGCGATCGTCGCCGATTCCTTCATCACGTTACCTAAATTTCCGGTTAAGGTCATCGACCCTTTTCCCTTGGATATCAACGATTCTATGAACAAGATGTCACCACCTACCGACGTCCAGGCCAAACCTGTCACGACTCCCGCGACTTCATTGCTTTCATATTTGTCGCGCTCCATTCTTGGTACGCCGAGTATCTTTACGATGTCGGTGTCGTTGACTTTCACGTTGTATTCTTCCTCCATCGCGACCGATTTGGCCGTGTTGCGAACGACTTGGGCGATCTTGCCTTCAAGACCACGAACGCCCGATTCGCGCGTATAACCTTCGACGATTTTCTCGAGTTGTTTTTTGCCGATGACGAAATCCTTTGGCGTAAGGCCGTGTTCCTTCAATTGTTTCGGAAGCAAATGCTGACGTGCGATTTCGACCTTTTCCTCTATCGTGTAACCCGACATCCTGATGATTTCCATACGATCTCGCAAAGCCGGCTGTATCGCGCCCAGGTTGTTCGATGTCGCGATGAACATCACCTTCGACAGATCATAACCCATTTCAAGGAAGTTGTCGTAAAACGAATTGTTCTGTTCAGGATCGAGCACTTCGAGCAATGCCGACGATGGATCGCCCTGGTTGCTGTTCGAAAGTTTGTCGATCTCATCCAAAACGAAAACCGGATTCGAAGTACCCGCTTTCTTCAGACTTTGGATGATTCGTCCTGGCATCGCGCCAATGTATGTTTTTCTGTGTCCGCGGATCTCGGCCTCGTCGCGCAAACCGCCCAGGGAAATTCGGACGTATTCGCGACCCAAAGCCTCGGCGACCGATTTCCCGATCGACGTTTTCCCGACACCCGGAGGTCCGGTCAAACAAATGATCGGTGACTTCATGTCGTTGCGCAATTTTAGGACGGCGAGATATTCGACGATGCGTTTCTTGACGTCTTCAAGACCGAAATGATCGCGATCGAGAATTTTCTGGGCGCGTTTCAAATCGAAATTATCTTTGCTGAAATTGTTCCAGGGTAGTTCGAGGAACAGTTCGAGGTAACTTCTTTGGATGCCGAAATCAGGCGCCTGTGGATTCATGCGTTGCATTTTGAGCAACTCCTTATCGAAGTGTTTCGACGTTTTTTCGTCCCACTTTTTGGCCTTCGCTTTTTGTCGCATTTCCTCGACTTCCTGCTCGCCCGAAACGCCGCCCAGTTCTTCCTGGATGGTTTTCATCTGCTGGTGCAGAAAATATTCGCGTTGTTGCTGGTCGAGGTCGAATCGGACCTTGCTTTGAATGTCGTTCTTGAGTTCGAGTTTCTGCAATTCGACGTTCATGTAACGCAATGTTTCCAAAGCGCGTTCCTTCAACACGTTTATGGCGAGCAGGTTTTGCTTGTCGTTCACGGGCAGATTCATGTTCGAAGACACGAAGTTGATCAGGAACGAATGGCTTTCGATGTTCTTGATCGCAAAAGTAGCTTCCGAAGGAATATTCGGGCTTTCCTTCACGATCTGTATCGCAAGTTCTTTGATGGAATCGACGATCGCGAAGAATTCGGTATCGTGGACTCCCGGCCGAACTTCCTCGACTTCTTTTACCGAAGCGCGCAGATACGGTTTCTCTGAAATCATCGCATCGATCTCGAAACGCTTCTTGCCTTGAAGAATGACGGTGACGTTTCCGTCGGGCATTTTCAAGACGCGCAGGATTTGAGCGACGGTTCCTATTTTATGGATGTCGTTTTTCGTCGGATCTTCGTCTTCCTCATTCTTTTGTGCGACGACACCGATGATCTTGTTGCCGGCGTTCGCATCGTTGATAAGTTTGATGGATTTGTCGCGCCCGGCTGAAATTGGAATGACGACACCAGGAAAAAGTACGGTGTTTCTCAATGGAAGAATCGGCAATGAAGCGGGTAATTCCTCTCGGTTCATTTCCTCTTCATCCTCGGGCGTCAAAAGCGGGATAAGCTCGGCATCGGAATCGAAATTCTGAAGCGACAAATTGTCAATCGATAAAATTTTATGCTGTGACATGCGTGGTATTGTGACAGTGTGACAGTCAAAAAAATCGACTGTGGCACAAAGATAGGTTAACAAATGTTTACGGTTGGTTTAAAATCGATGTATGACGCATTAAAACGATACGCGCCGAAAAAGCCAAAAGTTGTGCCAAAAAAAATCCGCCAACGGGCGGATTTATACTTTGAAATGCATTTTTGTTTTCGATCAATACGCGGCGTCGAAGGTTCCATTCGTGATCTGGAAGGTTTGTGTACCGTCGACAACCGTTGCGGTAAACGTACCTTTCACGCGATCGGCCGTGATTTCAGTGATGATTACCGTTCCTGTCGTCGCCAGACCTCCGTTTCCGTCAGGATTCGTGAACACGACCTGAACCATGTCGGTATTCGGGCTTCCCGTGATCGGGTAACTTCCCGTATCGATGTCCGACTTTACACTGACCGTGATCGCCGTTTCTCCCGACTGACCCGCAACCGAGATGAAATCCATACCTCCAACCGAAGTTTCCGCCGTGAGGATATCGCCCGCTGTAAACGCGGTTCCATCGACAGTTGCCGTGAACGTATCGCCTGTCGGACTGTCGGTCACATAAGGAAGATTCGTGAATATACCGTTCGTGAATTGTTTCGGCGCGACGGTTTCGTCGGTGTTTGACCAATAACCCGTAAAGTTGAACGTTCCCGAAATCGTGTGGTTTGCCGTATTTATTTCGGTAATCGTGATCGTTCCCGTATTCGCGGTATCATCCTCAGGATTTATCGACCAATAGCCGTATTGTGAACCCGACGGATTGAACGCCAAAAGATTCTCGTTCGCGGGATAAGCGCCGATTTGCGTCGCATCGATGATGAACCCGAAGCTGTCGCCGTTCGCACGCAAAGCGGTCAGTAAGATCGAACTTTCAGAAACGAAAACCTGGGTAGTCAGCGCCGTATATGTATTTCCGTCAAAATCCACTTTAAAAGAACCGGGATCGTTTGGATTGGGATTATTCGGATCTTCGGGCTCCGGAACGATAATGTTCGGATCGAGCGGCTCAACGTCGCAAGCCGTGAAATTAAGTACGGTGAAAAAGGCAAAAAGGCCGATCAGCAATTTATTTTTCATGGTAGTTGTTAGTTTTGGCCAAATATAGTTTTTTGGGTGCAAAGTGCAATGTCCAAAGCGCAAAGTTTTGCGTGAAGCAGCGACAAATTCTGCAGAAATAATATGCGAAATTTTTACTTTAGCGTCGGTTTTTCAGGGTAATACTTTGCGCTTTGCACCATGCGCTTTGAACTTTCTCAAAAAAAACTGTAACAAACAAATCTACCTCCTGTCATTAACCACAAATCACAAATAACCGATTGAGCTTAGCCGGCCACAAAATAGAGGAACTGATATCACTTTGCAAGCGCAAGGACCAGCGCGCGCAGTTTGAAATCTACAACCGCTACAGCAAAGCGATGTACAACGTGGCGCTGAGAATCGTGAAAGACGAGCATTACGCTGAGGATGTGATGCAGGAAGGTTTCCTCAGGGCTTTCCTCAAAATCGACGATTACCGGCAGGAAGTCGCGTTCGGCGCATGGCTCAAGAAAATTATCGTGAATTACAGCATTGATTTCTATAAGAAGAACAGCCGTTTTCCGCAGGAAGATTTCGATCGGGTCGTGTACAAACTCGAGGATGAACCTGAAACGTCACACGAAGGAATCAGTTTTGCGAATATCAAGGCGAACCAGGTTCTCGACACGATCGGGGCGTTAAAGGAAAGCTATCGAATGGTCCTCACGTTGTTCTTCATCGAAGGTTACGACCAGGAAGAAATCACTGAGATTCTCGGCATCAATTACGGAAACTGCAGGACGTTGTTGAGTCGGGCGAAAGAAAATTTAAGAAAGAAGCTTCAGGAAATCTGAAAAATAAACATGACTATGAAAACGGAAAATGACAGCATCGAAAGCCTGTTTACGCAACTTGAAGGCCAATGGGATATTTACGAACCGAGCCGGGGACATTCGGAGCGCTTTCTCGACAAACAATCGCGCAAGACTCAGAAAGTGCGCTGGTTCCCGATGTCGATAGCCGCATCGATTTTACTCGCCGTGGGTTGGTTCACGTTCATCAACAACAACAATCCCGGACGTCAGCAGCAGATTGCCGAGATGTCGAGCCAGACGCGGGAAACCGATTCGGTATTCACGGCCATCATCAAATACGAGATGCAACGCATCAAACAGAAAAATTCACCCATCAATCAACAAATCATTAAAGACGCGCTCGCCCAACTTGAGGAAATGGACGCCGACTATGAGAAAATCAAGACCGATCTCGCAAAAGGAGGCGAAAGCCAACAATTGATCCACGCGTTGGTCAGCAATCTCAAGACGCAAATTTCCTTCCTTGAAAACATATTGGACAAAATCGAGCAGAACGAACAATTAAACGACACTACCAATGAAAAAGTTATGTAATATCCTAGTTCTCCTATTAACTCCTGCCCTTTTGATGGCGCACGGGATCGAAGAGGGAAAATACAATAAGCAGAAGCGCATCAATAAAGCGTATGCAGTGAATTCCGACGCCGGAATCGACATCGAAAACACGTTCGGACCTGTTTTCGTAACCACTTGGGACGAAGACAAGATCGAACTCGACATCACGATCAAAGTGAGCGGAAACAATGAGGAATGGGTCAACAAACGTCTAGAGTCGATCGACGTCGACATCAACGCGCTCACGAATTTGGTGAGTGCGACCACGAAAATCGGAAATGTTTCAGGAAGATCGGGCAACGGGAATTCGATGGAAATCAGTTACACGATCAAAATTCCTAAAAAAGGCGCGATGAAAGTGTCGAACAAGTACGGAGACGTGTTGTCGTCGGACATCTTCGGTCCCGTAAAACTCAACGTGAAGTACGGGAACGTAAAACTCGCCAAATTAAATAGCGCGGGGAATACGCTCGATATGGAATACTGCGGTTCGGTGAACATCGAGCGCATCAAATCGGGATCGATCCATGCCAATTACTCGAAGGTCAACATCGGCAGTTATGACAATCTCACGGTCAATTCGAATTACACCGACATCACGGCAATCGACGGCGACAACATCAAATACGACAGCAATTACGGCAAACTTAATTTCCAAAAGATCGGCAATCTTGAAGGAAACGGCGATTATTTGACCGTGGTCGCGGGAGAATTGTCGGGCAACCTGAGCATTTCGGCGAGTTATACGAACATTAAAGTCAGCAATGTAACGGCTGCAGCCAAAAACATTTACGTGACCGGCGGTTACAATACGGTCGATCTGCGGTATGCCGACGGTTACGATTTCGATTTCGAAGTCAACGGGAAATACACGAACATGAACTTCGACGACAATCTTCAAGTCAACTCGAAACAGGAAACCAACAAAGACAAAGTGTTCAAAGGTTTCCACAAAAAACAAGGCGGCGGCAAAGTCATCATCGTCGGGAAATATGGAAACGTCACATTGAAAAGCAATCGTTAATCAGGTTTCGGCCACAATCACAATCAATCATGAAAAACACGATCACATTTGCAGCAATCCTTGCCGTATCGGCTTTCGCGACCGCACAGGAAAGTAAAGACATCAAGACCGAAAAATATGACGAGATTGTCGTCGCCGGTTCCTACACAGTAGAACTGGTTTCAGGAATTGAAGGCGAAATCACCGTTTCAGGCGAGGCCGACGACCTTAAAAAACTCGTCGTCGAAAGTGACGGCAGTACGCTTAAAATCCATCACAACAAGGAATTCGGATGGAAAGGCAACAAAAAACCAGTGAAAATCACGGTTCCTGTGGAATCTATAAACAAAGTCACGCTTTCAGGATCGGGCAGCATCACGGGCGCGAATGTGATCAAGACAAATCATTTCGAAGCGACGCTTTCAGGTTCGGGAAAAATTAACCTAAACCTCGATGCTGGCGAAATCGAAGTTTCCATGAGCGGATCGGGAAAAATCGAGCTTAAAGGGAAAGCCGACAAATTCGAATCGAACATCTCAGGTTCGGGCAACATCAAAGCATTCGAACTCGCGACGGCAACAGCAAACGCGAATCTTTCGGGCTCCGGAAATTGTGAAATCAACTGCTCGGAAGCGATCGTCGCGCGAATTTCAGGTTCCGGCCGAATCCACTACAAAGGAAATCCTGCCAAGGAAGACACAAAAATCGTGGGTTCAGGCGGCGTCACAAAGTCGTAAAACAACAGGAAAAAGGATTTTCATAACCGTAAACTTTGATTTACGACGTAAGTTAAAAGTTAGCGCTGACGCCTTGCTCAATCGAGTGAGGCGTCTTTTTTTGGGATGCGTTTGAGCAGGATGATTCCAATCACGAAGAAGGACGCGAGGAACACGATCGCGAAACGCGGGCTGCCAGTAACTTGGTCGATGATGCCGTAAATGCACATCCCGATCACGATTCCTACTTTCTCGGCTACATCGTAGAAACTAAAGAACGAAGCCGTGTCGTTAGTTTCAGGAAGGAATTTAGAATAGGTCGAGCGCGACAACGATTGGATGCCGCCCATGACCAACCCGACGAGCGACGCCATCACGTAAAATTCAATCGGTTTGGTGATGAAATAAGCACCCGCACAAAGTATCGCCCAAAAAATATTGATTCCGACAAGCACAGGAATATTTCCGTATTTCGCCGACGCTTTCGATGTAAGGACCGCGCCCAAGACCGCCACAAGCTGGATCAACAAAATACAGATGATAAGCCCGAATGTGCTTTGTTCCGGATTCTCCCACTTAATTTCCTGGCTCCCGAAATATGTCGCGACGAGCATTACGGTCTGGACGGCCATGCTGTACACGAAGAATCCCGACAGATAACGCTTTAGCCTAATGTTCGACGACAATTGTCCCCAGACTTTCTTAAGCTCGCGAAACCCGTTGAAGACAACCGACCGCGTGAATTTTTGCGAGTTTTGGTTTCCCTTCGGAAGATATATGTATGTGTATTGGCTGAACAAAATCCACCAAATCCCGACGGCGATGAATGAGTATCGCATCTGCATTTCGCGTGCGGCATCGTCTTCGGCCGACATGACCATCGCAAGGTTGATGACAAGCAACACGACGCTCCCGATGTAGCCCAACGAATACCCTTTCGCGCTTATCGAATCCTGTTGTTCCGGAAACGCGATGTCAGGCAAATAACTGTTGTAGAAAACAAGGCTTCCCCAAAATCCGACGAGCCCGAAGAAATAACAAATCAATCCCGGATAAATATTTTCAAGGTTGAACCAATACAATCCGACGCACGACAACGCGCCCAGATAGTTGAAAAAACGCATGAACATTTTCTTGTTCCCGACATAATCGGCAATTCCCGACAACATCGGGGACAAGATCGCGACGAGCAAAAACGCACCCGCCGTCACGAAGCTGATGAGCGCCGAATTCTTGACATATCCGCCGAAAATCACGACGACGCGATCGCTGCGCAGCGCAAACAACTGATCGTAAAAGATCGGGAATATCGCCGACGCAATCGTAAGCGTGTAAACCGAATTCGCCCAATCATAGAACGCCCAAGCGTTGAGTAACTTCTTGTCGCCCTTTTGTAAATCAGCCATAAAGGAAAGTTTTGGTCATAAAAAAAGCTGCCTTGAAAGACAGCTTCGAAGATAGTTTTTTTAGTCGAAAGTCGAACGTCAAAAGTCGAAAGACAATTTCGAATCAACCGTAATTTAATATTTGGTACCGAGTTTCGCGGCTTCGGCTTTCGCGGTCGGGATCAGTTTCTTGATGTTGTTGATACGCGTGTTGTCGCTTGGGTGCGTGCTTAAAAGTTCAGGTGTCGAACCTCCGCCCGATTGCGCCGACATGCGCTGCCAGAACGCCAAGGCATTGTCGGGATTGTAGCCTGCAATCGCCATCAGCGTCAAACCGATTTCGTCGGCTTCGCTTTCGTGGCTTCGGCTAAACGGCAAGATTACGCCGACTTGTGTCCCGATTCCGTAGTATTGTTGGAAGGCTTGCTGTCTTTCGGCGCTTTGTCCACTCGTTGCGACAGCTACTGCCGCAGCCCCGACCGCTTGCGCTTGAGATTGGCTCATACGCTGCGCACCGTGGTTCAATAATGCGTGCGCGACTTCGTGTCCCAAAACCGTCGCCAAACCGGCTTCGTCTTTCGTAACGGGCAGGATCCCCGAATACACGACGATTTTTCCGCCGGGCATACACCAGGCATTCACGGCTTTGTCCTGAACCAATTTATATTCCCATTGATAACCGGCGAGTGAATTTGAAATGCCTTTCGACGCATAGTATTTTTCGACGGCGGCGCGGATCTTGGCACCGACTTTTTGTACGAGAGCGGCGTCCGACGTTCCTGTGACGACTTTATTTTCGGTCAGGAATTGGTTGTATTCGGCAAATGCCGACGGAAACAGTTGATCGTTGGAGACGATATTGAATTCCTTTTTTCCTGTCAGGGCGTTCGTGGAACAAGCGGTCGACAATAACAAAACCGACACGGCGAGCAAGATTCTATTTTTCATGGATGTTGATTTTAACATTGTAAAATTAGTTTAAAATGTTAAAATCGGTTTATACGAAAGTTGGAATTTTTTACAGTATATAAATCTGAAATGGAAAAGCCTTCGAGGGGAAGGCTTTTTATATTTTATTACTATTGCTTATTTCTATTCGCCGATGATATGGATTTCGGTGAACTCTTTCTCGATTAAGAATGAGTTGGCATCGAATTCCACTTTCGTGAGTTCGCGTCTTTCGTTGTCGACGTAGATGTTTTTGACCTTGAACGGCAACCCGTGCAGGTTGATGCGGAATTTGGCGTACGTCGTCTCGAATTTTCCTTCCTTGAACTGTTGGATCACCAACTGGTTTCCCTTTCCATTCAATGTGAACGACAACATGCTGTAGCGACCTTTGTTGTAATCGTAACCGTCCTGCGCGTCCTCGTAAAGGAACGAACGCTCCTTGCCGATCTTGAAATACACTTCAAGCGTGACCTCGTCGAATTGCTTTTCCCCGACGTATTGCTGCACCGGATATTTCGGGATGATCGCGCCTTCTTTGACGAACAACGGGATCTGGTCGTAATCGGTGGCGACCCAAACTTCGCGTTTTCCCGACACAAATTCGTCGGTCCAGTAGTTGTACCAATTTCCTGCGGGAAGATACAAACGACGTCCGAGCGAGTTCGGTTCCAGGATCGGGCATACCAAAATCTGGTCGCCGAAAATGAATTCGTCGGTTCTATAATGTGTCTGCGGATCTTCCTGGTCGAAATACACGAGCGGCTTCAACATCGGCACGGCATCGTTGATATATTGCCAGAACATCGTATACAAATACGGCAACAATTGATAACGCAGCGACACGAATTTACGAGTGATATTGACGACATCTTCGTCAAACGACCAAGGTTCCTGGTCGCCGTGATCGCCCGATGAATGCGTCCTGCAGAACGGATGGAACACGCCAAGCTGGATCCAGCGCGCGTACAATTCACCCGACGGTTGTTCGGCAAATCCACCGATATCCGATCCCGTGAAACCCATGCCTGAAATCGACATGCGTTGCATCTGTATGTTCGCAATCCACAAATGCTCCCAAGACGCGACGTTATCACCCGTCCAGGAACTCGTATAACGCTGTGCGCCCGAATAGGCAGAACGCGTGATGATGAACGGACGTTTCGGATACGCGAATCGCTTCACGCCTTCATAGGTAGCGCGCGCCATCTGTGTTCCGTAGATATTATGTGCCTTCCTGTGTGAGCAAGGATTTCCGTCGTAGTCGTGACGCACGTCCATCGGGAATGTTTTACCCGGAACTTCCATCACGGCAGGTTCGTTCATGTCGTTCCAGACGCCTTTCACTCCTATTTCCCCGATAAGTTCCTTAAACAATCCGGCCCACCATTCGCGCACCGCAGGATTCGTGTAATCCGGGAAATTGCATTCGCCGGGCCAGACTTTTCCTTTCATGTAGGGACCGTCGGCGCGTTTGCAGAAATAATCGTTCGCAACGGCTTCGTTATATACCGAATAACTCTTGTCGATCTTGATTCCCGGATCGATGATCACGACGGTCTTGAAACCATCTTCGGCAAGTTCGGCGACCATCTTTTTTGGATCGGGAAAATATTCCTTGTTCCAGGTGAAGCATCGGAAACCTTCCATATAATCGATGTCGAGGTAGATCGCGTCACAAGGAATCTGCAGTTCGCGGAACTTTGACGTGACTTCGCGCACCTTACTTTCAGGATAATAACTCCATTTGCATTGGTGATAACCGAGCGTCCACATGGGCGGCATTTCGGGTTTTCCCGTCAAATCGGTGTAGGTCGTGACGACGTCGGCCATTTTGGGACCGTAGATGAAGTAGTAATTCATTTCGCCACCTTCGGCCCAGAAGCTTGTCACGCCTCGTCTTTCCTGTGCGAAGTCGAAGAACGTTCGGAACGTATTGTCGAAGAAAACGCCATATGACGCTTTTTGGTGCAGCCCGATGTAAAACGGAACGACCTTGTAAAGCGGTTCCTGGTCTTTGTGGAACGCATATTGGTCAGTGGCCCAATTCTCGACGCGTTTGCCTTTGAGGTTGAAATGCGTCGGCTTGTCGCCCATTCCATAATAGGATTCGCCTTCCTTTGAAACCAGACTCATCTTGACGATGTTTCCGCCCCAATGATAGCTTTCCTCCCAATGGAATCCGATTTCCTCATCGAGCAAAACATTGCCGTCCAAATCATAAATCGTTTTGTGTACGTCTGACTTACGGATTTTCACGATGACTTTACTGGTCTTGATCTGATAAAACTCAGTTTCCTCTATGAACGAAAACTCATTGAAACCGTGGGATTGGTTCTTGTCGATCGCGTATGAAAAGTCGGTGTTGAAATACCCTTTCGTCGTGTAGCGAAAGCGGATCATGCTGTCGCGCAGCACGGTCACCTTCAAGATAACATCGTTGTCCGTATGGAAAAAAACGGAATCGGTCTCTTTGGTGAATGATATGATTTTTGACGGATAGACGTCTCCTTTGAATTCTAACTCGGTGTTGGTAATCATCAATAAAAAGTTTGTAGGTAGGGTTCCAAACTTAGGTAAAATTGTTCATACCGAGCAGGAAACCCTATAAGATTTTACGCAAACGTTGTCGTATCTTGCATGCGTGATTCGGCGCGTAAAGTGCACACGTCCGAAACATTTGAAAATAAAAAAACGTTCAACGCGTGTTAACTTTTTGTCAATTTATCGCTTCGTACGCAAGCAATGAGCGAAATTCACGTTGAAAGTCATTAAAATTGCCCTGATGAAAATACCACACCCGATCAATTCCATGCGCAGGAATATTATGCGCTCTTTAACTAAGAACATCGGCAATTCGAATTCCAAGGCTGAATTTGAGAAGACCGATCCCAACGAAATCAAGCGCGTCCTGATTTGTCGACCCAACCACCGGCTCGGGAATTTGCTTTTGATAACCCCTTTATTACAGGAAATAGAAGAACGTTTTCCAAACGCCAAAGTAGATTTATTCGTGAAAGGCGGCATCGCGCCCGTGATTTTCAAAAATTACGAAAGCGTCGATCGGGTGTTACAATTGCCCAAAAAACCGTTTTCGTCCCTGCTCCAATACATGGCGGTTTGGTTTAAATTGAAAGCGAGAAAATACGATGTCGTAATCAACGTCGACAGGAAATCGTCATCGGGCCGGCTTTCCACGAAAATCGCAAATGCGCGTTTCAAGTTTTTCGGGGACAATTGCGAATGTATTTCGGCCACTGAACCTGATGCGCGTCACATTGCAAAATCGCCGGTGTACGAACTCCGTGACGGGTTTTGCCAAACGACCGTGTTTCCCGTAGTGCCAAAGTTGAACCTGAAACTTTCATTGGACGAACTGCAAGATGGAGCAAAAAACCTGAAAGAAATTTTCAACAACGACAAAAAGACGATAAGCATATTTACATTTGCGACAGGCCGAAAATGCTACGACCAAAATTGGTGGCTCGCGTTCTACACGAACCTGAAAGAACAATACCCTGATTACAACATCGTGGAGATTTTGCCCGTGGAAAATGTTTCCCAAATAGGATTTCGTGCGCCTATTTTTTACAGCAAGGACATAAGGGAAATTGCTTCGGTAATCGCCAACACTGAAGTTTTCATCGGCGCCGACAGCGGCATCATGCATCTGGCGAGCGCATCCCAGACCGATACGATGGGATTATTTTGCGTGACCGACGAAACCAAATACAAACCTTACAACGGACGAAGCCTCGCGGTAAACACGAATTCTTCAGGGCCGAACGAATGGTTTACGGCGTTGCAACAAATATTGGCGACGTATTGTGTTATCCTAAACGAAGTACTGTAACACCGAGCGGAGGAAGCGTCAATTCCGCCGAGAATTCGCGACCGTTCCACGCCGATGCCTCGATCTTGATCACTTTTGGATTTACGTTTCCACCTCCGGCATATTCGGTTTTGTCACTGTTGAAAACCTCGGTAAGTTTTCCTTTCGACGGCAAGCCGATTCGGTATTTCTCGCGTAATACCGGAGTGAAATTACAGACGATGACCAGGTTTTCCTTTGGGTTATTGCCTTTTCTCATGAAGCTGATCACGGCATTCGCGCTGTCGGAATAATTGATCCATTCGAAACCGTCGTGGTTGAATTGCTTTTCGTGCAACGCGGGTTCTGACTTGTAAAGCGCGTTCAGATCGGTGATCGCTGATTTGATTCCTTTGTGGAAGTCGTAATCGAGCAAGTGCCAATCGAGGCTTCCATCGAATTTCCATTCTTCGCTTTGCCCGAATTCGGAGCCCATGAACAGCAATTTCGATCCCGGATGCGTGAACATGTATCCGTAAAGCAGACGCAAATTCGCAAAACGCTGCCATTCGTCTCCGGGCATGCGTCCTAAAATCGAGTGCTTTCCATATACGACTTCATCGTGCGAGAGCGGCAACATGAAATTCTCGGTGAATGCGTACGTCATCGAAAACGTGATGTCATTCTGGTGATAACTTCTATAAACAGGTTCTTTCTTGAAATATTGGAGCGTGTCGTGCATCCAGCCCATCATCCATTTCATGCCAAAACCGAGGCCTCCGGCGTATGTCGGGCGGGAAACCATCGGGAATGATGTGCTTTCTTCGGCAATCGTCTGCACGCCGTCGAAATTCGAATATACGGCTTCGTTGAAGTCTTTCAGGAAACTGATAGTGTCGAGATTCTCGCGGCCTCCGAACTCATTCGGTTCCCATTCTCCATCCTTGCGCGAATAGTCGAGATACAGCATCGAGGCGACGGCATCGACACGTAATCCGTCGACGTGATAGTGTTGCAACCAGAAAATCGCGTTTGAAATCAGGAACGATCGCACCTCGTTTCGACCATAATTGAAGACCAATGATTTCCAATCGGGATGATATCCTTTGCGGATGTCGGGATGTTCGTACAGATGCGTTCCGTCGAAATAACCCAAACCGTGCGCGTCACTTGGAAAGTGAGACGGCACCCAATCGAGGATCACTCCTATTCCCGCCTGGTGGAATTTGTCGACGAGATACATGAAATCCTGAGGCTTCCCGAATCGCGACGTCGGCGCAAAATACCCTACCAGTTGATAGCCCCAGGACGGATCGTACGGATATTCCATGATCGGCATGAATTCCACGTGCGTGAATCCGGTTTCTTTAACGTATGAAACCAGTTCGTCGGCGAGTTCGATATAGGTAAGGAAACGATCCTGTTCCACATTTCGTCTCCATGAACCCAAATGCACTTCGTAGACCGAGTACGGCTTATCAAGTTGATTTGCCACGGTGCGCGCCTTCATCCATTCGTCATCCTTCCATTTGTAATTCAAATCCCACACGACCGATGCGGTGTGAGGCGGCTTTTCACAATACAACGCGAACGGGTCGGCTTTCTCGGTGATCATGCCGTTGTTGTGGGATTGTATCTTGTATTTATAGGTCGCACCCTGTTCGATTCCGGGAATGAAACCTTCCCAAATCCCCGATTCGTCCCAACGCACGTTGAGCTGGTGTTCGCCCTGTATCCAATAATTGAAATCGCCCACGACCGAAACCGTGCGCGCACTCGGCGCCCAAACCGCGAAATAGACACCTTTCACGCCGTCGACTTCGACAATGTGTGCGCCGAGTTTCTCGTGCAACTGAAAGTGTTTTCCGGCTTTGAAAAGGTTGATGTCGAAATCGGTGAAAAGGGAATATGATCGTACTTTCATAGTTTTGGGTTTGGGCTTCGAGCGCAGTCGAGAAGCCTCAGGGTTTATATTTGTGATGCGTAGCGTTTCGGCACTCCGCCAACGTTTGGATATGATCGAAATTTTTCTCCAAAAAAGCTTTTTTCTTTTGGCCCGACCAACCCGATAATTTCTTCTTTATCGCCAAAGCCTGTTCCAAGTTGTGGAAGGTTTGATACCACTCCAGAACGAAAGGCCGTCGGTTGAACGTATAATTTTTGCGATCGCTGCCATTTTTTAGGCAGTCGATTTCTGTTTTCAAATTTTTGGTGATTCCCGTAAAGAATTTACCGTCCTTACAACGAAGGATATAGACGTAATAAAACATGGCGTGTACAATTTTATATGGCTTGTAATAAATTTCATTTTAATCTGGCTTTTAGTTCAATTGACGACGTTCCTCGACTACGCTCGGAACCTAATAACCCATTATACTCTGAATTCCCCTCAAAGGAATCACCGCCCATCGTGGACGCGAATTTAACTCATATCCCAATTCATAAACGGCTTTTTCCAATAAACAATACCTCAAAAGGAATTCGATTTCATGGCTGTAACCGATATTCAAGTTTTCCGACTGCACTTTTTCAATATACGTTTCCAAAAACGCGCCGACGATGTAATTGAACAACAATTCGGCGGCCTTGAACAATTCTTCCTGCTCGTACGGATACTTTTCCTTGTTGTTGAAAATCGTCGCGTAGATCGCGTAGTGGAACGATCGGAACATGCCCGCGACGTCTTTAAGTGGCGGCTGTTTTACCTTTCTATCGCGGATCGTACTTTCAGGTTCGCCCTCGAAATCGAGCAGATAGAAATCGTCGCCCGAAACCAAAACCTGTCCCAAATGGTAATCACCGTGGATTCGGATGCGCTCGCTTTTCATCTTCGTCCAATCGAAATCGACGAAATGCTTGCGCACGAGTTTTTTGTTTTCGAGGAATTGCTGAGCGAGTTCGAGCGCCAGACCGTCGAGTTTGTGCAGGCTGTTTTCGATGATGTTGAGCCTGTTCTGGAACTGGTACAACAATCGGTTCTTGAGCCAGACGGTATAATCGCCGTTGTAGGTCGTCGGTGTGAACGCCGTGTCGTGAATGTCGCTTCCGAGTGCGATGTGCATTTCGGCCGTGCGCCGCGCCAACGTCTGGATCCGTATGAACAAGCTTAATCCCGCCCAGTCAATAATTTCAGGCGGTATTTGGTTGATTTTCAGTTTTTTGAATAAGTCTACTTGAGGTAACTTATCAATGTTTATTTTCTTGGTTTTAAGATTTTGAAATACGCCGTCGATCTCATCCAACATGAATTTCCACGCGTCGCCTTGGTTCGGAACGAGCTCTTGCATCAGGCCCAAAGTGATGTTTCCTTCGGCGAGATTCGAACTCATGCTGCCCATATACGCGGGCGTGTTCCTGAAATCCATACGTTCTGTCAAGAAGCGGTTGATCTCATAATCAGGATTCGTGCTCACGTAGATGCGTCGGAAAATCTTAAGCACGAAGTTATCGTTGTAGATGATCGACGTGTTGCTTTGCTCGACGCCCATAAAGCGCGACGACTTGTAATCGCTGTCGATGAGATTCTTGCCTTTGTGGAACGACAACTTCGCCGAACTTTGAACGTCGGAAGCTTTCGAAATATTCTCAAATATGAGCTTCCGGAAATCTTCCTGGTGCAGCGCGTCAACGAGATAACCTTCTTCCTTGTTCATACGCACGGGCGCGATGATCGTATTCGTGTCGAGTTCTTCCTCGGCCATGAACGAAAGTGGCATGAAATAATGCTGGTAAAACGCTTCCTTGAAATTCACTTCAAGCAAAACGCCGTAATACGTATTCTTTTTCGATGTGATCTTAAAGTAATCGATGACCTCGATGTATTTGAGCGTACTCGCCTTTCCGCCGTACCAACGTTTGTTGATGATATAATTCTCGAGAATGTCGGACGAGAATACTTTTACGAAATTATCGTTCTCGAATGCGTCTTTCCAGTCAGTGTTGAACTCGAAAGGCGTCGTGAAGGTTTCCTGATTCGGATCTTTCATGTTCATTATTTCTGCAATTTAAACAGATGGAAAGGCAGCGATGTGTCGAGTTCGACGTAATTCCATTCGGTATCCCAAATGTAGGAATTGCCTGTGATCAAGTCGTCGACTTTAACCGAACCTTGGCCTATTTCCTGTTGTGGCAACCGAACCCAAGTACGTTGGGTGTTGTGCGGATCGAGGTTTACGACCATCAGCGTTTCGTCCGAGCGGTCGTCGTCGTATTTGTAGTAAGCGATGATCTGGTCGTTCTGGGTGTCGCAAAATACGATGTTGTTGGTTTGCTGCAACGATGCGTGATTTTTACGCACGTGGTTGATTTTGGTAATCAGCGAGACGATCTTATTCTGCGCGCTCCAATCCCATTTTACGATCTGGTATTTCTCCGAATCCTTGTATTCTTCTTTTCCCGGAAGCGGTTCCGAAACCATGAATTCATAAACAGGCCCGTAAATCCCGACGCTCGAGCTCAATGTCGCCGCGAGAAAATATCGGCTCAGGTGAATCGCTTCGTTCCCATGTTGGAGCGGGAACGGATTGATGTCGGGCGTATTCGGCCAGAAGTTCGGGCGATAGAACTCGGCCTGTTCCGTTTGGGTCAATTCGGTCACGTATTCGATGAGTTCGGCCTTCGTATTGCGCCAGGTGAAATACGTGTACGATTGCGTGAACCCTTGCTTGGCGAGCTCGTGCATAATCTTGGGACGCGTGAACGCTTCGGCCAAAAACAATACATCGGGATGTTTTTTCTTGACTTCGGCAATCAGCCAGCCCCAAAAGTAGAACGGCTTCGTATGCGGATTGTCGACGCGGAAAATCGAAACGCCACATTCCTCGACCCAGAACAGCGCGACATCGAGCAATTCCTTCCACAAGCTTTTCCAATTCTCGGATTCGAAATAAATCGGTTGGATATCCTGGTATTTCTTTGGCGGATTCTCGGCGTATTGTACCGTTCCGTCAGGTCGCCATTTGAACCATTTCGGATGTTCTTTCACATACGGATGATCGGGCGCCGCCTGCAACGCATAATCCATCGCGATCTCGATTCCCATGGATTTCGCTTTTTTCACGAGCGACTTGAAATCGTCGACAGAACCCAATTCGGGATGCGTGGCTTTGTGTCCGCCGTGCTTCGACCCGATTCCCCAAGGAGAACCGACATCTCCGGGCTGGGCGTTCGTCGCGTTGTTTTTTCCTTTGCGGTTGACTTCACCGATCGGATGCACGGGCGGGAAATACAGCGTGTCAAATCCCATTGCGGCTACTCTCGGAAGCAATTTCTCACAATCCTTGAACGTGCCGTGTTTCCCATCTTCAGACGAAGCGGAACGCGGAAAAAATTCGTACCAAGTGCTGAAAAGTGCTTTTTTTCGGTCGACATAAACCTGAAATTCCTGTGATCTATTTTCTAGGTATCGGACGGGATTTCGCTTAAAGATATCGTGAAGTTCGTGCGACATCGCTTGCCTGATCGCGTTTTCGTAGTCTTTTTCGTCGGCGAACGATTTGGCGACTTTCCTCAGATAATCCTTTTCAGATTTGTCGGCAAGCTTCGCGACATCCTTTACATATTCGGCTCCTTCAAGCAATTCCGACCTCACGTGTTGGTTGTCCTGGATCTTGCGCTCGGTTCCGTGTTGCCAGTTAAGCGCATAATCGACCCAACCTTCGACGAAGTAGCTGTAATGGCCTTGTTTTTCTACGATGAACGAAGCTTCCCACGCGTCATTTTCAGTGGGAACCATACGAACTTCGCTCCAGTCTTTATCGTTTTCATGTTTGTATTTTACGCAACATTCGATCACGTCATGGCCGTCTGAAAAGACATCAGCGGTCACGTGAACAGTTTGGCCGGGAATTCTCTTTATGTAGAATGCTCCGGAATCGAGCTGCGGACGCACGTTCTCGATGATGATCCGGGTTTGGTTTTGCATTTTAAGTATTATTTATGAATCTGAAATTTAAGAAAAATAGCAGTACTTAATAACTTGCAATAAAATTTAGTGAAATGACAAAGAAAGCGAAGAAGCGCCCCGATTCATTGAAGATTCCGAACGTTATCATTTATACCGCTAAATTTTTGCAACTGTTTTCGCGCAAATGGTGTACGAAGTTCTGCGCACGGCTTTTTACGACGCCGATTCGGCACAAGATCCCGAAACGCGAGCACGACATGGAATCCCGGAGCAAACAACAACTGATTTTTGTTCCTTCGATCGCGAAAGAAGTCATGTTGTACACGTTTGGGTCGGGACCAAAGAAAATCCTGCTCGCACACGGTTGGTCGGGCCGAGGCACACAACTTGTCAAGATCGCCGAACGCCTTGTCGAGGAAGGTTATACGACGTATAGTTTCGACGCTCCGGCTCACGGAAAATCATCGGGTTCGACGACATTGATGCCGGAATTCATCGCATCGATATTGGAAATCGAAAAGCAATTCGGGCCGTTCGAGGCCGCTGTCGGGTACTCGCTTGGCGGGATGTCGTTGCTCAACGCCGTGAAACGTGGATTCGACATCAAGAAATTAGTGACGATCGGCAGCGGCGACAAAATCAGCGACATCCTGCTCGATTTCACGCGTCGAATGAAGCTCGACAACAAAGTAGCCGACGAGATGCGCGACTATTTCGAGGCGAGTTTCATCGGGGAAACCATGGAAGGCTATTCCGCGTATATAGCGGCAAAAGAAGTTGAAATCCCGGTGCTCGTGATCCATGACAACGACGATTTTGAAGTGCCCGCGAAGTGCGCGATCAACATCCATAAACATCTGCCCGATGGTCAGTTGATGCTTACGAAAGGGCTCGGACACCGCAAAATCCTCGGCGATCCGGCCGTGATCGAACAAACCCTCGATTTCATTAAAAACAACACATTATGAAAAAAGTATTTTTATTTCTAGCAGTATTTTCGCTGCTTTCGTGCCAGTCCCAGGAGAAAAAACCTGAGAAGACAGCCGCGACAACTTCAAAAGGCAAAATCGTGAAAAGCGAAGCCGAATGGAAAAAGGAGCTTACTCCGGAACAGTACAGCGTATTGCGCGAGAAAGGAACCGAAAGACCGCACACCGGGGAATATGTAGACACGTTCGAAAAAGGAAAATACGTTTGCGCGGCTTGTGGAAATGTACTGTTCAACTCTGATTCGAAATTCGCTTCCGACTGCGGATGGCCGTCGTTCGACCAAGCGATCAAAGGTTCGGTAGATTACCACGTCGACAATTCGCTTGGCATGTCGCGTACCGAAGTCACTTGTGCGAAATGCGGCGGACATTTGGGCCACGTATTCGATGACGGACCGATCAAGACAACCGGAAAACGCTTTTGCACGAATTCGGTATCCATTAAATTCATTCCCGCGAAAAACCCCGAAAACAAGTAAATATGGACTACAAGATCAATAAATCAGAAGAACAATGGCGCGAAGAGTTAGGGCTCGAGCGATATAAAATCCTGCGGCAAAAAGGTACCGAGTTTCCACATTCGGGCAAGTACAACCTTCATTTCGACAAAGGAACTTATGTGTGCGGCGCCTGTGGAGAACCGCTATTCGAAAGCGATTCCAAGTTCAATTCAAGCTGCGGATGGCCGTCGTTCGACGATGCGATTCCCGGCAAAGTCGAATATATCAAAGACACGACGCACGGCATGATGCGAACCGAGATCTTGTGCGCCAACTGTGGTAGCCATTTGGGACATGTGTTCGACGACGGTCCGACCGAAACCGGCCAACGGTACTGCGTGAATTCATTGTCGGTTGACTTCAAGGAATAAAAAAAGCGGAGATAAATTCTCCGCTTTTTTATTTTATTTCTTGATGACGCGTCTGGTTTCAGTAAGGTCGTTTTCGAGTTGTATTTTTAGGAAATACACGCCACTGTTAGCGTCGGCGAGCGAAATTTCATCGCCGTTTGCCTGACGAACCTGTTGGCCTAACGTATTTAAAGCCGTTATCGACTTCACGCCTGTTTCCGATTGTACCTTGAAAACATCGGCAGACGGATTCGGATAAATCGAAACCAAGTTTTTCACATTCGAATTCACGGCTAGAGATTCGCCAAATACGTTGATCGCAAAAACGACAAGCGATTGGAAATTTCCTCCCGGTGAATATGAAAATGATACCCCTGTGATCGCTTTGCCTTGATTGGCCGCCAAAATATCGATTTTTTTCTCGAATAATTTACATGCGCCCGATTGGGAAAACTCGTTGAGCTGCGCCCATTGCGTGCTGCCTGAGCCGACGCGGCTTAAGTTTCCGAGCGCGATTCCTGTGGTTCCACCAACCCAGTCGTAGGCGATTTGGTTGGTTGCTGCCTGGGACGTTCCGTCGGCAAAATTTACGGTCACGCCAACTGTGCTGGCCTGTGCCTCAGTCGCAACCCACAAAATATAGAGCGAAGTTGCCGTGTATTGCGTCCCGAAAGTCAACGTTCCCGTATTCGTAGTCAGCGGACGGATCAACAGCGCGTTTGAAGCACTGTAGTCTGCGAGTTGGTAGGTAACTCCTGCGGTAACGGCGCTCGTGATTTGGCCGTTCGCGGGTAAACCACCGCCGAATACCGCGGCCGATGCGGAATTATATACGGTCGTCGGCACGAAGTCTGCCGAGAAATATTCGTTCGAAAAGTCAATTGTCGTCGTAGTCGTCGTATTCGCCTGACCGTTTCCATTGGCGATAACGTCGTGGTTAAAGCCCGTCAACGGAACCGAATAGTACGATGCGGCTACCGATTGCGGCAAATCCTGCTGTTGCATTTCCATTGCAAAATCCGCATCGCTTCTGTCCGAATTACGCGCGAACATTAGAGAGGAAATCAAAATGAATAAAAAATAGTAGTTGTTTTTCATAAATCTTTGTGTTTTGGTTAAATAGAGATTTATAAAAATAGTGAAAGTATTTTTGTTATCGTAATTTATTTTTGGGCGTGCCGGCGGCGTGGGCGTTTCTGGTTACTTGACGATTTCGTTCACCGCCGTCGGGCTGGCCCGCTGCTATCTTTTTGCCTCGGACGTCTTCGGTAAGCGGACATTTGGCTTCGGCAAAAAGGATATCCGCTTGCATCCCTCACGCTTTTTGAGTGCCTGAGTGCCTGAGTGCCTGAGTGCCTGAGTGCCTGAGTGCCTGAGGCAAAAATCAACAATCGACAACAAACAACGTAAGGAATCTAAAAAACTTCGTGCCTTCGTGCCTTCGTGGCAAAAAAAACGGCCGTCACTAAAAACTTCGAGTCCCCGTGCCTCCGTGCCTTCGTGTTAAAAAAGCGCAAAGCGCCCCAAAACAAAAAAAAACCACAGTTTCCTGTAAGGGTTTGCTTTGCCAGTTCGCTGCGCTCGTGTCCAAAAAAAGCCAGCGACACGACCATAGGGACTGCGCTGCAACTAAAAACAAAAAACCCTCACAGTTTCCTGTAAGGGTTTCCAAAAAAAGGCAGCGACATACTCTCCCACAAATTGCAGTACCATCTGCGCAGGCGGGCTTAACTTCTCTGTTCGGGATGGGA
>NZ_SEBS01000051.1 GCF_004211145.1 Flavobacterium sp. | reverse complement strand
CACATAATCGCAAGCCGCCGCGAGCCCGACGCCGCCGCCGACCGCTTTTCCATGGACGCGTCCGACGATCAGTTTCGGACATTTCCGCATCGCATTGATCACGTTTGCGAAACCTGAGAAAAAGCGCGTTCCGTCGTCGAGGTTGGAAATTGCGAGCAGTTCATCGAACGAAGCACCGGCACAAAACGCGCCTTCGCCTTCGCTTTTCAATATGATCAGCGAAACGGAATCGGCGTTTCCCAAGGTTTCGAGCGATTCTGAAAGTTGCTGCAAAAGCGTCGAAGGAAACGAATTTCCCTGCGGATGCCCGAAAGTCACGGTTGCAATATTTTGTTCGATGGAAACGATTAGGGAACCCGGATGCGACATGCTTAAAAATTTACCCTAAAATTACACTTTTTGGTCAAACCACTTTTGTATTTTCACGAAAAGACTATCTTTGCGCTCGCCTCGGGGATGTAGCTCAGTTGGCTAGAGCGTTTGGCTGGCAGCCAAAAGGTCGTGGGTTCGAGCCCCATCTTCTCCACCGAGTAACACCAAGCCTGTACGAACTTAAGTACAGGCTTTTTCTTTTCGGAACTTTTTCGTTCCCCAAAAAACTTTAAAATCGAATTTGATATTTTGCCGAATCGGTGATTTTGGTAGAAAATACCGTAATCGAGTTAAAAATCGAAAAAAGAATTACACGACCTTTGAGAATTAGGGGATTTTAAAAATCGAAAATTCGCTTTTTAGATTGAATCTGTATTGTTTGATTGAGGCTGACCGCTGACATTATTTTTGTAACTTTAAGAGGACGAACGCAATACACTTTTTCAATCGAAGTGTCAAATTCAAAAAAAAACAACAACCAAATATGATTTCATTAAACGTAAACGGAAAAACCGAAACGCTCAACGTAAGTCCCGACATGCCACTACTTTGGGCACTTCGCGACAACCTTGGGCTGACCGGTACGAAATTCGGATGCGGCGTTGCGCAATGCGGCGCCTGCACGGTGCATTTGGACGGCGAGGCGGTTCGCTCATGCGTCACGAAAATGAGCCGGGCCGAAGGAAAGAAAGTCGTCACCATCGAAGGACTTTCAAAAAATAACGATCATCCCGCCCAAAAAGCATGGATCGAAGTCGATGCGCCACAATGCGGTTATTGCCATTCGGGGCAGATCATGTCGGCGGCCGTTTTGCTGCGCGAGAATCCGAACCCGAGCGATCAGGACATCGATGACGCAATGGCTGGAAATATTTGCCGTTGCGGGACTTATCCGCGTATCCGCAAAGCCATTCACCTCGCCGCCGAACTTCGGAAAAACGGAAAAATATAATCGCCTATGTCTGCATTTAAAAAATACAAAGCCATTTCAATAGGCTTGTTGTCGATTTTTGGGCTCGTGGCGTTCGCGTCGGTCGTCCATAAAAGTTCCAACGAGGTTTACGTCGAAATTCCCGTCGTCAAGAAGGACAGCGTCGCGTCAGTAAAAGCGTTCAAAGACGTTTACAAAGTGCTCATGAGCCCGCGTTGCCTCAATTGTCATCCAAAAGGCGACATTCCGCTTCAAGGCGACAACAACGTGTTGCACAGCATGCAGCCGAAACGTGGAAAAGACGGTAAAGGTTTGTATGCGATGAAGTGTTCGAACTGCCATCAGCCGTCAAATTCACCGGGATTGCATACGCCTCCGGGAAATCCTGAATGGCATTTGCCGCCTGCCGACATGAAGATGGTCTTCGAAGGACGCACGCCACATCAACTCGCCAAACAATTGATGGATCCGAAGCAAAACGGGCACAAGGATATGAAAAAACTCATCGCACATGCCGACGATGGACTGGTCAAAGCCGGCTGGAATCCAGGTGAAGGCCGAACCGTTCCGCCATTGACGCACGCCCAATTCAAAAAAGCGTGGCTGACCTGGCTTCAAACCGGCGCGTACGCTCCAGCGAAATAATTCCTTTACTCCTAAAGATTCCAAGATGACTAAAAATAACAACATTGATACTACGAGAAGGAATTTCCTCAAACTGTCAGGCCTTGGCGGCGTGGCACTTTGCCTAGGGATTGCCTTTGATGCCGACGGCGCGCCGACATTGGTTCGCCCGTCCGATCTGACCGCTGCCGAAATCGAGCTTTGCCCGTGGATCATCATCAATCCGTCGGGGAAAGTCACGATCGTGAACCACCGCGCTGAAATGGGACAAGGTTCCTATCATTCGGTGCCGCAAATCGTCGCCGAGGAACTCGAGGTCGATCTAAAAGACATCAATGTGATTTTCGCGATCGGAAATGAGAAAAAATACGGCGGACAAATCACAGGCGGAAGTTCCACGATCCGTTCTTCGTACAAAAACCTGCTTAAACTCAGCGCCTCGGCACGTGAAATGCTCGTTGCCGCAGCGGCCGCACAATGGAGCGTTCCGGTTTCAGAATGTTACGCCGAATCGGGCCACGTGTTCCACAAACCAACTCGCAGGAAAGTACATTACGGGGAAGTCGCCGACGCCGCATCGAAACTTCCGACGCCCGAATCTCCAAAACTCAAAAAAATCTCCGAATATCGGATCATCCGCAAGCCATTGAAGCGCATCGACACGCCGCTCAAGACAAATGGCGCGCTGATTTTCGGACTTGATAAAAGAATTCCGGGATTGCAGTTCGCCTCGGTGGAACGCGACCCGAGATATTTGGGCAAAGTCAAAAGTTTTGATGCTTCGGCCGCGCTCAAAGTTCCCGGCGTAAAAAAAGTTTTTAAGACTACGATGGGTTATTACGAATACAACCGTGAAGGCGTCGTCGTTTTGGCTGATTCGACTTGGGCCGCGCTCCAAGGTCGGAAAGCGTTGAAAGTCGAATGGGACAGCACAGGATTCAAACATTGGAGCACGCCTGAAATCTTTAACGCTCACGCCGAAATCCTCAAAACGCAGGAAGGAATGTCGCTCAAGACTCAGGGGAATCCGACCGAAATAATTTCCAAGGCCGCGAAGAAACTCGATGTCGTATACCAAACGCCGTATCAATCGCACGTGGCAATGGAACCCGTGAATTGCATCGCACATTATAAAGGCGATTCGATCGAGATTTGGGGCCCGGTTCAAGCGCCGGGCTGGATACAGGATTATGTCGGCAAGAAATTCGGCATCGATAAAGAAAAAGTCATCGTAAATATGACATTTTTGGGCGGCGGTTTCGGCCGCAAGGCTTTGACCGATTATCCGCATGAAGCCGTAGCCATATCGAAAGAAATCGGCGGTCCGGTCCAGGTAATTTGGACACGTGAAGACGACGCTACGATCGGCCCTTTCCGACCCGGAATCTCGTATCGTTGCGAAGGTACGGTCGGGAACGGTAAAATAGACGCGCTGAAATTCCGAATGGCCGGCCAGAACATTTCGCATTGGATGGGCGGTCCGAAAAACAAACCGAATGAGAACACGAGCGAAGGATTTTTGAAGCCTTACTACGATAGCATTAAGAATCTCAGCATCGCCGACGTTCCTTTTGAAACCACGATTCCAGTAAGTTTCTGGCGTTCGGTTTACGCTTCGACGAATGGTTTCGCCTATGAGAGTTTCATTGACGAATTGGCGCATGAGGCCGCAAAAGATCCGATGCAGTTCCGACGCGACCATTTGAAGGAAGACCGATGCCAAAAGCTCATCGACAAACTTGAGGAAGTTTCCGGCTGGAAAACGCGCAAGAAGAACGAAGGTTATGGCGTTGCGATCACCGAGTGTTTTGAAACAACGGTCGGGCAAATCGTAAAAGTTTCCAAGAATCCGAACGGAGGCGTCAAGATCGACAAGGTTTGGGCCGTCATGGATTGCGGTTGGTATGTGAATCCCGACATCATCCACGCTCAGGTCGAAGGTTCGATCGTGATGGGATTGGGTGCCGCGACGACGCATCAGATTACATTCAAAGACAACGTGGTCGAACAACATAATTTCTATGACTATCCGATGCCGCGAATCAACGAAATTCCGTCAATCGAAGTCCACATCATCGACAACGAAGAAGATGCGGGCGGAGTAGGCGAACCGGGATTGCCGCCGTTCGCTCCGGCTTTGGCGAACGCTATTTTCGATTTGACGGGAAAAAGGATCAGGACTTTGCCTTTTAGTTTAGCTTCGGTATAGTAATTTAGCCACGAATGCTCGAATTTCTGAACATTCGCGCATTCGTAACTGGCTTTCAACATGCAACACCCGATAATTTATTTGGACAACAACGCCACGACGCGCACTGATGATCGCGTGGTCCAGGCGATGCTGCCTTTTTTTACTTCCGAATATGCGAATTCAGGATCGGCGCATTTGTTCGGACTTTCGGCAAACGAAGCCGTCGATGACGCTCGCTTGCAAGTAGCCGAATTCATCAATTCCAAACCCAATGAAATCGTATTCACGTCGGGCGCGACCGAGGCAATAAATCTTGTACTCAAAGGGTTTCCGAATCAAAATCGTAAACATATCGTAACGGTAAATTCGGAACACAAAGGGGTTTTGGATACATGCCGATTCTTGGAAAGTGACTTCGATGTCACGTATTTGAACGTCGATGAAAAAGGTGAGATTTCACTCGGACAATTGGAGAATGCGATAACCGAAAATACTTTTCTTGTCAGCGTAATGTTCGCCAACAACGAAATCGGAAACCTAAATCCGATTAAGGAAATGGTCAAGATCGCCCGCGAAAAAGGTGCGCTTTTCATGACCGATGCCACTCAGGCTGTCGGCAAAATTCCGGTTGACGTGAAAGATTTGGATGTCGATTTCCTCGTATTCTCGGCCCATAAATTTTACGGCCCGAAAGGAATCGGAGCGCTTTACATTTCTTCCGACAACAAAAAAAAACCTCACGCCTTGATCCACGGAGGCGGCCAGCAACGCAACCGTCGCAGCGGAACATTGAACGTTCCCGGAATTGTCGCGATGGGAAAGGCGTGCGAGATCGCTCAGTCAGAAATGGGTGGAAACGCCGTACATATCGGGAAACTTCGCGATATGCTTGAGAAAGGGTTATTGGAAATCGACGGCGCGTTCGTGAACGGAACTATCGAGAACCGATTGTTCAACACAACCAACATTTGCTTTCCGGGAATCGATTCCGATAAATTGATTCTGCAATTGCAAAATATCGCCGTTTCAAACGGGTCGGCTTGTTCGGCTGTGTCGACAGAACCGTCGCATGTGTTGAAGGCGATCGGTTTGTCCGATGAAAATGCGTTGGCTTCGATCCGATTCAGTCTCGGGAAATACAATACGTCACGCGAAATCGACACGACGATCGAACGCGTAAAAATCTTGGTTTCGGAGCTTCGGAAATAATCAATGCGGTTCGTTGTCGCGCACACTGAAAACGTGCAAAACCTGTGGGAAAATCGCCTGCAGGCTTTCCTCGACGCCTTTTTTCGAACCAGGCAAAGTAATCACAAGAGTTTCTCCTGCAAAACCTGCAATTCCGCGTGAAAGCATGGCGGTTTTGACGCGATCCTGTCCATACGCGCGAGCCGTTTCCATGATGCCCGGAATCTCCGTGTCAATCAAATCCGATAAAGCTTCGGGCGTGACATCGCGTTTTGACAATCCGGTTCCACCCGTGAAAAACACCAGATCGGTTGATTGGTCTTGTTGATTTTTTAGCGCTTCTTGAATCGCTGAAATTTCGTCGGGAACTACCTTGTAAGCGGTATTTTCCAATCCGTTTTTCTCCAAAATGGCGATGATCGCTTTTCCGGACGTATCTTCTTTTTCACTTTTATAGACCGAATCGCTGCACACGATCACCGCTGTTTTCAAGTCCGTAGGATGTTTCGCGTCTGATTTCCCGCCTCGTTTTTCGACCAATTTTATGTTTGCGATTTGAACGTTCTTGTCGATCGGTTTGAGCATGTCGTACATCACCAAGGCCGCGACCGACGCACCGTGCATGGCCTCGACCTCGACTCCGGTTTTGTAGATCGTTTTGACTTCGACCGAAATCAAAATGGAAAGTCCTTCGATTGTATACGTGATCCCCGAGAATTCCACGGGCAACGGATGGCAATCGGGAATCACATCGCTCGTTTTCTTGATCGCAAACAGCGCCGCGGCACGTGAAAATTCGAAAATATCGCCTTTTGGAACTTGTCGGTTCTCGATAGCTGAAATCGTTTCGGGCCTTGAAACGACGACGGTTGCCGAAGCGATTGCCGTGCGGAGCGTGTTGGTTTTGTGCGTAATATCTACCATTATTTATTGGTTTTCCATTGGTGGGTTTCGTCGGCGAAAAGCTCTTTTCCCCAAACGGGAAGCTCGGCCTTGATGCGTTCGACAACGTCGGAACAGGCTTCGATTGCGGTTTTTCTATGTTTTGAAGACGTGAAGACGAATAAACAAATCTCGCCCGCTTTCACTTCGCCCAAACTGTGATGGATGTGCATGCATGTGAGTTCGTATTTGGCGAAAATTTCCTCGCGGATTTCGTGCATTTTTGCGAGCGACATTTCCTCGTATGTCGTGTAGTCGATGGCCGCAACGGTTTTCCCATCAACTTCATCGGCGCGAACCTGCCCGAGGAAAATACTGTGCGCTCCGATGTTCGTTTTCGATGAATGTTTGGCGATGCTGTCGGAAATAAAAGTCGGAGAAATCGCGCCTTGCGTAAAAATATTCTTGATCGGTTTATCCATTTTGGTGTTCGTTTAAGGCAATCATTCCGCCTTTCAGATGGCTGATTTTTTTGGTCGCGCCGAAGTTTTGTTGCAGGATTTTCGCGGCTTTGAGACTGCGTTTCCCGCTTTGGCAAAAAAGTACGATTTCAGTCTCGGCAATTTCGGAAATATTTTGCGAAAGTCGTGACAGCGGAATGTTCGTGTTTGCAAATTCGGCTTTTGGTGTTTCCGATGGTTCGCGAACGTCGATTATCAACGTGTCGGATTCGCTTGTTTTTTCGAGAAACTCCGATGGTTCCAGTTCGATGAGGTTCGGCAATCCGCTTCCGCAAAACCAATCGTAGTTCATGTTTTCGAAGTCGCTTCGGTTTTTGGGACGCGACTTTTGGTTGCTTTCGTCCGGTGAAATTTCGATGACGAAACTTTCGTACGTCAACAAATTCATCGTCAATAGTTTATTCGTGAGCAAGCCATCCAAACTACAAATCAATTTTATGGTTTCCACGGCCTGCAACGTTCCGATCGTCCCTGGAAGTACGCCTAAAACGCCGGCTTCGTTGCAATCGAGGACTTCGGATGCATCTGGTGGAATCGGGAATAAATCCCGGTAATTCGCAGCAGTTTCATTGGAATTGAAAACCACGACCTGACCTTCGAATTGAAAAATCGCGCCGAAAACCAACGGTTTCTTGAGCAAGACGCAAACGTCGTTTATCAAATAACGTGACGCGAAATTGTCGGTGCAATCGATGGCGATTTCGTAATCGGAAAGTAAATCGAACGCATTGGAAACCGTGATATTTTCGTCGAAGGATTCAATTTTGATTTCGGGATTTAGTTTGCGCAGTTTTTCGGCCGAAGTCGATGCTTTGGGTTTCCCGACATCTAAAGTTTCAAACAAAACCTGTCGCTGCAAATTGCTCAGCGCGACTTTGTCTCCATCGACGATTCCGATTTTACCGACTCCGGCCGCGACCAGATATTGCAAGACCGGACAACCCAAACCGCCCGCCCCGATGACGAGCACGCTTGCCTTGTCGAGCTCTCGTTGTGCTTCCAAACCGAAACTTTTCAGTGAATAGTGGCGCGCATATCTTGGGTTTTGTGTATTCATCATCCTCCGGAATAAGGCGGCATGAGCGCGATTTCGTCGGATTCCGTCAATTTTATGTTTTCGGAAATGACTTTCTTGTTAACGGCGATCGCAAATTTCTTGTCGGATAATTCGGGAAACGACCGAATCAAACCCGTACGTAAATTTTCGACATCGGACGCATCCAAATTGAATTCCTTGCCTGTGATTTCGGCGATTTGCCCGAATGCCAATACTTTCATTACGGAACTTTTTGGATCAGGATTTTTGAGAAGTTTTTCACGTAGCGTCGGCCCGTGGCTTTATCGGTCGGCGTAATTAAAATGAGGCCTTCTTTTTGGGAAATTGTTGGTTTTCCTCCGATTTCCGTCACGATCAAAGCCTTGTTTCCGGTTTCGCTGTTGAAGATTTCGTTCCATGAGAATACGACTTTATATCCGTCGTCGGCGATACAAACGATGTAGAATTCGCTTAGGAATTTGGGCGAATTGACGCTGAATTCAGCCTTTTCGAGAACGTCTTTGAGCAAAACACCCTTGATTCCCTTGAGGCTCGATTTGCGCTCCATCTTGTGGTTCCAGATCGTAACGCTGTCAATCGATTGGGATTTGTACGACTTCAAATCGTCGAACTTCACGGTGAACGGTTTGGCGATCTGGCCTTCGACGGTAATCGAAGTCGTAACCTGCGCCTGAAGCGACACGCAAACGAAAAACGCGAACAAAATAAGATATTTCATAATTAAGCTGTGGTGAATAAAAGTTTATAGGAAGCCAAAAGTAAAACGGTTGCCAAGATGTATTTGAGGACGTTTTGAGTGAATTTGAGCGAGCCGAAATACGCGCCCAAAAGCCCGCCCGAAAATGCGACGGCCACGTAAATGATCATGTTCGAATTGAATTCTATGCCTTTCGTAAACTGGCCCAAAAGTCCTGCAATCGAATTTACGAAAATAAACAACGCGCTGATGGCGGCGGTCTGTTTCTGGTTCGTCCATAATAAGAGCAGCAGTATCGGTGACAAAATTATGCCGCCTCCGATTCCGATCATGCCCGAAAGCAATCCGACGACGGCTCCGATCGCGAGCGCTCCGTAAAGGTTGTACGGTTTCAATTCTTCATCTTTCGGATTCTTGAAAAAGAAGAAGCGAATCACGGGAAACAGTAATAAAATCCCCAAAATTCGTTTGTAGATATTTTCCTCAAGCGTGATCATGCCGCCGATGAACGCCATCGGGACCGACGCCGCCGAAACCGCCAAAAACAAATTGCGCAAGAAGAATTTCCCGCGGTAATATTGTATGAACGACGTGAGCGAAACGAACAAATTGAGCATCAACGCGGTCGGTTTCATTTCTTGGGGAGCGACGCCGTACAACGCCATGAGCGCCAAATAACCGCTCGCGCCACCGTGCCCGACTGCCGAGTAAAGGAAGGCGACGCAGAAAAGGATGATGTAGAAAAGTTCTATTGACATAAATTTTTGCTTTAGGCAGTAAGCTTTAGGCTTTAGGCTTTAGGCTTTGTGCTTTTTAAATTGGCGATTCAGTCTTTAATGACTTTAGTATCGGTAGACGACGCTCGCGAAATAATTACGGCCGGCTTCGAAATAGCCTTCCACAAGTTCGTAATTCTTATCGAATATATTGTTGACGCCGCCTTCAATCGAGAACCATTTGTACACTTTTACCGACGCGCTCACATTGAAAATCTGGAACGAACGTGTCGTTGTTCCGTATGACGTGCTGTATCGGCGCGAATTGTGCTCCATGTTCGCCTGCGCGCGCAAACGGTCTTTCCAGTCGTATTGCGTGTAAACAAAGAACTTGTTTTTGGGGACGTCGACGAGTTTCAGGTTCGGATTACTCAGGTTGTTGCGTTCAATGAACGTGTAATTCGCGCCCAATAAAAACGACGGAAATATCTTGTAATCGGCCGAAATTTCAAATCCCATGTATTCGCTTGTTCCCGTATTCTGCAGCTGGCTCAGGAAAATCTTCTGTTCCTGATCGAATTGGACGTTGTTGACCATCATGATCGTGTTGTGTATTTTGCTGTAGAATGCCGCGCCTGAGATCTGGAGTTTTTCGGTGATTTTCCCGACGTAGGCCAAATCGTAATTGATCGCGTATTCAGCCTCGAGATCGGGATTCGGAATCGCCGTTCCAAGCCTGTATGAATATCGGTCCTTCGTCGTGGCGAAACGGGTTTTGCGCCCGATTGAAAGCGTAACGGTGTTGTTCGGATTTGCTTTGTAAACCAATCCGCCCTGAACATTGAACGCGTTGTTGCTGTTCGACGGATAATTCGTGATCAAGTTCGTGTCGCCGTTGAAATCCTCGGCATCGATGCTCGAGCGGTTGTTGAAACTCGCGCCCGTAAGCAACTGCAGTTTTTGGGTGATCAAAAATTCGTTTTCAAGCGCGACCGTGAACGTACCGTCGCTCATAGTGCGCTGCGGTTCTCCGACGTTGTTTTCGCGATGCACGTCCTGTTTGTAATGGACCGACGCCGAAATCTTGTCGCGTTTGCCGATCGACTTGTCATATTGGACGATTCCGCCGAACGAATAGTCGTCGTAAATGCTTCGGAACGCATACGGTCGCGTCATCGCACTGTAGGTCGCGTCGTCCCACGAATCGAGCTGGTTTTTAAACGCGTCGTAATAAAACCGCGTCTTGATCGATTGCGTACTGTCGATGGACGTGTTCGAAATAAAATACAAACTTTGCTTGTCCCACTTGGGCCAACGCCAAAATCTTGGGCGCGCCAACAACGTGTTCAGCGGATCGGTTCCTGCGTAAACGGGATTGCCTTTTTCGCCTTTTTGATAGGTGTAAGCGAGTGCGTATTCGGATTTTTCATTCGGCGTGAACGCGACTTTTATGTGGTATTTTTCATCCTCGGAATACGAATTGTCGCGCTGGCGTCCGTTTTCATTGGGGACAGGAATAAAATCGCTTGACAACGGGAAATAATCGCGTTTTAGTTTCGAGATTCCGGCCTGGACGTAGAACTTTTTCCATTTGCTTCCGATGTTGAGATTGCTTCTGAAACCGCCCGTAACGAATCCTGTCGCGCCGTTCAATTCAAACGCTTTCGACGGTTTTCTCGTAATGAGATTGATCGCTCCGCCAAGCGCATTCGGGCCGTAATTCACCGATGTATACCCTTTGGAAACCTGGATCGCGCTCAGGTCGAACGTCGTGAATCGCGCCAAATCGACATAACCATCATACGGAACATAGACTGGAATTCCGTCGATCAAAACGGGAACCTGTCGCAAATCGAAGCCGCGAACTTGGACGGTCGATTCGTTTCTGGGTCCGACGCCTGAAAGTATCACGCCCGGAATCAAATTGAGCGCGTCGCCGATGTCGGTTTTTGCGAACGTTTCGATTTGGGTGGCGTTCACGGTGTTCTTGTCATTCGGTTTTATAATGACCACTTCGCCAAGCTTAAAACGCTGGTTGATGCTATCTTTCTGCGTTTCGGTCGTTTGGGAAACGGCACAATTCGCCGATAGCAAGATGCCGAAAAGTAAAAGGTTCTTCATGAAAAAGGTAAAATTTCAGTTGTTTCGTTTAGATCGGCAGCAAATGGACGTTGACGACATCCTCGGCCTCGCAACCCGCGCAGTCTTCGTCGAGCACGATAAAACAATTCGCCTGCGCGAACGAATGTAGCCGGAACGATTCCTGTGCGTGCAACGGCGTGACTTGGCCGTTGTCATAAAACGCTTTCACGAAATGCGTAAGTCCGGCGGGTTTCGCGTAATCGTGCGTCAAAATCGCCTTGTTTTCACGCACCGAATTTTCTTTTCGCAGGATTTTTTCAAGAGCAGGCAACACATATTCGTAAAAACACGTGAGCGACGATGATGGATTTCCGGGCAAACCGAAGACGAGTTTTTCTTGTTTCGTGCCGAAAAACAAGGGTTTCCCGGGTTTTTGTTTGATCTTGTGGAAGTATTGTTCCACGCCGCAAGCTTCAGCCGACGAAACGACGTAATCGTAATCGCCGACGCTGACGCCACCGTTTAAAAGGATGATGTCGTGTTTTTCAAGAGCCGATTTCAAGACCATTTGCAATTGCTCGGGCGAATCTTCGGCCGTAAAAATTTCAATTTCGGTGATTCCGGCTTTCTTCAACGCACTTCCGAGTGACACCGAATTAGCCTCGTAAACCTGTCCGAATTCCAACGCTTTTCCGGGTTGTTGCAATTCGTTTCCGGTCAAGATCAGTGCGACCGATGGCGCTGAGAAAACGCCCACGTCAGTGCATCCGATTCCCGCCAAAAAACCAAGCGCGGCCGATGAAAGGTACGTTCCTTTCGCAATCGCGATTTCGCCTTTCCGAGCTTCGGCACCTTTGGGTCGTACGTTCAAACCTTCGAGCAGATTGTCGTCGGCTAAAATCAATTTATTACCGTCGCGTCGGATTTTTTCCTGCATGACGACCGTATCGGCTCCGTCGGGCAGAGGCGCGCCCGTGAAAATCCGCGTCGCTTCTCCTTTGTGGATCGTGAGTTTTGTGGGCGTTCCGGCGGCCATTTCGCCAATGACTTTGAGCGTGTCGTCGCGATCCTCGAATTTTATCGCATAACCGTCCATTGACGATTGGGCGAAATTCGGGATGTCGTTTGGTGAGATTACGTCTTCGGCGAGCACATGTGAAAACGCGTCGAGTAAGGTTTTCTTCTTGATGATCGTCAAATTTGTGGCGTCGAGAATGATTTGTTTGGCTTCGGATACTGAAATCATGAAAGTTGTTTTAATTGGTCGTAATCTTCCTGGGTGTCGATGTCGATATTTCCTCGTTCAAATGCGACCGATGCAACGTCATGACCGTATTGCTCGAACATTTTCTTGGCGCCCTGGAATCCCGTGAGCGACAATAACGAGGGAAAATATTTCTTTGCAAATAACGTCGGAGCGCCCAAAGTTCCTGCGTAAGCCGAGGCGATTATGGGTTTTCGAGTGCGCAGGAATTCAATCAACAATTTGTCGAAAATCCCGTCGTCGAGGAACGGTTGGTCGCAGACCGTGAGGATACATTCGGAAATTTCGGGCGCGAGTTCGAGTAATTTGTACAGCCCCGAACCGATCGATGACGCCATTCCGCTTTCCCAATCTTCATTGTGTACGACGGTTGCTTTTGAGAGATCGACGACTCTTTCAATCGCGGCGTGATTCGCTCCCGTGACAACAATGACGCGGCTTCCGGGAACATTGAGCGCAACATTGACCGCGTGCTGCAAAAGCGGTTTTCCTTTGTATTCGAGCAATTGTTTCGGTCGACCCAAGCGAGACGAGCTTCCGGCGGCAAGAATGATTATTCCCAGTTCGTACTTCATCAGCCGCCTATTGTGATCATGCTTCGATTTTGGATTTTGGCCGCGTCGAGGTCTTCGAAAACGCCGCTGAACTGGCCGCCGAGCGCTTTCGCTTTTGCCTGTATCGACGCGTTTATGAGCGGAAGGATTTCTTCTCCTTTTCGCAACGCACCCAAAAGATCGGTTTCTTCTTTGGAGAACAGGCAATTTTTGAGTTTTCCGTCGGCGGTAAGTCGCATGCGGTTACACGATTCACAGAACGGTTCGCTCATCGTGCTGATAACGGCGAAACTGCCCGCGTGACCCGGAATCATATAATTTTTTGCCGTGTCGTTCGGTTTTGGTGCAACGGGAATCGCATCGTATTTCGAACTGATTTCGAGCAACATCTCGTGCAACGTAAACACTTGGTTGCTCGTCCATTGATTGCCTGCGAACGGCATGAATTCGATGAAACGCACTTCGATCGGATAGTGTTTCGTGAGTGCGATAAAGTCCAGAATCTCGTTGTCGTTCAAGCCTTTCATGACCACGACGTTTATTTTTGGGTGAATGCCGTTGTCGAGAAGCAATTCGATGTTCGATCGGACGCGATGGTACAAATCCCGACGCGTAATCTTGAGGAATTTGTCGGGCTGCAACGTGTCGAGGCTGATGTTGAACGATTTAATGTTCGCCGCTAAAAGCTCGGGAAGCATTTCGTTTATGCGGATTCCGTTGGTCGTGATCGCGAGTTCGACGCCGAGTTTTCCAAGCGATTCGATGATTTTTGGCGCGTCTTTCCGGACCAAAGGTTCGCCTCCGGTCAATCGGATTTTTTTTACGCCTTGGGAAACGAACAGTTTTGCAAGCGTTTCGATTTCGCCGACCTGCATCAATTTCGCCGCGGGCGCGAATGCGTATTTTTCTTCGGGCATGCAGTAAAAGCAGCGCAGATTGCAGTTGTCGGTCAGGGAAATCCTGAGATAATCGTGCACGCGTCCAAAAGTATCCTGTATCATTTTCGTGTTTTTAGGCTACGGTTGCAGCGTGGATTTTGTCGGTTTTGAATTTGAGAAGACCGCCTTTTCGATTGGTCATCACAGCTTTGATTTCGGAAACTATGGAAATCGCTATTTCCTCTGATGTTTCGGCTCCGATGTCAAGGCCGATAGGCGCGTAAATTCGTGAAAGTTGCTCGCTGGTGACTTTGATTCCGTCCGATTCCAGGTCAAGCAACATCCTGTCCAATTTCGTTTTCGGGCCTAAAATTCCGATATACCGAATGTCGGTTTCGAGCAATAATTTCAATAGCGCAAGATCGTATTTGTAATTGTGCGTCATCAAAGCGAAGTAGGTATTCGAATCGATCGTAATTTTTTCAATGAGTTCCAGCGGTTTCGCGACGAGAACGGATTTTGCCTCGGGGAAGCGGTTTTGTTTGGCGTGGCTTGAGCGTCCGTCGGCGATCGTGGTTTCCCAGCCTAACAACGATGCGGCCTTCGCGAGCGGTTGCACGTCGTTTCCGGCGCCAGCGACAATCAATGACGTTGGCGGCGGAATGAATTCGATCAGCGCTTCGCTATTGTTAGTACTATTATTATTGGTTATTATTTTGGTCGATTTCGTTTTTATGGCCGATTGGGCTTCGGCGATAAGGTTTTGGCCGATGTCGTTCGATGAAATACAATTGCTTTCAGATCGGAAGAACAGGCTCGTTCCGGGTTGCGACTGGTTTCGGTCGGTTGAAAAGACAACGGCGATGGCGGCGGCTTGCCTTTCGGTCTGCAGCCTTTTTAAAAGAGAAATGGGATTCTTCGGATTGGTTTCGTCGATGAATTCGAAAAGGATGTGGACGATTCCGTTGCAGCCCAATTGCACGCCAAATTCGGCATCGTCGTCGCTGCTCGTGTCATACGTAATCAACTTATTTTGCTGTTGATCGATACACAAAAGCGCCTTTCGCAATGCGTCGCCTTCGAGACATCCGCCGCTGATTGCGCCCGTCAACATGCCGTCTTGCGTTACCAACATGCGCGCTCCGGGCTGCCGGTATGACGAACCTTCGACTTTAACAACGGTCGCCAACGCGCATTTTTTCTG
Source organism: Flavobacterium sp. (assembly GCF_004211145.1). Taxonomy (GTDB): domain Bacteria; phylum Bacteroidota; class Bacteroidia; order Flavobacteriales; family Flavobacteriaceae; genus Flavobacterium. Next base: position 5,967 of record NZ_SEBS01000051.1, on the reverse strand, counting down.
CGTTGCCGTGGCGAAGAAATATGCTTCGAGTATGTCGTTGATTTCTTTCATGACGCTTAAATCAAATCCGCATTGGTATTGACACACTTAAATTAGTCAATTTATAGCGAACACCGAAACTTTCGGGTATAAACAAAGCTATCACATTCTTGAAAGTAATGGGAATTTAGGCGTTGGAATCAGTGATTTTGGTAGAGAAAAGGGGATTTGGTTGGGAAAGATTTGAAATTCATATTGTCATTTCCGATCCCTAATCAAACTCAAATCCTTCTTCATCTCCATCATCATTTTCATCAAGCCATCCAAATCGCCGGCGCTTTCGGGCAATTTCGAGCTGTGGAAACTATGGAATTTCCAAATCTCCAAGACCTCGTCGACGGTAACTTCATACGGTGAATATTGGGAGTTGAGCGATTCCAGCACGAAGGTTTTGTTGTTTAGCGTCACTTGTTTGAATACGAATTCCTGCTCGCCTTTGAGGATCACGATGCACAGGGTTTTGTCCTTTATGTCGTTCCAATTTTCGACGTATTTGCAAATGATATCGCTGTTTTCAGGGATCGGAAGCATGCTGTCGCCCATGGTCGGAAACATCCTGAACGTGCCGCCTTTTGGAAGGTTCGGAAGGTTGAACTTGGGTAAAGTCGCCAGAAATTCAGGATCGTGGAAGCCCGCGCGATATCCCGCTTTGGCTTTCACGGGCACATATTCCATGTTTTCACGGTTGTTTTTGTCGACCGTAATGGCGAGCACGCGAATATTTCCGCCGGCCATGTAGACGTCATTTCCGGCTTCGAGTTCGCGCAATTTTAGTTCGCCGAGTCTGGACAAATCCACTTTCAATAGCGTATCGATGCTCATTTTGAAGAATTCCGAGAACCTATACAAGTCCTCGATTGGCGGATTCGTCGTTTTTCCGCTTTCGTGGCCCGCGAGTTTCGATCTTGAGATGTTCAATTGTAATGAAAGATCGGATTGGCTGATTTTCATTCGATTGCGTAAAAAACTAATGTTAATTCCCCAAAAAAACTTTTGACTTTCCATTGAAAATGTTATTATTGAGAACAGACTTTTGTTCGCATTAGGAACAAATATATAAAATGTAGTCGGAAGATGACGAATAAGGCCGAAAAATTAGAAATCGTGAAAAAGCTGCAGCGGGAAATCAATCTGTTGCAAGGCTTGGGGAAACCGTCGAGCACAATTGCCAAACGGCAGGTCGGGCTGTTCGAGGATGCGTTTCCCGATCGCGTTTTCCCAATCGGTACCGTTCATGAATTTTTAAGTTACCAGGCCGCCGACGCCGCTTCGACGAATGGTTTCATAACCGCGCTCGCCTCGACATTCCTGAATCGCGACGGGATTTGTTTGTGGATCGGGCGCAATCGGAAGATCTATCCGCCTGGCCTGACCTATTTCGGGGTAAAGCCGGAACGCGTGATTTTCATCGACCTTCACAAACAGCAGGATTTGCTTTGGACGATAGAAGAAGCCTTGAAATGTGACGCGCTTACGACCGTTGTCGGCGAGATAAAGGAACTCGGATTCACGGAATCCCGACGGTTGCAACTGGCCGTGGAACGCAGCGGTGTGACGGGATTTATCCATCGGTACAACCCGAAGTCCGAGAACAGCGTGGCCTGCACGACGAGATGGAAAATAACGCCCGTAGCCGGAATTGCGCAAGACGGGCTTCCCGGAGTCGGGCACAGTTGCTGGAACGTGGAATTGCTTAAAGTACGCAACGGCAGGCCGGGTTCGTGGCAAATCGGATGGTCGGCGGATCGATTCGTGCCAGTGGCCGATCGCGATATCGAAATAGCAATCGAAGAACGTCAGGCGGGATAATGGCGCGCTATGTTTCCATATGGTTTCCGTATTTGCTTACGGATTACGTGGTGCGTAAAAAAAGCGAACTGCGCGATGTCGCCTTTGTCGTTGCCTCGCCCGAACGCGGACGTCTGCTCGTCAAGGCCGCCAACGCACTGGCCGTCAAAAAAGGCATACACACGGGAATGGTCGTGGCCGATTGCAAAGCGATTTTTCCCGATTTGGAAGTCATCGAAGCCGAAGCCGGACGAGCCCAAAAACTGTTGCGTGCCCTGGCCGAATGGTGCATCGGATATACGCCGTTTTCATCAGTGGACTCGCCCGACGGATTGATCCTCGACGGTTCCGGTTGCGCGCATCTTTGGGGAGGCGAACAAAAATACCTCGAAAGCATGCGCGCAAGATTGGGCAATTACGGATACCACGTCCAAGTCGCGATGGCAGATACGATCGGAGCCGCATGGGCAATGGCGCGATTCGGGTCAGGAATCGAGGTCGTAAAACCGGGAAGCCAGCATCACGCTTTGATACAGTTGCCCGCGGCGGCTTTGCGACTGGAAGAACCTGTTTTGGCGAAACTCAAGAAATTGGGTTTGGATCGCGTGGGGAGTTTTATCGCGATGCCACATTCGGCGTTGAGACGGCGATTCGGACCGACGTTGCCGCATCGGATTTCGCAGGCGCTCGGGCATCAAATCGAGATCGTGCAGCCCGTCAAGCCCATCGAACCTTATCAGGAACGATTGCCGACTCTCGAATTGGTTTGTACGGCGACGGGAATCGAAATCGCTTTGGAACAGCTTCTCGAAATGTTGTGTGCGCGTTTCGAAAAAGAAGGCGTCGGCCTGCGTTCGTGCGTGTTTAAAGCATATCGCATCGATGGAGACGTGCAGCAGATCGACATCGGAACAGGACATCCGTCGAAAAGCCTCAAACATCTTTTCAAGTTGTTCGAGCACAAGATCGGGATGTTCGAACCCGCCTTGGGTTTTGAGCTTTTCATACTCGAGGCGCCCAAAGTCGAACCCGTCACCAACGAGCAAGGCGCGATTTGGGATGCGTCGGGCAAAAATGACATGAAAATCGCCGAATTGCTCGACCGCGTGGCATCGAAAACCGATTCGAGATACATCAACCGCTACTTGCCCGCCGAACATTATTGGCCCGAGCGTTCGATAAAGCAAGCCGCGTCTTTACATGAAGAACCTGCAACCTATTGGCGCAGCGATTTGCCCCGTCCGATCCATTTGTTGACGAAGCCTGAAATTATAGAGGTTGCCGTACGGATTCCCGATTATCCGCCGATCCAATTTTCATATAAAGGAGAGCGATTCGAGGTTGCGAAAGCCGACGGACCCGAACGCATCGAACAGGAATGGTGGATCGAAAACGGCCACTTCCGAGATTATTATTGCATTGAAGACACACATGGTGCGCGTTTTTGGCTGTTCCGATTAGGACCATACGACGACAACCCAAAATGGTTCATCCACGGATTTTTTGCCTGATCATGAGTTACACCGAATTACAAGTCACGTCGAATTTTAGCTTTTTGCGAGGCGGTTCCCATCCGGAGGAACTCGTCATGCGCGCGAAGCAACTCGGTTATTCGAGGATCGCGATCGCCGACCGGAATACGTTGGCAGGGATCGTGCGTGCCTATGCGCAGGCAAAAAAGGAAAATGCCGAGAGTGAAAATCCTGGGTTCAAAATAATAGTAGCTTGCCATCTGGAATTGCTCGACGGGCCGCCGCTGTTGGCTTACCCGACGAATAAGCAGGCGTATGCGAATTTGTCGGCGTTGCTGTCGGTCGGTAACCAGAGAGCTGAGAAAGGAAAATGTTTTTTGTATAAATCCGATGTGTATAAATTCTCTGAAGGATTAAAATTCGTCTCGATCGCGCCATTGTCGATGAATTCCGATTTTGATTTCGATGAGGAATTTAAGTCGGCGTTGAAGGAATATAGGAATGCATTGGAAAAATCATTGTACCTGGCCGCCAACAGGTCGTATCAGGCCAACGATAACAAGCGCTTGTTCCGGATCTCGCAACTCTGTGACGAGCTCGATGTTAGGATGGTCGCCACGAACGATGTCTATTATCACGAACCCGAACGCCGACAATTACAGGATGTGTTGACCTGCGTCCGAGAAAAATGCACGATCTACAACGCGGGTTTCAAATTGCACCAAAACGCCGAGCGTCATTTGAAGACCATCGATGAAATGCAACGTCTTTTCCGCGAGTATCCTGACGCGATCGCAGCCACACAGGAGATCGCCGACGCCTGCCAGTTTTGTTTGAGCGAGCTGAAATATGTCTATCCCGAAGAAATCACATCGGGCGGCAGAACGCCTCATCAAGAGTTGGAAATGCTGACCTGGCAAGGCGCCCGCGAGCAATTCGGAGATGAAATACCCGCTGGGATCGAAGAAAAAATCAAGTTCGAACTTGAATTCATGGAACGGAAAGACTACGCGGCCTATTTCCTGACAGTCTATGATTTCGTGCGGTTTGCGAGAGGTCGCGATATTTTGTGTCAGGGTCGAGGTTCGGCGGCGAATTCGGTCGTGTGTTATTGCCTCGGGATAACGTCGGTAAATCCGGCGAAAATCAATTTGCTTTTTGCGCGATTCATGTCAGATGCGCGAGACGAACCGCCCGATATCGACGTGGATTTCGAACACGAAAGGCGAGAGGAAGTCATCCAGTATATTTACGAAAAGTACGGACGCGACCGTGCCGCGATCGTGGCGACCGTCACGCAAGTCCACAACAAAGGCGCAATCCGCGACGTGGCGAAGGCAATGGGAATGTCGGTCGATGCGATCGGGCGGCTTTCGAGCTCGATCTGGGAATTTACCGACGATTGGATGCAAAGCGACCGCATCTCGTCTGAAGGTTTCAATCCCAAAGATCCGCATTTGATGAAAGTACTCGATTTGACGCGCCAGTATGTTGGATTTCCACGTCAACTCGGCCAACATACGGGCGGTTTTATCATAACGCGAGGCAAACTTTCAGATTTGTGCCCAATCCTGAACGCACGCATGGAAAACCGCACGAACATCGAATGGAACAAGGACGACATCGAGACTTTAGGGTTTTTGAAAGTCGATGTTTTGGCGCTCGGCATGCTCACCTGTATCCGGAAGGCGTTCGATTTGTGCAAAAAACACTACGCGAAATCGTACACGTTGGCGAATATTCCGCAGGACGACATGAATGTTTACGATATGATCTGCAAAGCCGACACATTGGGTGTGTTCCAAATTGAGAGCCGCGCCCAAATGTCGATGTTGCCGCGGTTGAAGCCTCGTTGTTTCTACGATCTGGTCATCGAGGTCGCGATCGTGCGGCCCGGCCCGATACAGGGCGATATGGTGCATCCGTATTTGCGACGTCGCGACGGGCTTGAGGAAGTTACGTTTCCGTCAAAAGAACTCGAAAATATTTTGGGTCGCACGAAAGGCGTTCCGCTTTTTCAGGAACAAGCCATGGAAATCGCCATCGTGGCCGCGGGTTTCACGCCTGCCGAAGCCGACGGTTTACGCCGAAGCATGGCGACATTCAAAGCCAAAGGAAAAGTCAGCGATTGGGAAATAAAACTCGTGGAAGGAATGGTCAGGAAAGGCTATGACGAAGCGTTCGCCAAACGCGTGTTCCGTCAGCTCGAAGGCTTCGGATCGTATGGTTTTCCTGAAAGCCATGCCGCGAGTTTTGCGCTTTTGGTCTATGTTTCTTCATATCTGAAATGCTATCATCCCGACGTTTTCGCCGCCGCGCTGCTCAATAGTCTGCCGATGGGATTCTATCAACCCGCGCAAATCGTCATCGATGCCAAAAACCACAATGTCGAAGTGCGTCCCATTGACATCAATTATTCGCAATGGGATTGCATCCTGGAAGAAAAAGTTAACGATTATTGCGCGCTACGACTCGGATTTCGACAAATAAAGGGATTGGGGCAGGAAGATGTTGAGCGTTTGGTCGGTGCCAGAAAAACGGGTTTTCATCAGATCCATTCGCTTTTGGACGCGGGCGTTTCCATGTTCGCGCTTGAACGTTTGGCCGACGCCGATGCTTTTAGATCGATCGGGCTCGACAGGAGGCGCGCGCTTTGGGAAGTTTCGGC
>NZ_SEBS01000092.1 GCF_004211145.1 Flavobacterium sp. | reverse complement strand
GTCTATTTCTATTTCTATTTCTATTTTGTTTGTTTTACCCTACCAATTAACCCAGTTTCACTTTCAGATTCTGATCCAGTGCTTCCAGGAAATCTTCGGTGTTGAGGTAGTGTTCGCCAGCGACGAGTTTGGTGCCGCTCGGGAACGCCGACAACGCCAGATCTTTCGTCATTTTTCCGCTCTCCACGGTTTCGACACACACTTCTTCCAGCGCCAGGCTGAAGTCGATCAGCGCCTGGTTGCCGTCCAGTTTACCCCGGAAAGCCAGACCGCGCGTCCAGGCAAAAATCGACGCAATCGGGTTGGTCGAAGTCGGGTTACCTTTCTGGTGTTCGCGGTAGTGGCGCGTAACCGTACCGTGGGCGGCTTCGGCTTCCATCGTTTTGCCATCGGGCGTCACCAACACGGATGTCATCAAACCGAGTGAACCAAAGCCTTGGGCTACGGTATCCGATTGAACGTCACCGTCGTAGTTTTTACAAGCCCAGACAAAGTTACCTTCCCATTTCAGGGCCGATGCCACCATGTCGTCGATCAGGCGGTGTTCGTAGTGAACGCCTTTCGCCTTGAATTCGGCTTCGTAAATTTCCTGGAAAATATCCTTGAAACGACCGTCGTATTTTTTCAGGATCGTGTTTTTGGTCGACAGGTACAGCGGCCAGTTTTTCTGCAACGCCATATTGAAACACGCATGGGCAAAACCCCGGATGGATTCGTCCACGTTGTACATGCCCATGGCCACACCCGGCCCTTGAAACTGGTACACTTCGTATTCCTGAACGGTGCCGTCTTCGCCTTCGAACTTCATCGTCAGCTTGCCTTTGCCCGGTACCAGAAAATCCGTCGCCCGGTATTGGTCACCGAAAGCGTGCCGACCAACGATGATCGGGGCCGTCCAGTTGGTAACCAGACGCGGCACGTTTTTGATTACGATGGGTTCGCGGAAAACCGTACCGTCCAGAATGTTCCGAATGGTGCCGTTCGGCGATTTCCACATTTGTTTCAGATTGAATTCTTTGACACGGTCTTCGTCGGGCGTGATGGTGGCGCATTTGATACCGACACCGTATTCTTT
>NZ_SEBS01000091.1 GCF_004211145.1 Flavobacterium sp. | reverse complement strand
ACGCAGTACAAAATGAAGAAGTTTGTAACGCGTCAGCACTTTTTTGAAACCGAGAAAGTGTCGGAATTTCAGTTTGACGGAACAACGTTGAAGGAAACGGTAATCGGCACAAAAATGTCTGGATTCAAAGAGCCTGTCTATGAAGTGCTTGGTTTTGACATGCAGTCTTTTTCGGTTTATGACCAGTATTACGAGCTGTTCGAAACCAAATATTACAGCCCGATTGCACGCGAGGCATTTTCGGATTATCGCTATCAGCTGTTGGATTCTACGCTGATTGACGGACGAAAAACCTACAAGATTTCGTTCCGGGATAAAAAAAAGCGCGAACGCTCAAGCCTTCAGGGCGTGTTGTATATCGACGCAGAAAATTACGGAGTTGCCCGAGCCGATTTCCAGGTTCGCGGACTGCTCATCATCAGCGCCAATCATACGTTTCATTACATTAACGAGGAGAAAATCTGGTTTCCTGTCGGGCGCAGCCTTAAAATCCAGAAAGGCAACAACTCTGACGACATCCATATTCCGGGAACAACGATCCGTTTCGACGCAGTGTCCGATCCGAACCCGCGCCGGTTAAAGGAAACTTCTGATTTCACCTATTTGTTTTCGCAGTCCAAATACCGCGAAATTCAATACAATGTTCCCGTAAAGATTAAAAAGAAATCGGTGGCGATCGAGGTCAAGGATTACGCGAGCGACCGCGATGAGAGCTTTTGGGCGCCGTACAAAGATTCGGTCGATGTTCGCGAACGCAACACCTATTACGCGCTGGACAGTATCGTTGCCAAGGAGAAAATCGAAAAGAAACTGCGTTTTGGGCGCAAGATCATCAACGGCTATATTCCGTTCGGGCCGATTGACCTGGACTTGCGCTATTTGTTGAGCTATAACAACTACGAAGGTTTCCGTCTCGGGCTTGGCGGCGTGACCAACGACAAATTTTCAGAAATATACCGCATCGAAGGCTACTCGGCGTATGGAACCAAGGATGGAAATTTCAAGTACAATCTCGGCGGCGCTGCGCGAATCGGGAAGTTTTCCAATACCTGGATCGGCGGCAGCTATACCGATGATGTGCG
>NZ_SEBS01000050.1 GCF_004211145.1 Flavobacterium sp. | reverse complement strand
AAATCGGTTTCGTCAAGCGATCCGACGAAACCGTTGATGTCGATCACGGGAATCTGCGAGATCTTGTATTTGCGCATGCGTTCGATGGCGTGCGACACCAATTCCTCAGTTCTCGCCACGACGAGCGGTTTGTCGATATGGTCTTTGATCAGGTCTTCGGCCTTGGTGATTTCCTCGTCGAGGAAACCGCGTTCGCGCATCCAGTCGTCGTTGAACATCTTGCCTACATAACGGCTTCCCGAATCGTGGAAGAGTACGACAACGACATCGTCAGGTTTGAATTCGTCCTTGAGTTGCAGCAGGCCTTTGATCGCGGCTCCGGCTGAGTTTCCGACGAAAATTCCTTCTTCAAGTGCGAGCTTTCTCGTGTAGACGGCCGCGTCCTTATCGGTTACTTTCGTGAAACCGTCGATGAGTGAAAAGTCGACGTTCTTTGGCAGGATGTCCTCGCCTATTCCTTCAGTGATGTACGAATAGATTTCGTTTTCGTCGAAGATTCCCGTTTCATGATATTTCTTGAACACCGAACCGTAGGTATCGATTCCCCAGATTTTGACATCGGGATTGCGTTCCTTTAGATATTTTGCGACGCCTGAAATCGTTCCGCCTGTTCCGACGCCCACGATGAAATGCGTGACCTTGCCGTCAGTCTGTTCCCAGATTTCAGGACCGGTTTGCTCGTAGTGCGCCTGTTTGTTCGACAGGTTGTCGTATTGGTTCACGTACCAGGAATTCGGAGTGTCTTCGCCGAGGCGTTTCGACACCGAATAGTACGAACGCGGATCGGTAGGCTCGACATCGGTCGGACACACGATTACCTTGGCTCCCACGGCGCGCAGTATGTCCATTTTTTCCTTGGATTGCTTGTCGGTGATCACGCAAATGAGCTTGTAACCCTTTACGATCGCGCCCAAGGCCAATCCCATTCCGGTGTTACCCGATGTTCCTTCGATGATGGTTCCGCCGGGTTTCAGGCGACCGTCGGCTTCAGCATCTTCGATCATTTTGACGGCCATGCGGTCCTTTACCGAATTTCCGGGGTTGAACGTCTCTACTTTCGCCAGGACCAAGGCGTCGATTCCTTTGACGATCTTGTTGAGTTTGACCATTGGCGTATTCCCGATGGTTCCCAAAATGTTTTCTGCGTATTTCATGCTTTGTTTTTAATTCTCACGTGCGCAAAGGTAGGAATTAAAGTCGATTGGAAAAACGATTTCGTGTGGCGCCGCGGCGCAAGTTCGCGTGAGGGATTTTAGCGGAAATCCTTTTGGTTTTTGTTTGGCTGGTGAAACACAGCGAAATAAAAATCAAAAGATTGGAGCGGAAGCCCGACGGTAGCGAGACTGGTTTATGGGTTTTGGGGCGAGCAAAATGCGACAGCTTTTTGCTCGCCGACCTGGATGTCGCCGTCGAGCTGCCGGCACGCCCAAAAAAATCACTTGAAGAAGTTCCATTCCATCCCGAATCGGATCATGGAATCGCGGAACGGATAATTCGGAGCCGTGAGATAATCGTTGCCCGTCCACGCCGAGTTGAAATGTTCATATTTGAAATAGAGGCGCGCCGTCTTGATGCGCGCGTTGAGGAAAAAGTCGAACATCGGGAATTCGCCTATCTGTTTTTGGCTTTGCACGAACGACTCGCCCAAAACGGGACTGTAATCGTTCATGTAATACTTCGTGAAGTAATTGAACGTGACGCCGGTTTGCAGATAAAGCGCTTTCTTGAAGAACGCGTTCGTGAAATACAGGGTATTGCGCGTAACGATTTTAGGGACGTTGAGAATGCTTTCCTGCTGGTCTGTCTGCTGATACAGCACGGTATTGTCGAGCGCGAGTTTCCACCATTTGAATTCGCGTGATACTTTGACCGAAAGATACTTGATGTTCTCGCCGTATTGCTTTGGGGAAACGAGTTGGACATTTACGCTTGGATCGTCGTCACTGAAATACAACATGTCGTTGTAGGAAGAGATTTGGGCCGAAGCGTTAAGCCATTTCGTCTGGGCGTTGATGATGATGTTATTGATTTTCTCATTTTTGAAATCGTTCACCCAATTGTAGTTCACGAAGCTGCTTTGGTTCATATTGTAGATATGATCGGGCAGTTTGTTCATGCGTTGGTACTGGAATGTGATTTTGTTGCGCTCGTCGAATTCATATTTGACGTTTCCATCGATGATCGAAAGCGACTGGTTCGTAATCGAGTTCGATAAAAGTAGCTGTGCCTGCCAATTGCCCTTGCGATATTCGTATTGGCCGCCTATGCTTTGGATTTCATCACTGAGCAAACCGGAATTGACTTCGTTGTCGATTATGAGTACGCGATCGAAAAAATAATTGTACCTGAAATCCTCGAGGAAAAACTGGAACTTGCCGAGCGTCTTGTTCTCGTAAACCGCTCCGACTTTATTGTACATTCGATTATAATGCGTCTGGTCGTTTACGCCTGAAAGACGATACGATTCCCCGAAACGCTGAACGATTGTTCCGTCGTCCAAGGTCGTGGTTATCGTAGGCTGGTTGAATTCGAAAAACTTAGTCTCGTGATTGAAGCGATGCGTGATGTAGAGATTGTTTTGGGCGTCGTTGCCGTTGACCCTGAAACTATGATCGAGAAACAACCGTTTGCCGCGCAGGAACGATTTGCTGTCCCGGAAGTAAACGTTGATTCGGTCGCGATTCTCGTACTTGTCGGAACCGCCTTCAAAATCGTCGATGTTGGCGACTCCGCCGTTTTCGTTGTTCAGGAAATCCTGTGACACAAAATGGAAGTTGGCGGCGTAACGCTTACTCTTGGTCTGGTAACTTGTCGTGAATCGAAAACTACCTGTACTCGACAATTGGTTGATGTATCTACCGAGTGAACGCAAACCTTTGTATGCGATCGAAAAGTTCAACTGTGGTGAAATGTTGGCCGAGACGAATGCGTCTATGTTTTGGCCTTGTTCCATCACCGATTTGAAATAGAGGTCGGTGTATGGTGTTGCCATCGAATAATATTTGATGTCGTTTGCCTCAAGGTAAGCATACTGTTTTGCGCCATGTCCGAATCCCGGATACGCCTCATATCGTTTAAGACCGTGGTCGAGTCTTTGATAGGTTTGGCCTTCGTTCGCAAAAGGCAACAAGCCAAAAATGTCTTTTCGGAGATAATTCATCCTGTACTCATCCTGTATGGTGAGCGAGGTATCGACGAAGGTAGTGTCTTTGTCAATGCTTACGATCCGATACATATCTATGGTAGCCTTGATATCTTTCGCGGCAGCGGCGTTTTTGTCGGATCCTGAGCCGGATGAGGAAGGCTTAGGCTCCAACTTTGGGCCCAACGGATCGATTTGCGCAATTGCGGAAACAGAAAATAGAAAGAATAATATACTGTAGAATTTCATCAAAAACTTATCAGTGGCAAAAATACACAAAGCTTCGCTAAAATAGTCATAAAGGTTACGGGTACAAATAAAAAAGGCTACCCTTGCAGGTAGCCTTCTTAAAACTTATTGAAGTATTAGTTCAAAACGTGTGGACGAACCACTTTGTTAAGCTTCTTCAAGTTCTTGATTGCATTCATCACTTGAGCCTGACGACCTGTAGCGATAACGGTTCCATCATCAGAGATAGTAATTGTACCGTCTTCGTTTACAGTGATCGTAGCGATGTATGAAGCATCTTCAGCATTTGGATCTGAAGGTGTTGCAGTAGTATAAGCGTTAGCAGCTGATTGAGTGTAAGAACCTCCATTTTCGAGGTTCGCACTACCAAATCTTTGGTAACTGATTGTCACAGGGATTGAGAAATCCAAACCTGCTCCATCCAAACCTGCATTGTCATACACAGTTGCGTAGAAATCGTAATCTCCAACTGCTGCTGTTGTAAGGTCCAGGTCATAAACTTCAGGACAATCTCCAGTCGCTGCTGCGTAATTCGCAACTCCGTCAGGGTCTACTACGATGATGTCGATATCATAAGCGATGTCGCAAAGCGTATACGTAGATCCGAAGAAATCAAAAGTTTGGTCCCAGTCAAATGTTAGGCTTACCAAATCCTGAGCTCTGTTACCAACAGTTACGTTGATGATTTGCTCACCACCTGCGATACCACCGTTAAGGTTACCTGAAGCCGTGATTTTGAATTGGATAGTCTCACCATCGTCAACAACAGCGTCTTTAATGAATGACGCTAAGTTTACTGTGTAAGAGTTAGTGAACGCGGGAATTGCGAACTTGTACCCTGGAGTACCCCATCCTTCAGAGAAAGATACTTCGTCAATATGGAATTCAAGATCTTCAGCAGGAACAACAGTTCCGCCAACAACCTCTACTTTGAAATCCATTGATTCCGCGATCGCCTTGTCAGATGTGAAGGTCACCAAAAGATCGTCTCCTTCAGCAATAGTATAATCTGTCACCGCTGTTGAGACAACAGGCTTGACAAGCGAATCATACGTTTCGTCATCCTCGCTACAAGCCACGAAGCTCGTAGCCAAAAGGGCAACGCCTAGATATTTAATGAAATTATGTTTTTTCATAAGTGTTTGTTAGTTAAATTATTCAGGCGTGTAAACACCGATATACCTTCTTTCAACAGTATTGTTCGTAAACCAAACCGAGTAAGCGATGGTAAATGTTCCAGTTTCCTCGTTAGATGTACTCAATGCCGCTTGCGCCGCATCTTGCGTAACGATGTTACTATAAACACCAGCCAATTGTTGCTGCTCAAGTGTGAACATACCACAAACGTCAGTGAAGATGAAACCAGGAGTCGGGCTAGCCAACTGAGCTCCGGCGCTAATTAGTCCACGTGTATTGTAAGGACCTGTCGAGTTAGTCAAGTACATACCGTCAGCAACTTCCTCAAGGATTTCTCCTGGCATGTTGTAGACAGCACCGGTTGCAGGATATGAAACAACCAAACCGTAGTTACCTTCAAGGTCAGAGAAACAAAGACCGTTGATAGTGATGACAATTTGCTTGAACTGTTGCGCAACCAATACATTATCAGTAGAAGTAGCCGTATCGATGTTCAATACCAAAACTTTTGGAGTTACTTCAGGACCTGCCTCAAGGTTCGCGGTGTTGATTGAAAGCGGAATGTTTGCGAAAGTACCTCCTGCCGGAAGAACCACCGAACCACCTGCGTTAACAAAACTAAACTCAAGACCTTCAGTTGCAGTTGAAGACGGATCTACTGAATAAGAAACAGTAACATCAGACTCAACAGGCAAACCTGTCATTCCACCAAGCAAAAGCACGGGAACATTAAGCGGCACAACATCACCTGTGGTAACATAACTACGAGTAGCTGTTGCGTTTTCAAAACCTACCAAATAGGCTGAATTGTCATATGACTCTGTGTCATCGTCGGTACAAGAGGCTGCCAATAGCGAGCAAGCCAACAGTGATAAAAAAATTCTTTTCATATTACTTTTTTTTTAATTAAGGTACGTACCAGAATGGCCCTTGAGTAAATGTCTGAGCCAAAGTCAACGCCGGAACGTTAGCTGTGTTTCCAGAATACTCAGTAGCAGGGTAAAGCAAACGCTTAGGAAGATCTCCTGTCGGCGTGATAGCCAATAGAGAAACTTGTGTTACCGGATAACCAGTTCTTGTATATTCAATATACGATTCGATACCATTTGTTCCGATGTTAGCGATCCACTTTTGTGTAATGATAGCTTCCAACTTATCAGCTGTCGCAGACCATCCAACTCCCGGATCAAGATCTGAGTTAGCGATATAAGTAGTCGCTTCAGCAGCTGACAATCCAAGGTTAACATATGATGCAGTGATACCTTGATTAAACAATGCCTGAGCATCACCTGTAAGGCGACCTCTGAAAACAGCTTCTGATTGAAGGAAGAAACTTTCAGCACCCAACATCAAATAACCATCTTGTTCAGATGAAATGACAAGTCCTGGCCCTAGTGGAGACAAATCATCAGGAACGACGTTCGGATCTGTTTCACCTTGACGGACGCCAGTGTAAGTTCCACTTCCTGCAGCATCCTCAGCGAAAAGACGCGTAAGACGCAAGTCATTTGACGTTTGCAATAAGTCTACGATATTGTCAGTTGCACGCACAAGGTTAAATCCTGCTGCGAAGTTACCTGAAACATCTTCTCCAAAAGCTCCAAAGAACGGGTTTTGTCTGTTCAAAACGTTTGTGAAACCTGGATTGATCACTACGTCTGAAGTTACGAATGTCGCAGATGACAATTCAGCAAACTTAGAAGTAAGATAAGCATCCGATTCTCCGTTAGTTTCAGCCAATTCAGACTCACGGATCAACAAACGCAATTTCAATGTGTTTGCGAACGCCTCCCATTGAGCCATATCACCTGCAAATACAGGATCTTCAGCACCAACATTAAGAGTAGTGACCGGGTGCTCACCATTGATCAAAGCGATAGCTTCATCAAGTTGAACGTACAAGTCGCGGTACACGGCCATGTCATCATCATAAACAGGCGTAAGGATAGAAGCATTGTGAGCTTCTGTGTAAGGAATATCACCATACAAATCCACAAGATATTGGAAATAATAAACCTTCATGATCTTAGAGATCGCCTTATGGTCATTATAATCTTCTGAATCATAATTGATGATGTTCGTCAAGTTGGCAGTGTAAAGGAAGAAGTTATTCCAAATCCCTTGTCTGAAACTTGTACTCATCTGCAACGAATACTCAGGAGAGTAAGCACCGGTAATGTTATTTACGTTACCTGCCCATGCATCCGTCCATACGTTACCCAATTCATTAGCAGTCGTAACGAATGTTCTGTAAGGTTGAACGATAGCTGCAGACAAAATAAGCTCTGGAGTAACGTTTTCTTCAGATGGGTTGTTCGGACTGTTATTGATATCTGTATAATCATCGCATGACAAAACGCTTACAAAGCATGCCGCGATAAGAATATTCTTTAATTTTTTCATTTTCTTAGCTTTTATTAGAATGTTAAGTTGATGCTAAAGCCGTATGTTCTTGTAGTAGGATAACGACCTACGTACGAGTAACCAGCAGCGTTACCATTGGTAACTGAAGCTTCAGGATCTGAATAACCACGATTTTCTTTAGGTAGTACAGTGAAAAGGTTTCTTCCGTTCACACCTACGTTCAATGAAGCTAGACCTGTTTTATCAAGTACTTTCGGGCTGAAAGTGTATGACAATGCAATCTCTCTAACTTTAAATGCAGTAGCGTCAAGTACAAAGTTTTCAGCAACTTCATTGTAGTTGGCCGAGTTGTACTCTTGGTAGCTCGTGTAAGTAGTACCTCCAGTTAGAACTCCGTTATTTGGAGCATAAACACCATCAGTTCCAGTAGTAATAACTGAATTAGGGAACACAAAACCTGTTCTTCCTCCTTGAGCTGATTCAACAAGGTAACCGAAAGTTGAAACCGTTTGTTTCATTTGTGAATAGAACTGGTGACCTGTACGGTAATCGAATACAGCTGACAAACGAAGACCTTTGTATGAAAGTGAAGTAGAGTAACCCAAGATATAATCAGGAGTAGCTTTACCTAAGATCTCGTTTGAAGTAGAATACAATGGCATACCTGTATCAGCGTCAATAACTACATGTCCTTCATCATCACGAACGTAAGCAGTACCTTTGATCAATGGGAATTCTTGTCCTTCTTGCGCGTAGATACCAACGTTAGAGTTTGCTACAGTGTTGTAACCTGTATTCAAAGTTACTTCGCTTTGTGTATCGCTAACTTTGTCAACGACCATTTTACTTGTCGTGTAGCTCAATTTGTTTTCCCAACGAAGACCGATTTCTTTCATGTTGATCGGCACAAATCCCAATTCGATTTCACCCCCTGTAGTGTGAGCTTCACCGATGTTGATCGTAGCAGCTGTAAAACCTGAAGCGTACGATGGCTGAGTAGATGTGATAAGGTCAGTATTATCAGTACGGAAATAAGCCGCGTCAAGCGTCAATCTCTCGTTAAAGAATCCTAAGCTCAAACCAACTTCCTTGTTCACGAAGAATTCAGGCTTGATGTTTGGATCTGTCAAAGTAGTACTTTGCAAGAAACCTGGTGTGTTGAATGGATAACCTGTACCTGGCGTGTAAAGACGCTCGATGCTATATGCTCCAATCGGACCGTAGCTACCAACTTTAGTAATGTTGGCCAAAACTTTCATGTAGCTAAGAACATCTCCTTTGATGCTTGGAAAAGCTTTTGTAGGGATGAACGAGATACCGGCACTTGGGTAGAAATAGTTATTGTTACTTTCAGGAAGAACTGAAGACCAGTCGTTACGACCGGTAAGGTTCAAGAACAAATACTCTTTGAAACCTAAGTCAACCTGACCGAAGAAACCGTATGATCTGAAACGTGAGATGCTGTTAGAAGTTCCGGCAGCAGTCGTTGGATCTGAACTAAGGTTGGATACGTTGTAAAGACCGTCGATTACGAAATTGATAGCACCAACTTGCGTAGACGAAGCCAATGTATCCTGGAAGTTAGCACCGACGTTGGCTTTGAACGTAAAATTACTTCCTAGGTTGTAATCAAAGTTCGCCATGAAATCAGTGTAGATATACCTTGAGTTCGAGTTGTAGTTTGTAAAGTCAGACTGAGTACTTTGATCAAAGCCCATTTCTTCTTGCCATGGATCATCGTAAGCCGATGTAAACGCGAATCCGCTTTGTGTAGCACTACGAACGTTAGAGTTTACCAATACGTTGATATGCTCATTGAAGTCGTACTGCAATTTCAAAGTTCCGTTAAAATAATCCAAACGGTCCTCCTGACGATCGTTGTCGATACTCCAGTAAGGGTTTGTGATATAGTATGACCAAGCACCCTCATTACCTGAGTTTGCGAATTGAGAAATATCAACGTTCAATGGAGCCTGAACCAAGTTATACATCAAGAATGAACTTGTCTGAGCCGTCTTTGAAGTGATATAGTTCACTTGAGCATCAAGATTCCATTTTCCTAGTTTCTTACCTGCTTTGAACAAAAATCCTTTACGGTTGTAAGTGTCTTTGTCAACGATAAAGTTTTTAGACGTTCTGTCAGCAGCGAAATAAATATAACCAGCTGAATCACCGTAAGAAAGAGAGAATTTGTTTTGCTCGGTAGTTCCTGTTTGGAAGAATTCTTTGATATTGTCAGAACCTCTTGAACTAAAAGGAGACATAATGTAAGAACCGTCAGCCTGAGGCAAACCTACAGGTTGGATAGATCCGTCAAACTGAGGACCCCAGCCACCATTTTCAAAGCTGTAGAAAACACCGTTCCAACCTTGACCGTAACGACCTTGTCTTTCTGGCAAGAAAGCCACTTCTTCAAAGTCGAGTGATGCTGAAAGGCCAACAGTGAATTTATCCTGTCCATTACCTTTTTTAGTAGTTACGATGATTACACCGTTTTTACCATCCTGACCGTAAAGCGCAGCTCCTTGCATACCTTTAAGAACGTTGACGTTCTCAATGATTGCAGGGTCAAGGCTTTGCAACAAGGCAGTAGTCGAAATAGCACCATCGATAACAACCAAAGCAGCGTTGTTACCAGAAATAGAGCGGTTACCACGCAAAACGATACGCGTATCCGGGTTAACACTATTCGAAGTCGTGTTGATTTGAAGACCTGAAACCTTACCGACAAGCGCCTGAACTGCGTTCGGGTTGTTCGCCTGGTTGAGCGTTTCAGCCTTAACGACCGAACTACTCGCGGTAATCTCATTCATTCCCTTACGGATACCAAGAGCAGTAGTAACAACCACTTCTCCAAGCATAGTCCCGCCTGCCTCAAGTTTAATGTTGACAGAATTTGAAGCGCCAACTTTAACTTCTTGGTCGCTCATTCCAACGAAAGTGAACACCAAAGTTTGACCTTGTGCCACTTGGATGGAATACTTACCATCAACATCAGTCTGTACGCCACGTTTGGTTTCCTTAACCACAACGTTAGCACCAGGCAGCGGTCCTGCATCATCACTTACAGTACCTGTAACAGTTTTCTCTTGTGCAAACGAAAACTGCATTGTAAACGCCACTAATAGCGTAAAAATCCATTTAAACTTCGATCTCATATTAAATTTATTTGAGTTAGTTATTCCGCAAACTTCACAATTTTTTCTTAAACAAACAAATATTACTTCGGAATAATATTATTTATTTTCAGGCAAAAACATCCAATCAGTAACATTTCTGCAAATAACTATTCAACAGATGCACACTTTTCGAAAAGGTTGCGTCATTTTGCTAAATTTGCTGAAATTTTATATTCCTTTAAATTAATGTTAATCAGTAAGTTCTCCGAGCACGAATTTGAAGCGGGCACCGACGAAGCCGGACGAGGTTGTCTTTCAGGTCCAGTAACCGCCGCTGCAGTCATTTTACCCGACAATTTCAAGTGCGAACTGCTGAACGATTCCAAACAGCTCACGGAGAAACAACGTGAATATCTGCGCCCGTTGATCGAAGATCAGGCATTGTGCTTTTCCGTCACGCATCTCGACCATGCGGTCGTAGACGAAATCAACATATTGAACGCGTCCATAAAAGCGATGCAGGAATGTGTCTTGAAACTCACTCCTACTCCTTTATATATTATAGTAGATGGAAACAGGTTTAAAAAGGTTGGGAACATCCCGCACACCTGCATCGTAAAAGGCGACAGCAAATATCTGAGCATAGCGGCGGCATCAATTTTAGCCAAAACGTATCGCGACGATTATATGGCAAAGATCCACGAGGAGTTCCCTATGTACAACTGGAAACAAAACAAAGGCTACCCAACGTTGGAACACCGCGACGCCATCCGCCAGCACGGCACCACGCCTTATCACAGAATGTCTTTCAGGTTACTGCCTGACCAGTTGTCACTGGATTTTGAAGAAGATTTGAGCTTTCAAGGAATTCGGCTTCAAATAACGCGCTGAAGTGCTTTAGGATTTTCGACTTGACTTCTTCGATCGAAACTTCGGCCACTCCCAATTCCACATGCAACGACGTCACGCCTTTCCCGCGAATCCCACACGGGATTATATTATCGAAATAACCCAAGTTCGCATTCACGTTCAATGCGAAACCATGCATCGTGACCCAACGCGACGCACGCACGCCAAACGCACAAATTTTTCTCGCGAATGGCGTCCCGACACCTAGCCAGACACCCGTTTCACCTTCACTCCTTTCGCCCTTGAGCCCATATTCGGCCAACGTCAAGATCATGACTTCCTCGAGGAAGCGTAAATACTTATGGATGTCGGTAAAAAAATTCTCGAGGTCGAGGATCGGATAACCCACGATTTGGCCGGGTCCGTGATACGTGATGTCGCCGCCTCGGTTTATCTTATAAAAAGTAGCGCCTTTCGCGGCCAATTGGTTTTCGTTAAGCAATAAATTTTCAAGATCGCCGCTTTTCCCCAACGTATACACATGCGGATGTTCCACATATAAAAAGTAATTCGGCGTCTCAAGCGAAAGCTCTTCTCGCCGGTTCCTGATTTTCAGGTCGAGAATCTCCTGAAAAAGCGATTCCTGGTATTCCCAAGTTTCCTTGTAATCCTTGACGCCCAGGTCGCGAAGCTGCACATTTTTGTTCATGCTGCAAAGTTACGCACAATCATGCAAATTCGTTCTCTTTTTCGGAGCAGGACGAATTTCATCCAAATAGCGTTTTCTCCCGCTTCCGCTTCAATCTTTTGGCAGAACCTACTAAGCGACAAAGACCTTCAAGATCGCCAAAAGGATTTTCACTTGAATCGGGGCTATTTTACAACGTCCATCATCCAAAACCGCGTTTTCCAAAAGTCCTAAAAATGACTATCTTTGCCCGCGAATTCGTTTAATTTTTTTTGATCGAGATAAAAAAAACTAGATTTTTTGTTCCATCCTTTGGCTTTTTGAGTTGCATAGCAGCGCTACGGAATGAGAAAAGCCGAAGAATGGGGCGGAAAAGATGATTTTTTAGCCGATTGAAAAAATTTTAAACGAATTCCACCTAAAATCAAAACTAAAATGGCCTTATCAGAACAGGAAATCCTAAGACGCGAAGCACTTACCGAATTGCGCCAGATCGGCATCGAACCGTATCCAGCCGCTGAATTCCACGTAACGGCTCATTCCAAAGACATTCTCGATAATTTCGACGCCTTCGAAGGCAAAGAAGTAACCCTCGCCGGACGCCTTATGGGCAAGCGCATCATGGGGAAAGCATCTTTCGCCGAACTAAAGGACGCTCAAGGCCGCATCCAGGTTTACGTTTCCCGCGACGACATCTCGACCGACGACGAAAAAACGGCCTACAACGTCGTCTTCAAGAAGCTGCTTGACATCGGTGATTTCATTGGCGTCACCGGAACCGTTTTCAAGACACAGGTCGGAGAAATCTCGGTCCATATCACAAAACTCGAAGTTCTCGCAAAAGCATTGCGCCCGCTACCTGTAGTAAAAACCGACGCCGATGGAAAAGTCCACGATGCCTTCGCCGACGCCGAACAACGCTATCGCCGCCGCTATGTCGACTTGACCGTGAACGACCATGTGAAAGAAACCTTCATCAAAAGGACAAAATTATTCAACGCGATGCGCTCGTTCTTCAACGACGAAGGGTATCTCGAGGTTGAAACCCCGGTGCTGCAGCCGATTCCCGGCGGAGCCGCCGCGCGTCCGTTCGTAACGCACCACAACTCGCTCGACATGCCTTTATTCATGCGCATCGCGAACGAATTATATCTAAAACGATTGATCGTCGGAGGCTTTGACGGCGTGTACGAATTCTCGAAAAACTTCCGCAACGAAGGAATGGATCGTACCCACAATCCCGAATTTACCGTAATGGAAATTTACGTAGCCTACAAAGACTACAATTGGATGATGGATTTCACCGAGAAATTGCTCGAACACTGCGCAATCGCTGTAAACGGAACTCCCGAGGCGACTTTCGGCGAACACAAAGTCCAGTTCAAGGCGCCGTTCGCCCGCGTCACGATGACCGATGCCATCATCAAATACACCGGCTTTGACATTTCGGGGAAAACTGAAGAAGAATTGTTCGAAGCCGCGAAAGGAATGGGAATCGAAGTCGATGCCACCATGGGCAAAGGAAAACTCATAGACGAGATTTTCGGCGCGAAATGCGAAGGCAATTTCATACAACCTACTTTCATCACCGATTATCCAAAGGAAATGAGCCCGCTTTGCAAATCGCACCGCGACAATCCTGACCTGACCGAGCGTTTCGAATTGATGATCTGCGGAAAGGAAGTCGCCAATGCGTATTCCGAACTCAACGATCCGATCGACCAACGCGAACGCTTCGAAGCCCAATTGAAACTGGCCGAACGCGGAGACGACGAGGCCGGGGAATTCATCGATCACGACTTCCTTCGCGCGCTTGAATACGGAATGCCGCCAACGTCGGGAATGGGCATCGGAATGGACCGTCTGATCATGTTCCTCACGAACAATGCCTCGATCCAGGAAGTCCTGTTTTTCCCACAAATGCGTCCCGAGAAGAAAGCGGTCGCGTTGTCAGACGACGAGAAACTGATCTCTGAAATAATGAAAACCACCAAGTCGCTCGCACTCGACGCGTTGAAGTCGCAAGCCGGCCTAAGCGGCAAGAAATGGGACGCTGCCATGAAAGGCCTTTCAAAACACGGATTGGTAAAAGTAGTCGTGGAAGGCGAAACCAAGACCGTGATTTTCCAGCAATAGAAAATTCACTTTTCCTCAAATAACGGCAGATTAGAACTTTAAAAAAGTTTCGTCTGCCGTTTTTATTTACTTTTGCCCCACTTAAAAAAGGACTGATACATGAAGAAGAATATTATGGCGATCGCGCTTTTGGCGTCGGCCGCAATGCAGGCACAAACGTTCACCTGGTCGCAACCTGAACCACTTCGGGGCGAAATCGAAAGCGACGTCACACACCTTGTGGACACGAAATTGTACCGAATCGTTTCGCGTTACAACGAAAACCTGTTCAATCAGGACGTGAACGTCGATACATACAATATCGTCACTCTGAAAAAAGATCGGGATTTCGATCTGAGCGTCGAGCAGCCGCCGATGGGAAAAGCCATGATCACGCATTTGGCGATGTTCGAGGAAAACAAGACACAACAACTGATCTTCCTCGACGAATACGACAACAAGACCAAGGAACGCGTGCTTTACGGCCAACATGTGAACCTCGTGAACGGCCAAAAGGACAACACGTTCAAGATCACGGGAATGCCGGGCCGGAATTCCGAGTATATCATCGCGCAATCACAGGAAAAAAACTTCTACGCGGTAATTAAGCGCTTCACGCTGGACAAGAAAGAAAACGAAAAAATCAACGTGACTTTGATCGACAAATCGGGCAAGGTCGTCAATGAGATTTCATATCAGACGCCGTATCAGAACAAAGCAAAGTCAGTCGAATTCGAATTGTCGGTTTCCGATGACGGAAAAGTATACGTCGTCAGAAACATCGATTTGGCGAAACAGATACCGTTTCGTTCGCTTTTCTACTGGGATGGAAAGTCGGCCGAAATGACCGAAACCTCGCTGAAACTCCAAAACGACCACCAATTGTATTATACGAAAGGTTGGTTCGACGGCGGCAATTTCTATCTGCAGGGATTTTGCACGAGAGTCGGCGCCAAATTCGTCCAGCTGCATCGCGGAAACAATCCAGTATCAGCCGTTTATGTGGCCAAGTTCGATTCGAACAACAAAAACGTGTATACCGAACTCAACGAAGTGCCCGAAACAGGGTTGCGCGTCAAGGAAATCATGCACGAATCGGGAAAAACCTACATCGTCGCCGACAAAATGGTCGAAATCAAAAAGGCCAAACCCATGAAACAGAATTCGTTCGAACTCGAATACAGTTTCGCCTACAGCAATACTGAAATCATACTCGCGAAAATCGACGATGCCACGGGGAAACTCGAGTGGTTCAACAAGATTCCGTTTTCAGAAATCGATACGCAATTCGACAACGGGAAATTCCTGTCGTTCCTGTATATACTGAAAAACGGCGAATTCACGATCCTTTACGACGACCGCGACAAATTCGAGATCAAGGACGGCGACAAGACACGCAGTACGTTCGACCGTTTCATCATCATGGAAACCTTTGGTACCGACGGAAAGCAAAAATCGCAACGCAAACTTGAAAAAACGGGACTTGAACCAAGATGGGATTTCCAGGAAAAATATTGGCTTGAGGATTTCGATCTGGACACGTCGGTGATCGTGAAAGTGCGCGACGGCGAATATATCGTGAGATCGGCGTCGGGACAACATGAAAAATACGGCTATCTGACTTTCTGACAATTGGTTACAATAAAAATACAAGGAACTTTCGGGTTCCTTTTTTGTTAATATCGACACAAATTTCCAAGCCGACTTAAACCCTTTCCACATCGGTTTGTCCTAACCGCAAATTTTAAATCCAAAGAACATGAAGAATGTAGTTATGGCCGTACTGATGCTGGTTGGTGTCAGCGGTTTTGCCCAGGAAAAGCACGATGGAAAAAGAAAGCACGATCGCGTCGAGCTCAGTCCTGAACAACGAAACGAATTGCGATTGAAGGAACTTACGTTGAAACTCGACTTGAACGCGTCCCAGCAAAAAGAAATGGCGAAGATCATTTCAGAGCAACAAGTCAAGAGAGATGCCGCGAGAGCCGAGATGAAAACCAAGCGCGACAATAAGGAAAAACCTACAGCCGACGAAGTTTTCGCACGTCAAAGCAAAATGCTCGACGAACAAATCGCAGCGAAGGCCCGAATGAAAAAACTGCTCAATGACGAGCAATTCGACAAGTGGGAAAAGATGCGCGAGCACAAGAAAGACCATTTCCAGAAACGAATGGGAAAGCATCGCGAAAAAAAGCCTGAACCACAGGATTAAAACGTCAAATAAATTTTGCCTTTTAAATTTATTCCGTTAGATTTGGAATCTGTATTTCTAAAAAACACATCCAAAATGAAAAAAATACTTGCTATCGTAACCCTTTGCCTGGCTTTCGGTTTTTCAGCTAACGCCCAGGACAAAAAAGTGTCTCCGGAATCAGCCGGCGTAAAAGAAGCGGTCGAATTGACTGATTATCTGCAACTCAACGCTACCGAGCAGAACGCTTTCGCGGGTCTTTTCAAGATGAAACACGAAATGATGGCCGATCCGAACATGACGCCTGAAAAGAAAAAAGAACTTTCAGTGATCATCGAGAAGAAAATCGAAGCGACTCTCGACGGAAACAAAATGGAAAAATTGCGTTCGAATCCGGCTTTGCTCAAGAAGCTTACGAACTAAGAAATAAAAGGTTATAAAAAAATCCCGCTCATTTGGCGGGATTTTTTGTTTCTATAAAGTTGGGGCGACTTTATCTATAGCGGTGATCGTCGCGTCGAGGTCATCGTATGAAAGCGCATCGCATAAGAACCAGGTTTCGTAGGCGGATGGCGCGATATAAACGCCGTTGTCGAGCAAGCCATGGAAAAATTTCCTGAATTTCGGGTTGTCTCCTTTTCCCGCCGACGCGAAATCAAACACGGGATCGGCATCGAAATGTACTGAAATCATCGATCCGACGCGGTTTATCGTAAATTCGATTTGATGTTTGGTCAAAACGTCGCGAATTCCATTTTCGAGGTAAGCGGTTTTCGTTTCGAGTCGCTCAAACAATTCGGCATCGGCGTTTATTTCGGTAAGCATCGCAAACCCGGCCGCCATCGCGAGTGGGTTTCCCGACAGTGTTCCCGCTTGGTAAACCGGCCCGATCGGCGCCAGATAGTTCATGATTTCGGCTCTCGCTGCAAACGCTCCTACGGGTAAACCGCCGCCGATAACTTTACCGAAAGCGACGATATCGGCTTTCACGCCATACAATTCCTGGGCACCGCCTTTTGCAAGACGAAATCCCGTCATTACTTCGTCGAATATCAGCAAGATTCCATTCGCATCGCACAAATCGCGCAATCCGCTTAAAAATCCATCTTTCGGAGGAATACAACCCATGTTTCCGGCAACCGGTTCGATGATGATCGCCGCGATTTCTCCTTTATTCGCCGACACGATCTCGTTTACGTTTTCGAGGTCGTTGTAGCGGGCGAGCAACGTATCTTTCGCCGTTCCTTGCGTAACTCCGGGACTATTCGGCGTTCCGAACGTAACGGCTCCGCTTCCGGCCTGGATCAAGAACGAATCCGAATGTCCGTGATAGCAACCTGAAAATTTGATGATCTTTTCGCGATCGGTAAATCCTCGGGCGAGTCGGACCGCGCTCATGCAAGCCTCTGTTCCCGAATTCACGAAACGGATCTTGTCGATGTTCGGAACCATGGAAACCGCGAGTTCGGCGATCTTGGTTTCAAGTTCCGTGGGCGTCCCGAATGAAGTTCCGAGTTTCGCCTTTTCGATTATAGCGTTCACGACAGGTTCATGCGCATGTCCCAGAATCATCGGACCCCAGGAATTTATATAGTCGATGTAACGGTTGCCGTCCTCGTCGAACAAATACGGCCCTTTGGCACTTTTGATGAAAATCGGCGTACCTCCAACGGCACGGAAAGCCCTGACCGGCGAGTTCACGCCTCCGGGAATCACTTGTTCAGCATCGGCGAAAAGCGTACTGCTGCGCTGATATAGCATGTTATTTTATTTTAAGGTTCTGGCCGATGGAAAGCGCATTGTCCTGCAAACTGTTGAGCCTTTTGAGCTCGTCGACCGTAAGATTGAATTTTTTTGAAATGGAGTACAGCGTATCGCCTGCACTGACTTGGTAGTAATCGGAACTATCGGCCATTGCGGCAACGATCGGAGTTGAAACGACTGGAACGTAGTCCTTCCCTAAAACCAAAGCATCGACCCTATCCAATTGATAGCGTTCGATCAGACCGATGAGTTTATCGGGATACTTCGGATCGGTCGCGTAACCCGCGGCTTTCAATCCTTTCGCCCAGGCTTTGTAGTCGTCTTTATCGAGTTCGAAAAGTGCGGCGTAACGCGATCTTCCGGTAAGGAAAATGGCATGGTCGCGATAGGATTCTGACGGATCGCTGTATTTCCTGAAACATTCCTGTTCCGAATCGTCGTCGTGACGAACGCTCTCGCCCGTCCAATCCTTATGGCATTTGATCCCGAAGTGATTGTTCGCCGACGAACTCAAAGGCCCCGTCCCGGCTCCCGATTCCAAGATTCCCTGCGCCAGGATGATACTGGCCGGAATCCCGTATTGGGCCATATTGTTTTGGGCGATTCCTTTATATTGATCGATATAGGCGAGCACCATTTCGGTTGTAACCTTTACACGCGTTACGGCTTCAAGCGTCTCGGTTTTTCCGCCTGAATTCCCCGACGCATTCGACGAAGGCCTCGTACTTCCCGAACTCGTTGCGACCGGCTTTTTCGTAGCGGGACGCGTCGTTCTCGCGGCAGGTTTTCTCGCAGCGGTCGAGGTTGATTTTCGATAAACCGGCTTGGATGATCTCGAAGATGTCGACCTGCTTGAACCGCAACTCGCGAGTATCAAGACCGTCAACAGGAATATGATTTTTTTGAGCATTATCAGGATAGTTGTATGTTTTTGTTTTGTAAACGTTGGTTCATTCCGGCAATTCCCTGCAAGCCGCCTGTATGTATGGCCAATATTTTCGAGCCTTTTGGGAAATATCCTTTCTTGATGAGATCGAATATCCCGAACAACATCTTGCCTGTATAAACGGGATCGAGCTGTATTTTATTTTCGGCGTTGAAACGGTTTATGAATTCAACGAGTTCCGAAGTGACTTTCGCGTAGCCACCAAAATGATAATCGGTGTTGATTTCCCAATTGTTTTTCGTGCTGTACTTTCGGACCTCGTCTGCAAGGAAATCTCCTTTCAACGATGAAAATCCGATAAATTTTTGAGCCGAACCGCCCGAATTGCTCAATCCGGCCAATGTTCCGCCCGTTCCGACTGCGCTGCAAATATAGTTAAAACGCGCGTCGGCAGAGGTTAAAATTTCTTCACAACCCTTTACGGCCAACGCGTTCGTGCCGCCTTCGGGCAACAAATAAAAGTCGCCGAATCGCAGTTTCAGCGCGTTCACAAATGCGTCTTCGCCCTTTTTTCGATAATTTTCCCTGTTGATAAACTCGAGTTGCATTCCGTTTTGGAGCGCGAATGAAAGTGTAGGATTTTGATGTGCGACCAGCGCTATTTCCTCTCCGCGAATGATCCCGATCGTATTGAATCTCGCCGTTTTTCCAGCCGAAGCGACCGCCGCGATATGATTCGAGAACGCGCCGCCAAAAGTAAGCAGCGTCGACTTTCCTTCAAGCCTCGCCTGTTCGAGATTATATTTGAGCTTTCGGAACTTATTGCCCGAAACGAAAGGATCGATCAAATCCTCGCGCTTTACGAACAACTCGATGCCGTCGCGCTCAAGTAGTATTTGCTGATTTGGGATTTCCACATTGCAAAATAAGCACAAAAAAAGCAGCCGAAGCTGCCTTATTTAATTGTTGGTCCTGAAGACCGATATTTTTTGGCCGATGTCCCTTTTGTCACTTGTGATGACCTTTACGATGTAAACCGACTCGGCGATCCCGTCAGTCGAGAATGAATAATTTTCTCGGGCGCCCAATTGTACTTTTTCGAAAACTCGTTTTCCGGTCAAATCGAAAAGCGTCACCGATTTCACATCGAACAATGAAGGATTTGAAATCGTAAGTTGCTGGTTGGTATTGTTCTGCACGATCTGGAAACTTTCAGCGTTGAGCGATGGCGTTCCCAAAGCCGTATCGACGAATGTAACTTCAAAGCGATCGGTGTTCGTTCCCGCAGGCAGCGTCACTTCAAAAACCGCGTTGGTTATTTCGAAGTAAGTATCATTTAGTTTATCATGCACGTAGACGTGTTCGGCCTCGCTGAAATTCAGCATCGAATCGACAGTGAACTTGAACGTGTGTTCGACGTTGCATTTGAACCCGATAGGAACGCGCTTGTTAATATCGAAGTCGATCACCGAAATTCCGTATTCGGCATTATCAAGTGCGAAGAAAACATCGACGGGAATTCCGCCTGAAGCTTTCGCGTCCATTGCGTGATCGACGCCATCGGTAGCCGCTTCATCGAACCCAAGCGCCAAAGTGCGGATTCCGTTTCCTGTCTTACCGATAAATCGGATCTGCGGAACCGGAGCCGTGCTTACCGTCGTATAATCGAATCCTGAGATCGATTGGATTGCAGGTAGATATTCGGGCGCATCTTCAGTCGCATTCTCTGCGTTAAGCGCATTGGCCTGACCCGATTTCGCGAACATTGAAGTCGTCGGGTTTTCCTTTTGGAACACGCGATACGAATTTCGCATCGTGGCCGTCGGTCCCGCACCGCTTCCGTGAATCAAAAATCCTTGTCCGACAGGTGCAAAATATCTCGAATACGCACTCCCGACTCCCGTCATTCCCGGAATCAATGTTCCGTTAATCGTGTAATTGTAGAAAACCGCAGGAATATAAATTCCGGTTCCGCCGCGAGACACTGGCGAATAAACGCCATAACCTCCCGAATAGGCAAGCAATAAATGTGAATTCACCGTTTTGTCCTGATCCCAGAAATACGCGGCTCCCGTGCAGTTTAGTTCCGCGGTCAGGAAAGCTGAAAGATCGATTGCCGATGGATAAGGGTTTCCCGTCAAAGTCGCTTGGTTGAGCGCAACATTGATTGCGATATCTCCGTCGTTCGGTTTGCCCCTGAAATCATATCGTTGATTTGAACCGGGATTGTTCTGCACGCCTTGAACGGTCGTCGCATCGGTGCCTGAAGTGCCCTTCATCGTAAATCCCTGGCCTGCCGACAACGTACTCGCGGAATTCACCGCGACCCATTGCGAATAGTTATTCGAATTGATGAATTTATAAATCCAATATTGAGAGATCGACAGAGGATTCGACACGCCATTGGTATTATTCGATGGTAAAATTACCGCCGGATTACTTGTGATCAAACCCGTCGGCTGATTTAGCATGGTAATCCCGAAATTTTCGTTGCCCGAGGCCGCCGAAGC
The DNA here is from genome assembly GCF_004211145.1 of Flavobacterium sp. Taxonomy (GTDB): domain Bacteria; phylum Bacteroidota; class Bacteroidia; order Flavobacteriales; family Flavobacteriaceae; genus Flavobacterium. Next base: position 610 of record NZ_SEBS01000050.1, on the reverse strand, counting down.
GTTCCCAACTGGCGAACACCAGTAATTATACTCGAAGTTATCAGTGGTTCCTTCCTGAAATACCGATAATTTTCCCTGTCCCTGATTGGTCGATACTCCGTTCACGCCCTGTAAAAGCTGGGAGCCGTTTCGCAGGTAGATATTACCGTCGTTCTGCAGATTCACGTTTTGTCTCACGTAAACCATCTGGTCGTTCACGTATACGTAACTGTTTGGACTCACAAACATCTGAGCGTACAAACCTGCTGAGAAAAGCAGTCCTAAAATGGTAATTGTCTTTTTCATGTCCGAAAAATTTTCATAAAAATAAAACATTAAATTTTCTTAACAAAAATCGTAGTAATGCCTTGTACTGTTTCGTTTGAGTAAGATATAGCCGGTGCAAAATTTCCTGTAAGGCGGCAAGGCTATTTAAAGTCAAAATAAGGGGTTATATTTGTATTGCCATAAGTATGTATATATGTGATTACACAAGCAGACTGAGGTATCAATCTCTAATACATCTAGATGACGTTAGTATCCCCAACTTTATTTCTTTAGTTTTCGCTTTCGTATTCTCCCAATCCTCTCTATTACTCTGGTGCTCTCGCTTACAGATCTAGAGGCCTCA
>NZ_SEBS01000068.1 GCF_004211145.1 Flavobacterium sp. | reverse complement strand
CCTGCAGAAAACAGTCGGCTGCAGAGTTCAATTCCGATTTTTCATTATTCAAGGGTTACATTTCGAGTTTTACGGGCGGAATCGTCTCTATGCGATCGGACATTCGTGTCGTACTTGCATTCGAAAAAAAAGACTGGAAGCCAAACCAGGTTTTAGACAGCGATTTGTTTGATATTTCGCCGTCGGCAGATGGTAAAGTCGTTGCGCTTTCCAACAATACCTTAGCATTCATTCCTGATGGAAAGCTCGACCAGGACACTGAATATCACATTACCTTTCATTTAAAAGACATTATCGAAACCCCGAAAGGTCTGGAAGAATTCCGCTTTTCGCTTAGAACAATCAAGCAGGATTTCATCATCACGACGCAGGATATCCAATCGTACAGCAAGGATTACCAATACCTGAACTGCGTCATGAAAACCGCCGACAATCTCGATTTTGAAGATGCGAAGAAAATCATCACTGCTGAGCAGAAAGGCCAGAATGTAAAGATCAAGTTTGACAAGACGATGTCAACGCCGACAGAATTCAAGTTCGTTATCGACAGCATCAGACGTTATGTTGAAGATACGACGCTCGACATTAAATATGACGGATCGGATGCCGGCATTGACCAGAAAGGAAAGCTCTCGTACCCGATAATCGGCAAAGACAACTTCAAGATCATCAACGTCGAAGTTCCCGATGCGAACAATCAGGCTGTTTACATCAATTTTTCGGATCCGCTTAGAAAAGACCAGGATTTTTCAGGATTGGTTTCGGTTCAGACGGCTAAAAACCTCCGCTATTCGACTGAAGGAAACGTGCTGAAGGTGTTTTTTGAGGAAACGCTCAAAGGCAGCCAACTGCTGGAAGTTTTTCAGGGAATTGAAAGCGAAGACGGATTCAAGATGAAGAAGTCTTTTGCATCGCGCGTACTTTTCGAACAGATTAAGCCCAGCGTAAGGCTGCTCAAGAATGGAAGCATTCTGCCGAGCTCGAACAATCTGAAGATCAATTTTGAAGCAGTAAACCTGAGCAAAGTCGATGTGAAAGTCTTCAAGATCTACAAGAATAACATCATGCAGTTTTTGCAGGACAATGAATTGAACGGCGCCCGGGATTTGCGGCGCATCGGGCAGCCGGTTGCGAAAACCACGTTGGCGCTCAAAGATAACAAGCTTGTCAATTCGGGTAAATGGAATACCTACGCGCTTGATTTGTCGAAGCTCGTGACGCCCGATCCTGGTGCGATTTACCGCGTCGAATTCTCGTATAAAAAAGCGTACTCGTTATATGAATGTGAGAATCCTGAAGCAGATGAAAATGAATACGAGCCCGAAGATGTCGATGAAGACGATGTGAATTACAGCAATGCCGGTTACGATAATTATTATTATGAGGAAGATTACGAATGGCGCGACGAACAGGATCCTTGCACGAATTCGTATTTCTACAATACTCGCGTGGCCATCAATGTTCTCGCCACCGACTTGGGTGTGATTGCCAAGCGCGGCGAAAATAAATCCTATCTGTTTGCCGTGAATAACATCGTGACGACAGAGCCGGTTTGCAGCGCGAAAGTTGACTTGTACAGCTTTCAGCAGCAAAAGCTGGCGACGGGAACCACAGACAATCTTGGCGTTGTGCAATTTAAGCTCAACAAGTTTGCGTATTTCGCGATCGTTTCGCAGGGAAGCAACACGACGTATGTAAAGCTTGACGACGGCAATTCGCTTTCGGTTAGCAATTTTAACGTCTCGGGCGAAGCGCTTCAGAAAGGCTTGAAAGGTTTCATTTACGGCGAGCGCGGCGTTTGGCGTCCGGGCGATAATCTGTATTTGGCGTTCATTTTGGACGACTCGAGCAATAAGCTGCCGAAAAACCAGCCGATAAAGCTGCGGTTGTCTGATCCGCATGGAAAGGTCGTTTATCAGACGGTGAAAAAGTCGAACGATTTGAATCATTACACATTCGTCGTCCCGACTGATAGCGAGGCGCCGACAGGAAGCTGGGAAGCGATGGTCTCAGTCGGCGGCGCGCGATTTTATAAGAACATCAAGATTGAGACGATCAAGCCGAACCGCCTGCGGATTAAAAATACGTTCGAGCGGAAAGTGCTTTCGTCTGCCTATCCGAACAAGGCAAACCTCGAAGTCACGTGGCTTCACGGCGCAGTTGCGAAGAATTTAAAAGTCGACATGCAGGCGAAATTCTCGCAGCAGGTTACCACTTTCAAGGGTTTTGAAAAATACAGCTTTGACGATGTCGTACGCAAGTTCAGCACCGAAGAAGTCAACATTTTCACCGGAAGGATCAATGAAGCGGGAAAAGCTTCCGTGCCGATCGATCCAAAACTCGAATCGGAAGCGCCGGGAATGCTGAAAGCCGCATTCATTACCAAAGTATATGAAGAAGGCGGTGATGTTTCGACCGATGTCGTCTCGACAACTTATTCGCCTTATCAAACCTACGTCGGCCTGAAATCTCCTGAGCCGTCGAAATACGGAATGCTCGAAACGCGCAAAATGAACCGTTTCGACATTGTGACGGTCGATGAAAACGGACGTCCGAAACCCGTAAAAAACCTCGACGTCAAAGTCTACAAAGTCGAATGGCGCTGGTGGTGGGACGCATCGAATGAGGAAGATTTATCGAATTATTACGCATCCAATTCTACCACGGCTTATAAAAGCTTCACGGTTACAACCAATGCGGCGGGCAAAGGCGGTTTCCAATTCGCGCTGGCCGATGAAGAATGGGGCAGATATCTGATCCGTGTAAGCGATCCCGATGGCGGCCATGCGACTGCTGAAACCGTTTTGATCGATTATCCATATTGGTCGGGCAAAACGCGCAACACTGATGCGTCAATGGCTAATATGCTGATGTTCACGACTGACAAAGAGAAATACGCTGTCGGCGACAAGGCAAAAATCTCATTTCCTTCGAGCGAAGGCGGACGCGCATTGATTTCGATCGAAAACGGAACCAGAGTCGTTCAGACTTACTGGACCAAAACGCTTAAGGGCGAAACCAATGTCGATGTTCCGATCACGTCTGCGATGGCGCCGAACGTGTATTTCAACATCACGCTTTTGCAGCCGCACGCCTCGACAAAGAACGATTCGCCAATCAGGATGTATGGCATCGTCCCAATTGAAGTCATCGACAAAAACACGATTCTTGAACCGGCGATCTCGATGCCCGACGTGCTCAAGCCTGAAACGCCGTTTACTGTAAAAGTCTCCGAAAAATCGGGCCGCGCAATGACCTATACGATCGCAATTGTCGACGAAGGACTTTTGGATCTCACGCGGTTCAAAACCCCGAACGCCTGGGACAGCTTTTATTCGCGGGAAGCTTTAGGCGTGAAAACCTGGGATGTTTATGACGATGTGATCGGCGCTTACGGCGGAAAGGTCAACCAGGTATTTTCGATCGGCGGCGACCAGGATCTGGGCGGTGGAAAAGCAAAAAAAGCCAATCGCTTCAAGCCAGTCGTGGTTTATCTCGGGCCATTCAAGCTCGAGAAAGGACAGACAAAATCACATAATATCAAATTGCCGAAATACATCGGATCGGTACGGACAATGATCGTTGCCGGTGATGTTGCGACCAGCGCGTACGGAAGTGTCGAGAAAGCTACGCCTGTGCGCAGCCCGCTGATGGTTTTGGCTTCGCTTCCGCGGAAAATATCGCCGTCAGAGCGCGTCACGATACCGGTTACGGTGTTTGCGATGGAAAACCGGATCAAGAACGTTTCGGTACAAATAAAAACAACAGGCCTGAGAGTCATCGGAAGTTCAACACAAAACCTGACTTTCACCGAGCCTGATGAAAAGCTGGCGTACTTCAACCTCGAAGTCGGCGCGCTAACGGGAATTGGAAAAGTCCAGGTAATTGCAACATCAGGAAATGAAAAGTCGACTTACGACGTGGAGATCGACATGACCAATCCGAACCCTGTAACCTACGAGTTCAAAGATATTTTGCTCAACCCGAACAGCTCGCAGACGATTTCGTGGCAAACGTTCGGCGTCGCGGGAAGCAATAAGGCCAGGATTGAAGTTTCGTCAATGCCGACGATGGATTTGAACCGACGGCTGCAGTATCTGATCGAATATCCGCACGGATGTATCGAGCAGACAACTTCATCGGTGTTTCCGCAATTGTACCTGACCGATGTCGCCGATGTCGATGAAGTCCGCAGAGGCAACATTCAGCGAAACATCACCGCGGGAATCAACAGGCTTTCGACGTTCCAGCTTGCCAACGGCGGCTTTGTTTACTGGCCGGGAATGTCCCAGGCCGACGATTGGGGAACTTCATATGCCGGCCATTTCCTGATTGAGGCTGAGAAGAAAGGATATGTCCTTCCGATCAATTTCAAATCAAAATGGATTTCGTATCAACAGAAAGAAGCTAAAAACTGGCGTTTCATTTCGCAATACGGAAACGACTTTGCGCAGGCGTATCGATTGTATACATTGGCCTTGGCCGGCTCGCCCGACTTGTCGTCGATGAACCGACTTCGCGAAACCACAGGAATTTCGAACGAAAGCAAGCTGCGCCTTGCCGCTGCCTATGCAATGGCCGGACAAAAGGCCGCAGGAATGACGCTGCTCGCGAAAAGCCAGATCGACGAAGACAACAGCCCGTACCGTTATTACTACTACGGATCAGATGACCGGAATCGTGCGATGGCGCTTGAAACCCTTATTTTGCTAGGGCAAAAGCCACGCGCTTTCGAAATGGCACGAAAGGTTGCCAAGGACATGGCCGACATCCGCTGGATGAGCACGCAGACCACCGCGTATTGCCTTTATGCAATGTCGAAATTCGCGAAATACAACGGCGGCAGCGGAATGGACGTCCAAATCATCAAAGACGGAAAAATCGAAACGGTCGCGACTGAAAAATCGTTTACCGACAGAAGCCTCGCAATAAAAATGGGCACGAACGGCGTAACGATCAAAAACAGGAAAGGCAACACGCTTTATGTCCGGGTTTTGAACTCGGGGATTTTACCGGTCGGGCAGGAGCAGATTATCCAGAATAACGTGTCGGCTTCGGTGGCTTACAAAGACCGGAAAGGCAATCCTGTGAATGTCTCGAAGATTGCGCAGGGAACCGAATTTGTCGCCGAAATCACGGTACATAACCAGAAGAATGAATACATGGAAAATATCGCGCTGACGCAGATTCTTCCGTCGGGATTTGAAATCGTGAACACGAGATTTACTGATTACGGCGGAGATGAAACTACAGCGGCTGATTATATCGACATCCGCGACGACCGTACGAATTTTTACTTCGGCATGAAATCGGGCGAGACCAAAACCTTCCGCGTGCTGTTGAACGCATCGTATTTGGGAACGTATTATCTGCCCGGCCTGCAATGCGAGGCGATGTATGATCACTCGTTCCTGGCGCATACGAAAGGACAATG
>NZ_SEBS01000014.1 GCF_004211145.1 Flavobacterium sp. | reverse complement strand
GTGAGTGTTTTTGGCGAGCGTGCGTGATCTCGTGCGTGAAAAGTTCCGATTCGAGACCGATTTTGAAATCGTCGGCGTTTACGAAAATATAATTCAGGAATGTGTGCGGAAGCGTCGGCGTCTTTTGGAGGACGAACGTCGCTTGATCGCGATTTACGTGTTCGTTTTTGGTAATTTTCGATTTGAGTTGGATCAGGTTTTTCACGAATCGGAAACCGAAAACTAAAAATCCGGTTGTATAAACTACAATGAAAACCATCGGCCATAAATCGAACTCCGATGCTGTTTGAACCGACGTCGCATTGATCGAAACCGGCAACATTTCAAAAACCTGAGGCGCGGCCGATGCGATATTTTCGGTTTCAATTTCAATCGTCACAAACGGAACGACAATCGAAAACACCAACGCGAACAGTAAATAGAACCTATTGAATCGGTGCATTTTCGTCTGTTCGAGCAGCAATTTATACAACGCGAAAAGCACGATCTGGCAGGTTATCGAAGTGACCAGGAAATCAATCATTGCTGTTTCTTTTTGATTTGTTCGTCTATGATCGAGCGCAGTTCCTTGAGTTCATTTTCAGACAAATTGGTCTCGGTCGTGAAAAAGGAAGCGAATTGGGACGCGGAATTGCCAAAGAAATTTTGAATCAATCCATTTACGTGTTTCGAGAAATAGTCGTTCTTCTTGACCAGCGGATAATATTCACGCGAGTTTCCGAACTCATTGTACGCGACGAATTTCTTGTCGATCATGCGTTTGAGCAACGTCGCGACCGTCGTTGTTGCGGGTTTCGGTTCAGGGAACGCATCGAGCAAATCTTTCATGAACGCTTTTTTGAGCTTCCAGAGATGTTGCATGAGTTGTTCTTCGGCGTTCGTTAGATTCATTTTTATTTGTATTGTTATTTTTTATCCGTTAGATCTTTTTCCCCGACGATTTCGCCTTTGTAATACGTGTCGATCCAAATGGGTTTCCCGATCGAATCGAAGGTTGTCCAATCGCCCGAGTAATACCAGTGAATTAAAGTTGCGGTGGTGTCGAGGCGCGTGTAACCTTCGCGCTTTAGTTTCTCGTCTTCTCCGTAAATGAACGTGTGGCAAACAGTGCCTTGGTATTTCTCTTTTTTGTAGCGTTTATTTTCGGCTATGTAAATCCAGGTTCCGGTTTGGTAGTTTTTATTGTAGCGACCTTTGGCGATGTAGACGATTCCGTTTACGGTGTCGCGTTCTTTCCAGAAACCTTGGCGTTTGCCGTTGGAAAACCGGTTCGAACACGAAAGGAAGGCTAAAGCGATGAAAAAGGTTGCTATTATTTTCATTCTACAAATATAGTTGTATTTCTACAAACGTAGAGTTATCAATTTTTATTGTGGAGGTTTTTACATTTTTATTTTTTGCCACGAAGGCACGAAGGCACGGAGTTTTGGGAATTGTATTTTCGGAGATGCTCGCGTTAGGGCTGGGAGCGGCATCCTTTTGTGAGGCACGAAACAAAAGATATAGCGGACAGCCCGGCGACGGCTTGACAGGTTTTAAGATTACCGATAAGTTCCAGCCGGCGCAACGCCAAAAAAAATAAACCATTAAGATCATTAAAACCATTAAGAATCAAAACGCTTAATGAACTTAATGGTTTAAAAATTCTCACCAAAAAACCGCCCGTACAGCTGAACCGCAAACCCTTAATTCTCTTAACTATCTTAATGGTTCAAAAAAAATCCGCTGCAAAGCGGATTCTAGTAACTTAAAAACTTCGTGTCTTCGTGCCTTCGTCGCAAAAAAAACTATCTCGATAATTCCACAAAGTACTTGTAAAACAACGGAATCGTCTCAATTCCCTTCAAGTAATTGAAAATCCCGAAATGCTCATTCGGCGAATGGATCGCATCGCTGTCCAACCCGAATCCCATCATAATCGTCTTGCTTTTGAGTTCCTTTTCAAACAACGCCACAATCGGGATCGAACCACCCGAGCGCACCGGAATCGGTTTCACGCCGAAGCTTTCCTCATACGCTTTTGCCGCGGCTTGATACCCGATGGAATCCGTCGGCGTAACATAACCTTGTCCGCCGTGATGCGGCGTGACTTTCACCTTGACGCTTTTCGGGGCGATCAACGTAAAATGTTTCGTGAACAATTCCGTAATTTCTTCCCAATCCTGGTTCGGAACGAGTCGCATCGAGATTTTCGCGAACGCTTTGCTCGCGATGACGGTTTTCGCGCCTTCGCCTGTGTAACCGCCCCAAATTCCGTTTACATCCAAAGTCGGACGGATGGAATTGCGCTCGTTCGTTACATAATCTTTCTCTCCATAAATATCTTCGATGTCGAGCGCTTTCTTGTAATTGTCGAGAGAGAACGGCGCTTTTGCCATTTCATCTCTTTCCTCGCGCGACAATTCTTCGACCTTGTCGTAAAATCCCGGAATCGTGATGTGGTTGTTTTCGTCGTGTAATGAAGCGATCATTTTCGCGAGAATGTTGATCGGGTTGGCGACCGCGCCTCCGTACAAACCGGAATGCAAATCTCTATTTGGGCCGGTAACTTCAACTTCGACGTAACTCAATCCGCGCAATCCGGTCGTAATTGACGGTTGTTGGTTCGAGATCATTCCCGTGTCTGAGATCAAGATCACGTCGCACTTTAATTTCTCCTGATTGTTTTCGACGAACCAGCCCAGGCTTTTAGACCCGACTTCTTCTTCGCCTTCGATCATGAATTTCACGTTGCACGGCAGATTGTTGTTGCGCACCATGTATTCGAGCGCCTTCACGTGCATGTACATTTGGCCTTTATCGTCGCAGGCGCCGCGCGCGAAAATCGCACCTTCAGGATGGATTTCAGTTTTTTTGATGACGGGTTCGAACGGTGGCGACGTCCACAAATCCATCGGGTCGGGCGGTTGCACGTCGTAATGTCCGTATACTAAAACGGTCGGTAAATTCGGGTCGATCGTCTTTTCGCCATATACGATCGGGTAACCCGGCGTGTCGCAAATCTCGACTTTGTCGCATCCGGCGGCTTCCAAACTCTTTTTGACGGCCTCGCTCATGTCAATTACGTCCTGCGAATACGCGCTGTCAGCTGATACCGACGGAATCTTTAAGATGTCAACTAATTCGCTGATAAAGCGATCCTTGTGCTGTTGCACATAAGGTTTTATGTCGTCCATGAAGGAAATTATTGGTTATGTATCAAAAGTAAGAAAAAGAAATAAATCAAAATTTGCGCAAAAATGATTTGGAAATTGTGATGAATGCTTATATTTGCACCCACAATTGCAATAGCAATTTGATTTCTACCGCGGATATGGTGAAATTGGTAGACACGCCAGACTTAGGATCTGGTGCCGCAAGGTGTGTAGGTTCGAGTCCTATTATCCGCACTTCAAAAGTCTCTAAAGTCTTGTAAATAAAGATTTTGGAGATTTTTTTTTGAATTATTCCCCTAAGATTCCCCTTTTTCGTAAAGTTAATGCATTTTAATCCTATTGAATCTACTGAAAGTTAATGATTCTTTGCAGTACTTTTAGATAACCCAACCAACTATTCTGTAGTCATTCTAAAATGTAGTTTTTACTTGAAGTAAAATTTTCTCCATTTTTTCAATAGCTTCTTGTTCTTTTAAATGCGCAACATAACGTAATTCGTTAGCTTTTAGGACAAGGTTATTTATCTCTTTTTGCTTTTCGTGGTTTTTTAATAATGGAATTTCGACTTGTGACAAGTGTCTATCGTCAATCTCGTCAACTACAGAGCCGTATGTATGGCGGGTAATTAGCCTGTATCCAAACTCTGTATTCAACCAACAATATATATATCCTGCAATGTCAAGGTTTGCGGGAACGATTCGCATAACATGTTGATTTAACGTCCAGTTTTCCCAATGTTTTGGGATTATGTTAACTTTCCCAATTGTGCCGCTACATGTAACAGCCACCATATTTTCTTTTAGAAAGAGCTGTTCGCCAATACGTTTTAAATGTTGGTCAAGCGACAAATATTTGATGTTGCTTGGATTTAACTCTAATAGCTGCTTCCCTCCAAAAAAAGGTATGCCATTATGCTTTTCAACGTAAACCCTCTTAAATCGCCCTGGCAGTATTATATTTGAAGCGATTCGTTTATCTCCTAAAGTTGTTACTTCTTTCGCATTTGCCTTTATGGCGGTTAATATAGCACTGGTTGAGGGAACATGAAATGATGCTTCCATCCTAAACCGTAAATTACTTAGCTTAGTGGAATAATTTCGAAGCTCAACAGAATTGTCAAAGCATTTGGTTTGTAATTCTTCAATTGGTTTAAGTTGAAGCTCATCGTAAAGAATTTGCTCAGCTTTATCAATTAACTCATTGGATTGGTCTCTAAGATTATAGGATTCGACCACGAGATTATGAATTTCTTTTTTAATTGGTTCAGGTGAGTTAGGAATAACGATTTTTTCAAAATGTTGAGGCTCAATTTGGTCAACAACCGCTCCAAATGTATTGCTCTTTACAATGGTTTTTCCTGTTTCAGTCTGAAAATACGCATACATATAACCTGCATTATTTTTCGCGATTATCCTGATTGCGTGCTCGCTGATTAAACTTTTTGCCAAAGTTTTATTTACAAATGTAACGTTGCCAATTGTCCCCGAACGGGAAATTAATATTGTACCCTCCTTAACTTTAAATTGCTCAACGTTAATTACATTTGAAGACAAAAACTTTATCGGTCGTGGGTTCACAAATAGCATTTCTGAACTACCTATAAAACCAACTGCACCGTCTGTGTTTCGGCTTACATAATTTCTTTTTGCGCGACCACCATAGAAACAATCTTGGATAAATCCGTCTTTCGACCAGGCGTAGACGAATCCATTCCGATTATTCATTACTTTATCTTTTGCAACTTTAGATTCTATGCTAAATGCACTTGCTTCTAATCGTAACTTGTTATTAAAAACTTCTGCAAGTGAAACGGACGTATATTTAGGTGGTTCGGGAAGAAAGCTGTAATCGACTTCTTCCTCAACATCTTGAAGTTTAAATGCTAGATTGTTGTTTACCATGAAATGCCTTGTTTAGTTTTCCACTTTTTGAAAACCTCCGCAACGTGAATAGTTTGGTCGTTCACAATTTTTTCTTGTGTCACTTCTTTACGGGCAATTAGATTTCCATCGGCATCCTTTTCTCTTACAACTTCCTCCACCTCAATCATTACGATATTGCCTTTTTCATCGCGCTTAAAAATTTTGCCTCCCCTTTTATCGTGCCCAATATGGTCAATCATAGTCATAAATATATCATAGTCGATAATTTCTCTCGACTTCTCTTCTTCCGAGATTTCACTCTTCGTTTTCTTTTGAAGAAACAAAATAGAACATTGCGTGCCATTTCGTGGTTGGAAAGCATCGGCATGTAAGTCTACACTAGCTACAATTTTAGTGTTTTTTATCAACCAATGGCGTATGTATTCAAGACCTGGAGCACCTAAAATTGAATCAGGTAAAACAATTGCAGTCCTTCCGCCCTCTTTTAAAAGTTGGATTATTCTTTCTATAAATAGTTGTTCAGGAGGAACACTTGATTGAAGTCGGTCTGTCTTAAACCAATTCGCAGTCTTGTCTTTATTCCAAATATATCCTAAGTCAAATTGCTCAAGTATTTGTTGGTCTTTTATGGGGATTTTTGAACCAAATGGAGGGTTAGTGACGATAATATCAAAATAACCTAAACTTTTGTGATTGCGAATATCATTTGGGGAGATATTTAATGCTTTAGCAAGTTTCTTTTTCGTGTCCTCTTCCCACTCTTGGGGCGGGAGCAGAGAATTAAGTTGAAGAATATTTCCGCTGCCATCATTGTTCATTACCATGTTCATTTTGGTAGCTTTTACCAAATCGGGATTAATATCAAATCCGTAATAATTTTCTGCGGCTATTTCAGAAATTTGTCGTAAAAAGATTTTTTTACATCTGGATTCCATTCTGCTTCTTTCCCGTATTCAATCTCCATTTTTTTTCTGAGAGCGTCAATTACGGAAGTCATCGCCGTTACAACGAAGCCACCCGTGCCACAACTACTATCCAAAACCTTTTCATTGGCTCTAGGATTTATCATGTCAACAGCCATTTTCATCACATTTCTCGGCGTGAAAAATTCTCCTCTATCGCCTCTTAAATTAGCTCCAACTATCTCCTCATAAGCTTTACCCTTTATATCAATATTTGTAGTTAGGAGCGCATATTTCTGAAGTTCAGCTACTAAATAAGTTACCGTTCTTGGAGTGAGCTTTATCTCGTCATTTTTATCAAAAATTTGCCCGTGGCGTGTTTTTACGTCTTCAAAAATCTTAGAAATTCTTTTATAAACGCTGGCTTGACCGTCCTTGTAATTCCTTTCTTTTGATGTGGTGTAAAATTCTATCGGTTCAAGTAAATTACGTTCATCATGAATTTTGCAAAAAATAATTTTTAGAAACTCAAAGAATGCAGGTTGTTTTTGCAGTCCTTCGTTAACATAAATTATATTGTGGCACGTCTTGAACGTAAAAAGTAAATTGTCTTCATACGCCTTTATGAGTGTATTACGATTAGGTCTTTCGTGTTCGTCAGTAGTTCCTTCAGCGGATGGAATGTCATTAAATTCTTCAAAGAGATACTTGCCTTCCTCGGTTTTTATTTTTCTCCAAACTTCTTTGTGCATACCATTTGTCCACATTCCCCACTCACAATTGCTGCAAGCCGCCATATAAGAACGCATTTGAGCAACCCCGTCTTTTTTGTCGCTTGGTTTTACAGATTCTTTTTTACATTCGATTACAAGCCAAATGTTATCTTGGTCTTTCATCACCTCGTCAGAACTACCTTTAGGGAATATTACAATGTCGGCTCTTTTCTTACCCGAACCCATTTGTACCAACCGTTCAATTTTAATTTGTTCTTTAAGGTATTTATGCTCGTTTATTAATCGTTTTTCAACGGTTTGCCGAACATATTCTTCTGGTGTATCAACGCGAATCGTGCCGTCGATATAGTCACGAAGTTTTCCTTCGGGAATTGAAATGATAACTTTAGTTTCTACCACTGTAATAGTAAGTTTATTGAGCCAATTAGTATGCTTATAATAAAATAGATTAGATGCTAGCTAATTTTTTAATATGGCTGCAAGATAAGGTAATAGAATGAAAAAACTACAACCTGGTTTCGTAGGTTTTGGATTACAGAATCTAGGCTATTTCGAAAATAACAAAAAATTAATTTCTGATAACTAATTGAAAATCAACGCACTTTTAAAAGTTGATATAGTTTTATTTCATCTATTTTTAGTTTCTGGAAAATGTCCTACCTCTGTAAAAGGAAATCAAAATACGATTGGTTTTCATGCTTTGAAGATGCATCACAAAAGCAGTTTTTAATATCCCCTGATTATCGAAACATTGATAGTCGGTCATAGAGTTTATGACTGAAATAGGGGAGCTTGTCAAATTTTTAAAAACTAAAGTTATGCGTGAATCAACATTTAAATTAATCGAAATCTCCATTGAAGAGCTTTCTGAAATTATAAGAACGGCAGTCGCAAAAGAATTACATAAGCAAAATCCTGTCAATCAAGTTGCGGATATAAACGTGTTAATGACACGGCAGGACGTTAAGGACTTTTTGCGAGTTTCATATACCACTTTATTTCACTGGAACAATAATAACATTTTAAAGGTGCACGTGAAAAGAGGACGAAAGGTGTTTTATTTAAAATCCGATGTGATTGGCTTAGACGATTCTAATCTCGATAAGGATGTTGCTTAATCTTACCCAATTTGTAACATCATGATTGACGGAATTAGAATGAAGATAGCAGACATAGAAAAGTTTGAAAACGACATTATGCTCGACGGTGTTTTGCCAATGGCTGGTGGAAAAACAGACTTTTTTACGGGTAATGTGTTAGAATACCCTAAAGGTGGAAATCTAAACAGTTTGGAGTACAAGATAACTGAGCAAGGCGCAATAATTAGCGGAAGCGTTCATAAATTTTACAATAATGTGATTTTAGGCGAAGACCAGAATTATGATGATTTTGGTTATTCAAAGCTCGTCAGTGCTACCAAACTTTTGAATCGATTTTTTCATTTGGAAGGCGGAACTACACTGACAAATTTAGAGTTTGGCTTTAACATTAAAATTGATGAAGACCCTAACGATTTTGTTAAATATAGAGTTTTGATGTACAATTTCCGAGACCATGAGGAGAGGGATAGGTTCGATACAGGCGAATATTATAAGGAATTTAGAAGAACCGATTACAAATGGAAAATCTACAAAAAAACAAACTTTAAAAAACCAAATGAAAACATTTTGAGAATTGAGATTAAATTTTTACGGTCACGGCAATTAGATAAGTTAGGAATCGTGTCAATCAACGATTTAACTAAAAAAGAGAATTTGGAAAATTTGTTTGATTTTTTTCTGGATAAATTTGAAGACCTGATGATTGTAGATAGCGGGATTGGAAACGTTGGGTCAATTGAACAAAGAAATCGACTGATGCAATTTACGAATATTAAATACTGGAACGATTTAATAGAACAGAATGTTACGGATAAAGTTCGTGATAACAGGAGGGCATCTGCTATTAAACTAATTAGCAATCTTAAGATGGACACTACGAAAAATATCCTTCGAGATAAAATCGTCTCGAAATTTTCCCTGCTTATAGCATCTTAAATTCATTAATGTTTAATTAAGGGAGGATTTGTCAGATACAATACTTATGACATTTAAGACTTGACAATGTTCCAAAATCTTTTTAGCGGCATTTTTTAAGCTGTTAGCCAGACTTTAAATCTATTTAGGTAATCTTTTTACTAATATTAAAATTTAAGGGTTCTTGGGCTTTGTTTTTCGTTCAGCAATATTTTGCTTGAGACTTTTTCCTTTGTACTCTAATTCGTAAAGTGTCTCAATCGTATGCTCAACAATTTTTATAGCAAGCTTCAATTCTAATCTAGGTGGTGCGGCGAGCTCATGGAGTGCTTCATTTCCGATAAATCTTAACTCGTGCAAAATTTCAGCATTCCCTTTAGTTAGATACCCTTGTTGTGCTAGGCCTTCGATTTTTCCTTGTAAGCATCGCACCATTTTTTTTGCCCCCGCTTTATCAATTATCGCTATCCCTTCAATTTTCTTATCAACGCAAATTCCTTCAATAATCGCTCTTAAGCCCCCGCTCGCAAGGATTAACTGATTATTATTATATGCTTCAATCGTTTCTTTATAAATGTTTCTGATATTTAACGGAGTGTGAGAAAAAGAAGTTATAGGCAAATGATGTATGCTCGAATTTGGAAATAGTTCCAATGAAAATGGTTCGTCCCCATCGTCCCAATGCGAAAGCGTTGCAACATCGTTATAAACTTTTCTAAAACTAATTGTTTTGCATCCTTTACATTGAATTACTTGGTAATAGTTATTCTCATAATAACCATCGTCCTCAATTAAATGCTCGTACGTTTGATGTAATACTTCTTGGTCGGTGGCGCCTTTGCACTTTCTACAAAAGCTATCTTTTTCAATTTTTTTTGGCTCCATTCAATTTGAATTAAGTTTCTGCTAAAAGTATTGTTTATTGGAAAGCTAACGACATTGTAACATTTTTTTCTGTAATGGCTTTTTTAACGTCTATTCAATCTAAGGTTTGCAGGAGCGGTAGTCATTAAAGTGTAATACGAACATAAGTTTTGCTCATCGCAAAATAAAAGAACTTGAAAAAAGTACCTGTAAAAATTTTGACATGATTTCTGTTCGTTTCTGCAGTTAAATATTTTAATCGTATTATATATATATAACATTAAAACCTTACTATGAGAATTAATCAATTTATGAACGAAAATTTGCGAGGAGTAAATGACGTAATTACTAGCTTGCCCAACAACAGATTTGATTCACATGAATTTATAAAGGCTTTCGCCAAGAAATTCGAAATCCAATATGTTAGTTTTTTGCAACTCTATAAGGTAAAGCCCCATCGAATCGTACATTCGTTAATTGCCCGTGATCTTACTAAGAATATGGTTCTTTTAAAAATTAGTAACGAAGGAAAGGTCATGAGTGAAACTATTTTTGGACTTATGAACCCGAATCAAATGTGGAATAAGAAAGTGAAAGGTAAGCTTTGCTCGAAGCCATCGGTTGACGAATCGCTTTAAAAGTATTCATTTAATTTATAGTTCCAAGATTAGCACAGGAAATTAAACGTAATTCATTTGTATTAGAATTATTACATTGCAATGATAACGGCTATTCGCTACTATCTTTAACTGTCACATAACTTTATTTTTGAACACACTTTACGAATTTATTAATGAGGAGCTAGAAAAAAGAGAACGAGACTATATCTCTTCTCCGGCGTATTTGGTAGAGCATTACAATATTGAACAGCAGAATATTGAATCTTACAACGGACGACAATTGTTGGAAATGATTCAAAATGCGGACGACGCCTGCGAAAACGCTCAAGTAAAAAAGGTAGTAATATCCTTAGACAATAATTATCTTAACATTTCAAATAATGGAGAGCCATTTAATGAAGATGGCTACAGGTCAATTATCTACAGTAACCTGAGTCAAAAGGCTTTGTTGCAAAATAAAATAGGCCACAAGGGCTTAGGTTTCCGTTCAATATTAAGTTGGTCTGATGAAGTAATTATCGATAGTGGGGGAATCAAACTTGGATTTTCGGAGGAAATTGCCCAACATTTTTTATTGGCTCTTCGAGAAAAGTCTGAAAGTGTTGACACTTTTTTAAAAACTCATAGTAAAAGTGATTTCCCAATAGCGACTTTAAGAGTTCCGAAATTACTTTCTAAGCAAATTGTCAGAAATAAGTTTGATACCACCATTTCAGTTAAACTAAAGGACAACATTTTCGATGATGTCCAGGAGCAAATATTTTCTGTAATAAATAAAGAGACTCTTATTTTCTTAAACCACATAGAAATTTTAGAAATTATAAGTCCGAAAAGGAAAATTCAGTTTGAAAAGAAATATCTAAATAAGGAAGAAACCGAAGTTTTAGTAACGAGTTTTGACCGGTTAAATGACTTATTTGAAGAGAAAACTTGGAATATAAAAAGTAAGCGCGGGATTCATAAAAATAAAAACTATGAATTATCTATTGCATGGAATGACCAATTAAATGATAGTGAAAATGTAGTCTTTAGTTACTTCAAAACCCAAGCACGTTTTCCCTTTCCGGCGTTGTTACATGGCACATTTGAATTAACCCCGGATAGAAATCAACTGACTAACGATACTGAGGGGCACAATAAATTTTTAACAAAGCAACTTGCAGATTTGCTCGTTGAAAGCTCATTAGAAATAGCGAAAAAAAATCCAATCTCAAATTATCTACCTCTATCGTTATTAAACATTGACTACGGAAAAGTCGATACTGTTTTGCTTAGCTTTGGTTTTGAAGACATTGTATTAGATAAAATTAAGTTATCGGCAATTTTTCCAAGTGTTAATGGTAGCTACCTCAGACACAAAGACAGGCCTGTTTATTATAACTATCCCGTAGCCAAAATATTGGAGGGTGATGACGTTAAGTCATTAATGCCACACACTGACAACTTAAAACTATTGGAATTTTTAAACAAGGTGGGCTACTTTCATTATAATCTGGATTCATTTATTTCAATAATATCAAACCGGCTTAGACAATTTGACAATGAAAAGTATTCTCATCTTTTATTTCATTTATTAAACTACCCATACTTTGTAGAGCAATTTTCAGACAGCGGATTTGATAAATCGTCGACGCAACCGTTTTTAAAAGACGATGACGGTAATCCTATACCATGGAAGGCTAATATATTTATCCAGCCTCTTGACGAAAGAGGGTTTAAGCTTCCAAGATTTTTGAATATAAGGTTTTTGGATTCTGAACTTGTGGATGAACTTCTAAAAAGATTCGATGAAGATGATATCGATATTATCATCGAAAAACTGGAATTTTTCCAAGTGAAAGAATACTCATTTCAAGAAATTACGGAAACCCTCATTAGTTATTACTATGCAAACGGACATTTAAGCGTAAAAAAAGTAACGGAACTTCACGCTTACTTATTCAAACTGTTTAAACGAGAAGTTAAGTATGCCAATTTGTCACCGTTGTCAGAAGCGATACATACTCCTGTGTTATCCATCAGCGGTAAAGTCAAACTATGTTCCGAAGTATATTTCGGGATTGATTATGGTAATAATTTGATTGAGCAATTGTATAGTTATGATAAGACTAAGATATTAGCTTCCCCACTTCTGTTGGAATTAGAAAACGAAAATATTGAAATTCTTCGAAAGTATTTTCATTGGCTTGGAGTTGTAGAAATCCCTCGTTATCAAATTTTAGAACTTGAACGGAAAACTTCTGAATTTAATGATTTTAAGGAACATGCCCTAAGAAATTATGATTATAGAAAGCGACTTGAACATGGGGAGCTTTACGATGATTTTAACCATTTGAATGGCGTACTAAGGGGAATAACTAAAATCAAAGTAGGCTATTTTGATGATATTAGAAAGATACTCGCCAAGTCAAAGCCGGAGTTAATTTTTGCATGGATAAGGGCAGACGATAATCTTAAAAAGACCCTTGAAGGGAATTGTGAAATACTTTCAGATACGACGATGTATGTGGATATTATAGGCAAAACTAACTATAGGTTCATTTCGAAATCGAACATGAGGTCATTTACAAAATGGCTGTTTGCTACTACGCCATGGTTGCCCGTAATTTCGTCTTCAAAAAAATCAATACCTGACACCTGTTGCTTGTCAAAAACAATCACCGATGAGTTTAGTCCTTTCGTCGAAAAACCGAAACTTGATTTAACTAAAATAGCAGATAAGTTAGACGTGCCAGAGGATGTAATTCAAAATTATTTACTATTAGTTGGTGTTCATCGAGAAATAAGCTCGTTTTCAATATCATCACTCTATACGATGCTGATGTCACTCCCGAAATCAGATGTAAACGGAAAGGCTGCTAGGAAAATTTATCGTGAGATAATTAGTAATTTTAATGAAAACAGAATAGACGTTCATCACCCAACTTATACCGACTTCGTGAAAAATGGTTCGATGTTTTGTCAAAAAGGGAAAAAGATGGAATACTTTCCTGTTTCCAACAGTTATTACATTCCGACGAAATCTTACGGCAACAACGTTTTGAAATTGTTCCCGCTAGCAATGATTGATAGTAAACAGGGAGCGCAGAAAATTGAAAAACTTTTCGGAGTTAAGAGGCTCAAAGATATTTTCTTCATTATAGCTGGCGAACCTAAAAAAAGTATTTTAAACGATAATTTTCAGAATGAAATAGAAAGGTTTAAGGGACTAATATATGTTTTACGGATGTATAAGGATACAAATCATGAAATTGCTAATAGACTTAAAAGAATAAAAATTATTCTCGCAAATGATATTGAAACTTCTTTCAAACATGACAACATCGCAACTAATTTCGAGCTAGAAAAATTTGAGTATATAACGCAAAAGAGAAATTTGTTTTATATTTCTGTGCCTGATTCTGTCGTCTCACACCACGAACTGCGGGAGTCTAACCAGTTTTGTCAATCTATTGCCGAAATTTTTTCTACTGTCCTCGAAACGGAGGAATACACAGATTTCATACATGACCTTTATTCTAAATCTGAAATAAGACGAGAGGCTAGATTATTAAGTTACACGCAAATGGATGATAACACTGACATTCAAGCTGCGAAAAATCAATTAAACATTGTGGACGATGCTAGACTATCCTTTTGGCGTGCATTTTCTATGTCGCTAAAATCTAAGAAAATTAAAGATATTGGCACCGAACATGACCTCAATATCTTTCTCAAAAATCTATCAAAAGTTGATGTTTCTTGTATTGAACAAATTGAATCAAATGATGTATTTAATCAATTGGAGGAATTGTCATCTCAAGAACTTATATATAATCTATTTACGAAGTTTAAAATTGATTACAAAATATTCGTACGACACTACTCCGGATTAGATCTATTACCTTTTTTTAAAAGCAAATTCGAGGACTTAAAGATTCTAAATAGAAACATTTTCTCTTTCGAGCTTTATAGAAAATTAGAGAATCAAGATATTAATGAAAAAGAACAGTATTTTGATTCAATAGACGATTACAATAGTTTAAAGTATAATGTTAGTGAACCATTTGTATTAGATTTTGAATTATATTTCAAAGGCCTCATTTTCAATTTGTTTTCAATTAATTGTCAGTCAAATGACGAGGTGTTTTCTATCGAAGAAAAGATAGGTGAAACAATCAGGGTACTTAAGGAGCAAAATATTATAATCCCCGAAAGACTTAGAGAGTTGAAAAGTTTTCAGGCGTTATTGTTATTTGGAGAGTCAGTGGAACTCCTTAGACGTATAGGCATTTTTAATTCCGAAATCAATTCCTCGGGTAATAGCTCGACTAGCCAGGTAAAATTTCGAGGGGAAACTATTGAGTACGACGATTTCGAATTCTTGGCAAAAAAAGTCCTTGCGGATTTAAATTTTGCGAAAATCAAATTGAACGTTAGTAAGACTGTCGCGGCGGAAGAGCAAAGTAACGACAATAGACCTGGGAAGAGAAGTAAAGGCCGCAAATTACGCTTCGATACAAAAAATGAGGAACAAATCGGTTTTATTGCAGAATTAATCTGCTATCACAAACTTACAAATAAATACGGGGAGAAAAACGTCAACTGGGTATCCGAAAATGCCAATCGAGCTTACCCCGAGAAATTTATTACACGAGAGGCTGGAATGGGATACGATATGGAATTAAATGATAAAGGGAAAGTGAGGTTTATTGAAGTAAAAGGAACTTCAAATATTAATAGTGGAATCTATATGAGTAAGGATGAAATAAAAAAAGCAATGGAATTTCCTGAACGATATGATTTGCTTATTATTGAAAGTCCGCTAAGCAACGAACCCACACTAAGACACATTAAGTCTCCCTTCAAATTTAAAAAGGATGAGTCATTATTTTCGAACGAAAAACTTAAAGTGTACAATGATAATTTTATAATTAAATTTAAGTGGGAGCAATAAATTTTAAAAACATATTACGAAAATATTAGTTCGAATTGGATAGAGTCCTAAAAATAAAGTGTCGACTCTGAAGCAATATTATCAAACATTTTTTTAAATTTTTGCCTTAACATGAACACGTTCTTCTCTAATATATTATAAAATTTATAATTAAACTGGTATGCAAAATTGCGTGTAGGAGTATTTCTACCTACCCCTATAGGCCGTAATTTCGCCTTTAAATTGAGATTGATTCTTTCTGCCAACATAGGCGTATATCTTATTATACTATTATTTATATTTTTGGCTCCTCGTATACATTCAAAAGGTCGTTCCGTATGACTGCTGGATAAGGCATTATTTTTACCTCGCCCCCCTGTTGCTAAATTTAAAAATGCACTAAAGGGTTCTGGGGTCGTAAAAAATCTAAGAATTTTCAGTATTTTTTTTCAAGATTTGCTGACTATTCCAGTAAGCTCTTAATCTTTCAGCATACTCTCGCGGCGTAATTTTAATATAGTTTAAAAACTGAGCTTCGGTCGAATGCCCAGTTAGCTTCATAAGTGTGAGAGTATCAACTTTGCCATAAAGATTTGTTGCAAGCGACCTGCGGCAAATGTGCGAGGTGACTAACTCATATTTTGGAAATTTTCCATGCGACTTGCGGTGAACAACTGTTTTTGATGTATTAGACGTTTCAAGGGGAATTAATTTTGCACCATCAACAATTTGTGTCAGACCTGCTTTCCTTGCAATTTCCTTGATATAGGTATTAAACTTTTGGTCACTAATTTGCCTGGGAAATTCCCCGTCTCTTTTATCAAGAATGCTTTGAACTTGGTCATGAATGGGGAGTATAACTGGATATTCTGTTTTTACAGTGACTTTTTCAATAAACCCGTCCTTGATATTGTTTTTTGATAGCTTTAGAAAGTCGGAAACTCTAAAGCCAGTTCTTAACCCGATAACAAACCAATCCTTAGCATTATTTAAATAGTCCTGCTCAAAGTTGCATTCGTAAATTTTATTAATCTCTTCCTCGGTAAGATAAATGTCATTGGTTTTGTTGGACGGACTGTAAAAATCCGAAAGCTTATAGTCATTTGGAAACCCAATTCCTTTTTTGTCGCCAACGCTGCAAAACATTTTTATGTCATCAATATAACCACCAATGGTGTTGGGGTTCAAACGCTCTTCATTTTCCAAGTAGTCAATAAAAGCACTATGAAATTTCAGGTTTATGTCTGAGATTTTTAAACGCCTACCCGAAAAGTTTTCAAATGATAAAATCTTATTCAAAGAAGTTTGGTAGTGCTGTATAGTCCTCGGTTTTAGGGTAGTATTCTTTTTAGTCTTTTTCGTGTGGGCACTTTTAATAAAGCTTTCAACGTAATTGGAGAAAAAAATCAATTTATCTACATCCTCGCTATTCGTTTCGCGATTAAGGAAAATATTAATTTTTTCTTTTACCCATTTAGAATCAATAGTGTTTCCCGCTAAAACTGAGATACTGCATTGACCGTTAATATATGTATCTAGTTCTTTTAGGCGCTGATTTATTTCTTTGAAGGCAACTTCATGTGTAGGTAAAACTTGTTGCTTTGTATCACTCCATCTTTCAGCAGGAATTCTAATGCCGATAGAATATTCAGCATCAAACTTTTTTCCCTCTTTAAATCGAAGATAAATCGTTGTCCATCCACTTTGAGCTTTCAGTCGGTATCGTGCGGTTGCCATACTTAATATCTTTTCCCAAAGGTACGATATTTAAAAAAAATCCCCTAGCAGTTTCCCCTAATATTCCCCTATTAAACGTTAACCTAATGAAATTTATTGAAATTTGATAATGTTGCAAAAGGCTTTTAAACATAGGGTGTGTATTGATTTTGTTGGTGATGGGTTAATTCTTTGAAATGTCTTTAAATTAGGGTTGCGCTCCTATTATCCGCACAAAGCTTCTCATAACGAGGAGCTTTTTTTATTTTTAGAAGTTTCGAGTTTGGCGTTGCGGCGAAACTATCAACGGCAACAATCACGACCAAGCGCCGCCAGGCTATCCGCTGTAGCCGCAAGCCAAAGCCGCGTTTCCCATCGGCGCCCGCGCGGCTTCCTTTGGTCGCCGGCCGGCGCCGTGGCAAACAGCAGCTTTGACTCACGGGCTGCCGCTGCTATCCTTAACGCAACAAATTCCAGATCACCGATTTCAAATCGTACAACGTCCGTATCTTAATATGTAAGGTGAAAACCTCGTCGCGGGATTATTTTAGCCAAAAATACAAACACGATGAAAGCGCAAAATCTGATTTTGAAATGCAACGGGAGCAAAATCCCAAATGATAAGGAATTACGTGAATTTGTTTTTGAGCAACTCGACAATCCGAACGTCGATTACTGCGGCGCACCGACCACTGTCTCAGACGCCGACAAAAATGCACTGCTACTGAACTTCCACTTTCAGACGGCTCACGAAGTCAGCGAGGAAGCGGCTCTTGAAATCATAACCTGGGCGTTCTACAAACGTCAGATCGAGAAAATCCGAACAAGAAAAAAGGGAATCGATATTTTCCTTTCATAACACAAAGACCTGCTGAGAAGCGGGTTTTTTTATGGTTACCGATAACCGTCGGTATTCAAACCCTTTGAGATTTCACAAGGCGACTTATATCCCGGAGCGAAGCATCTCGGGTCGGTTCCAAACATCCAAATGCGTTTTCCGTCGATAACGTATACGTTCGGTTCGCAATCTTTGCCTGAAATCATTGCCGATGTCAGCACGAAATAACCATCGGAGCCCGGGATTTCCTCGAGATAAAATTCATTTCCAAGTTTCTCAACCCAACGCAGAATCACTTTGTTCGCCGACTTTTTTGAAAGCTCCAAATACCAAAAGGTTTCTTTTTTCTCTCCGATCGTGCTCTTGGATTTGATCGCAATCCTGTCGAAATCAATTTCCTTTTTTGGGAAATGAATATTCGTCAAAAATGCCTTGAGCTTTAACGTATCGGTTTTCCAGACTAAAACATCTTTTTGTTTTATGGCGATGAGCGTACGACCGTCAGTGTTAAAATCGGCATGCTGCGCGAAACCCGAAAGTGCCCAAAACAGCGAAAAAATCAACAGTAGTTTTCTCATATTGTAATTTTTTTACAACCCGAAAAACGAAAAATCCACTCAAACTAAAATCGTTATCCGTGATAAACGCGGGACGAAACGATTTTTCCATCCAAGACTTCAAGCACTTCCGCGACCAGCAAATCGTCTTCGCCTTCGAGTTCGCGCACGTATTCCATGAAAACCTGATGCTCGTTTGCGGTAAGCGATGTCACTTTGTAGAACAAGGTCGGCAGTCGGTGAAAAGCATCTTGCCACCAAGCGCGCATCGCGTCTTTTCCTTTCACCAAACCATTGGTTTCCGGTTGGCGGATTTTTAACTTCGGGCTGTAATGTTGCGCGTCGTCATCATAAAGGTCGAGTAATCGGTCGAGGTTTTTTGCGTTGAAGGCGTCCATCCAACGAATGGCTGTTTGTTCTACTGACATGGATTTTAAATTTGTCTAAAAATAAACAATTCGCGGTTAAGCGGCCGATGTTTCGGCATCGAGATGTAAAAGTTCGTTGAGTAACGGATTGGCCTGCATGATCAGTCGCCATTTCTTGCAATCGCACCACGTTTTCACTTGTTCTGCCCTCGATCGCGCCGACTTGAGCGTCGTGTAATTCTCAAAGTAAATCAAGTGCGCGGGCTGGATTTCTTTTGAGAAAGAACAGGCCAGGATTTCGTGATCCGTAAATTGTCGGTTGAGATTTTCGGTCGCGCCAACCAACAGGAAAGTGCGCGACGCGTTGCTGAGGATGTAAAAACAAAAAAGTGGCATGGCAAATACGTTTGACGTAAAAATAAACACGCTCACCATTTTGGTGATGCAGATTTCATGTAAAGTTTCTTAAGATTTTAGAATCCGGAACACGAGTTTTACGCGTTTTACGCCGAAAACGTTAATTTTTTTGCTCGGCGTACGGGTTGTCGCTCAAAGCGTTCAAAAACGCGATCACCTGTTTTACTTCGTTTTCCGACAAATCAAGCGCATCGCCTGAAAGTGTCTGGTTGCTCACGGGCAAACCAAGTCCCAAACCGCCGCCTTTGTTGTAGAAATCCATGACTTCTTCGAGTGTCGAATACGCGCCGTTGTGGAAATAAGGCGCCGTCAAGCCGCTGTTGCGGACCGTAACGGTCTTGAACGATTGGTTGAAGATCCATGCGTTTTTCTCGACCGCTGTCTTGTTGTTGATTCGGCCCAAGTCAGTATCGGCGAGTTTTGTTTTCGGATGTTGCTGCAAGCCCAAAACCTCGCTTTCGTTCTCGTTGTACAAAGGTGGAACGAGCCCTGAAAACGTCGGCACGAAATGACATGTCGCACAATTCGCCTTTCCCATGAACAAATTGAAACCTTTATAAACGTCGTCGGGAATCTGGCTTGTTTCGCCTCTCGCGAACCGGTCGAATGCGCTGTTGTGCGATTGCAGCGACAATACATACGACGAAAGCGCCTTGATCACGACATCGCGATCGGTCTTGTTTTTCTTGAGTGCTTTTTTGCTGAGTTCCGAATACGATACGTCCGAATTCAGTTTATCGAGGATATTTTGATAATGCGTGTTGAATTCCTCTTTGTTGAACAACACGTGTTCGGCCTGTTGTTCGAGCCCGAAGGCGCGCAAATCGTAGAAATACCGGTCGGCGTACACTGAATTCAGCAGCGTCGGAGAATTGCGCAAAACAGTTTTCCCTGAAACGTTGCTCTCGGATTTCGGCTTCCCATCGGTGAACGCCAATTGCGGATTGTGGCAACTTGCGCAATTCATTTTTCCGTCGGAACTAAGATTCTTATCGTAAAATAACTTTTTTCCGAGCGTTTCGAGTGCGGCGTTGTTTTCAATTTTTGTGAGTTCGGTGAAGAAGTACGGATTCAGGAAATCGGCATCGAAAATCGATTCGCTGCGCGGATTCCAGGACGAGAATTTTTCGAGGTCGACATCCGGATTTCGCGCCAGTCCCGTTTTTCCGAGCGCCTTGTACAACGGGTCGATATGCTGCTTGAAGAAAGCCAACCGGTCGAACGAATTGAAATCGGGATTCGCGTTCAAATAATCGATCGCGGCTTCAAAACGGCTGTCGATATCGGCGTAAAAAGATTGTCCCGACTGCAGTTTGAAGAACGTTCGCATGCCTTCAAGCGAAACCGCCGATTCCGCGATTCCATTGAGCGTTCCGGGCGTGTCGAAACCGCTTACGCCCAGCGAGAAAATCCGTATGAGTTGTAGGCGCATCGCATCGATTTCGGCGAATTGCGCGTAATTGCGTTTTTGTAGACCGTTGAAAAGCATGCCGTAACTCACGACGAGTTTTTGCGTCAGGACTACGAGTTTGCTGCGTTCCGCTTTGAGTTCGGCGTCGTCCATGCCGGCCATTTCATCGAGCACTTGCAAACCTTCGGGTTCCTTGATGTTCATCACGTTTCCTTCGGCTTCGGGTTGCAGCAATGGCGCGCCATTGAGATATCCTGTCGTGAATTCGGGGTAATAGAAAGCGAGGTAAAATTCGACTTTTTTGTAGTCGAGGCGAGTTTGCGCAATTGCTTTCTTGACGTCTTCGCCCGATGCGGGATTCTTATGGAACGCATGTGCGGCCTCGTCGAGTTTTTTAACCGATTCCATCAAGTCGGAATTAGAAGTTGACAAAAACGTATTCACGGGACTGTAGTCGGCGTCCGATGAAAACGAACTTCCACTGAACCACAGCGCGATGATTCCTGAGATAAATAAAATTAAAAGGATGATGTCTTTTTTCATGGCGATAGGTTAGTCGGCGATTATGCGGCAGTTCGGCAAGGCTTTTCGGACGCGCGCGATTTCAGATTTTGAAATGGGATTTCCTGATAAGATCAATGTTTTGATGCTCGAATCGTTCGGGATTTTTGCCGGAAGACGTTCGATTTGGTTCTGTGACACGACCAGCAATTCGAGATTTTTCATCGAAAAAACGGCTTGCGGAATTTCCTTGATCGAATTGTGGTTCAGCGTTAGCGATTTTAGGTTCGGCATTTCGAGTATCTCGGTTGGAATCGATTGCAATCGGTTGAATTCCATGTTCAACGTTTCCATCGCTTTCATGTTTTTCCACGGGCCGTTCACCTCGTAAAATTGATTGTAGCCGAGATTCGCCGAATGCAGTTTTTTGAGCTTGAAAAATCCGTCGGGCAACGTATGAAGCTGGTTGTATTCCAGATCGATCACGCGAAGTTTTTTGCAGTTGGCGATTTCGTCGGGCAAGACCGTAAGTTGATTGGCTGAAAGGTGAAGTTCCTGCAGGCGTTTCAATTCGCCGATTTCTGACGGGATCGAATTCAGGTAGTTGTTCGCAAGATCGAGCCGCGTCAGTTTCTTATAACTTGAAATCTGAGCCGGAATGTATTTCAACGCGTTGAACCGGAAGTCGAGCACCTCGAGTTTTTCGAGCTTGAACAACGACGGTTCCCAGTATTCGACGAAATTGTTCATGAGGTTCACAAAACGCAATTCGGTGAGCGCACTGATGTCGGTCGGGATGAAAAACGTTTGGGTGTCGCGCAGGTTGAGTTGCTTTGCGTTCGGGTTTTCAGAAATCGCCTGCGATACCGACGTGTACATTTTTCCCGCGTCGGGCGACGGATAATGAACTTGCGAAAAACAGATCGTTCCAAGAAACAGCGAACCCAACATAAAAAAAGTTCTCATTTGCCAAAGTTGTAAAACAGAAGCAGGGGGAACGAATTCCCCCATTTTCTGGATTATTTTATAGATTTTTTATTTTGTGATGACCTTGAAAGATTCTTGTTTTCCGTCGGCTTTCACTTTCAGGATATACATGGAAGCCCTTTCGATATAAGGCGTGAGGTCGAGTTCGATGCGTTGTGCGTCCTGAACGTTGACATCTTTGGCCGAATAAACTGTTTTTCCGGTCAGGTCGACGACTTCAACCGAAACTTTTCCGGCCGGAGCGCTTGCCAATTCCACGAAAAGCACTCCGCCCGTCGGGTTTGGATAGACGCGGCTCGTGTTTTTGGCGCCGACGACATCCTCGACTGCCAATCCGATATTGTTTTCGTTTGAGAATACGAGCGAAGCCGATGCGTTGATCGTGACTTCGGTATCCGTTGCATCCATCTGGGCCGCGTTCGATCCGTTCGGATGTTGGATCGAGAAGAAACCGTATTTATAGTCAGGCGTGAACGTAAGTCCTGTCGGCTCCGAACCTGCAGGCATCGATCCCCAAAGTTTCACGCGTGGCTGGCTTTGGTTGTGGTCAGGCGTGATCATCCAGATGTAGTTGAGTCCGCCGTCCTGGCAAACCCAAAGGTTACCGCGGTCGTCGAAGGTAAGGTTGTCGTTTCCGTCGCCCCAAGGTTCGGTGAATGTTGCCGTTCCTGTTTCGATGTCGTACGATTTTCCACCGACGAAAGTCTCGAATTCCGAAACCGTAGTTCCATTGTCGATAAAATCGTACACGCGGTCAAAGCCTTTCGCCGTGAAAAAGATTTTTCCGTTTACAGGGTTGATTTCGACGTCTTCGACACCGTTGAAACTTGTTCCACCGACTGCGACTGCAACCGCGCTCATTGAATTTCTATCGGCTTGCGTATCGTTCGGGACTTCGACCCAAACACCTGTGCTGCTGCTCGGATCCTGTCCTGAGAGCGCGAGGTTGAGTTTAAGCACGTAAACCGTTCCGTTGCGCAAATCTCCGGGCGTATCCATTACATATTTGTAGACGCAGTTCGTTCCGCCGTCTTCGCCGTAGTAAGCGGTCGTTCCGTCATTGCTGATCACCACGTTTTCATGGTTCATGCGGCCCATTGCCCAAAGTTTTTCCTGACCTTGACCGTAGTCGCGCACTTTTGCGGTAACCGGATCGATTTCGACCAGCCAGCCCACGTCTTGATAACCATCGGAGTTGTTGTCACCGGCGTTCGTAGATTCTTCGGCCGTAACCACAGTTCCCCAAAGAGTAACGCCTCCGGAACAGTTACGCGTCGTGGAGACCAAAACGGGATTGTAGAAGTCCACGGCACGAGAATCAGTTTTTTCCCACAAAAGCGTCGATGGATTCAGGTGAAGATCGATGATCGACACGCCGCCCGGAGTATTCTCGTGGTTCACCGACAGATAACCGTTCGCACTGCTGTTGGCGATCCCGACGTAAGCCGTGTAATCGTGAAGTCCAGGAACTGTTGCGATGTTCGCTTCGGTGCTCGACATGTACGCGTCGCCTTCCTTGAACAATAGTTGGAATTGGTGTTCCTGCGGATAGATCAATACAGGCGTTTGTCCCGTTGGCTGGATCGACGTAAAACAGCTGATGTGGTTGTCGTTACAATCGATCGAAAGGTCTTCATAGTTCTTCAAGTACAAATCAAAACGCATGTCCGAACTCGTTACCGCGTCGTTGTGAAGCTCGACCGCGATCCTGTTCACGCCTTGTTGCAAAGCCGTTTTCGGGACCAAATACGTCTGGTAAATATTCTCGTCGATGTTGGCAACATTCGTCAGGGCCAAAGTCGAATAATTGACCGTTCCCGCAGGCAGATTCGAGCGCACGGCCTCGACACCGTTTACGTAAATAACGACACCGTCATCGCGACGCACGCCGAGTTCCATCATGTCTGAAACGTCGGCCAAGTCAACGTTGATGTCTTTTACGAAATACGTCGTTGGGAATTTGTTCGAAGCGTCCGGACCGAATGAAATGATCGTGTTCACCGGATCTCCGTAACCGAGCGGTGCGAAATTATGGCTCCAGGCCGTTACGTCGTTCGAGGCTGAATACCATGCTTGTCCGTCGAAACTTGTTCCTGCGTCCGAATATTTCCACTGTGAATCTTTTGCGATCGGATAATCCGTCACGACATATTGCTGCGGTTCTTCGTCCGACCCGGCAAGACCTTCGAGGCTCACGTCCAAACGCGTATCCGAACTTCCGGCGCTGCGTTGGTGCAGTTCGATCGCGATCACGTTTTCTCCGTCAACCAAAGTGTTCGGTACGATATATTCGTTCCATGCGGTTTCGGCGCCACCGTCGATCGTTTCGGCCGAAAAAGTATTGTAACCTACAGTTCCCGCAGGCATGTTCGAGCGTAAAACCTCGGCTCCGTTTACATAGATGATCACTCCGTCGTCGCGCTGGACATTGAATTTCAATTGGTCGAACACATCGGCAGCCGGAACTGAAATCGTCTTTCTAAAATAGTACGTCGGATATTTGCTCGATGAACTCGGACCGAATGACAATGTCGTCGCCATGCCCGAATCGCCGTAGCCAAGCGGTGCATTTCCGGTTTGCCAGTTCGTATCGTCATAATCGGACGCGCTCCAAGCGGTTGCCAAATCCTGGCCCAAGTCGTTGTAGCTCCAGTTCGAACCCGCTGCGAAAAGAATCGGATCGACCTCTGAAATGCCGTCCAATTTGAAATCGAGGCGAGTGTCAGAACTTCCGGCGCTGCGTTGGTGCAATTCGATAGCGATCACGTTGTCGCCGTCCACCAAAAGATTCGACGTGACGAAATCGTTCCAAGCCGTTTCGGCCGCTCCATCGATAGTTTCAGCCGAAAACATGCTATAAGCGATCGTTCCCGCCGCCATATTCGAACGGAAAGCCTCGACGCCGTTCACGTAAACCACGACGCCGTCATCGCGTTGCACCGAGAATTTGAGTTCGTCGAAAGCGCTCGCGTCGGCTACGTTAAAGGTTTTCCTGAAATAGTACGTCGGATACTTGTTGGACGAACTCGGCCCGAACGATAAAGTCGTCGCCATGCCCGAATCGCCATAACCAAGCGGTGCGTTTCCGCTCGCCCAGTTCGCGTCGTCAAAGTTCGTGTCTTTCCAGGCAGTGCCCAGATCTTGCCCTTGGTCGTTGAATTTCCACGCGCTTCCAGCGTTGAAAATGTTGGTTACGATCGGGTCGAAATCAACTGTCGTAGCAGTCGCTGCCGTTTTTTTTGTTTGTTCCGAAGCCGAAACAGTTTGCGCATTTTCAATGGCCGATGGCACGCTGAAACCGAAGTTTTCCCTGGCGTAACCATAAGCTGCCAAAATCGAAAATGCCGTCCCTAACAGAAGTACTTTTTTGTTCATTGCAGAAATTATTGGTTGTTTTCTGCAAAGCTACAATGGCATCAGGGCGCGCTCAAGGAATCGGAGTTATGAGATTTTTAAGGATGCGGTCTGTTTTTACGAAGTTGTTAAGCCTGTAAATCGCTGTGAAATAGGACCGTTTCGCGATCGATAACTTTTAGGTTACGTTAGCCGACGATCGCGTGACGTTTTTGAAATATTGACCTAACTTCCAAGTATCAAAAAACGCGGAAACTTAGGCGTTGCGCAGGTTTATGATTTCCTGTTCAGTCAGGAATCGCCAGTCGCCACGTTGCAAGTTTTTCTTGGTAAGTCCAGCAAAAGCCACGCGATCGATCTTTAATACGTTGTATTTGAACGATTCAAAAATAGAACGTACCACTTTTACGTTTGCCGTGCGGAGTTTTAATCCGATCTCGGTTTTGGGTTGGTTTTCGATGTACGAGATTTCGTCCACATACAAACGGTGCTCGTCCAATGTGACGCCGCCTGAAATCTTCTCGAGGTCTTCGAACTTCAGATTCTTGTCGAGGGAAACCTGATAGATTTTTGGGGATTTTTGGTTCGGCTGGCTGAACTTTCGGATCATGTCCGAATCGTTCGTGAACAACAACAATCCTGTCGTGTTCTTATCCATTCGGCCGACCGGCTTGAGTTTGTTGTTGCCCGAAGCCTTGATCAGATCGAGCACGTTGCGCATCTCGAGTTCGCCTTCTCCGGCCGTCGTGAAGTTTTTGGGCTTGTTGAGCAGTACGTATTCTTTCTTGTCGGGCGTGATCAGGGCACCGTCGAAATTCACGACATCGCCGGGTTTCACTTTGTAGCCCATTTCAGTCACGGGAACGCCGTTCACTTTTACATTGCCCGATTGGATATAGATATCGGCATCGCGGCGTGAGCACATGCCCGAATTCGCGATGTACTTGTTCAAACGGATCTCATCGGGATTTTTTGCGACTTTCGCCTTTGGTTCGCTCTTCCTAGGCGCACGCGCGGGTTTTTGTCCGGGCTTTTCAAACGCGGGTTTCGACTCGTCTTTCTTGGGTTTCTGGGAACGTTTCGGCAAGGCCGGTTTCGATTCGCTGCGTGCTGCGCCGCCTCGTGAAGGCTTGGAAAAATTGGTGCGTCCGTCAGATCCGGTCTTTTTGCTGAAGTTGCGTTTGTCGTTGTTAGGCTTGTCCATCCCGATGAATTTTTTGCAAAGATACGCAACGTTAACGCTTTCGGGCGCATCGTTTTGGGATTTGTTGTCGTAGTCGTTTGTGCCGGACCTTGAATCACTTCGAAATTCAATGTTCAGTAATCGATGTTCGGCATTCAAAAACGCTAAGCAAATGATTAATGACGAATAACGAACATTGAATAACGAATGTCGAAGTTAGATGGCCGACAACAACATCTTTTTTCCATGCCACAAAACACTCGGCTCGATCAAGACGATGCAGAAAACACCGGCGACGATGAGGAATTTCAACGTGTTGTGCAACGCGAGGAACTGCTTTCGGCTGTCGGAACGCCACAGAAAAATCACGAAGAATAGCAGAAAAATCAAACAGACGTAAAAGTAAATGTCCATGTAGCCGACGTCGACGGTTTCGATCAATACATAAACCGGGATCGTCGTGAGCGCCGCCAAAGTCGTAATCGCGGTCTTCGAAACCGATTCGCCATACACGACGGCAACGGTTTTATAATTGGTCGCAAAATCGCCTCGTAGATTCTCGAGGTCTTTCGTCATTTCGCGGATCAGCAGTAATAAAAACAGGAATGCAGCATGCGCGATGATGATTTCGAGTTGCATCGGTCGGAACATCGCATACGGATCGAGCTTGGAGAAATACAGCAGGATTCCGAAGAACGGCGCAATCGCAAGCAAACAGGCCGTAACATTCCCGATGATCGGATATTTCTTGAGCTTGTGCGAATAGAACCAGATCACGAAAATGTACATCGCATAAAACAACGCGACCCGCCACGAAACCAGCCAACCCACAAAAACCGACAGGAAATTGAGCGAGAAATACACATACAATTTCGTTTTTTGGCTCACCAGACGATCGAGCATGGATTTGCGCGGACGGTTGATCAGGTCTTTCTCGCTGTCGTAAAAATTATTGATGATGTAGCCCGAAGCGATCGCGATACTCGACGCCAAGACCAAAAGGAAAATGTCGATATTAAGCACGACCTCAAGCGCGGGCATGTGCGGAGGCGACAAAATAAACACCGCCGACAGATACTGCGCGATTGCGATCACGGGGATGTTGTAGCCGCGCACGACCGAGAACAAACTCACGATTTTTTTTACGCGTAATTTGCTCTTGCGGCTTAACATAGGGTTTGTGTTGGTGGAATTTCGATGTTGGATTAACCCTTTAAGGGTTTCAAACCCTTAAAGGGTTGTTCCCAAGACGTCAATCAAAATTGATAAACGACTTCCAATTTATAGTCTTTCAAAGCGTTCTGCGCTTTCTCCAAATCTTCGGTAAAGCCCAAAATATAACCGCCACCGCCAGATCCGCAGAGTTTCAGATAATAATCATTGGTGTCGATCCCGTGTTGCCAAATCCCATGGAATTGCTCGGGAATCATCGGCTTGAAATTATTCAACACGACTTTTGAAAGTTTCTTGGTGTTGGCAAAAAGCGATTTCATGTCGCCGCCGAGGAAGTTCTCGACGCACAAATCGGTATATTTTACGAATTGGTTTTTAAGCATCGCACGGAAACCTTTGTCTTTTAGGTTTTCCATGAAAATATTGACCATCGGCGCCGTTTCTCCAACGATTCCCGAGTCGAGCAAAAACACGGCTCCATGTCCGGTCGCGCGTTGTGCGGGAATTCCCGTCGCCTCAATATTGTCTTTCGAATTGATCAGGATCGGGATGCTCAAATATGAATTCAACGGGTCGAGTCCAGAACTTTTTCCGTGGAAAAACGATTCCATTTGTCCGAAAATCGTCTTGAGTTTCAATAGTTTTTCTCGAGTGAGATTCTCGAGCACCGTAATTTTATCTTTTGCGTATTTGTCATAGATCGCAGCAACCAAAGCGCCGCTTGATCCGACTCCGTAGCCTTGCGGGATCGATGAATCGAAATACATGCCTTCGGCGACATCGTGGTGCAGTTTCTCGATTTCAAATTGCACAAGTTCAGGTTGTTCCTGCTGCAGTTTCTCGAGATAGAAAACAAAACGGCTCAAACTCGCATTCGATGCTTTCGCCTCGTCGGTCTGATTGTCGGACACCTTCAAAGCGCCATTGTAAAAATTGTATGGAATTGATAAGCCTTTGGAATCTTTAATGATTCCGTATTCTCCGAAAAGTAGGATTTTTGAGTAAAATAATGGGCCTTTCATTTATTCAATTAATAATTAACAATGAATAATTAATAATTACTTGGACTTCGCAGTTTTGATAATTCTCGTCAATAAACGCAACAATTCCGATACCGAGATTTTTCGTTTTTGAAATGTCGCTTCGTCAATGTATTTGCAATCGAAAAGCAAATCCAACCAATATTCAGTCTCATTCGCTTCTTTAAGCGAGATGCACAATTTATGAATGAAATCAGCTTTGCTTTGAGCATATTCGGCTTCCCTGATATTTGCACCTATCGAAGTTCCCGATTTCAGAATCTGCCTCGAGAGCACAAATTCCCGTTGAAGAATCAATGACTGTGAAAGCTCAACGATTTCAATCGCGAATGCATACGATTTTTCGCGAACGATATTTCTTTTCATGACTTGGTCTGTATGGCGTGTATATAATCAAAGGTACGGCAATCATTATTAATTATTAATTATTCATTATTAATTATTAATTGACTGCCTCGTCCAATTCCATCACAAATGTACTCCCCATTTTTACAATACGCAACCAACTCACTCCTAATAAATTGCAAAACTTGAACGGTAACGTTTTCGGGATATAAAACATGCACATTTGCGCCTGCATCGAGCGTGAAACAGACCTGGATTCCCGTCTCGCGTCGGAATTTCCAGATACGGTTTATGATTTCAAGCGTATTCGGACGCATCAAGATAAAATACGGGTTGGACGTCATCATCATCGCATGTAGCGTGAGCGCTTCACTTTCCACGACATTCACGAACGATTCGAGATCGCCGTTTTCAAGCGCCGACTTGACTTTCGACAAATTTTCATGCGCCTGTTGAAAACGTCTTTCGGCAAACGGATGCCCGAACATCAACTCATGTCCGACCGTACTCGAAACTTCTTTCTGTCCTTTCTCAACGAGCAGAATCGTATCCTGATAATTCTCGAAATTTTCGTGTACGGTAAACGGGAATTCGACTCCGTACAAATCCGAACTTCCCGCAATTCCATCGTGTTTTCCCCAAACCACGATCTCGCCTTTCACGCTTCGGCACGCGCTTCCCGAACCGAGTCGCGCCAAGAACGATGCTTTTTGGTTGAAATAATCATCGGACATTCCAGGATCGAACAATTTTTCGACGCTCATCAAATTTACAGCGAGCGCCGCCATTCCCGATGCCGACGACGCGATCCCCGACGAATGCGGGAACGTATTTTTCGTATCGATCGTAAAATGAAAATCCTTCAAAAACGGCAAATATTCGAAAATGCGCAAAAAGAATTTCTCGATTTTGGGTTTGAAATCCTCTTTCGGCTGGCCTTCGAAGAGTAAGTCGAACGAGAAATTTCCATTGTTTACTTTTTTTTCAAAACCAAGCGTAGTAACCGTTTTGCACGAATCCAGCGTAAAACTGATCGACGGATTCGCGGGCAATTGCGGTTCCTTTTTTCCCCAATATTTCACGAGCGCGATGTTACTCGGCGCACTCCAGGTAAAACTTCCGCGTTCAGCGGTTTGGGAATATTGTTTCGGGATGAAATCAGTGTCTTTCGACATAAAAAATAGTTTGGGCAAAGATAGCAGGAAGTGCTGAAGTGCTGAAGTGCTGAAGCGGTAAAGTTTTTAAAAGTCGGGAAAGACGTTTAAGTTACGTTCGCGAATTCGCCTCCGAAGATAAAATGTCCTTCCTATCCAACTCGTCTTTACGGACTTTTGCGACTTTCCAAGTTCCCCAACTTTCTCCTTTCTTCCAAAAAAATCCCTAACTTTATCCTGTCTTCGCACAAATCCTAAGCGAAGCGTGTCTAAAGCGCAGCGCATCCTAAGTGCAACGCGTCCTAAAGCGAAGCGAGTCTATGAATAAACTTACCAAAATCGCCATCATGGTCGCCACCTGCGTCGGAGTCGGCTACATCTCGGGCCAAGTCACGCAGTCGAGCGTCAACACATGGTTCCCGTTACTCGAAAAACCATCGTTCAATCCGCCCAATTGGTTGTTCTTTCCTGTCTGGACAACGCTTTACGTAATGATGGGCGTCGCCGCGGGACTAGTTTGGGGTCGCATCGAAATCCAACGCGAAGACACCAAAAAAGCACTTCTATATTTTTTCATCCAACTCGCTTTAAACGCCGCGTGGTCGCTTTTGTTCTTCGGCTTGCGAAACCCGATGCTCGCGCTCATCGAAATCGCATTGTTGTGGCTCATGATCTACGAAACCTTCCACAAATTCATCCGACTCAACAAATTCGCGGGTTGGCTTTTCATTCCATATTTGCTTTGGGTAAGTTTCGCGATGGTGCTGAACGCTTCGATCTGGTATTTGAACCGATGATTTTTTGGGCGCGTCGCCGGCCTGGATCGTCTTGCTTAACGTTGAACTTTTGAAAAGGCCGCCGTCGGGCTACCGTTCCAATCTGCCTTTGCCGGGATCGACTTTTTTGTCGGGCACGAATCGTTCGGCAACGTCAGGATTTCCACTTGTATCCCTCGCGCGAACCAATCTCCGAATCGGCAATCGATAAAAACAAAAAAAGTCCTCTCCACAACTTAGGAAAGGACTTTTTTCACCTGATTACATTCGTTATTTGATAATCAATTTCTTCACGACACGACGGTCGTTTTCGGTCAGGATCTCTACCATATAAATTCCTTTTGATAATCCTGAAACGTCGACGCTGGTCTGTGAACCTGAACCCGCATCTTGTTTTCTCACGATCTTGCCCAGCATGTCGTGAACTGAAATGGTTTTCAGTCCGTCGGCAGTATGCGAAAGGCTGACCGTGAACGATGTATTCGTCGGGTTAGGGAACAAAATCAAGTTTCCGGCGTTGAAGTCGGCGGTTGCGAGCGCGGCCATGAATTCGGTGTTGAATGGTTCGGTAACCACGACCGGATTGCTGTCGAAATAAATTCCGGCGGCGTTCGGCACGATATCGCCAACCGCAAAACCGGGATTCAATTTGATCTTAAAGAACGCATAACCTTTACTGAGTTCCTCGTCCTGCAATTGTCCGGGAAGCATGATGTAGTCGAACGTCCAAACCAATTGGTTCCCGACGCGTTCCATCACATAGTCGTGGCTTGCATTTAGCATCACGATACTTTCCTCGTTGAGTTGGGCGTCGAGCACGTCCTCGATGCGAACCGTGATCGCGTTCGCAGTTCCCGTATTCTGGAAATGGATCGTGTAATATAAATAATCGTCCTGCGCAAAACTTTCAAAATCAATTTTCTCGCCGTGCGCTTCGGTCACCATGTTCGGATCGTACGACGCCACGACAACTTGCGTATTCGTGAACGAATTGTTGTCAAGGTCGATATCGCCTGACGGCGCCGAAATCGTAACTGAATTCGTGAGTAAATCACCGATGTTCACCGTCGGAATCGCCGGAACCGACAACGTGACCAAAAACTGTCGCGTCTCATTCGGCTGCAAATTGGTGAACGCATATGTAAATCCGGTCGCGTTGGCGACTGTTCCGGGTTGGGAAACCGAGGTAATCGTCGTAGGAGAATCTTTGGTAAACGAAACCGTTCCCGATGCCGCGCTCACGCCGTTGTTCGTATACACGATTTTTTCCTGATACGACGTTCCTGCACGCGGAGGCGAAACCGAAACGATGGAAACCGTCACGTCATTAAACGGCTGCGTCAGCACGATCGGGAAATAAACGGTCTGCGTTCCGCTTCCGGTCGCGATCGCCAAGTCGGCGTAAGAAGCTGAACTGCTGTAAAAAGCACCATATTGCGATTGCAACGCATAACCCAAATCGTATGAATTGGCAGGATTCGCATCGTATAAATCGTACGTGCCGAAAGGCGAATACACTTGTGAAACCGTACCTGAATTATTCTGCTCGACCGTGAACGAACCATGCGTAAACGCTTCTTCGCCCGTGTCTTTTACACCGTTCGAATTTTCATCGACGAAAGCCACGAGTTCAATCTTGTCGGAACATTGAGGCGGGCCCGATGTAAAACTTCCGGCCTCGATGAACACGGCCGAATCCAAAATGGCGTCGGTCCTGTCGGCAACAACGAGCTTGATATGATATTGATGGTTCGGGATGATCGCCGACGAAGCTGTCATCAACGCGGTTTGCCCGATGAAAACGTGGGCGGCATCCCAAAAAGCGGTTCCGAAATACTGATCGAAATAGCCTTCGTTGACTGACGCACAACTCGTATTATATTCGTCGTCGCGAATCGTTACGACCGAAACCGGATTCGTCGTTCCCGGAACAACTGCGAGATTCGTCGTGATTCCCGTTTCGACATCGGTGAGCAAAAACGCGAAAGCATCGGCGTATGTACATTGGAAATTTCCATATTCTTCAGACGCGAAAAGGAAATTGAAACTCATATATTCATTGAGTGCGGTAAAGTCGAATTCAAGCACTGTCGCGTTGTAGGAATTCATAGGCGCTCCAATCGCGGCGCTGATGATCACTTCAAGCTCCGGATCGCCAGGCCAGCCAAGACCACCTGTTCCAAGCGATGAAGGCGCTGGATCATTGATAAGATTTGCGTCGCCCGATACCAAAACGATTCCTGACGATAACGGAAAATTAGGATTGGTGTTCGTGAAGAATCCGATTCCATTCGTCGATCCGAAATTCGTTCCCGTACTCGACGTCACGTTCGATACCGCGATGCATGGATTGT
Organism: Flavobacterium sp.; assembly: GCF_004211145.1. GTDB lineage: Bacteria > Bacteroidota > Bacteroidia > Flavobacteriales > Flavobacteriaceae > Flavobacterium. The sequence goes on along the minus strand of NZ_SEBS01000014.1, from coordinate 64,925 downwards.
CGACCAAAACCGACTGAACCAATTCAGATGTCGTATACAAACTCGTATCAACCGTCACCATATTCGCGTCGGGTATCGGCGTCGCGAAACCTACCGAATTCGAATAACCTGTGAAAATGTCGGCTGTGCAAATCGCCTTTATGTTTGCCGAATATTGTGAATTCGGAATCAAATCGCTAATCGTGTATGGGCTCGACGTCGCCGTATAAGTTTCAGGACCTTGGGCCGTATCCAGCGTTATCAACCACTGGGACGCTGTTCCTGTAGAATCCCAAGTAAGCGTAACGGTTTCGGCCGTCAAATCACTGAGCGCAAGATTCGTTGGTGCGAAACACGTATTCGTCGGATCGACGCAAATCACGTCGGCCGCCCAACCCGTAGAGGTTATCGTGAAGTCGCTTCGGAATACGAATGTGAGGCAACCATCGGCGCTCGACGATTCAAAAGGACCGGGAATGGAAGTGCCCCAGAATGAACCCGCCAGACCCGATGGAATAGACCCAGGGCCATTTGAACTCGCGATCTGTGGCGCCGATGTCGAATTTCCGTTGAAAACATAAAGACCATCAGAAGCAGCCTCGGTGCTAAAAGATGTAAAAGTCACGCGAACCGCATCGCCCGTGTTCTCAGGACAGACGGTTGTGACGATGTTGGCATCGTTCGGATAATTGGCAGCCGAACCTCCCGCGTCGAAAAATTGGTCGCCACATTCAAGCGGCGCAAAAAGTGTCGTGGCCGTAGCGCCGACGGTCCACAAACTGAAGCCGTCCGAGAAGCAATTCGATCGAACATAAAAATCGTAACATGTATTGGCTGCTAACGCCGGCACCATGAACGGATTCGCCGTAACCAAAGTCCCTGAAGTCGATGCCGTAGGAGCAGGGCTTCCACAAGGCAACGCGAGTACTTCCCAGGAAACCGCCGATCCGTTTTCGAGCCAAGTCAACACCGCAGTCATCGAAGTGACCGAAGCAACGGCCAAAGAAGTCGGCGCCGGACAAACAGGCGGAGGGCCGCAAGTCACGTTGGCGATCCAACCGGGATTATCGACAGACGAATCGCTCCGGAATTGGAACGTAAGGCAGCCATCAGGACTCGACGACGTAAAAGGACCGGGAATGGTAGTTCCCCAAAAAGCACCGGCGAGCCCGCCTGGAACGTTTTGCGGCGGATTCGCGCTTTCAATTTGGCCGCTGCTTATGCTGTTTCCGTTAAAGACGTACAATCCGTCCCAGCCGTTTTCAATATTGAAAGCCGTAAAAGTTATGGTGACGTAATCTCCGGGTGAATCGGGGCAGATCGTAGTTACTTGATTTGCGTTGTTAGGGTAATTTCCCGTTGGTCCGCCGCTGTCGGTAAAAATCGAATTACAGGCCGTCTGCGCAAATGAAGCCGACGAAAAAAGCGAAACGAAAAACACGAAGAGTAGTTGTTTTTTCATTGTTGTTGTTTTAGGTGATAGTAAATATATTGAAAGTCAGTCGACTAGACAATAGGTCAATTGCCTGATTCGTAGTAAAAACAAAAAATCCCGCTGATTACGCGGGATTGTATTTAAGATTTTTTTAAGTTTTTATTTGACGACCAATTTTTTGACTGTCTTGAGATTGTCCGATGTCGTAATCTCGACCAGATACATGCCTTTCGACAAACCGGAAACGTCGATCGGAACCTCGTCGGCAACATCAATTTGCGCAACCAAGATGTTTTTTCCGAGCAAATCCGTCACGATCACTTTTGACAAATGCGTGCCGGCTTGTTGCGACTTCACGGTAAACGAAGAACTCGCGGGATTTGGGAAAAGCGCGATCGAATTCTGGTTGAAATCAGGGCTTGAAAGCGCGTCGGTAAATGTCGTGGTAAATGTTTCGGTGACAATCGCCGGATTTCCGTCAAAGTAGATTTCGGCCAAGGCGGGAATCACATCGCCACTTTCGAAACCTGCATTCGCACGAATTTTGTACACGACGTAACCTTGGCTCAATTCCTCGCTTTGCGATTGCCAGGTAAGGTTGATGTCGTTGAATTTCCAGATTAAATCGTTTCCTGATCGTTCCATTACGTAATCATGGCTCGCGGCGACCATTCGGATGCTTTGCGCATCGAGCTGAGTGTCCAACGTGTTTTCAATTCGGACGTCGAACGCCTCGGCATTACCCGTGTTCTGGAAACGGATCGTGTAATATAAATATTCCGAGGCCGCGAATTCGTCAGCAATGATTTGCGGACCATGAGATTCGAAAATGTCATTCGGGTCGTAGGACGCAGTGACGAGTCGCGTGATCGAAAACGCATTGTTACTCGTATCGATGTCGCCGTCAACCGTAACATCGGCGCTGTTCGTGAGCGGTTGGTCGATTGCAACCTGCGGAATGTTAGGCACTAACATGTCGGTCGAAAACCATTGGACGCCACCCGAAGGTAAGTTGGTAAACGTGTGCGAAAAACCGTTGGCATTTAAAACAGGTCCAATTGGCGAGACGGATATGGAAGTCGTCACAGGATCTTTTGCGAAAGTCAAAGTCCCGCTGGCACTGCCCGTCCCGTTATTTCGGATGCTTACCGAATTGTTCCAGTTCATGCCCGCTCGCGGCGGCTGTGGAGACAAAATGACCACCGATACTTCGGTATACGTTTGATCCATCGAAATCGGGAACAAGATTTCAGTCGTCGTATTGGTTGCGGGAGCAGGAATATTCAGTTGCTGGTTTTGCGCAATGGAATAATAAGTTGAAAATTCAGGGAAGATCGAAAACGTGAAATCATATGTCGCCGTCGGGTCGGGCTCAGGTATTATGATTTGCCCGGAATTGGAGACGAATTGCGACACATCGCCCGAATCGTTTATTTCCATGCTGAAGGTTCCGAACGTAAAAAGAGGCTCGTTTGAATCCGCAACACCGTTGTCGTTGTCGTCCACGAAAGCTTTCAGGAGAAATCGGGTCGTGTTCTCGGTTTCGTTACCGGCTGGTCCCGCCCAAGCGCTTGTCACGTCGCTGCAATTCGCGCGTACGTAGAATTCGTAGCAAGTGTTCGCTGAAAGATCCGTGAAGGTATAGGTTGTCGCAGTGACAGGAATTCCCACGGTCGAGAAATTGGGAGACGGCGATCCGCACGGCAACGCAAGAACCTCCCAAGACGTCGCGTTAGCGGCTTCGGCCCAACTGAACGTGGCTGTTGTCGGCGTTGCACCTACGATAGCCAGATTCAACGGTTTCGGACAGTTGCCGATCACATTGCACGAAACGTTCGCTACAAATCCCGGAAGAGTAATCGCCGAATCACTCCTGAACCAAAACGTAAGGCAACCGTCGGCACTCGACGATTCGAAAGGTCCGGGAATAGTGGTTCCCCAGTATCCGCCAGGAAGGCCGCCGGGTACGTTGCCGGAAGCGTTCATGCTCAAAATTTGAGGCGAGGCGATAGAGTTGCCATCGTATACATATAAGGCGTCCCAACCTACTTCAGTATTGAATGCTGTGAACGTTACAAGTACGGCTTCGCCCGGTTGTTCGGGGCAAATGGTTATGACACTGTTTTCATTTGGGGAATAATTTCCCGCCACGCCTCCTGAATCGACGAACATACCGCCGCATTCCAAAGGCAACGGATTCGTGGTGCACATAATTGGGCCAATCCATTCGCTGGTCGAGAATTCGCACACACTTCTCACGAATATCTTATAAGCCGTAGCGGGCTGCAACCCCGTTGTTCCGGGCTGCGTCATTTCGTCCAGAAATACCATCGGACTTCCTGAAACCGTTATCGGCGTTCCCGATTGCGGATCGAAATTTTGGCCATCCTGAACCACATGTACTTCCCATTGGGCCGACGTTCCGGCCTGCCAGCTTAAGTTGATGAAAGACGCGCTCGGGGTCGCTGTCAGTCCCGAAGGAGGATCGCAGGCTGGGATAACCGCGACGTCATCAATAAGCCATCGGTCACCGCTAATATTGTCGTCAGGTTGCGTAAGTGTCCGAACGAATGCAAAATAATACGACTGAGCCGTTTCGAGCTGACCCAAAGATATCGTTTTGCTTTGGTACGTATTGAAAGGCATTGCGATCCCGTCCTCGGTCCAGGCGGCGAGTAGTGTCGTAAACGAGGCCATGTCGGTAGGATCGGATGAAGCGGGAGCCGCACGCAACTCATAAGTCGAAAATTGGTTGCCTGAAATCGTGGTGCGCGTATTGAATCGAAAAGTCGAATTTGATCCCGGGATAGGAGTTGCAGGCGTCACGAGGTAATCGATCGACGTATTTCCTGCTCCGATATTCTCACGCGCTATAAATGCGGCATGCGGTTGCGTGTTGGCGGGAAACGCCGTCGAGCCTTCAGGACTCATCGTGAAATGTTGGGTTCCGACGCCGTTGTTCAAAATCCTCCATGTTCCGCTTGGCAAAGCCCAGGTGTTTCCTGTCGGCGCCGCCACGCTCGCATCGTCAAAAGGCTCGATGAATTGTGCATTCGAAGAAAAACCGACAAACGAAAAAAGTGAAAATAGTAGAAATTTTTTCATGCAGTTTGTTTTCTCAAATATAACAAATTGCGCAATCGCTTGTTTTTCAGGTGATAGATTTTGCGAGAATAAAACCGCCCGTCCATGCATTCTGGAAATTAAATCCACCCGTTATGGCGTCGATGTTCAAAATTTCACCCGCGAAATACAGGTTGTCGTGCAGCTTGCTTTGCATCGTCTTGAAATTAACCTCACGCAAATCTATGCCGCCCGCCGTGACGAATTCGTCCTTGAACGTGCTCTTTCCATTAACGCTGAACTTGCAATCGGTTAGCTGTTTGGCGAGTTGCTGGATTTGGATTTTGTTGAGGTCGGCCCATTTTGTTTCCGACGGAATGCCCGACGCCAAAACCAAACTTTCCCAAAGCCTGTTCGCGAACTCAAAAGGCGATTTCGACGCGACCGACTTTTTGGGTTGTTCATTCTTAAGGTCGCGCAAAATGGTTTCGGCCTCGTCAATTTCTACCGAATCGAGCCAGTTCACCGAGATTCCGAACTGGTATTTCCTGTCTGACAAAATCCTCGCGCCCCAAGCTGAAAGTTTCAGGATCGCAGGCCCGCTCAAACCCCAATGCGTAACGAGCAACGGCCCGCGCGATTCGAGTTTCGTACCCGCGACTTTTACCGACGCCATGGCCGAAACTCCGGGTAAATCCTTGATCCGCGCATCTTTTATGTTGAACGTGAAAAGCGATGGAACGGGTTCGACGATCGAATGTCCGAGCGTTTCAAGCAATTCCCACATTTTAGGGTTGCTGCCCGAGGCGAAAATGAGTTTCGGTGTCGCGTATTGTTCGTTCTGCGTTTCGATTTTCCAATGTTTGTCGGTCTTGAAAACCGATTGCACGCTTTGGCCGGTCAGTATGTCGATCCTGCATTTTTTCGCGGCGTTCAAGAAACAGTCGATAATCGTTTGTGATGAATCCGACGTGGGGAACATGCGGCCGTCTTCCTCGATTTTGAGTTCGACGCCATGTTTTTCGAACCATTCAATCGTATCGCCCGACGCGAACGTATGGAACGGACCGCGCAATTCTTTCTCGCCTCTCGGATAAAATTTGACCAATTCACCTGGATCGAAACAAGCGTGCGTCACATTGCAGCGTCCGCCGCCTGAAATTCGGACTTTGGTAAGCGTTTCCTTTCCGCGTTCGAGTATCGCGATCTTGAGGTTCGGGTGCGCCTCGGCAATGTTGATCGCCGCGAAGAAACCGGCCGCGCCTCCGCCGATTATAACAATGTCGTAGCTTTTCATATTCGGTCAGGATAATCGGTTATGAGGCCGTCAACGCCGAGCGACCTTATGCGCGAAATATCTTCGGGCATATTGACTGTCCAGGCGTATAACAGCAAGTTTTCGGCTTTTGTTTTTTCGACGTTTTCAGGATTCAGCAAATGGAAATACGGATGAATCGTCTCAGCTTTTATCGATTTTGCGAATCCGATCGCCAGATCAAGATCGGTTTCGGTCAACACGCCAAGCGGGATTTTCGCGTTCCAATTCCGGATTTCCCGGAGCGCCGTCCAATCAAACGAGGAAACTAAAAACGAATCGTAGTTCCAGTTTTTTTCGGAAACATACTTCTCGATGAGCTCGGTCACGGGTTTTGCGGCGGCTTCGACTTTGAGTTCGATGTTGATGAGGATTTTTTTGTCGATGAGGTCGAACACTTCGGCGAGCGTCGGAATCTGATGGTGTAGATCGACTTTCAATTGTCGTATTTCGGCCAATGTCATATCAATCACCGAGCCCGAAACGCCCGTCAGTCGATCCGTATGTCCGTCATGGAATACGATGATTTCGCCATCGCTCGACAGGTGGACGTCGAGCTCGATGCCGTGAGCGTTCATTTCAAGCGCTTTTTGGAATGCCGCGATCGTGTTCTCACTGACATGACCTTTGGCGCCGCGATGTGCAATGACGTACATTCTTTTTTGGCAAAGGTACGGTTTCGGTTTGTTTCACAACCAGGTGAAAAAGTCATATTGTACAACAAATCACGCGTAAACTGTAAATGAAACGTGCAGTTCGTCGATTATTTTTGGCATGTCAAAACAACAATAAATAAAGTATGCAATCACACACATTGGCGCTGAACCTGATGATCTCAGAACGTGCCGACCAACGAAAAAAATTCGCCGAAATGATTCGCGAGGAAGTCGATTCCGAGCAGAACATCTCATCGGTAGCCGAAATCTTCAAGGCGAAATTATTCCTTCACGTAGATCGCTGCGTCGAAAACCCGAATTGCTCGAGCCGAACAGTACTTTTCGGTCTTGCCGAATTTTGGAATACGTTTTTCAAAACGAGAACAGAACGTCCGTTATTGGCGGCTTAACAACGATTTCCGATGACAATTTGGGAGTCGTCGGGTATCGAAAATAAGTTAGCGATAATAGAAACCGCCTTTTATGATTTAGTCGTGAAAGGCGGTTTTTGTTTAAATAGGAGTGTTTACGGTTAATTCCGAATAAGATTATGTCGTAATCCATAGATCGTTATTCAACTTAATGCGTAGCAAATGGAGAACGTATGAAGCCTGATTCGCCACGTTTGATATTAGTAGAATTTACCCTCGAAATCCTGTGACTTTCACGTCAATTGCGAATGCGATTTTTAATTCTTTAGTGCGTGTTTCGAACTCTTCGTCGGTGATGACTTTGGTTTGCTTTAACCAATTGAGATTTTGCAGGTTGTTTTGATATCCCATTTTTTTATCGATCGAAAAATATTTGTCTTTTAGATATTTGTCTCTTTTTAAATACAATTCATCGAGGAAATTTTTTACGGCATCGGTATTCGGTTTATTTGAATAGATGTAGAAAAATGAGCCGGTCGACAAAAATATTTTCCAGTTCTTGTCGCTCTTGTAAAAATAGAATATCACGGCAAGAACAGCGATGAATAAAAAATAAAGCCACATATAGTCGCCCAAATTCTCTCCTTCGTGTCCGTCTTCTAAGACACTGAACGACGACAATACAAAAAGAACCGCTATGCCCAAGAAAACCAACCCATTCCTGTTCTCGGCAACTTTAACATTCGTAATTTCCTCAAAGCGGATGGTCCGACGATATTCGTTGCTGCCCAGTCGTTTTTCATAGTATGAAACTTCGCGATCTAAAATCTCGATTTCACGTACGTCGAAAAAATGGCGTTGCTTCATTTTGGCGGTGATTTTTAGTGGCAAGTTACTTGGCAAAGCAAAGTATCGAAATTATTCTACAAATCAATCTCTGAAAAAGCAAAAGGCTGCTAAAATCCAGAACGTTTATGTTGATTTTCAAAGTTTGAATATTCGGCCATCGGACCGTATTTGTTCGTGGTTATTCCGTTCCGATGTCATCTATCGATTCAACCCGTTTCGGTTCACGCTTCACGAATTTGAACGCTTTTTTCCAAATATAGATCGCGAGCAGGCCGATGAGCACATCGCCCAAGATCAACCCGAATGCGTAACCCGAAGCGTACGCGCTGTCGTCGGAATTAAAAATGTCGGCGATGCTCATGACGACTTTCGGGATCGAAACCAAAATCGCAAGCGTAAGGAACGCCGCGGGCAAAAACAGGAAATACCCGAATATCTTCCGAAACATAATTTACTTTTTAAGCTCGAGCAACACGGTTCCAAATGTCGAATCGACCTCGGCAAAACCATATTTTACGACGGTATCTTTGCCCGAAAAGGCGTCGTGTAATTTTGTTCCGTCCTGAAATACCGACGAAACCTTGAGTTTTTTCAAGCCTTGTGGCAAGTCAAGCCCAATGACGACGCGGTCTTTGATTTTTCCATTGTCGAAACCTCGGCTGAACACGTAAGGCGTCGCCGAAATTCTCTTGTGGATTCCGGCCCCGATCGAGACATGTCGGTTGCGGAACTTCCCGATTTTTTGCCAGTGTTCGAGGATTTTTTGCGTTTGCTCGTCCTGGGAAAGTACGTCCCAATTCATGAACGAACGCAAATTCGCATCGCCTTGAGCGCCTTCGACAACGAGCGCTCTCGCGGTTTCGTCTCCGTAATAGACTTGCGCGATCCCGGGTGAAAGCAACAATTTGGTTCCGCTTTCGAAACTTCTTGCGCGTTTGGCATCGAACGGATTTCCGTCGTCGTGCGATGACAGATAGTTGAGCACGCTGAAACCTTCGAGGTCGTTGTTGAGTTTGTCGGAGTATTTCGCGAATATGGTCTCGTAGTCTTTTTCAGCATCCCAACGGAATTCGAAATTGATCATGCTGTTGAAACCGTGGTCGAAATAATCGACTTTGCGGTCGCCGAAATTGTATTCTTTTCCGCCGCTGATTCCGTATCCGTAAACTTCCGCAACGGTGTAAAAGTCGTTGTTGTCGAGAACTTTTTCAGGATTTTTTGCCTTCCAGTCGGCGAAAGCGAAATTACATTGTGCCTTGAATTCGCCCCAAACCTGTTCGTTCGTGTGCTTCACGGTGTCGGCGCGATAACCGTCGATCCCGAATTCGCGAACGTAATCGGTGAGCCATTTTATGATGTAAAAACGCGGTGATCTCGGATAACCCGTGCGTTTGAAAAAATCGTCGAGTTCAGCAATTTCCTGTTCATATCGGCCTTCAGCTTTCCATTTTTCGATGAGATGCGGCGGAAGCGCGACCTCTTGATCGCTTTCAGTCAAGATATCGGGAAGATTGCTCACGAGCGTGCAAGCGGTCGTCGAATCGAACGTCTTGTAATCGCATTGCGGACCCGTGCGAACCCAATCGTTCGGCCAAACCGGATCTTTGTCGGTGACCGGGCCGGTGTGGTTGATCACGGCGTCGAGCAAAATCCTGATGTTGTGGCTGTGCGCGACTTCGACGAGTTCCGACAAGTCTTTCGCGGTGCCGAAATTCGGGTCGATCTGCGTCCAGTCTTTGGTCCAATAACCATGAAAACCGTACGACAAACCTTGGCCTTCGTCCGTTCCGCCGTGGATTTGTTCGACGATAGGCGTGAGCCAGATCGCGTTGATGCCGAGCTTGTCGAAATAACCTTCCTCTATTTTTTGTGTGATGCCTTTGAGATCGCCACCTTCAAAACCACGCAGTTTTCCCGCGGGTTGGTTGCGTCCGAAATTAACATCGTTCGAGCGGTTGCCGTTGTTGAAGCGATCGACGAGTAAGAAGTATAAGTTGGCGCCTTCCCAAACGAAAGGAATCTTCTCGGGTTTTGCAGCCGGAGCTTTACCGGGTTGCGCCTGTGTAGCTGTCGTCATAAATAATGTAGCGGTTAGGGCGGCGAAAAGTAATGTTCTCATGCGAATATTGATTTGCCGCGGTCGCAAGGTAAGGCGCAACTCCCGCGGTTCTATTTTTGAATTTCGGTGAAAAATTACGCATTTTCCATGGAAACTGACGTCGATTTGGATTTTACAACTATTTCGTCGGGTGTTTTCGAATTAGCCCTGCTTGAGCGTGTTAGCCTTTTGAAGGGAAACGCCTGGTTGGCTTGATTTGGGGCGGCGACCGAAGGAAGCCGCCCCAAACCATAGCAAAACCGCGTTAACCGAAAAAGCTAATAGCGGAAGCAGGAAAAGCTGCTGAAAATTATTTTAGTTCAAGTACGAACGTTGATTTCGGCTCGATTGAAATGTCTTGCTTGAGGTCGACGGTTTTTCCTGAAATCACGTCGGTTCCTGACGTAAAAGTTTTGATGCTTTCGGCGAAACGCGCCGTTTTGAACGTTTGCGGCTTGTTCGAATTGTTGATCACGACCATCACGGTTTCTTTTTCGTCGTATCGGAAATACACGTAAACATTGTTCTCGGGAATGTATTGGGTCGTTTTCCCGTTGTGGATGACCGATTTGGTTTTTCTCCAATTGAAGAGTTTCGACGTGAAATCGAAGTAACCTTTTTCAGTTTCGTTTCGACCCGACGCCGTGAATGCGCTGTGCGCATCGCCGTTCCATCCGCCCGGGAAATCACGCCTGATGTCGCCGTCACCTTTGCCTTTGTCGCCCGCCATGCCGATCTCGGAACCGTAATAAACCTGCGGGATCCCGCGGATTGTCGCGATCAACGTCATTGCCATTTTGTACGTCTCCAAATCGGTGTAGCGATGGTTGAAACGTTGGGTGTCGTGGTTTTCGGCGAACACCAGAATCGAATTGATGTTCGGGTACAAAAAGTCGTTCGCGAAATTGTCGTACATCTTGATCATGCCTTTGTCCCAAGCGGCGTCAGGTTCGTTGAACGCGCTTTCGATCGCATCGTGCAGCGTGAAATCCATGACCGACGGCAAATACGAATTGTAACTTTGGATCGCCCCGATTTTCGAGTCTTTTTGCCAGTACGCCATTTGCGCCTGGTCGTGCATCCAGACTTCTCCGACGATGTTGAAATGCGGGTATTCGTCGGTGATGGCTTTCGTCCATTTCGCGATGCCTTCTTTATCGCAATACGAATAGGTATCAACGCGGAAACCGTCCAAATCGGCGTATTCGATCCACCAGATCGCGTTTTGGGTCAAGTATTTTACGACGAGCGGATTGGCTTGGTTTAAGTCGGGCATCGATTTTACGAACCAGCCGTCGACGCAGAATTTTTTGTCGATTTCGGCCATGTTCGGGTCGAATTGCGTCGTCATTCGGTAATTGCTTTGGGCGTAACCCGGGAATTGGTGCAGCCAGTCGTAGGTCGGTATGTCTTTAAGCATCCAATGTTCGGAACCCCAATGGTTTGTCACGTAATCGAGCACGAGTTTCATGTTGCGTTTGTGGAGTTCCGATGACAATTTCACATATTCGTCATTCGTCCCGTAGCGCGGATCGATCTTATAGACGTCGGTCTGGGCGTAGCCGTGATACGTACCGCGTTCCTGGTTGTCTTCGCAAAGCGGCGTGTTCCAGATCGTGGTCGCGCCGGTCGATTGGATGTAATCGAGGTTGTTGATGATGCCTGCGATGTCGCCTCCGTGGCGGCCGTGGTCGTTTTTGCGATCGGATTTTTCTTTGGTGTCAGGCGTGCTGTCGTTTGACGGATTGCCGTTCGCGAATCGGTCGGGCATGATTAAATAAACCATGTCGGACGAATCAAAGCCTTGGCGCAGCTCTGAATCTTTACGGCGTTGTTTGAGTTCGTATTTTTGGGTAAATGCGGTTTTGTCTTTTTCTTTGAAACTGAACGTGAACGTGGACGCGGGAATGTTTTTGGTGTCGATCGTTACGAAAAGATAGTTTGGGTTTTCGGTTTTTTGAACGCTTGAAATTACGACGTCGTTGGAAACGGAAACAGAGTGTTTTGAGATGTTTTTACCGTAGAACATGATTTGGAGTTCCGGGTTTTTCATGTTGGAATACCAGAATGGAGGTTCGGTTTTTTGGATTTGGGCTTGCGCGATGGAAAACGTGAGGAATAAAAAAATAAGTTTTTTCATTTTTAAATTGTTTTACTTGGATTGCGTCTGAGATTATTTTCAACAATTAAGATAGTTGAGATAGTTAAGGGTTTTTTCTTTCGAAAAAATTGTATTTCGTGTTTAGTATGGGCTTAAATGATTGCGTGATATTGAGCGTGTTGAAATTAATTAGTAAACCTTGAGGAGAATTCAGCAATTTCATATAGGTGATAAGTTGCGCTTCGTGTATTGGCAAAACACTTTCTACGGCTTTTAATTCGATAACGATGAGATCATTAACGAAAAGGTCGACCCGTAAATCGCAGTCAAATGAAAGTGTGCCGTATTTTATCGGCGTTGTTATTTGCTGTTTCGTCTGAAATCCAGCTTGTTCAAGTTCGTACTTCAAGCATTTTTCGTAAATGCTTTCCAATAGTCCGGGACCAAGATTTTTGTGAACCTTGATGGCGCATCCAATAATCTCAAACGATAATCTCGTAATTTCTGTTTTCGTTATCATGGCGTATAAATTTTTTCATGTGGCGTGTATAAAGTGAAAAAAAACTAAGATAGTTAACGCTAGCTTCTTAACTAACCTTAACTATCTTAATTGTCAAAAAAAATTATCTAAACTGTGACAAGTCCATTCGGCTCAACAGTAACTTCCTTACCATTCACGAAAACAGTAATTTCCTCACCGCCTTCCAAAGAAAAACTCGTCTGGTTGGCCTGGACCGATACTTTCAAAACCTGGTTCCTAAAGTTGATCTTAAACGAATAACCTTCCCATTCCTTCGGGATACGCGGTGAAAAATGCAACTTGTCTTCCTTCACGCGCATGCCGCCGAAACCTTCCACGATGCTCATCCAGGTTCCCGCCATCGACGTGATGTGGCAGCCTTCCTCGACTTCCTTGTTATAGTCGTCAAGGTCGAGGCGCGACGTGCGCAAGTAGAATGTGTAGGCCATTTCCATCTTGCCCAAAACAGCCGCCTGGATCGAGTGGACGCAAGGCGAAAGCGAACTTTCATGAACGGTATACGGCTCGTAGAAATCGAAATGACGCTCCAATTCTTCGGTCGTAAAGTGATCCTCGAAGAAATAAAATCCTTGAAGCGTATCGGCTTGTTTGATGTAAGGCGAACGCAGGATGCGATCCCAAGACCATTTTTGGTTTATTGGGCGTTGTGATTTGTCGAGATCCGACACCTTCACGAGCTCTTTATCGAGGAAGCCGTCTTGTTGCAAATACACCTGATCTTCTTCCGAATACGGGAAATACATCTTATCGGCGACATCTTTCCACTTCGAAATCTCATTCAAAGTCAAATTCGTCTTGCCCAAAATCCTTTCATAATCCGACGCATAATCGAGCGACACTTTCTCCAATTGCCCGACGGCATAATCGATACACCATTTCGCGAGATAGTTCGTGTAGAAGTTATTGTTGACGTTGTTTTCGTATTCGTTCGGACCCGTAACTCCCAAGATCACGTATTGGTTTTTGTTGGTTGACCAAGTCGATCGTTGGTGCCAGAAACGCGCGATCGCGATCAGGACTTCGAGGCCTTTTTCAGGAATGTACGAGTAGTCGCCCGTGAATCGGTAATAGTTGAAAATGGCGAATGCGATCGCACCGTTTCGGTGGATTTCCTCGAACGTGATTTCCCATTCGTTGTGGCATTCCTCTCCGTTCATCGTCACCATCGGATACAAAGCCGCGCCATTCGTAAACCCGAGTTTGGCCGCGTTTTCAATCGCCTTGTCCAATTGGTTGTATCGATAAACAAGCAGGTTTTTCGCCACTTGTTGGTCTTTCGTCGCCATGTAGAACGGAATGCAGTACGCCTCGGTATCCCAATAGGTCGAGCCGCCGTATTTTTCGCCTGTGAATCCTTTCGGTCCGATGTTAAGGCGCGAATCCTTACCCGAATATGTCTGGTTCAACTGGAAAATATTGAATCGGATGCCTTGTTGCGCTTTCACGTCTCCGTCGATCGTGATATCGCTCATTTCCCAAACTTTTGCCCAGGCGTTCTGTTGTTCGATAAGTAATCCGGCATAGCCTTTTCCGACAGCCGAATCAATCACGTCATTTGCAGCCTTAACCGTATTCTCGTGGTTCATCGAAACCGTATAACCGCCGATTTTATGGATCGCCGATGTCTGGCCTTTCGCCACATTCACCGAATACGTAAACTGAACCTTTTCGTTCGATTTCTCAGTATTCTCAGGCGTTATTTCCAAGTTTTTCCCACCGACGAGAATGCTGCTCTGCATGAAAGTCGTCGCCGTGAAATGCGTCTTGAACGTACGCGCCGTCACGAATGCCTTGTTCTCGTTGTGTTCGACGCCAAGCGGTTCCCAGAATTTCTCCTCCCAGTTCGCGTCTTCGTTGTGGACGCCCGCATCGACGTACGGTTTGAACACGATCGTCGCGTCCTTATTGACAGGCGTGATTTCGTAATTGATGATGCCGGCCTCGTCGAGTTCCATGCACATGAAGCGGCGCACGTTGACTGAAATCTCGGTTCCGTTCTGCAACGTCGCTGCGAAAGATCGGTTATACCAACCTTCTTTCATATTGAGCTCGCGCTTGAAATCGCGGACCGAAACCGCGTTCAGATCGAGCGCTTCACCGCTGACCTCGATGTCGATCCCGATCCAATTCGGCGCGTTCAACACCTTGGCGAAATATTCCGGATAACCGTTTTTCCACCAGCCCACTTTTGTCTTGTCGGGGTAATAAACACCGCCGATATAACTGCCCTGAAACGTTTTTCCAGAGTATTTTTCCTCAAAATTCGCGCGTTGGCCCATGGCGCCGTTTCCGATGCTGAATAGGCTTTCGGACGATTTTACCCTTTCGGCGTCGAAACCTTCTTCGATGATGGACCAATTATTTGGTTTGATATAATCCTGATGCATTGTCTTTTTTTTTAAGTCGAAAGTCAAAAGTCAAAAGTCGAACGAGAGGTCGCGTCGCATTTGGCTTGCTTTCGGGTTTATGATTTTTTTGATGATTGTGATTGATGATTTTTTTGACGAAAGACTAACGACTAATGTCGAAGGACTTTCGAATCGGTTTAAATTTTTCCTCAATGGTCAAATTCGGATGTAAAACTTGATTTGGTCTAAAGAAAACGCTAGTCCTCAGTCCTTAGTCATTTCTCATTTGTCATTCGTCATTCGTCTTTCGTCATTCGTCTTTCGTCTTTCGTCTACTTATTAATTAACGTATCAATGAAACTCAAATCAATATGCACGAAATCCGGAAAGATATACTGCGCCTTGTCGAGAATAGTCTCATCTCCGATGCCGACACTCGTCATGCCCGCGATATTCGCCGCTTCGATTCCCGCGAACGAATCTTCGAACACGATGGAATCTTCGTTCGAGATGCCGAGTTGTTGGGCCGCACGTATAAATACTTCAGGATCGGGTTTGGCGTTCGTCACGTCGTTTCCGTCGACGATCACATCGAAAAAACTAAGAATTCCTGTTTTCTCGAGGATCGGGCGTGCATTCTTGCTCGCCGAACCCAATGCGATCGGTTGTCCGTTGTCTTTCAGAAACTTCAATACATGCATGACGCCTGGAAGGATTTCGCTTCGGTCCATGTTTTCGATGTACGACAGATAGTCTTCGTTCTTTTGTTTGAGCCAAATGTCCTTGTCCGATTGTGGCGGCTCGACGTTGCCGAGTTCAAGGATAATGTCAAGCGAACGCACGCGGCTCACGCCTTTCAATCGTTCGTTGTGTTCAGGTGTGAATTCGATCCCAAGCGAATCGGCGATTTTCTGCCACGCCAAAAAATGGTATTTGGCCGTGTCTACGATTACGCCGTCGAGGTCGAATATGAATGCTTTTTTACTCATTCTACTGTAATTTTCGTGCCTTCACTGACACGGAGTGTAAGGAACCCTGAGATGATCATCGAAATACCTCCGATGATCAACGCGTAAATCGGTTCGTCGTTAAAGAATTGTTTTACGATAAAGCCAAGAATGGTTGCGGCCACGATTTGCGGAATGACCACAAAAAAGTTGAAAACACCCATGTAATAGCCCATTTTCGCTGCAGGCAACGATCCCGAAAGCAACGCGAACGGCATCGACAAGATACTTGCCCATGCGATCCCGACGCCAACCATCGGAAGCAACAGCAGCATTTTCGATTTGATGAAGAAAATAGAGATCAATCCGATGCCACCGGCCGCGAGTGCGAGCAAATGTGTGATTCGGATGCCGAAGCGTTTGGCCAGAACCGGAAGCAGGAAGGCCACCAAAGCCGCGACGCCATTGTAAACGGTAAAGAGAACGGGAACCCAATCGGCGGCGTCGTTGTAGAGTTTCGAGGTAGTGTCCGACGTGCCGAAAACATGTCCTGTTACGGCCTGGGTCGTGTAAATCCACATCGAAAACAATGCGAACCATGAGAAAAACTGGACCAATGCGAGTTTTTTCATCGTGGTCGGCATGTTGAGCATGTCGGTCAAAATGATCGTGAATCCGTTTCGGACCTGATTTTTCCGAAGTAGCGACGTAATCATGAACAACGTTCCGATCACGATCAATCCCACGAATAAGATGTAGAGTTCCTTGGTCAGTCCGACTTCATAGATATAGGCCGTTGCCGAAGCGCCGATGGCTGTCATGAGCGCGCCGACTCGGAATTGTTTACTTCGGTTCGCGCTGGTTTCGTAATCTTCGATCTCGACGTTGCCGAGCATTTTTCGTTCTTGCTCCTCGAACGCGTGCAATTCTTCAGGCAGGTATTCCTTGGTGTTGAAAACCGTCCAAAGTACGGCGAGCAGAAACACGATCCCGCCGATGTAGAACGACCATTTCACCGAATCGGGAATGATTCCCGGAGGCGCGGTGTTAGAAATGTCGAACACGTTCGCGAACAGATACGGCAACAACGATCCTACGACGGCGCCTGTTCCGATAAAGAAACTCTGCATCGCAAAACCCTGTGTCCGCTGGCTCGCGGGTAAATTATCGCCCACGAATGCGCGGAACGGTTCCATCGAAATGTTGATCGAGGCGTCCATGATCCATAGCGTTCCCGCGGCAATCCAAAGCGTAGGGGAATTCGGCATGATGAAAAGCGCGATCGACGACAGTATCGCCCCGACCAGGAAATACGGTCGACGTCGGCCGAGTCTTGTCCAGGTTCGGTCGCTGAAATATCCGATGATCGGCTGAATGATCAAGCCCGAAACCGGAGCGGCAATCCATAAAATGGGAATTTCATCTACTTTGGCGCCCAAGGTTTCAAAAATGCGCGATGTGTTGGCATTTTGAAGGGCGAATCCGAATTGTATCCCAAGAAATCCGAAACTCATGTTCCAAATCTCCCAGAAACTTAACCTACGCTTTTCCATTATCGTAATTTAAAATAGGTACGATAAGCGCGATGCTTATCAAAAACTTGTGGGTCGAAGTAAAGTACAAGCTTGATAATCGCGTCAAATATAGCGTTTAATTTGAAAATGGGTTTTGGAAATGAGAAATTTGCGGTTTGAAGGGTTACGTTAACGTTTTCGTGTTGAAAACTTTGGAAATGGATGGACAGGTTTTGGATTGACAGATCTCAGATTTACAGATTGACAGATTTGCAGAATCGTCCGGTTTGAACGAATCGTCAATCTCGACAAAGTCGTTGGTCTGTCAATCTCCGAATCCGACATCTGTAAATCTGTAAATCTGAGATCTATAAATCTTAGATCAAAAATTCCCCTTCTTCAACGCCCGCGTCGATTCCCGTTCCACAAGATGCGTCTCGACAACCTCGGTTTTATAGTGTTCTTCTTCTTCCTCGTCTTCTGATTCCAAACGTTGGATGAGCATTTTCGCGGCTTTTCCGCCCATTTCGATGCCGTCCTGTGAAACCGTCGTGATGCTCGGCGAGGAATATTTTGAGATGATGCCGTCAGTGAATCCGATGATGGAAATGTCTTCAGGAACATGCAATCCGATTTTTTTCGCGGCCTTTATCGCGGTCACGGCGAACAGTTCGTTTACGGCGAAAACCGCATCGGGCTTGGTCTCGGATATGAATTTCTCGATCGGTTCGGCGCAGTTGTCGATGTCTTCGATGCGCAGGATCAGTTTCTCGTTCACGTCTCGGTCGTTGGCGCGCAAGGCTCTCGAATAACCTTCGGTACGCAATTTTCCGACGCTTACGTAATCGACCGTCGTGATCAACGCGATTTTCTTGAAACCGTTGTTGATCAGCCGTTCGATCGATTCGAAGGCCGCGCGGTTGTCGTCGATGATGACTTTGTCGCACAAGATATCGTTGGTCACGCGGTCGAACATCACGACGGGCATTCCCTGGTTGATGACTTCGATGATATGGTGGAAATCGCCTTTGGACTGCGTTTCTTTCGAAAGTGACATGATGAAACCGTCGATCGATCCGTTGGCGAGCATTTCCATATTGATGACCTCTTTGTCGAACGATTCGTCCGACAGGCAAATGATTACGTTATATCCGCTCTCGTTCGCAACTTGTTCGATGCCGCTGATGACCGTCGCGAAAAAATGGTGGACGATTTCAGGGATAATGATCGCGATTGTTTTCGTCTTTCGGTTTTTGAGGCTAAGTGCAATATTGTTAGGCTTGTAATTGTAGAGTTTTGCAAACGCTTGGACTTTCAATCGGGTATCTTCAGATATTTCGGGACTGTCCCGAAGTGATTTTGAGACCGTCGAAATGGATACATCGAGTTCTTTTGCGATTTGCTTTAAAGTGATCTTTCTTTTCATGTTAAGAAATTGGAAATTTTAGTATTCGAAAATTATAGTGTTCGGTTTTTGAAATTCATCAATAATGCCTTGTAATTCCTGTGATTAAAGGAAAGTTTTCAACACGAAAACGTTTGCGCAAGGGTTTCTGGTAGGGTTCTACGAAATCGTATGAAATTTTACTTAATTTTAACATTCGAAGTAGAGTATAAGCTAAACAAACCTATTTTTTTAACTCAAACAAAATGTATGAAAACAATTTACAAAAAGTTGTTCATTTTCCTACTGTTTTTGCCTTTTAGTGTTCTTGCACAAGGAACATTGACGGGAACGGTGACCGAAAAATCGACAGGTCAACCGTTGCCAGGGGTAAACGTAGTAGTTCAAGGTACCACTAACGGTACATCTACCGATTTCGACGGTAAGTACTCTTTGAATAATGTAAAGAAAGGCGATAAAATCGTATTTTCTTATATCGGATTCAAAGATCTTATCATGGATTACAACTCTCAAGCGACTTTATCCGTAAGTATGGAGGAAGATGCTAACCAATTGCAGGAAGTTGTGGTACAGGTAGGTTACGGTACGGTAAAGAAAAAGGACGCTTCAACAGCGGTAACGACTGTTACGGCAAAGGATTTCCAAAAAGGTCCTGTGGTTGCTGCTGAACAATTGATCCAGGGCCGTGTAGCCGGGGTTCAGGTCACGAATGGTGGCGGTGCTCCAGGTGAAGGTTCGATCGTGAGAATCCGTAGCGGTTCTTCAATCAACGGTAACAATGATCCTCTTTATATTATAGATGGAGTTGCGGTAGATGCAGGAGGCGGTGGTGTCCAAGGTGGACGTAGCCCGCTTGCCAACATCAACCAGAACGATATCGCGAGTATGACTATCCTGAAAGATGCGGCCGCGACTGCGATTTACGGTTCACGTGCATCGAATGGAGTTATCATCATCACGACAAAACGAGGAAAGTCTGGTGAAATGAAAGTCGAGTACAATGGTAACTTCCAGGTAAGTGAGGTTTCAGAATACGTAAATGTAATGGGAGCGAACCAGTTCCGTGATTTCGTGAACCAATACGGTAATCCAACACAAATTTCGTTGTTGGGTGCTTCGAACACTGACTGGCAGAAAGAAATTTTCCGTACCGCTTACGGAACCGACCATAACATTTCATTGGGCGGTGGTAAAGACAACATCACATATCGCGCGTCTCTTGGATACACGAATATGAATGGTATCCTTAAACATGATAATTTCGAACGTAGTACGTTGGGCTTGAGTTTGATCGGGAATTTCTTCGACAACCACTTGCGTGTTGAAGTCAACAATAAATCGGCTGTCATCCACAACAACTACAGTAACCGCGACGCTATCGGTGCAGCGGTAAGTTTTGACCCGACTCAAACGATTCTTTCAGGTAACGATAACTTCGGAGGTTATTTCCAATGGTTGAATACAGGTGGAACGTTCGAATCGAATGCTAACCGCAACCCGGTTTCCATGTTGGAGCAGAAGCACAACTTCGGTAACCAGTTCCGTAGCATAGGAAACGCACAACTTGAGTACAAGATTCACGGTTTTGAAGCCTTGAAACTTGTTGCCAATGTCGGTTACGATTACGCTTCGGGTAGAGGTTATGGAAGTACTGACGCCGATTACATCGTAACAGGTGAAGCCGGAGATACATACGATAGCCGTCAGGAAAACAAAAATATCCTTATGGATTTGTATTTCAACTACAACAAGAATTTCGAGGCGATCGATTCGAATCTTGATTTCACGGCGGGTTACAACTATCAGGATTTCCGTTATTCTCAGTACTACACAAATTTTGATGCTGCAAGTAGCGTAACCAACATTACGAGTAACATCGGTGAGCGTTTGAACCTTCAATCTTTCTTTGGAAGAGCGAGTTTCACGATCGCTGAAAAATACATCCTTAACGGTTCGATCCGCGCCGATGGTTCATCTCGTTTCACGGAAGATAATCGTTGGGGTTATTTCCCGGCTGCATCTGCCGCATGGCGTGTGAGCAATGAAAATTTCCTTAAGGAAAGCAAATATGTGAGCGAATTCAAATTGCGTGCGAGCTGGGGTATTACAGGCCAACAGGATACAGGATCACGCTATCCGTCGTACCCATTGTATCTGCAATCTTTCGCAGGAGCGGCGTATCAACTGGGATATGACGCAAGCGGAAACCCGGTTTTTGTTGAAACATTCAGCCCGCAGGCATATAACTCTGACTTGAAATGGGAAGAAACTGAAACGATCAACGTCGGTGCCGATTTCGGATTCTTCAACAATCGTATCACGGGTGAAGTTAGTGCTTACCGCAGAAGAACAAAGGATTTGTTGCTTTTCGCTCAAAACCCACAAGGGGTAAACTTTACGAACTACGCGTTCTATAACATTGGAAGCCTTGAAAATAAAGGTGTCGAGGTAGCGTTGGATCTGTATCCGGTACGTAACGAGAAAGTTTCATGGAGAGTTGGAGGTAACGTTACGTTCCAGACTTCTGAAATTACAAGTTTGAGTAATTCTCCGGTTCCTTCATTCGATGGTTACGATCTTACGACTGTTGCCGGTGGAACAGGAACATTCATCCAGAATCACCAAGTCGGTTACGCTCCTGCATCTTTCTATGTATTTGAGCAAGCGTACGATGTTGACGGTTCTCCAATCTACAACCAATTCGTTGACCGCAACGGAGACGGAATCGTGAACAGCGATGACAAATATCGTTTCCACAAGCCGGCCGCCGACGTTTATTTCGGTTTCAACACTGACGTGACATTCGGTAACTGGTGGTTCTCATCAAGTTTCCGTGGGGCGACAGGGAATTACGTATACGACAACGTAAACTCACAGCGTGGAAATCTTTCAGTACTTCCAGGTAACGGAAACTATCTCGTGAACGCTACGCCTGAGGCTGCGACAACGAATTTCCCTCAGCCACAGTACCAATCGGATTTTTACATCAAGGACGCTTCATACGTGAAGTGGGATAACGTGACGCTTGGTTACACATTTAAAGATGTGTTCGACAAAGGAAGCACGATGCGTTTGACAGGTGCTGTCCAAAATGTGTTACTCATCACCGGTTACAAAGGAATCGATCCTGAGGTACAAAACGGTGTTGACAATAATCTTTACCCACGCCCAAGAACATACACTTTGGGTCTGAATATTAATTTCTAATAAAATTGTGATATGAAAAAAATTGGTTTAAACATGATGAAAGTCGGAGTATTGCTCCTTTCGCTTTCATTGACTTCCTGCCTGGATGATCTTGACCAATCCAATCCGGCAAGCGAAGGAACACCTTCGGTAGACGAATTGTACAGGGATCCCGCAGCTTACAGGCAAACTCTTGCCAAGTTGTACGCGGGATTGGCAACTACCGGGCAACAAGGACCTGCGGGAACGCCGGATATCCAAGGTATCGATGAAGGCGCGAGCCAATACATCCGCGGATATTGGTTGATGCAGGAACTTACGACGGACGAGGCGATCATCGCTTGGAACGACAACACGATCAAAGATTTCCATTACCAGACATGGGGTGCAGCCGACGGTTTCATCAACGCAACTTTTTCGCGTCTTGATTATCAGGTAAAAAACTGTAACGAATTCCTTCGTCAGACAACCGACGAGAAACTTGCAGGACGTGGCGTGACCGACGCGGCTTTGCTTGCTGAAATCGCTACGTACCGCGCTGAAGCTCGTTTCTTGAGAGCGTTGAGCTACTGGCATTTCCTTGATTTGTTCGGAGGTCGTGTAGGTTTGGTTACTGAAGAGTCGCCAACATCTTACTTTCTTCCTGAGCAGGTTACGTCTCAGGTGATGTACGATTACATCGATTCGGAACTTATTGCTATCGATGCCGACCTTAAAGCACCACGTACAAATGAGTACCCGCGTGCCGATCAGGGCGCTGCTTGGATGTTGAGAGCGAAGTTGTACATGAACGCGAAGCAATACATCGGAACTGAAAAGTACGCTGAAGCTATGCCGATCATAAGCAACATCCTGTCTGCAGGTTATTCTTTGGTATCGAACTACAACTATCTTTTCCTTGCCGACAATGATACGAACGGGGCGCAAAACGAAAATATTTTCGCTGTTGCTTACGACGGTTTGAATACAAAAACGTACGGTGGTACTACATTCTTGGTACACGCTCCGGTTGGAGGTTCAATGACCGCTTCAGAATTCGGTGTCAACGGTGGTTGGGGCGGTGTCCGCACGACGTCGGCTTTCGTAGGGAAATTCCCGAACGCGACAGCTGATTCGGATACGCGTTCAAACTTCCATACTGATGGTCAATCATTGGTTATTAGTGATGTGGCTCAGTTTACTGAAGGATATGCCATCGAAAAGTTCCGCAACGTGACTTCGACTGGAAATGCCGGTTCAGATGCAGCGGGAGATTTCCCGGATACTGACTTTATCATGTTCCGTTTGGCCGATGCTTACCTTATGTATGCAGAATGTGCCGTTCGTACCGGAACTGACATTACGGGCGCAGTAGGTTACGTGAACGATGTTCGCGAACGCGCTTTCGGGAACAGCTCGAACAACGTAAGCAACCTTACACTAGATTTCCTTATTGACGAAAGAGCAAGAGAATTGCACTGGGAAGGCCATCGTCGTACCGACCTTATCCGTTTCAATAAGTTCACCGGAGGTGCTTATTTGTGGCCATGGAAAGGCAATACTCCATCAGGATCGCCGACTCCTAGCTTCAGAAAGATTTTCCCAATCCCTGCAAACGCAATCGGAGCTAATCCAACCCTAGTACAAAACCCTGGTTATTAATATTATAAAGTATATCAAATGAAAACAATGAAGAATATGATGATTGCGATGCTTGCTATCTTTGCAGTGTCGTGTACGCAGGATGATGTTGAGAACAGACCTGTAGTCGAAGGAAAAACAGCTCCTGTATTGAACGCGCCTGAAGCAGGTAACGTATACGTTCTTAATCCGGACACGCAGGAAGTACTTGCTGAGCGTTTCGTATGGACGGCGGCTGATTTCGGCGAAGGAGTCATTCCTAACTACGCTGTAGAAATCGATTACCTTGGAGATGCTTTCGATACTCCGCAAACAGTTGGAACTACATCTGGAACATTGCAATTGGCTGCATCGACAAGTACGTTGAATACTGCTTTGCAAGGTTTGGGCGCAACGCCGTTCGAGGCTGCAACTTTCGAAGTGCGTGTAAAAGCTTATGTTGGTGATTCAGTTATGTACAGCGAGCCTGTAGAAATGAGCATCACGCCATACACTACTGAGGCTCCGAAAATGTATGTCGTGGGTAACTTCCAAGCGGCTTCAGGTTACGGATCAGACTGGACACCTGCCGACGGTGCAGTGATCCAGGCTCCTGAGTACGGTGACACAAATTTCGAAGGTTTCGTTTACATGAACGTTGCTGCACCTGAATTCAAATTTCTTCCTACAAACACAGGTTTTGACGGAGATTACGGAGATGACGGTTCTTTCGCCGGAATGCTTGCTCAAGAAGGTGAATCGAACATCGTTGTTTCGGCTCCTGGTTACTATTTGATCAGAGCCGATACTGAAGCGATGACGTATTCAGCTGCTGCGATGTCTTGGGGAATCATCGGATCTGCCACGCCAACAGGATGGGATTCGGATACCAACATGACATATGATGCGGGAACTAAAAAGTGGACTATCGTAATGCCGTTGGTTGGTGGCCAAAAAATTAAATTCCGCGCCAACGATGGCTGGGACATTAACTTTGGTGACGACGGACAGGACGGTTCGTTGAACTACGGCGGTCAGGACATCGACGTCGCGACTTCAGGTACATACACGATCACTTTGGATCTCAGCACCCCTAGAGCTTACAGCTACACGGCTGTACTCAACTAATTCTGTAGAAATTAATAAAAGGGCTCTTTCGCGAGAGCCCTTTTTTCACATTTTAAGCTATGATCAAAAACTATTTATTTATCTGGGTACTGAGTCTGGTATCATGTGTGTCGATTTCCCAGGTAACTACCACACCGTCACCGCCTGAAGCGAACGCTCCGGTGACCATTTTCTTCAACAAAGCCGGAACAGGTCTCGCGACTTACAACGGTACGATCTACGCCCACACCGGCGTTACGGTGAACAGTACGAACTGGTCCAACGTGATCGGCCAATGGGGACAAAATACGGTCCAACCAGCATTGACACTTGTGTCAGGAACTACATACAAGCTTGAAATCACCCCCGATTTGTACACATATTACGGAGTTAGCACTTCGAACTCGATCACGCAGATCTGCATCGTTTTCCGATCGGATACCGGAGGCGCCCAAAGTACTGACTTCTACATTCCCGTAGGCGCATTCCAGGCAACTTTGACGGCGCCTGTATTGAACGGCACTACGATCGTAAACTCGGGTGGAAGCCTTGCCATCGCGGCAAACAACACCAACGGGAACGCGAATTACAACCTATTGGCGAACGGCGTAAGCATCAACAACGCGACTACCGCGAACTACAGCTTTACCGATACCAACATAACGGCGAATAAAAACTACGAATTGCAAATCGTACAGGGAACGACCACGCACACACGCAAATTCGCAGTCGTCGTCAATCCGGGAACGGTTACCCAGACAATTCCCGCGGGATTGGTCGACGGTATCAATTACAATGCATCTGACGCTACGAAGGCGACGCTCGTGCTTACGGCGCCGGGCAAGGATTTCGTGTATGTTGCGGGAAGTTTCAACGGCTTCAATCCGACGTCGGCGCATGCGATGAAAAAAGACGGTACAAGCGGCAAATTCTGGCTCGAACTTACAGGTTTGACAGCAGGTCAATACGCCTACTATCAATACTGGGTAGTCGACACGACGCCCACGACGAATTCCCCGGCTTTGGTAAAAACAGCCGATCCATATTCGACATTGGTCGTAAATCCATACGACGATCCTTACATTCCCGCGACTTCCTACCCGAATATGCCGGTTTTCCCGGCAGGACAGGATCGTGATGTGACGGTTTTGCAAACAGGGCAAACGCCATACAACTGGCAGGTTACGAATTTCGTAAAACCTAAGAAAGAAGACTTGGTGATTTACGAGCTTTTGGTTCGTGATTTCGACGCGAACCGTCGTTACCAAGATGTCATCGACCGTATCGATTACTTCAAGAATTTGAAGATCAACGCTATCGAATTGATGCCCGTAATGGAATTCGAAGGCAACGAAAGCTGGGGTTACAACACGTCTTTCCACATGGCACTCGACAAATTTTATGGTTCGGCGGCGAAATTGAAAGAACTCGTTGACCTTTGCCACCAAAATGGAATCGCGGTAATCCTTGACGTCGCACTTAACCACGCATTCGGGCGCAACCCGATGGTGCGTATGTGGATGAAAGATCCCGACGGAGACGGATGGGGCGAACCGGCTGCCGACAACCCGTATTTCAACGAAGTCGCGCGCCACTCGTACAGCGTCGGAAACGACTTCAACCATTCTTCGCTACTGACGAAAGAATACGTGTACCGCGTCCAAAAACAATGGATACAAGAGTTTAAGATCGACGGTTTCCGTTGGGATTTGACAAAAGGTTTCACGCAATTGTGTACGGCGTCCGACGAGACGTGTACGAACGGTTCACCCGCTGACCGCGTACCGATCCTAAAAGATTACGTCGATTATTCATGGTCGCTTGACCCAACGCACTATGCGATTTTCGAACACCTCGGAAACGACACCGAAGAAAAACAATGGGCTGATTACAGGCTCAACGAAACGCCGAGCAAAGGCGTCATGATGTGGGGCGAAATGGCGTACCAATACAGCCAGCTTGCAAAAGGTTACCCGACTGACGGCGTGATCACTCGCGTTGGCCACGTCGCGCACAACTTCGCTGGGAAACGCCTTATCGGATATCCTGAAAGCCATGACAAAGAAAGAATGGTCTATGGCATGATGACTTACGGAAACGGTGCCGGAGCAAGTCCGCCGTTGAACAACCTGAACAATTCATTGGGAAGGATGTCATCGATCGGAGCAACTTCATTGCTTGTTCCGGGTCCGAAAATGATCTGGCATTTTGCCGAACTGGGTTACGACGATTCCATTTACACGTGTAACAACGGAACCGTAAATGACGAATCGGGCGTGATCACAGGCGATTGCAAACTCGACACGAAACCGCAGGAACAATGGACCAACAATTGGTTGGGCGTTACGCAACGCGCTGAGATCTACAACAACTACAAAAAGATGATCCAGCTCAAGATCCAGGAGCCTGTTTTTGAAGGAAATTACGATATCAGCCCCGATGCGAACAACATTCGCCAAAGAATCTATGTATATGACAATTCACTTCCAGCGACGCAATTGAGAAACGTTGTCGTAATCGCGAATTTCTCGGTAGCTGCCCAATCGATCAACCCGAGTTTTCCATACACGGGAACTTGGTACAACCTGATGGACAACACCCCGATGACGGTTACCAATGCGACAGCCACGATTTCAGTTCCCGCAGGACAATTCCGAGTGTACGGAAACCAGCCTGTTTCCCTATCAGCCGACCAATTCGACACGACAGTAAACATGGCCTTGTATCCGAATCCGGCTTCGAGCGCGTTCGCAATTTCAGCCGACGTTGCACAACTGCAAGTATTCTCGGTGACCGGCCAATTGGTCAAGACGTTCCAGGGTCAATCGATCGGGACATCGTATGACATCAGCGATTTGACGCGCGGTGTCTATTTCGTAAAAGCGACTGACGAATACCGTCGCGAAAAAACGATGAAACTTGTAAAAGAATAATTTCGAGTTAGTTTTAGTTAAGTTAAAAAAGGCCTTTCCCTACCGGAGAGGCTTTTTTGTTTCTTAAAGCAACGCTAAAAGCCAATCGTAAAATTTAACATTTGGATTATATTTGTCTTATGAACAGACGTTTTAAGACCATATCGCTGCGCATCCTTAAATGGACGGGAATCACAATCGGATCGATTTTATTATTGCTTTTCCTAATTCCGTTGTTATTTCCGGGAACGCTTGCTGAGCAGGTCAAAGTCTTCGCCAATAAAAAACTCAAGGGCGAACTCAATTTCACCGAGGCGAACATCTCATTCTTCAACCATTTCCCGTCACTTACCGTGACGCTTGACAATTTCTCGCTTAAAGGTTCGGCCCCATTCGAGAACGACACGTTGATAGCGGCCGAGGAAGTCGCATTCGGCATCAATCTGAAACGACTAATTTTCGACAATCAAGTGAGCATAGACGAGATTTATGTCGACAATTCCGTCGTTAACGTCATGGTTAACGAACAAGGTTTGGCGAATTACAACGTCTATGTTTCTGAGGAGGAAGAACCGACCACCGACACCGTTTCAAATACATCCGTCCGACTCGATCGCATCGACATTTCGCATTGCCGATTGCGGTACGAAGACAAATCGGCTAAGATGCTGATCTCGGCCCAGGATTTCAACTACCTCGGAAAAGGAAATCTCGACCAGTCGGTATTCGATCTTGAAACCGACGCCGAGATCGGAAACTTTGATTTCGTGTACAACGGCGAACCGTATCTGCAACGCAAAAACGTAAGTGCCGAACTGGTCACGCGCATCAACACGAACGCGCTCACGTTCAGTTTCCAGCGAAACGATTTGAAAATCAACAAACTTCCCATAAATTTCAAAGGCGATTTCAATATCCTCAAAGAAGGGTATTATATCGACGTCGAAGTATCGTCGATCGGTAGTAACCTGCAGGATTTATTCACGGCGCTTCCGCCCGAGTACGTGACCTGGCTCGAAAGCTCGAAAGTCAAAGGCGATATCGATTTGTTGCTCACGTTCAAAGGCCGATACGACGCGACCACGAACCGGAATCCGTCGCTCGCGTTCAGCACCAAAATCACCGACGGTTACATCGAATACACGGGCGCACCGTTGCCGACAAGCGACATCAACCTGAATTTTCAGGCGGTCCTTCCGTCGTTGAACACCGACAGCTTGAGCGTGAAACTCGATTCGCTCACGTTCAAACTCGGGGACGAATACATGCGGGCTTACGTGGAAACCACGGGCGTGAAATCGCTTGACATCAAGGCGAACGTAAAAGGAAACCTCGATCTCGAAACGCTCGACAAATCACTTGGTTTGAGCGTCGTCGACATGAGAGGAAAACTCAATATGAACGTCGAAGCGAACGGCATTTATGATTCCGAGAAGCGTTTGTTCCCAAAAACCAACGGAAAAATCCTGCTTAGGAACGCTTGGCTCAAGACGTCGTATTATCCGAATCCGATAACCGATATCAATTTTGATCTGAGCGCGCTCAACGGAAACGGGAAATTCAGCGACACCAAAATCGCGATCAAACCCGCTCGCTTCACGTTTGAAGGAAATCCGTTCGACCTGCAGGCGGCGTTCTCGAATTTCGATGATGTCGATTATGATGTCCGTGCCAAAGGCGTGATCGACATTGGAGCGATCTACAAAGTTTTCGCCCAAAAAGGGATCGACGTAACGGGTTACATAAAGTCCGACGTCAAGCTCAAAGGCCGCCAAAGCTACGCGACGACGGGACAATATTCGAAACTCGACAACAGCGGGACGTTGCTCATTCGCGACATCAAGGCCTCGATGGACGCATTCCCGAAACCGTTCATGATCAAGAAAGGCGCGTTCGTTTTCGACCGCGAGAAGATGAATTTCAACGAATTTGCCGCCACATACGGCCAATCGGATTTCGCGCTCAACGGCCGACTCATCAACGCGATCAATTACTTTTTCGAGAAACGCGGCACGCTCCACGGCAGTTTCAAGCTCGATTCGAAATACATAAATGTGAACGAGTTCATGGCCAACAAACCGGCAGAACCAACGGCTCCGACGAAGTCTGAAGTCGTCGAAACCAAAGACAGTCCAAAGCCAAGCGAACCGCCGGCCAAACAAGGAAGCGGCGTGATCGTCGTTCCCACAAACCTCGACGTCTCGCTCTCGACGAACATCGCAAAAGTCAAGTATGACGATCTTACGCCTGAGAAGATCAGGGGAACCGTCGGCGTGAGCAAAGGAAAAGTCACGTTCAAGGGAACGCAGCTCGATATCGTCGGCGCGACATTGAATCTAGACGGCATGTACGACGACGCCTCGACCACGAAAGCCGGTTTCGACTTGCGTTTCCGCGCACGAAATTTCGACGTGCAACGCGCGTTCAAGGAAATCGAGATGTTCAAGGAACTCGCGACATCGGCTGGGAATGCCGAGGGAATCATCTCGGTCGACTACAAACTGAACGGCGTGCTCGACGCCAACATGGATCCCGTCTATCCATCGCTTGAAGGCGGTGGCGTGGTTTCGCTCAAAAGCGTGAAGATAAAAGGCCTAAAAATGTTCGGCGGAATCAGCAAGAAAACGGGTTCCGACGGTTTGAACGATCCCGATCTGTCTCGCGTGGACATCAACACGAAAATCAAAGACAACGTGATCACGGTCGAGCGTACGCGCATGAAAGTCGCCGTTTTCCGTTTGCGGTTCGAAGGGAA
The DNA here is from genome assembly GCF_004211145.1 of Flavobacterium sp. Taxonomy (GTDB): domain Bacteria; phylum Bacteroidota; class Bacteroidia; order Flavobacteriales; family Flavobacteriaceae; genus Flavobacterium. The sequence continues at coordinate 34,744 of NZ_SEBS01000014.1, read as the reverse complement.
AACGAGTTTCGACGGCCAGCTTGCGTTGCGCATGAGGCTTGGTTTGCCGCCTTTCGGATTGATCGGAATCCCGATTGCGATTACCGGGACGCATTCCGACCCGAAAATCAAAGTGTTCAGTAAATCGACCGATGAAGTCGAAGCGACCGAGTACGGCGGGAAGCCCGTAATCACGCAGCCTCAGGGAAATGCGACGCCAACCAAGACCGAGGAACTCAAAAAGGAAAAGGCGGAGGCGAAGAAAGAAGATGATGAAAAGAAAAAGGATGAGAAGAAGTCCGACGATAAAAAATCCGACAAAATCCGCGACGAGAAAATTCCCTTGAAAACAGAACCCGAAACGAAAACGAAATAAAAAAAAATCCTGACTTAGATCAGGATTTTTTTTAGGCCTTCGGCTATGCTTTTCCAAAACATATTGTAGAACGATTTGTCTTTCTCACGTTCGACTTCGATCTCGGTCTGCTTGACTTTTTCCTTGCTGTCTTTCTTGACGAAAATTCCCGCGACCGCAGTGAGGAATTTGTTCTTTTTCTGGCGGTCGTTCTTCTTGTAGATCGTGAATTTCAAGTCGTCGTAATTGATCCCGAAGTTGCCTTTCGATCCGTTGTCGTTGCCTTTGAAATCGAAATAGACTTCATCCAGGATTCCTTTTCCCGTGAAATTCATGTAGGGTTTGCTGAAGTCCGACAGTTGCTCGACGGGAAATTTCTTGATGCTGCCGCGAATCCGGAAACCATCTGACTTGTCGAGCACATTGAGATTCCATTTGACGTTCATAGGTGCGACATCCATGAATTTCGCCGCGACTACGATCTTGACATCGGGCAATTTCGTCTGTTCGAAACCGCTGTAGATGTTTGTCGCGGTAAGGTTGAACGGGCTCCAGCGCAGTTTTCCGGGGCCGCCGTCCCCAACTTGTTCCTCATATTCCAATACCGAATTTTTGATCGCCAACGTGTCGATGCGCAAATCGAAACCAAGATCACGCAAGAGCGAGTTGTAGAGTTTTTTCTTGCGCAAATCGTCGGCGACGCGCTTGTCTCGGAAGATATTCGCGTTCACGTTGTCAAGCTGCAACTTGCTCGAATGCACGAACAACGTATCGTCCTTGCGAAATCCCCAGGATAAATTATTTAGGTTGAGTTTTTCGACCTTGATGTTGTACATGTCGCGCTCGGTTTCAAGCGATTTTATGAACGCGGGTCGGCTCAGATCGCATAGGTATTCGAGTTTCTCGAGTGTAAAGCCGTCATTTTTCGTGGCGATTTTGCCCGTTTTTATATGATACGTGACGTTCGGCTTGTAATAGACGCTGTCGCAATCGAACGAATAGGTTTCGTAGGCGAACGGGATTTTGCGTTTGAGCACGTCGTCGGTGATCGCGATTCCGTTGAGTTCGATGGAAATGTTGCGAGCCGTAAGCATTGGTTTGCCTGATTTCGGATATAAGATCGTGACGTCGCCGTTGTGGAGTTCGACTTCAGAGACGCTGATGACTTTTTCGAACGGTGCCACGACATCGGCGCTCAAACTTTTTGAATATTGAATTTTCTTCTCGTCTTTCTTGTACAGCGTGATTTTCGGTTTTTGGATAATGACGCGCCTGGCCTTTATACGATCGCTTACAATCAGGCTCCAGACGCTTATTCCGCGTACTTCAATTGACTCGACGCTCGCAAAGATTCCGGCTTTGTTGATGCTGTCCTTGAGTGCGGCTTTGGGCACGATTGAAATATCAGAGGCCGTAATCGTCGAGGTCAACAGCGACACGTTGAGATTCTTGTACGTGATGAAGTACGGCGATTTGTTCTTCTCGTTGATGATCAGCGGCAGTTTCTTGTCGATCCAATAATAATTGAAGTACAACCCGAACGCGATGACGAGCAGGACGAATGCACCGATTCCGATGAGGATTTTCTTGAGGTGTTTTTTCATGTCGAATAAAAATAGCGAATATTCGCGCGGCGTTTTTGATATTGTGATATTTTTACGATCCGTTTAAAAAAGATTACATGAAATCAGCAATCAAAATTTTTTTAGTGGCGTTTGTTTTACTTTTCGCACAAGACATTTCGGCCCAAAAAACCGTGCAGACCGCAACCATAAAAACACTGATCAATTGCGATCACTGCAAACAATGTGAAACCTGCGGCGACAAATTCCAAAAGACATTGCTCAAGGAGAAAGGCGTTCAAATGGTCGTGCTCGACGAAAAAGCGATGACGATAACAGTAACCTACAACTCCAAAAAAACCGATTTGAGCAAGGTAAAAACCGCCATCAGCAAATTGGGTTACGACGCCGATGAAATCAAAGCTGATCCGGCTTCCTATGAGAAACTCGACGCCTGTTGCAAGAAAGCATAAATCCAAATGAAATTGGTCGCGTTCCACGAAAAGACAGTTTGCGATTTTTTCGACAATCTGTTAAATCGACATTTTCAAAGCACTTTATCGATTAAAAAGAGAGTGGTGGAATTTCGCCTTTGAGATAATCTTCACACTAAAAACTTAGCAAAATCGCGGTTTGCGACGAAGAGTATGTGCAAATATACCGTCGTAATCTGTAATTTTTATAGTCGTATTTGGAGTTAGCTTGCCTGAAAGCTTTCGCCATGATTACGCATACCTTGATATTTAAATGTAAACTCGACCAATTACCAGATCCGCAAAACGTCGGGGATTTTCTAATTGACGAGCTCGACCATCCGCGGCTTTTCTACTTCGGGCGCGATGGAAAAAGAGTGACAGGCAATACGAAAAAATTCATCACACGATTAAAAGACACGTTTTACGTCAAGGTTTCGTTCCATCATTTGCTCAAACTCGATCCCATTCATTCGTTCGCGGTGATCAAAGAAGCATTGCGAAAGGGTTTCATAACGAAATTCACGTACGACGAAAATCAATTGAATGTAATTCTTTACTAACAAAAATCTTCGTGACTTAGCGTCTTCGAGTCTTCGTGTCGAAAATACAGGCGGTTATAGGAACCGTTCTTAAAAACGAGAAAATAATAAAAACAAAAAACCCGAACGAGTTGTTCGGGTTAATTTGTGGTACCTCCAGGAATCGAACCAGGGACACATGGATTTTCAGTCCATTGCTCTACCATCTGAGCTAAGGTACCTTTGCAGATGCGGGTGCAAATATAGAATGATTTTTAATCTATGCAAAACAAAAAGCGTAAAAAAATCTATTCGTACCTTCGCGCCCAATGGTACTTACAATCGACATCGGGAATACGAGAACGAAAGGCGCTGTATTTGAGCAGGATGCGATCGTGCATCAATTCGTGACGCTGGAAAGCGACTGGCAAAAAAAGGTTTGGGAAATTCTCGATGCGTATCCGAATATAGGAAATTTGGTCGTCGCGTCGGTAGGAAAAACACGACACGAAGGCATTTTGGAGTTCGAAAGTCGCGTAAAAGTCCATTTCATTACGCACGAAACAATCTTTCCCTTTGTAAATAAGTACGCGACGCCCGCAACTTTGGGAATTGATCGAATGGTTTTGGCTTCGGGTTCGGTGCTTGAATTTCCCAAGCGGAACAGGCTCGTGATCGACGCCGGAACTTGCATTACCTACGATTATATTGATTCCGACGACAATTATCTTGGCGGATCCATTTCGCCCGGAATCCGATTGCGGTATGAAGCACTGCACAATTACACGGCGAGATTGCCCTTGTTGACGCAGGAAATTCCGCCCGATCCGATCGGCGATTCGACGGCTGCGGCCATACATTCGGGAGTCGTGAACGGCGTGGTGAATGAAATCGACGGATTCATCGATTCCGCCCGAAAACGCTGGCCAAACTTTATCATAATTTTAACTGGCGGTGATACAGTTTTTTTGGCTAAGCAATTAAAAAATACCATATTTGCCAATCCAAATTTTCTGCTCGAAAGTTTGAACCGAACATTTCAATTTATCCTAAATGATTAAAAAAATTCTGGTAAGCGCATGCTTGCTGCTGTCGTTCATTTCTTTTGCGCAGGAAGGCAGTTATTCTCCATATTCTTTTTACGGAATCGGGGATCAGCGCTTCAAGGGAACCGTTGAAAACCGCTCAATGGGCGGGCTTACGATTTTTCCCGACAGTATCCACATAAATATACAAAACCCGGCGTCTTTTTCATCATTGAAGCTAACGACATTCACAATTGGAGGAACTTCTTCTTGGGCCGACCTCACGACCGAACAAAAAAGCGAACAAGCCAAGCGCGTCGTACTCGATTACCTTGCGGTAGGTTTACCGGTTGGCCAGAAATGGGGCGTTTCGTTCGGATTGATGCCATACACGTCCGTAGGTTATAAGATAAGGACCGAAGTATTGTTGCCGGACGATGAAGTTTCCACGAGAAGCTTCTCAGGAACGGGCGGGTTGAATCGCGTTTTTGCGGGCGTCGGATATAAAATGACAAAAAATTTCAGGATCGGGATTGACTTGAACTATAACTTTGGAAACATCGAGACAACCGTCACGCAGCGCGTTTTCGGGGTGCAATTCGGCACGAGGGAACAAAATATCACCGAGGTCCGAGGCATGAGCATGAACGCCGGATTGATGTACGAAGGCAAAATAAACAAGACATTGCGCGCATTCGCGGGCGTAACGTATACACCGGGAACCAAATTGAGCGCCGACAACATTATCCGTCTGAACACCGTCCAATTTCAAAATTCGGGAGCGACAGTAGTCGTCGATTCCATTCCGGGCGTACGGTCTAAATTGGATCTCAGGCTTCCGACGCGATTCAGCATCGGTGGAGGTTTAGGCGAGCCGACCAAATGGCAAGTCGGAGCCGAGGTAACGTTCCAGGATTACAAAGACCAGGCAAACCGTTTCGACTCGGGCAATTTTACGAATGTCGGATTTGAAAACGCAATAAAATACAGCATCGGTGGTTATTATATTCCGAACTACAATTCATTCAGCAGCTATCTGAGTCGCGTAACGTACCGAGCCGGTGGCCGATATGAAAACACAGGTTTGGTCATAAACGCACAATCCATACACGATGCGGCAGGAACCGTCGGATTGGGATTGCCTATCGGAGGCGCGTTCTCGAACGTAAACATCGGATTGGAATACGGTAAGCGCGGCACGAAAGCGTACGGGCTTGTCGAAGAAAAGTACTTCAATTTATCGGTTGGACTTTCGTTCAACGATAGATGGTTCGTCCGACGCAAATACGACTAAACGTCAACCTTAAAAGAATTAAGTCATGAAGTGGAAATTTGCTATTTTGTTCGTGCTAATATGTGTCGTTTCGGGTCTTTCCCAAACGCAGAAGCCTGACAGGGATTGCCAGTTGAAACTTTATTCGGTCGACAGCCTCGTAAAGGCGAACGAATACGACAAGGCGTGGATTCCGTGGTCGGAACTGCGCAAGAAATGTCCGACGTTAGACGAGAGAATTTACACCAAAGGCTTCGAAATCGTAAAATTCCGGATCGACCGCGTTCCCGCCGACCAAAAGGAACGTGGCGTACAGGAACTTTTGAAACTGTACGACGATTACAACAAATACTATCCGAATAATCCTGTGCCGATCGCATTGTATAAAGCGATGGCGATGGATCACTACAAGGTCGGGACGAGCGACGAAATTTACGCGCTACTCGACAAGGCATTCAAGAATCCGTCGAATTTCAAGGACGTCGACGCGCTGCACCTGTATCTGAAACTTTACGTCGAAAAACAAAAAGCCGGCGACAAAACGATTACACCCAAAAACATCTTGGTAAGACGTGACGCGCTGGCGACGCATTTGGCGAAGCTCACGGCCGAATCTCCCGGAAATGCGAAAGCGAACGAGCGTTATGCCGATACGATGGACAGGCTGGTTTCTGATTTCGAAACCTGCGAAACCCTCAGCCAATACTACGGAGAAGTGTTCGAAGCCCGAAAAAAGGACACGATCTGGCTCGGCGTCGCAAGTAAAAAACTACTCGACAAGCAATGTGTGAGAAGCCCGATTTTTTCGAAAATATCCGAGGCGCAACAAAACCTCAAACCGACTTCACAATCGGCGTACAATCTCGGAACGATGGCTTTCGAAGCCGGGAAATTGGAAGATGCGGCGAAATATTTCAACCAATCGGCCGATTTAAGTAAGGATCCGAGTGATAAAGCCGCGACCTATTTCACGATCGCATCGATGATCTACATGCAGTCGGATAAAGCGAAGACCAAGGAATACGCCCAAAAAGCGCTCGAAGTCCAACCGAACTTCGCCAAATCCTACATTCTGCTTGCGCAATTGTATGCCGACGCAGGGAAAGATTGCGCCAAGAACGACTTCGAGAAGAAAGCGCTCAATTGGCTTGCCGCCGAGACGATGAAAAAAGCGGTTTCGGCCGATCCAAAAATGAACGCCCTCGACAAGATGGTCAAGAAATACAATGAGAAAGCACCGACATCGGCTGAAATCAAAGAAGCGAAAATGGCGGGAAAAACCATTGCATTTGGCTGTTGGATCAATGAAACGGTCGATGTGCCGCAACTCTAAAACATGAAATTACGCAACTACATAAGCATTTTGGTGTTGGCGATCTTACTCGTCGGCAGCATCTCGTGCGAAAGTAATTTCAAGGAAGTCCAGAAAATGAGCTTTTCGGAATTTACGCCGAGCGGGGAAGCCGACGATTTCAATTTGAAATACACCGATTCAGGCCGCATCACATCGATCCTAAAAAGCCCGAAGATGCTCGATTACGGAGCGGTGCAATATCCGTTCATCGAATTCCCGAAAGGCGTTCTCGTGACGTTCTACGATAAGAACCAGAAGAAAACCTACGTGAAATCAGATTACGCGGTGAGTTACAAAGGAACCGATCTCATCGACCTTCAAGGCAACGTGAACATCTGGACCGACACGGGTTCGCGCCTCGAAACCGAACAATTGTATTTCGATCAGAAAAACGAATGGTTCTTCACTGAAAAGAAATTCAAATTCACTGACCCGAAAGGCGTTTCGTACGGCCAAGGCGTCGACTTCAGCAAAGATTTCAAAGTCGTGAACTCGCAAAAGATCTCGGGTGAGATCGAACGCGGCAACGACATGTAAAACCGCCCGCGAATATTCACTATATTCGTAAAGGCCAATCACAAACTTATGGGTTATCTAAAAATCGTACCTTACATTTATCTCGCCGCAGGGCTATTTTTCATCTATACGGGCGTGTTGCGCTACCTTGACCACGAAGAAGGATTTTGGATCTGGTTCGTGATCGCGGCGCTTTCGATCTTCATGTTTTTCTTCAGGATGAAGTTTGCGCGCAAGTTCGAGGACAACAGGCGCGATAAAAAATAAGCGATGGAAACCGGTATCATAATTACTAGCCTGATACTGGCCGCGTTCTTTTCGGGCATGGAAATCGCGTTCGTCTCGTCGAACAAGATCTATCTTGAAATCGAGAAGAAACAAGACGGTTTCCTCGCCGGAATTCTCACCAAACTCACTGAAAAACCGTCGAAATTCATAGCGGCGATGCTCGTTGGCAACAACCTGGCGCTCGTGGTTTACGGCTATTTCGCGTCGGCGCTTTTACTGCGTTGGTTGCAGCCTTACCAGTTTACGATGTTGTCGAATTTGTTGTTGCAGACGTTGATCGCGACGGTCGTGATCTTGCTGACTTCAGAATTCCTGCCCAAAGTATTTTTCCAGATCTACGCCAACAGCCTCATGCGTTTCTTCGCGTTCCCGGCCTACGTCTTCTACAAGATTTTCTATTACATTTCGACGCTCATCCTTTGGTTTTCCGACATAATCCTCAAGAAATTCTTTGGGACCGGAAGCGATCCGGTACAAGTGTTTTTCAGCAAGGTCGAGCTCGGAAATTACATAACCGAACAAATGAGTACGGTCGAGGCGCACGAGGAAGTCGATTCGGAAATCCAGATTTTCCAGAACGCGCTCGATTTTTCAGGCGTGAAGGCACGCGATATCATGACGCCGCGCATGGAAATCTCGGCGATCGATATCTACGCGCCGGTTTCGGAATTGCGTGAATTGTTCATCGAAACGGGTTATTCGAAAATCCTCGTGTATCAGGAATCGCTCGACGACATCATCGGTTACGTGCATTCGTTCGAATTGTTCCGACAGCCGCGCCGCGTCAAGCAGGTGATGATTCCCGTAGAATTCGTCCCGCAGACCATATATATTAAGGACGCGCTCGATCTGCTCACGAAGAAACGCAAAAGTGTTGCCGTCGTGCTCGATGAATATGGAGGAACGGCGGGCATCATGACGGTTGAAGACATCGTCGAGGAACTTTTCGGGGAGATCGAGGACGAACACGACGAGATCGAAAAACAGACCGAGGAGAAAATCAACGACACGACCTGGCTTTTTTCCACGCGTCTCGATGTGGAATATCTCAACGAAACGTACAATCTGGACATTCCTGAGGGCGATTCCTACAGCACGCTCGGCGGATTCATCGTGAATTCCACGAACGAGATTCCTCAAAAAGGCGAACAGGTCGTAATCGGCAACTTCCGTTTCACGATCGAACAGGCCACGAACAAAAAAATCGAGCTCGTCAAAATGGTCATCGGCTAACTGAAGTTCTTTTGCCATCTGAAAATCTGTCAATCTGAAATCTATCAATCTAAAAAATGGAAATAATTCCATTAGTTTATGGTTATTAAATAGATAATTGTATTTTCGCAAACTGAAATAAAAATCAAGAATATAAAATGGCAGTTTTATCAAAAATCAGACAGCGCTCAATGCTCCTGATAGGTGTGATCGGATTTTGTTTATTAGCGTTCCTCATCGGTGATTTGTTTACCAGCGGTAACATCGGTATGGCGTCTAAAGACGTGGGAAGCATAAACGGCAAAGACATTACGTACGAGGATTTCCGGGTTAAGGTGAGCAATGCTGAAAAAGGTGGACAAGGAATGTCGCTTACACAGGCTTCAAACAGCGTTTGGGACCGTGAAGTGGCGATCGCGTTGCTTTCGGCGGAGTTCGACAAATTGGGTATCCGCGTCGGCGAAAAACACATCCTTGAAGCGTTGAAGAACGACCAACAGATCGGTCAGAACCCAATGTTCAAGAACGACAAAGGTGAATTCGACGTTGCTAAATTCCAGGAATTCGTAAGCTCGAACCCGGAAATGGCCGCAGCTTTCAAAGACAGCGAGAAAAACGCCACCTTGAATGCAAAATATCTTTTGTACAACACATTGGTAAAAGGCGGAGTTTTCGTGACCGAAGCCGAAGCCAAATATAAATATGAGGCCGAAACGACCAAAGCGACATTCGATTACGTTGCCGTTTTGTTCTCATCGGTTAAAGACAGCGACGTTAAGATCACTGATGCCGAGTTGACCGACTACATGAAAAAACACGAAAAGCGCTATAAGGCTGACGAGAACCGCGAGCTTGAATACGTGCTGATCGAAGACAAACCATCGGCTAAGGATGAAGCTGAAGTGAAAGCGAGCATCGACGCGTTGCTTACTTCGACTGACACCACAGGAAACTTCCGCACGACGAATGACGTTCCTGATTTCGTGAACAAACATTCAGATGTCCCTTACGATTCGACTTACATCGCCAAAAAAGACCTTCCTACAGAGCACGCCGAAGCGTTGTTCAACCTTCCTGTCGGCGCGATCTACGGACCGTACATGCAAGGCGGTTACTATGCGATTACCCGCGGAATGGGGCGCAAGGCCGGAGCGAACGCAAAAGCAAGTCACATTTTGATCAGCTGGGAAGGAACCCAAGTGCCGAACAAGCGTGAGAAAAGAACCAAAGAAGAAGCAAAAGCGAAAGCAGAAGCTTTGTTGACGCAGGCAAAAGCGAATCCATCAGGTTTCATGATGTTGGCGCTTACGAATTCTGACGATTCATCGGCCCAACAAGGCGGTGATCTTGGATATTTTTCATCGGGACAAATGGTGAAGCCGTTCAACGATTTCGTATTCAACAATCCAATCGGTACGATAGGTTTGGTCGAGACGCAATTCGGATACCACGTAATCAATGTTACCGACAAGCAAGATGCGGTCAGATTGGCGATCATCGCCCAAAAAATCGAGCCGTCTGACGCGACGACCGATGCACTTTACCAACAAGCGGTAAAAGTGGAGATGGAAGCGAACGACAAAGATTTCGCATCGGTGGCGAAAGCCGAGAAATTGACTATCGTTCCAAAAGTGAAAGTCAAAGCTATGGACGAAGCTTTCGGAAACATCGGAAACCAACGTCAAATCGTGCAATGGGCGTTCAACAGCAAGACTGAAGCCGGCGACGTGAAGCGTTTCGAAGTCGTGAATTTGGGTAACGTGATCGTAAAACTTACGAAAGTGAATCCGGAAGGACTTCTTTCTCTTGACGAGGCGCGTGTAAGCGTCGAGCCGATCCTTAAAAATAAAAAGAAAGCCGAGATGATCATCGCCAAAATGAAAGGCGGATCACTCGCTGCCGTTGCTCAAGCCAACAACACGACGGTTCAAACTGCAACCGACTTGACTCTTGAAAACGCCGTAATTCCAAATGCAGGCCAAGAGCCGAAAGTAGTTGGAGCTGCCATCGCGCTTGGAGCCGGGAAAGTTTCAAAACCGATCGAAGGAAATTCAGGAGTTTATATGGTGCAGCCGAAAATCGTTGCCAAAGCGCCTGCGATCAAAGAACACGTCGATTACACGAACAAGCTCAAGCAAGTCACGGCAGGTTATCCTGGACGCGTTGTTCCTGCGCTTAAAGCCGACGCCGACATCGAAGACAACAGAACGAAATTCAATTACTAAGAGAATTTCTTTACACATAAAAAATCCCGAGCGTTTCGTTCGGGATTTTTTTTATAATATCATTTCGCTGAACGGTATGACGGTTTCATAACCGCGCTTCTTAAAATATTCGGTCGGGTTCTCACGGCTCACGGCCATTACGAAATCCCCGCCCCAACCGCCGAGGCTTTTGACGACGCCTTTGAAATCGGGGAACAATGCTTCCTTGACGGTCTGCATTTCGAGTACGTCGCTAAGGATGCTTTCGTGTTTTTCCATCAGATGCGCGAACGATTTCATGTCGGGAGCCGATATCGCTTCGTGCGTCACGCGGTTGATCCTGTCGACGATGGGCTTGATGTTCTTCTCTCGATTCTGTTGATATGTCGCGATAGCCGCCTTGCTGCTTTGTTTTTTGTTCAGATAGACGAAGTACAGATCGGCGGTGAAATACGGATGGAAGTCGATGATGTCGACCTGAGGATTTCCATCGGCGATCCGATACAAAATAGGCGAGTCGTTTTGCGCGCAAGCGATGTCGTAACCGCTGCCGCCGAAACTATTCCAAAGCAATTCGAACGCGTCGATCCCGAGCCATTGCGCGATGTTGTTGATCAAGGTCGATGACGTTCCCAAACCCCAATTCCTCGGGAAGGTGAGGTTCGTCGTGATCGAATAACCTTTCGCGTTTTCAAGGAACGATGGATTTTTTAGCCAGCCTTCGTGTAAAATCTCAAGTAAGGTATTCCTGACGTTGTCATTTTTTTCGACGTAATCGGGATTGCATATTTCGGCAAATGCAAACGAATCCTCGAACCAAACGCTGCCGTCGCTATTTAAGCTTTTCCAATCGATTTTTTCGCCCGATGATTCCTCGACGATCAAATCCTGCCCGAATTTCGTCGGACAAGCGAACGCAACAGCTCTATCGAGTACGACGTATTCGCCGGTGATGAGCAGTTTTCCGTTGGAGTAAAATCGTTTTTTCATAGGTATTTTGTAGCCGGGCGAGCGAACGATCGGTTTCTAGTTCTTGCGCAGGCTTTCGATGAAGTTCACCGCGGCCGCATGTGAAATCGCGTGTTTCTTAAAATATTTCCGAACCGATTCGCGCTCTTCGTCGGTCGCTTCGAACTGGTTCAGGATATTGTTCAGGTGCATTTTCATGTGGCCTTCCTGGATTCCCGTGGTCGTGAGCGAACGCAAGGCGGCGAAGTTCTGTGCGAGTCCGGCCGCGGCGACGATCTGCATGAGTTCAGGCGCCGACGGTTTCTCAAGCACTTCCAAGGCGAATTTGACCAACGGATGCAAAGATGTCAAACCGCCGACCGTTCCCAAAGCCAACGGGATTTCCATCCAGAAATGGAAGTTGCCGTCTTCGATTTTGGCGTGCGAAAGGCTTGCGTAACGTCCGTCTTTTGAAGCATAAGCGTGAGCCGCGGCTTCGATTGCGCGGAAGTCGTTTCCGGTCGCCAGAACTACGGCATCGATGCCGTTCATGATGCCTTTGTTGTGCGTCACGGCGCGATAGGGTTCGATTTCGGCGATCTGGACGGCCGTGACGAATTTCTCGGCGAACGCTTGCGGATCGATTATGTTTTTCTCGGCGAGCTCTTCGATTTTGCACGAAACTTCGGCGCGAACGATGCACGAGGTAACGTAATTCGAGAGAATGCTCATCACGATTTTTATGTTTTTTTCTTCCGATGAGAAACCTTCGTATTCATCGGCTTCGGCTTTCAATGTTTTGGCGAATTGCTCGAGACATGAATTGATGAAATTCGCGCCCATCGAATCCTTGGTTTCGAACGTCGCATGAAGCTGGAAATAACCTGGGATTTCCGATGTCCTGTCGCGTAATTCAATGTTGAGGATTCCGCCGCCCCGTTGTTGCATGTTCTTCGTCAGAGGTTCCGTATCGTAGAAAAAATGCGGTTTGATGAGTTGGAAAAAACCTTGGAGTTTTTCTTTGTCGCCTTGGAAAATGAAGTGGACTTGCCCGATTTTTTCGGTGTTCAGCACTGTCGTTTTAAAACCGCCTCGCGTCGACCAGAACTTCGCCGACTTCGAAGCCGCGGCAACTACCGAACTTTCCTCGATCGCCATCGGAATCGTATATGTCTTTCCGTTGATTGCGAAATTTGGCGCGATGCCAAGCGGAAGGTAAAAATTCGTGATCGTATTTTCGATGAAATCGTCGTGCAATTGCTGCAGTTTCGCGTCGGAATTCCAATAATTTTCGAGTAAGGAAATCGCGTTTTGAGGACTGTCGAAATACGTATCGGCGATCCATTTGATCCTTTCGTCCTTTGAAAGTTTCGAAAAACCCGCTATGCTTTTTTCCATGTGAGGCAACTTTGATTGCTGCAAAGATAGTTTTTATCGCGAAGTCTTGAGGGATGAATGTTTATAAGATTTTTTTCAACAACATAAGATTTTTAACATCGATATTGATTGATTTAACATTGCAACTGCATATCTTTCGAAAGCGAATTATGGAAGAGAAAAGTGACTATATATGGGGTAGAGGCGCGCAGAAAAATGTGCAGAACCGTTTCTTTGCCGAATCGCATGAAGTGAGCGACGATTTTCTTAATTATTGTAACGCCGAAGGTGACGACCCCGATCCGAACAAGACGCATTATCTCGAAGTATTCCCAAAAACCATCGTGAACCGCGTCGAAAGCCCCGATGTCGGCATGGCGTATTCGATGAACAGCTATCAAGGTTGCGAACACGGCTGCATTTATTGTTACGCGCGGAACAGCCATGAATATTGGGGTTACAGCGCGGGATTGGACTTCGAGCGCAAGATTCTCGTCAAGAAAAACGCAGCTCATCTGCTTGAGGAAAAACTGCAAAGCAAAAACTGGAAAGCCCAGACGATCATCATGAGCGGCAACACCGATTGTTACCAACCCGCCGAACGCAAATTCGGGATCACGCGCCAATGCCTTGAGATTTTTTACAAGTATCGGCATCCGGTCGGCATCATCACGAAGAACGCATTGATTTCGCGTGACATCGACATCGTTTCGAAATTGGCTCAGGACGATTTGATAGGCGTGAGTATTTCGATAACCTCATTGTCCGAGAAAACGCGCCAACTCGTCGAGCCGCGAACTGCATCGATCAAGAAACGATTGGAAACCGTGAAATTATTGTCGGACAACGGGGTTCCCGTGAACGTGATGATAGCGCCCGTCATTCCGGGAATCAACAGTCACGAAGTTCTGCCGCTCGCGAAAGCAGCCGCCGATGCGGGAGCGCTGTCGATTGCGCACACGGTCGTTCGCCTGAATGGCGCTATCGGGGAAATCTTCACCGATTGGGCGCACAAAGCCATGCCCGACCGCGCCCAAAAAGTCCTGAATCAAATAAAGGAATGTCACGGCGGCAACCTAAACAACAGTCGTTGGGGAAACCGTATGCGTGGCGACGGCAATTTCGCTGATCAAATCCACGCTCAGATGCGTTTGGCAAGACGCAAGTTCTTTGAAGGGAAGAAATTTCCGCCGTTGAACAAGGATTTGTACGAGCAGTATCGCGATGGGCAGTTGAGTTTGTTTTGAGACGTTTGATTTTGCCACGAAGGCACGAAGTCGCGAAGACTTAATTAGCTGCTAAACTTTCTTAAAGCTGTTTTATGTTTTGCCATCTTCGTGTCTTTGTGCCTTCGTGGCAAAAAAACACAAAATTTGATGGACGACCCGTAACAAATCCCAGTTTCAACGACCAACCGCCATCAACCAAAAACCAGATTTAACAACGTGAAAATAGCATTATATGCATTTTTTTCACTAACATTGACGGTTTTTATATTACTCATAAAAATGACTAAACTTTTCAGGATTACCGCGCTTTTTTTATTGGTGTGCGCGACGGTTTCGGCTCAAAAAAAGATAACCGTCGAGGAAATTTTCACGGGTGCTTTCCGCACAAAAGGCATGGACGAATTGGCTTCCATGAAAAACACGAACCAATACACGGTGCTGAATTTTGATCGCGCGGCACGAAGCATGACGATCGATCTATACGATTTCGCGACTTTGAAAAAAGTTTCGACGTTGATCGACACCAAGAGTCACAAGGAATTGCAATCGATCGACAGTTATTCGTTCGACGAATCCGAGAAGAAAATCCTCATCGCGACTCAAAGCAACCAAATCTTCCGCCACTCTTTCACGGCCGATTTCTATTTGTACGACATCGCAGGCAAGCAACTTTCAAAAATTCTCGAACAAGTCCAGGAACCGACTTTTTCGCCTGACGGAACGAAAATCGCCTACGCCAAAGCGAACAACTTATTCGTCTACGACATCGCCTCCAAAACAAGTACGAACGTCACGACCGACGGCAAGAAGAACAGCGTCATAAACGGCATCACCGACTGGGTTTACGAAGAGGAATTCGCGTTCGTCCGTGCATTCGACTGGAGCGCCGACAGCAAGAAAATCGCCTATATCCGTTTCGACGAATCGTCGGTTCCCGATTTCACGATGACGGTTTTCCACAAAGATTTATACCCGAAGGAAGAAACATTCAAATATCCCAAAGCGGGCGAGAAAAATTCACTCGTTACATTGCACTTGTACGATGTTTCGGCCAAATCAAACAAAGACGTGAAACTCGGGAACTATTCCGATTTCTACATCGCGAGATTGAAATGGACGAAGGACGCCAATACGTTGAGCGTACAGGTCTTGAATCGTCATCAGGACAACCTCGATTTGATTTTCGTCGACGGGAATTCGGGCGCAGCGAAAATCGTACTCAACGAAAAAGACAAAGCGTATGTCGATGTCACCGACAACCTCACGTTCCTGAAAGACAACAGTTTCATTTGGACGAGTGAGAAAGACGGTTTCAACCACATTTACGTATACGACAAAAACGGGAAACTCAAGAACCAGGTCACGAAAGGAAATTGGGAAGTCACGGCGTATTACGGATTCGATGAAAAGAATAAAACAGTTTTCTACCAATCGGTTGAGAACGGTTCGATAAACCGCGACGTCTACAGTATCGGCCTCGACGGAAAAAATAAGAAACGACTTTCTTCACAAGTCGGAACAAATACAGCGACGACGTTCAGCCCGAACTTCGATTTGTACATAAACAGCTTCACAAGCGCGACCGAACCGGCTTCGTACACGTTACGCGATTCGAAAACAGGCAAAGAAGTCCAGGCGATTTCCGACAACAAAGCGTTGCTCGAAAAAGTAAAAGCCTACAATTTGCCCGCGAAGGAATTCCTCACGATCAAGACTGAAAAAGGCGTCGAGCTCAACGCCTGGATGATCAAGCCGAAAGACTTCGACGCGTCCGAGAAATATCCGGTTTTCATGTACCAATATTCGGGTCCGGGTTCTCAGGAAGTCGCCAATAACTGGCTCGACGCGAACGATTATTGGTTCATGATGTTGAGCCAACAAGGTTATATCACGGTTTGCGTCGACGGGCGCGGAACGGGTTTCAAAGGCGCGGCGTTCAAGAAAATTACGCAAAAGGATTTGGGCAAACTCGAAGTTGAAGATCAGATCGACGCGGCGAAAGTCATCGGGAATTATCCGTATGTCGACAAAACGCGCATCGGGATTTTCGGATGGTCGTACGGCGGTTTCATGTCGTCGAACTGTATCTTGAAAGGCGCCGACGTATTTAAGATGGCGATCGCGGTCGCTCCGGTCACGAACTGGAGATTCTACGATTCGGTCTACACGGAACGCTACCTGCAAACGCCTCAGGAAAATGCGGCGGGTTACGACGAGAATTCGCCGATCAACCACGTCGACAAACTGAAAGGAAAATATTTGCTGATCCACGGTTCGGCCGACGATAACGTCCACGTGCAAAATACCATGCAAATGGTCGAAGCGCTCGTGCAGGCCAACAAGCAATTCGAATGGGCGATCTACCCTGATAAAAATCACGGCATCTACGGCGGAAAAACGCGCATCCAACTGTTCGACAAGATGACGAACTTCATCCTACAAAATTTATAATAACCAATACAAACTATAAAAATGGCAGAAATTCAGGCAAAAACAGGACATCCTAAAGGACTTTGGGTACTTTTCGGTACCGAAATGTGGGAGCGTTTCAACTTCTACGGAATGCGCGCGCTGCTCACGTTATTCCTCGTAAATTCACTCATGATGAAGGAGGCCGACGCGTCTTTGATCTACGGCGGATTTCTCGGGTTGTGCTACCTGACGCCACTGCTCGGCGGTTTTGTTGCCGATCGTTTCTTCGGAAACCGCAACTGTATCTTGCTCGGCGGATTGATGATGGCGTGCGGACAGATGTTATTGTTCTTCAGCGCGTCGGTCTTCGGAAGTAATCTATCGCTCGCCAACACGTTGATGTGGACGGCACTCGGCGTGATCATCTTCGGAAATGGATTCTTTAAGCCGAACATTTCTTCAATGGTCGGAAGTTTATATCCGAAACAAGAGAAAACAAAGCTCGACACTGCGTTTACGATTTTCTACATGGGAATCAACATCGGAGCGTTTTTGGGCCAATTCATTTGTCCATTCCTGGGCGACGTGAAAGATGCCGGCGGCGTTCGCGACATCCACGCGTTCAAATGGGGATTCTTGGTCGCGGCGCTTGCGATGCTTATCGGATCGGCGACTTTCTACATGCTTAAAAACAAATACGTCGTGACGCCAGAAGGTAAACCGATCGGAGGATTGCCATCGAAAAACGATTCAGGCGACTACGAAGAAGGCGAAGCTCAGAAAGCGCATTTCACGACAGGATCGTTGTTTATGTGCGTTGGTTTGTTCGTGGTCTTGTTTTTCGTGTTCAACTACTTTACCGAGGGCGACAACGTCGTGAAAACATACATTTATCCAATGATTTACGCGGCCGGAATCACGCTCGCGGCGCTTATCCTTACCGACAAAACCCTTACGAGAGTCGAGATCCAACGTATTTGCGTGATCTACGTGATGTCGTTTTTCATCATCTTTTTCTGGGCGGCATTTGAACAGGCAGGTTCGTCGCTAACGTTCATCGCCGACAATCAAACCGACCGTAACTTCCTCGGAATTTGGGACATGCCGGCTTCGATGGTACAAATCTTCAACGGATTGTTCGTCGTGATGTTTGCGGTTCCGTTCAGTATGCTGTGGGACCGATTGCGTGCGAAAGGTCAAGAGCCGATCTCGACCGTAAAACAATCTATCGGATTGGCATTGATCGCATTGAGTTATTTCATCATCGCGCACAACGTAAAAGATTTGGGCAACGGAATGTTGGCGATTTATTGGTTGATTTTGTTGTATTTGATCCAGACGTTCGGCGAACTTTGTTTGTCTCCGATCGGATTGTCATTGGTCGGAAAATTATCTCCGAAGCGTTTCGCCTCGTTGGCATACGGCGTTTTCTTTATCTCGAACGCGGCTGGTTATGCACTTTCGGGAACATTAGGTTCGATTTTGCCTCCAACTGGCGACAAATATGAAATCGCGCAAAAAGCCAACATCGACTTGAAAGGCGTGCTTGACAAAACCAAAATCGCCGACGGTGCCGAATTGTTCACACTTGCAAAACTAAACCTTGCCGAAGTCGACAACGCGAAAGCCAAAGAAAACAATATTGACGTTGCCGCGAAAATCAAAGCGGTTGCCGAAAAGAAAGGCGCAAAAGAAACGGCCGTAAAAGAGAAAAAGGAATTCGTCGACAGCTACAAAGCATCCGATACGAGCTTCACTGCCGCGGAACTTACCACGATAAAAGACCAGCAAATCATAAAAGCGCAGTACCCGACTTTCGCGGGATTCGTAATTACGGACCTGTATGACTTCTTCATGGTATTCGTGGTATTGTGTGGAATCGCGTCGGTCATCCTGTTCGCGCTTACGCCCGTTCTCAAGAAAATGATGCACGGCGTCCGCTAAAATCCAAATTATGTGGAATAAACATCCTAAAGCGCTCCCATATCTTTTCCTTTCCGAAATGTGGGAGCGTTTCGGTTATTACTTGATGATCGGAATCTTCACGCTTTATCTCAAAGACGTGGAAAAAGGTTTCGCGATGACCGAGAAAGAAGCGTCCGATCTGTACGGAACGTTCATCGCATTGGTCTTCCTGACGCCATTCATCGGTGGTTTGATCGCCGACAGATATTTAGGTTATAGAAGGTCGATCATTCTCGGCGGAATTCTAATGGGAATCGGATATTTCCTCATGGGCGTACATTCGCTTCCCGTTTTGTACGCGGCGATGACGCTCGTAATCCTCGGGAACGGATTCTTTAAACCCAATATTTCGACGTTGCTCGGAAACTTCTACAACAACGACGAATACAGGAACAAGAAAGACGAAGGCTACAACATTTTCTACATGGGAATCAACGTGGGCGCGTTCGTTTGTAATTTTTTCGGGGCCGCGCTGTACAACCTTTTCGGATGGCAACAAGCGTTCATGGCAGCCGGAGTCGGGATGTTCATCGGCGTGATCACGTTCATGATCGGCATAAAACATTACGGAACGCACGACCAGAAAAAAGGCGTGCAACCCGGAGACATGCCGTTCAGTAAGATCGTGTTGTTTATTTTGTTGCCGTCGATCGTGTTCGGAATCATCGGCTGGTTCATAAAAGGTGTTGCGTCCGATGCTAATCCCGACGCGTACATTTTCGGTTCCGACAGCACCGACGCATTCATTTTCGCATGCATTCCCGTAATCCTGTTTTACGCGTCTTTGTATTTCCGAGCAAAACCCGACGAAAAACGTCCGATCGGTGCGTTGCTGACGATATTTTCGGTCGTAATTTTATTTTGGGCCGTGTTTAAATTGAACGGATCGGCACTCAACACTTGGGGCGATCGCTACACCGAAAGACAAATCACGGGCACGACCGAGAATGTGTTCAACACCTTGCAGCAGTCGTCGAAAATAAAATACGCCAAAGATTCGGTCGGCGTGTACGATGAGCAGTTCCGACTTCAGAAAGTCGACGGGAAAGTCGTCAAGGAAGTCAATTATCCCGTGTATTTCAAAAATGTAAAGCCTGAAAAACTTCCGGCCGAAAATGCCGAAATCTCACTTTGGTCGTCCAATCTGAGCCAATCGATAAATCCGGGTTGGGTAATTATTTTGACGCCTTTGGTAATCGCGTTCTTCACATTTTTGCGAGGTCGCGGTAAAGAACCGACGACTCCGACAAAGATCGCGTTCGGTCTCTTGATCTCGGCATTATCGGTTTTGGTAATGGTCGCAGCCGTAAAAGCAGGCGGAAACGGAAGTGAGAAAGTCAGCGTTTGGTGGCTCGTCGCGAATTATGGGGTAATCACTATCGGGGAACTCTTTCTGAGCCCGATGGGATTGTCGGTCGTTTCCAAACTCAGTCCCGTAAACATCACGTCGCTCATGATGGGCGGCTGGTTTCTCGCGACTTCGATCGGGAACAAATTAAGCGGCGTTTTGGCCAGCATGTGGGATTCGTATGAAGACAAGACGAATTTTTTCTGGCTCAACTTCGGGCTGCTGCTCGGCGCGACGGCGTTGATGTTCGTGCTTTTGAAACAATTGAATAAGGTAATGGCCGAGAAAGGCATCAGGTAACATGTTGTCGATTCGTGCAATAACCGTTAGGAACACGCGATTATAAGTCTGCGGAGCTCAAAAAAATCTGCGACGCGTAAAATAATTTATTACCTTTCGGCACCGTTTTTGAAAAGGCGGGCCCAAACTTTTTACTATGAAAAAACTACTTATAGCGCTGTTTCTGGTCGTCGGGTCGATGACCGTCCAGGCTCAGGAATTGGAATGGCATACCGATATCAACAAAGCGGTAAAATTGTCTGAAAAATCAAAAAAACCGTTGCTCATGTTCTTCACGGGAAGCGACTGGTGCGGTTGGTGCATCCGATTGCAGAAGGAAGTTCTCAAAACGCCTGAATTCGCCAAATGGGCGAAAGACAACGTGATTTTGGTCGAGCTCGATTTTCCGCGTCGCACGCCACAATCCGATGAAGTAAAGAAACAAAACTTCGAGTTGCAACAATTTTTCGGCATTAAAGGTTATCCGACGGTCTGGTTCGCAAACGCCACGGCCGACAAAGCTGGAAAAGTGAGCTTCACCCAACTGGGAAGCACGGGTTACGTTGCGGGCGGCCCGACGGTTTGGCTCGACGGCGCAAACAAGATCATCAAAAAAACCTAAGGTAATTCCTTTAAACGATAGAATCCCTTTTCAGCTGTGGCATGGAAAGGGATTTTTTGTTTGAGGCAAGTCGCCTTCCAGCGTTCGATGTCGTTCCGATAGTTCGAGGCATCGACAATTATCAGTTGCGGTTTGTGAGATGTCAGGATGCGTTCGAGATTTATTTTCGGGGATTGGGAAAGCAATATGATATCGGCCGAAACGTTGTTCGGGAATACGGCACTGCTATCTGAGATAAAGATGGTCTTGCCTGCAAAATATTCGAAATTTTCCAAGCTGTCGGACTTTTCAACGGAACTGAAGTTCGCCGTCAAATAAGGGCGCAATGTAAATTCAAATGATTTTTCCGAAATCGAATCCCGACTTCTTACCGACGTTTTTTCTCCATTTCGACACGCGATGACCGTATTTTTTTGGCTGTGGAAAACAATCCATTCGCGCTCCGTTTTCGCCGACCAATTTTGAAAGACGAACGTCAGTTGAAATAGCAGCAAAAGCAAAACGGCGATCGCCAACTTATTGAACGATGGTTTTTTCATCCAGAAAATCGCCGCGATGATCAATGCGTACGAAACGAAAAGCATCGGTAAAGTAAACGCGACATCGCGAAACACGAACTGCTCGAAACGCGCAATCGCCGCAATAACGTCATCCAGGATTGAAATGCTTTGCTGTAGACAATACGCCATTATTTTGGGCACCGACGCCATCATCGCCCACGCCGCGACGGCCAAACCCAACGCCATGATCAAACTCAACAGCGGAATCACGACGAGATTCGTCACGAAAAACAATCCCGGAAATTGATGGAAATAATACAGGCTCAACGGGAAAGTTCCGATCTGTGCCGCAAACGAAACCGTTACAATGTTCCAGAAATAACGCGCGATTTTGTTGTCGAACGTCACGAATCGGTCTAATATCGGCTGCAGCCAAAGGATGAAGAATACGGCGACGTAACTCAATTGGAAACCGACATCGAACAAGAATCCGGGCCGAAAGATCAGGATGAGCAACATCGAAACCAAAAGCGTATGGAAAACGTTCGTGCTGCGCCTCAGGTGCATTCCCAACGCGACGAACGAAAACATCACGACCGACCGAACCACGCTCGGAGCCAAACCCGCCAAAATCGCGAATCCCCATAATCCAAGAATGACTATACTGAGTTTGATCAACGACCAACGCTTCGTCCGTGGCAAATAATCCAAAAATAAATTCAGTATAAGCAATACGAATCCAACGTGAAGTCCTGAAACCGAGAGAATGTGAACCGCGCCCGCGAACTGATAATCGCGCAGGATTTCAGGATCGATTTCCTGTTGTTGCCCCAAAAGCAAGGCCGCGAAAACTTGGAGTTCTTTTTCTTGGAAACCCGCGACTCGCAAATTTGACAGCACGCGTTGCCGCAATCGGTCGGAATAATAAAAAATGTCTTTGGTTGCGCCGACGATAATGAACGATTCGGTTCTTACTTGCGCGAAGATATTTTTGTTGGTGAGATATTTCCCATAATCGAATTGGTTCGGGTTCAGTGGTTTTTTGTGGTCGGCGATTTTTCCGAACACGATGATGTTTGAACCAACTGCCAAGTGTTTCCTTCCTTTCTGTCGCGTACTGTTAAGCAGGATTTTTCCCGAAACTTTTACGCTGTCGACGCTTGAAACCTCGCAAATATAACGCTTGTAATAATCGGTGGTTTTAAGTTTTTCAAGAACCCGAAGCTCAAGAAGCGAAGACGTTTCGGTGTTTTTGATGTGATGCGAAAAATGACTTTCATTAAAGATCGCTACGTGCGCAAGCAAACAAAAACTGCCAAGCGAAGTCGACATTGCAAAGCTTAACGCGCCGAAGACGAAAGATTTTGATTTCGACCTCAAAAGCAAAGTCGTTAATAGCAACGCGCCCGAAAAGCAAACCACAAATAAAACAGCGCGAAGTCCAAATTGAAACTGGGACTGGATGATGATTCCCAAGATGAAGAACGACGTAATGCGAGCGAGCGGGAATCGGAGCAGTTTCATGGCGTATAAAAAAAGAGAGGCAATACGCGGATGGAGAGATTGGACTAAAATTTCCCAGACGGTATTGCCTTCTGTGGGCTAAAATTGTTTGGTAAAAATATCAGCAATCCGCAACGGTCGGTTACATTTTTTATGTACATAATGTTAAGGCATAAAAAAACCGGGCATGAACCCGGTTGTGTATCTTAATCGTAAAAGCTTACAGCATCCTGTTTGCCTGTACGAAATTCTTCTTGTAGTAAGGCTCTTTCGTCGATGAGATGATTACGCCTTTTTGGGTTGACGAGTGCACGAACTTGATTTCGTCCTCAAGCACTTCGACGACCATCCCGACGTGGTTGATCACGCGTTTCCCATTCGTATGGAAGAAAACCAAATCGCCTTTCTTGATCTCTTTGTTGTCGACTTTTTGGCCGACCTGCGCCATCGCATTCGAGCTGCGCGGCAACTTCATGTCGAACAATTTGTAAACCGCGGTAACCATTCCCGAACAATCCATGCCTGAAGTCGTCGTGCCGCCACCAAGGTAACGCGTCCCGATAAACGTCATCGCATTGTTGATCATCTGCACAGCGACGTAATTTTCCTCAGGAGACGGAACCAAATCCGGATCTTCCTTGTCGTTCAACAAAGCCTTTTTACTTTTCGCTTTTTGCGCAACTGGCTTTGAGGAAGCAGGTTTTGCGGCAGTTACGGGAGTTTTCGTGTTCGTTTGTGCGACCGGTTTGGTCGTTGACTTGTCAGACGTGTTCGAGGTAAGCGCTCCGATCGTAGATTTTACATCGGGTGAAACAGTCTCAGAAGTTGTCGGTTTTTTGTAGACGCCTTTTTTCTCGGCTTCTTTTTTTGTGGTGATCACCTGTGCGTTGCTTTGGGCGGCAACCAGTAGGAAGACAGGCAATAAGATGTAAAATGCTTTTTTTACAAACATATTTTATTTTTTATTTTTCAGGCATCTCGGCCTTTAGATTTATAAATAAAACTCTGTAGTAGAATTTCTTTTGGGTTAAACACTAACGCAAAAATGACAGTGCTTAGTATTGGGGTGGATGCAAATATAGCAACTTTATGTGGAAATTATGTAAATCGACATTTTAAAATTGTGAACAAATTAAATTTTTATGTTGAAAAATCACGTTAAATCGTTCATTTTCAGACAAAAATATCGCGCTTGAAGTGGCTGATTATCGCTTGAGGTTATCAACAATCAATTGGGCCGTTTTTGCGCTCGCGCCTTCACCACCAAGCTTTTCTTCGAGCAGATCGTAGTCGTGCAGCAACTTTTTACGATGGTTTTCATCAAGCAGTTTTTGAAGTTCCTGCTTGAGGCGTTTCGGATTTAATTGGTCTTGTATCAATTCGGTCACGACTTCGCGGTCCATGATCAGATTCACGAGGGAAATATATTTTAAGGTAATGATGCGCTTGGCGATCTGGTACGAAATCCAATTTCCTTTGTAACAAACAACTTCAGGAACCTTGAACAAGGCGGTTTCCAGCGTCGCGGTTCCCGACGTGACCAAAGCGGCCGTCGAAATGCTCAACAGATCATATGTTCGGTTCAAGATGAAATGAACGTTCTTCGTCTTCGTAAACTGCTTGTAAAACTCGGCCTCCTGGCCTGGCGCGCCCGCGATCACGAACTGGTGATCGGGAAATTGCGCAACTGTTGACAACATGATCGACAACATTTTGCTGATTTCCTGTTTCCGACTTCCGGGCAATAACGCGATTACGGGTTTTTCATCGAGCCCGAATTCATCTCGGAACGCGGAATCGTCGACCTTTTCACGTCCATGGATCGCATCGATGAGCGGATGTCCCACGAAATCCACATCGTATTTGTGCTTGCCTTCATAAAAATCCTTCTCGAACGGCAAAATCACGAACATGCGGTCGACGTCGCGCTTGATGTCGACGATACGATTTTCCTTCCATGCCCAAATCTGTGGCGAGATATAATAGAATGTTTTGTAATTTTTCGGTTTCGCCCATTTCGCGATGCGCATGTTGAAACCCGGATAATCGATGAAAATCAACGCGTCGGGCTTGAAATTTTCGATGTCCGACTTACAGAATTTGATGTTGCCCAATATCGTCTTGAGGTTCATCACGACTTCGGCGAAACCCATGAACGCGAGTTCTCGGTAATGCTTGACCAACGTTCCGCCCGCGGCCTGCATCAGATCGCCGCCCCAGAATCGGATATTGGCCTTCGGATCTTCGCGCAACAATGCCTTCATCAGATTCGCACCGTGCAGATCGCCCGACGCTTCGCCAGCTATAATATAGTATTTCATAGGATTTGCAGCACTAAAGTGATTACGGTGATTACGATCATCGACAACACGACGCCTCTCGCCATCAAATCTTTTTTCAATTGGAGCAGGATGAAAAACGCGACCAGATTCACGATCGCGCCCAACGCGAGCACTTTCGAGATTTGGCCCGTCTGCCTGATGATATGAAGTCCGTCCATTACCGAATAGTTCGTAAAAAGCACGATAAACAGGAAACTTCCCGCAAGCGCGCCCGTCAAACCGATAAGTAAACCCAGGATGAAATCAGTTTTGTCCATCGAAATTCCAGGAGTTGAGTTGTTGCATCGCGTGATAGGCCGTAAGGTCGAACTGCACTGGCACGATTGAAATATAGCCATTGTCGAGCGCCCATTCGTCGGTGTCTTCGCCTTTGTCGAGGTTTTTGAATTCGCCCGTGAGCCAATAATAATGTTTTCCGTACGGCGTCGTGCGCTTGTCGAATTTCTCGACCCACATCGCTTTCGCCTGTCTGCAGACCTTGGTTCCTTTGAACGTTTTTCGCTTCGGGAAGTTCACGTTTAAAATTACGCCTTCGGGCATTCCGTTTTTAAGAACCTGTTTCGCGATAGCCTTGATATGTGGTTTCAAAACCTCGAAATCGGCGTTCCAATCGTAATCCTGGAGCGAAAACCCGATCGACGGGATGCCTTCGATTCCGGCTTCGACGGCCGCGCTCATCGTTCCCGAATAAATCACGTTGATCGACGAGTTCGAGCCGTGGTTCACACCTGAAACGCAAAGGTCGGGCTTGCCTTTTATGATCTCGTTGACCGCGAATTTCACGCAATCCACGGGCGTTCCCGAGCAACTGAATTCCTCGAAAGCCGCGTCGGGTGTAGAAATCTGGTTTAAATACAACGTGTTGTTTATCGTGATCGCGTGTCCGGTTCCACTTTGCGGGCTGTCGGGCGCCACGACGAGAATGTCGCCGAGTTCGCGCATCACGTCAATGAGCGCGCGGATTCCGGGAGCGGTGATGCCGTCGTCGTTGGTGACTAAAATTAGAGGTCTTTTCAAATTAATAATTAACAATGAATAATTAATAATTGGCAGCTATTTCCGGCTATCCGCTATTAGCTTTCTTGCAAAACACCATTTTGTAAGCCGTTGCGCGAGCTTCCTTTGGTCGCTGCGCAACGCCAACAAAATCCGGCGTTTTCCTTCAAAAGGCTAGCCGCTGCTATCCGGGCTGGGGCTGCGTAACAAAAAGTACGAAATCGGTACTAATCGGGAACGGAACAAGCAAAAATACGCATTTTTGAAAGCCATTCTTAATTTAGTACCTTTAACAAAAAATTATACGGAACCCGCGAACTACGGCATAATTTTTCATTAAATTGCCCGTTTTAAACCCCAGAAATGAATGCAATCCTGCGCTATATGAAAAGGAATTATAAAGTTATCTTGTGTGTCGCGGTCCTCGCGGCAGCCCTATGGAGTTTCATGCCCAAAAAAGATTCGGGCGACCCTGAGAAAGACAAAGTCCTTCTTGAACTCCTGACGTTCGTCATCGAGCGCGGTCATTACGACCCTGCGAACATGGACGACAATTTCTCAAAAGGAATCTACAAGGATTACATTGCGGCGCTCGATCCGTCGAAGCGTTTTTTCCTGCAGTCGGACATCGATGATTTCGTGAAGTACGAAACCCAGCTCGACGACCAGATCAAGAACAAGGATTTATCGTTCTTCAATTTGACGTACAACCGTTTGTTGGAACGCATCAAAGAGAGCAAAGTCTATTATAAGGAAATTCTCGACAAACCGTTCGACTATAATGTAGACGAGAGTTTCAACACGGATTCCGAGAAGCTTCCGTACGCCAAAACCACAGCCGAGCTCAAAGAGAAATGGCGCAAGCAGGTAAAATTGTCGACGCTTTCTTCATTGGCCGACAAACTCGATTTGCAGGAAGGCAAGGCGAAGGTCGAAAAACCATCGGCCACGCTTGAAGAAGACAGCCAGGAAGACGCCCAAAGAGTACTCGAGAAAAAGAAAGAAGAAGCCGTTAAAATCGAGAAGAAATCATTTGCCGAACTTGAAAAGGAAACACGTGAAAGTTCGTTGAAATCGCTTAACGAATACTTCGGTTTCATCGACGATTTGGACAGGAACGATTGGTTCTCAGTATACATCAACGCAATCGCATCGCGTTTCGATCCGCATACATCTTATTTTCCACCCGATGAAAAAGAGCGTTTCGACGTTTCGATGAGCGGAAAACTCGAAGGAATCGGTGCGCGTCTGCAAAAGAAAAACGACTTCACTGAAATCACCGAACTTATTTCAGGCGGACCTGCTTGGAGAGGAAAAGAACTCGAATCGGGCGACGTCATCCTCAAAGTCGGGCAAGGCGACAAAGAGCCTGTCGATGTTGTCGGGATGCGTCTTGACGATGTCGTGAAAAAGATCAAAGGTCCAAAAGGAACTGAGGTTCGCTTGTCTGTCAAAAAAGCCGACGGGACGATGAAAGTGATTTCAATCATCCGCGATGAAGTCGAAATCGAGGAAACGTACGCCAAATCGACGATCATCGAGAAGAACGGAATGAAATACGGCATGATTTACCTGCCTAAATTCTACATCGACTTTGACAATGCGAACGCTCGCGATGCCGGAAAAGATATCGCACTTGAAGTCGAGCGCCTTAAAAAAGAAAATGTCCAGGGAATCATCCTCGACGTGCGCGACAACGGAGGCGGTTCTCTTAAAACCGTGGTCGATATCGCCGGATTGTTCATCGATGAAGGCCCGATCGTTCAGGTGAAATCGGCCGGAAAGAAGAAAGAAGTCTTGTATGACAAAGATCCGAAGGTAGAATACGACGGTCCGCTCGTGATCATGGTAAACAGTTTCTCGGCTTCGGCTTCAGAGATTTTGGCAGCCGCGATCCAAGATTACAAACGAGGCGTGATCATCGGGAGCAAGCAGACATACGGAAAAGGAACCGTGCAGAACGTGATTGATCTGAATAACTTCGTACGCAACAGCGACTACGGCGATTTGGGAGCGCTTAAAACGACGACCCAAAAGTTCTATAGGATCAATGGAGGTTCGACCCAGCTCGACGGTGTGAGCAGCGATGTGGCGATGCCCGATCGTTATTCGTACGTGAAAATGGGTGAGCGCGATATCGACAATGCAATGCCGTGGGATAAAATCGATCCCGCCGATTATAAGGTCTGGAATAAGCAATCGAATTTCAACGTCGCCATCGAGAACAGCCGCAAGCGTATGGCCGCGAACCAACAGTTCAAGCTTATCGACGAGAACGCGAAATGGATCAACGATCGCAGCGAAGAAAATGTGTACAGCCTAAAACTCGATAAGTTCCGTAACGAACAAAATTCACTCGAGGAAAAAGCCAAGAAATACAAAGTGCTTTCAGAATACCACAACAGCCTTAAGTTCGAGTCGTTGCCGTATGAGAAAGATCAGATCGTGAAAGACGATTTGCTCAAGGAAAAACGCAAGAGATGGCACGAAAGCCTCAACAAGGACATTTATGTGGACGAAGCGGTGAACATTCTCGACGATTTGCAGTCGAAAACCACCAAAACGGTAAGCATGAAAAAAGACAAGACGGTCAATCCGTAATATATTTTGTCAAAATCTTAAAAAATAGGCTTCGAAATTCTCGAGGCCTATTTTTTTTAACGTCCGAAAACGGTTTCGACGAAATTAGTATTTTTTTAGCATCAAAAATGACGGGTAAAGTTTTCAAATACTATAAATTTGCTACCATGAATACAAAGGCACATAATCATATCGCGCTTACTTCACCGCGACGACGACCAGGAACAGCTAAGCAGGCTTAAGTTCTTGACTCGTGATTTTGTAACCTTTTTGTATTTGTTTTGAAAAATTCCATTTCCCTTTTTTCCCCTTTCAGCCCATTGGCTTCGATTTCGGTTTTTGCATCTTTTGCAAGCCGACGACGATTCCGACCGTAAGGTCTGCGATCTTCATGAACCGATGCGTCCGGTTCCCTTCCCCAAATAGTTTTCAGTTTACGTACAATCAAATTTCAACACAATGGGTATCTCAATCGTGGTCGCCCGTGAAGCACATTATCGTTTCGCACAGGAAATTTGCGACACCATCGAAGCTTCGGCTTTGCTTCGCGGAACCGGAATTGCCAAACGCTCGCCCGAATACATCCTGAACAAGATGCAGAATGGCGACGCAATAATTGCAGTCGATGGTGACCGTTTCGCCGGATTCTGCTATATCGAAAGCTGGCAGCACGGCAAGTTCGTGGCCAACAGCGGATTGATCGTGCATCCCGATTTCAGGAATCTCGGACTCGCGAAAAGCATCAAGACAAGAGTTTTCGAATATTCGCAGGAGAAGTTTCCGGGCGCAAAAATATTCGGGATCACGACGGGTTTGGCCGTTATGAAAATCAACTCCGAACTCGGTTACAAGCCCGTCCCGTTTTCAGAACTGACTGACGATCCGAGTTTTTGGAAAGGCTGCAGCGGCTGCACGAATTTCGACATACTGCAACGCAAGGACTACAAAATGTGCTTGTGCACGGGCATGCTTTACGATCCTGAAAAAGACAAGAACCGCGAAAAATATACATTCAACCAAAAAGTACTCTCGCGGTTGAAAAGCATCAAGCAAGCGCTTTTCCTCAAAAAAGAAAAGCCGAAACTCAAATCGAAACAAACAACTACGACATGACAGCGATAAAAAAAATAGTCCTGGCCTACAGCGGCGGCCTTGACACCTCATTTTGCCTCAAATATCTGCAGCAGCAAGGTTATGAAGTGCATACGATTCTCGTGAATACGGGAGGATTTTCGGCCGATGAACTCGATTCGATCGAAAAGCGCGGCTACGAGCTCGGCAGTAAAGCGCATGTGAACCGAGATATCATCGATAAATATTACGACGAGGCGATCCGTTTTCTCATTTACGGGAACGTGCTCAAAAACAACACTTATCCGTTATCGGTTTCGGCCGAACGCGTTTTCCAGGCCATCGAAGCCATACAATTCGCCAAACAGATAGGCGCCGACGCGATCGCACACGGCAGCACCGGAGCCGGAAACGACCAAATCCGTTTCGATTTGATTTTCCGAACCATCGCACCTGAAATTGAAATCATAACTCCCATAAGAGATTTGAAACTTAGCCGTCAGCAGGAAGTCGAATGGCTGCAGCAAAACGGCGTGGAATATTCGTGGGAAAAGGCGCAATATTCGATCAACAAAGGCATTTGGGGAACATCGGTTGGAGGAAAAGAGACGTTGACATCGCATCTTCCGTTGCCCGAAAGCGCCTTTCCATCGCAAGTCGAAACGTCGGAACCTCAAAAAGTCACGCTTCATTTTGAAAAGGGCGAACTTGTCGGGTTGAACGGATATTTCGACAAACCGTCAACCAATATCGTCGCACTCGAAAACATCGCGTCGGCGTTCGGTATCGGGCGCGATATCCATGTCGGCGATACGATCATCGGCATTAAAGGTCGCGTCGGATTCGAAGCTGCCGCACCGCTCGTTATCATAAAAGCCCATCATCTGCTCGAGAAACACGTGCTTTCGAAATGGCAGCAATACTGGAAAGAACAACTCGGGAATTGGTACGGCATGTTGTTCCACGAAGGCCAATATCTCGATCCCGTGATGCGCAACATCGAAACCTTTTTGGCCGATACGCAGGCGAATGTTACGGGAATCGTCACGGCAACGTTGCGTCCGTATCATTTTTCGCTTGACGGAATCGAGTCCGATCACGATCTCATGAACACCCAATTCGGGCAATACGGTGAAATGAACAACGCCTGGAGTGCCGATGACGCCAAAGGTTTCATCAAATTAACGGGCAACGCCCAAGCGATTTATTCGCAGGTAAACCAAGAAAATTATGAATAAGGTAGGAATCATCGGCGCCTCGGGCTACACGGGAGGCGAATTGCTTCGATTACTCGTCAATCATCCGCAAGTCGAGATCGATTTTGTGTACAGTACGACCTTCGCGGGGAAACCTGTACATTTTGTGCATCAGGATTTGATTGGAGAAAATTTACCCGACTTTACATCTGAGGTCAACACCGACGTCGACGTCGTATTTTTCTGCCTCGGGCACGGAAAATCAAAGGAATTCCTATCGCTTCACCCATTTCCACAAGAGACGAAAATCATCGATCTCGGCAACGATTTCCGCTTGGCGGCCGACGCGAATTTCCAGGATCGGACATTCGTGTACGGGCTTCCCGAGTTGAACAGGGTTGCGATTTCGAAATCGAACGCCATCGCGAATCCCGGTTGTTTTGCAACGGCGATCCAATTGGCATTGCTTCCGCTCGCGCAAAACGCATGGCTAAAAAGCGACGTCCATATCAACGCCACGACTGGAAGTACGGGCGCTGGAGCGCAGTTGTCGGCGACCTCGCATCATCCGTATCGAACGGGAAATATGTCGCATTATAAAGCGTTCGAACATCAGCATTTGGGCGAAATCAATCAGAATTTGAGCGAGATCTCATCGTCCGAAATCGGGAATTTGTTGTTCATTCCAAATCGAGGAGATTTTACGCGTGGTATTTTTGCGACCCTATATACGAAACTCGAAATCCCGTTCGCCGAAGTATTAAAAACCTACGAGGAATTCTATGATAAAGAGCCTTTCGTAAACGTCACGACCCAAAACATCGGCCTGAAAACGGTACTGCAAACAAACAAATCGCTGATTAGCCTGGAGCAAAAAGGTGAGTATTTATTGTTGACTTCGGTGATCGATAATCTCGTCAAAGGCGCGTCAGGACAGGCGATCCAAAACATGAACCTAATGTTGAACCTTGACGAGACCGCTGGGCTGAAGCTCAAAGCGTCCGGCTTCTAATCCATTCGCGATGAAAAATTTATTTGACGTTTATCCTTTGTACGACATCACGCCGGTTCGCGCTTCGGGCAGCAAAGTGTACGATGAAAGCGGTCGGGAATTCCTTGATTTCTACGGAGGTCACGGCGTGATTTCGATCGGGCATTCGCATCCGGACTACGTAAAAGCCGTTTTTGATCAGGTTTCGAAGATCGGGTTTTATTCCAATTCGATCCAAAATCCGTTGCAAAATGCGTTGGCCGAGAAACTCTGTGCGTTTTCAGGATATCAGGATTACTCGCTTTTCCTGTGCAATTCGGGAGCCGAAGCCAACGAGAACGCGCTCAAGCTCGCATCGTTCCACACGAAGAAATCGAAAGTAATCGCGTTCAGGAAGAGTTTTCACGGACGAACTTCGGCCGCAGTCGCCGCAACCGACAACAAATCGATCGTCGCGCCGATCAATTCGCACCAGGTCCTTTTTTTTGAATTGAACGATGAAAAATCGGTTTCCGACGAACTAAAAAAGGGCGACGTCGCCTGCGTCATCATCGAAGGAATTCAAGGCGTCGGCGGATTGGACGAAGCATCGACCAAATTTTTCCAATTCCTGTCGGCCGAAACGAAAAAACAAAATGCCGTTTTGATTCTCGACGAAATCCAAAGCGGTTACGGCCGAAGCGGGACATTTTTCGCGCACCAACATCATAACATAAAACCCGACATCATTTCAATTGCAAAAGGAATGGGCAACGGTTTCCCGATCGGCGGGATTTTGATTTCGCCCGAATTCAAAGCGTCCCACGGCTTGCTTGGTACGACTTTCGGCGGAAATCATTTGGCGTGCGCGGCGGCTTTGTCGGTTTTGGATGTGATTAAAAACGAAAATCTGCTTTCGAATGTCAACGACGTCAGCAATTATTTCCAGCAGAAAGCAAGCGAAATTTCGCAGGTCAAGAAAGTTAAAGGCCGCGGTTTGATGCTCGGTCTCGAATTCGATTTTGAGATCGCCGAACTTCGAAGAAAATTGATCTACGAACACGGCATTTTCACGGGAAACGCAAGCCAGAAAAACCTGCTTCGTATTTTGCCGCCGCTGTCGATCACAAAACCTAACGTCGATTTCTTTTTTGCGAAACTGGCCTTGGCGCTGGAATCCATTGTTCAACCTTCAACTGTCGCGACATGAAGAATTTCACTTCGGTAGATGTTATCGAAAACCTCGAAACCTTACTCGATCTGGCCGCCAAACTAAAATCCGAGCCGTATTCGCGCGAAGATCTAGGCAAGCGCAAAACCATAGGATTGCTGTTTTTCAATCCGAGCCTGCGCACGCGCCTGAGTACGCAAAAAGCCGCGTCGAACCTCGGGATGAATGCGATGGTCATGAATTTGAACACCGAAGGCTGGCTGCTCGAATTCGAGGACGGCGTCGTGATGAACGGCAACAAGGCCGAACACATCCGCGAAGCCGCGCAAGTCGTTTCCCAATATTGCGATATTTTGGCCGTGCGGAGTTTTCCGACTTTGACCGACAAGGAAAAAGATGTTTCGGAACACGTGATCTCGTCGTTCAAAAAGTTTGCGTCGGTTCCCGTCGTGAGTTTGGAAGGCTCGAGCGAA
Organism: Flavobacterium sp.; assembly: GCF_004211145.1. GTDB lineage: Bacteria > Bacteroidota > Bacteroidia > Flavobacteriales > Flavobacteriaceae > Flavobacterium. The sequence goes on along the minus strand of NZ_SEBS01000014.1, from coordinate 1,000 downwards.
CATCCGCTTCAGGCCGTCGCCGACGCGTTGACGATTCGTGAGTTTTCGACCAAAAAACGTCCGAAAGTCGTGTTGACTTGGGCGCCGCACCCGAAGGCATTGCCGCACGCGGTTCCGAATTCGTTCGTAAAAATCATGAAAATGTCCGATGTCGATTTCATAATCGCGAATCCTCAAGGTTACGACCTCGACCCGAAAATTACCGAAGGCTGCGCGATCACGCACGATCAAAATAAAGCTTTCGAAGATGCCGATTTCATTTACGCGAAAAACTGGAGCTCGTTCAGCGAATATGGAAAAATCCTGTCGGAAGATTTGGGCTGGACGGTTTCGGCCGAAAAAATGAAACGCACGAATAACGCGAAATTCATGCATTGTCTGCCCGTCCGACGCAACATGATCGTGACCGACGACGTGCTCGACAGCGAATCCTCGATCGTGATTCCGCAAGCCAATAATCGAAAGTTCGCGGCACAAGCCGTGCTTCATGAAATCCTCGACAACCTATGAAACCTGAACTGACAATATTGAAAATAGGAGGAAACGTGCTCGACGAGCCAGCCGTTTTGAACGAGGTTTTGCTGGATTTTGCAAACCTTAACGGAGCAAAAATCCTCGTGCACGGAGGCGGAAAACTCGCGACGCGATTGGCCGAAAAACTCGGCATCGAAGCCAAGTTCCACGAAGGTCGTCGCATCACCGACGAAGCCATGCTCGAGGTTGCGGTGATGAGTTACGCGGGCTGGATCAACAAATCGATCGTTGCGAAACTGCAGTCTTTGGGGCTTGCCGCAATCGGTGTTTCAGGCGCCGACGGCAATTTGATTTTAAGTAAAAAGCGTCTGGTGAAAGCAATTGATTTCGGTTTTGTGGGCGATGTCGAAAACGTGAATTCCGATGGGTTGACGCGACTGCTTGGTGCTGGATTTTTCCCCGTTTTCGCGCCGATAACGCACGATGGAAACGGCCAGTTGCTCAACACGAACGCCGACACGATCGC